>NZ_JBGNXB010000002.1:0-707321 GCF_041678305.1 Pantoea sp. WEP
AGAAATCGATCATTTTACGGTTGCGCCACGAGCCATATTCGGTGACCAGATGCATCGGCACATCGAAGTGACACAACGTGACCAGTGGTTCGATGCCGTATTTGCGGCACTCTTCAAATACGCTGCGATAGAAGGCGATACCTGCCGCGTTCGGCGTCAGTTCATCGCCGTTGGGATAAATGCGACTCCAGGCGATGGAGGTGCGAAACACCGTGAAGCCCATCTCCGCCATCAGGGCGATATCTTCTTTATAGCGGTGATAAAAATCGATGGCGTCGTGGCTCGGATAGAACTCATCGTCGCGCAGCGCATAGCGCGGCTCCAGCCCCAGCTTAACCGCCATGCGGTGCTCGCCGTGTGGAATCATGTCCACCGTGGTCAAGCCTTTACCGCCGGCGCGATAACTCCCCTCTGACTGGTTGGCGGCTAACGCGCCGCCCCATAAAAATCCCGCAGGAAATGTCACTTCAGACATCACTCACCTCAATCACAGTCCATTATTAATTCGCGCTGACCGGCTTTGCCGCTTCCGACTTGCCGGGGCGCGGCGCGGTCTCTGTCACCGGAATATCTTCAAAGCCAAGAATCAGCGTCAAAATGAACGACAGCACCACTGACAGCACCATCACGCCAGCCACCCAGACGATGCTCATCGGGTTGGTGGGATCGAAAAACTGGACGCTGGTAAACAGGCCCGGTGAGGCCATCGAGTGGCTGGCGAGGCCGCCAATGCCGGCCACCGCACCACAGATAAAGCCGCTGATCAGGCTGGCAATCAGCGGGCGCTTCAGGCGCACCGCCACGCCGTACAGCGCCGGTTCGGAAATGCCGGCGACGATGGCGGAAGCTGCCGCCGCGAACGCCGTCTGCCGCAGTTCCGGATTTTTGGTTTTGAACGCCACCGCCAGCGATGAGCCGCCCAGTGACAGGTTGGCGCCAATTTCCGACGGCATTACCATGCCTTCTTTGCCGGTCTCAGCGATGGTCTGAATAATGGTCGGGGTAAACACGCGATGCATGCCGGTCATCACCAGCAGCGGCCACAGCCCGCCCATGATCGCCACCGACAGCCAGCCGAGATAACCGTGAATGGTATACACCAGCGCCGAAATACCGCTACCTATCCAGATACCGAGCGGGCCAATAAAGACGATGGCGATGGGGGCTGCAATCAGCACAATCAGCATCGGTTTAAGGAAGTTTTTGGTTACCGCCGGGGTAAAGCGATCGACCCAGTATTCGATGTGCGACAGAATCCACGTCATCACCAGCGCGGGGATCACCGTGTAGGTGTATTTCACCGCGGTGACCGGCACTGAGGCGAATTCCACCACCTGACCCTGCGCCGCTTTGGCCATCAGGTCGATAAAATTGGGATGCACCAGCACGCCGGCAATGGCAATCGCCAGCGACATATTGGTTTTAAATTTCAGCGCTGCCGAAGCCGCCACCATCACCGGCAGGAAGAAGAAGGCGCCATCACCAATCACATTCAGGATGATCAGCGTCGACGAGCCTTTGGGCAGCACGCCGCTCATCTCCAGCATCATCGCCAGCAGTTTCACCATCGATCCGCCAATGATCGCCGGGATCAGCGGTGACATGGTGCCGACCAGCGCATCGAGAATGCCCGCGCCGATACTGCGCAGCGTGATTTTCCGTTTCACCGGCGCGCTGCCGCTGTTGCCCGGCGTGCCGAGTTTCATCACTTCCTGAAAGGCGAGATTAACGTTGTTGCCGATGATCACCTGACACTGACTGTCGGTGTGCACCACGCCCATCACGCCGGGAATGGCTTTCAGTGTGGCGTTGTCGACGCGCGCGCTGTCTTTCACCACGAAGCGCAGGCGTGTCATGCAGTGGGTAACGGCTTCAATATTCTCTAATCCGCCGAGCGAGGCCACAATGGCTCGTGCGGCGTCAGCGTAGTTGGTCGCCATGAATGTTTGTCTCTGATTGTAGGGTAGAGGAAACGTCGGTTTCGTCTGGCTGTTATGTGTTCATGAGAAACCGGTTTCACAAAATCATGAACAGACGCATTCATTCAGACAAGAAATATCGCTATCTTCGTTTTAATTTTGTGATGTTGATCGGCTGGCGTGCGGCGGGATCTTCACCCGCAGGCGCAGGGCGACAAGAAAATTCCCCGTCTTATTCATCGCTTAGGTACACTGAGGCGATGAGCAGCGAAGCAGAGTGAAGCATGGCAACCATACTTGAGGTGGCAAAAAAGGCCGGCGTGTCAAAAGCGACGGTGTCGCGCGTGTTGTCCGGTAACGGCTACGTCAGCCAGGAGAAGCGCGATCGGGTGTACCAGGCGATTGCCGAGACCGGCTTCCGGCCGAATTTGCTGGCGCGCAATCTGGCGACAAAATCCAGCCAGACCATTGGCCTGGTGATCACCAACACGCTGTATACCGGCAGCTATTTCAGTGAAATGATGCAGCATTCGGCGCGTATTCTTGAGCAGCAGGGCCGTCAGCTACTGCTGGTGGACGGCAAACACAGCGCCGAAGAGGAGCGTGCGGCGATTCAGTTTCTGCTCGATCTGCGCTGCGATGGCGTGATCATCTATCCGCGTTTTCTCACCATTGATGAAATGGACAGCATCATTGCCCAGCACCGCCATCCGATTCTGGTAATCAACCGGCGGCTGCGTCAGCACGACAGTTACTGCATCTACTCCGATCAGCAGCGCACCAGCGCCGAGGCGGTGGCGCAGCTGATTGCACTCGGCCATCGCGATATCGCTTTTATCACCGGATCGCTCGACTCGCCGACCGGGCGCGAGCGGCTGGCGGGTTATCACGCGGCACTGGCGCAGCATCAGCTGGTGGCGGATGACGCACTGGTGGTGGAGGGAAAATGGCAGGCGCAGCACGGGGCGGCGGCAGTGGAAACGCTGCTGGCGCGTGGTAAACCGTTCAGCGCGCTGGTCGCCAGTAACGATGAGATGGCGGTGGGCGCGCTGAAAGCGCTGGCGGCGCATAACATCCGCGTGCCGCAGCAGGTGGCGGTGCTGGGTTTCGACGATATTCCGCTGGCGCCCTATACCATTCCGGCGCTGGCCAGCGTGCGCATGCCGGTGACCGGCATGATCGAGGAGACCATTGAACGCCTGGTGTCGATGCTCGACGGCGGCGAAATGCGTAACCGCAAAACCTTTGCCGGCGAGCTGATTATGCGTGAATCCGTTGGTCCCGGCCCGTTTTACCCTGGCTGAAATCAGGCGTTCAGCAGCGCCTGCTTGAACGAATAGATGTGCACGCGCGCGGCGTCTTCTGCCCGTGTTACGTCACCCTGCGCCAGCGCCGCAATGATTGCGTCATGCTCGGCGATCACCTCCTGCATGTGCTGCGCGCTCGACAGCGTGGTTGCCCAGAAGCGCTGCGCCTGGGCATGGATGATGCTGAGAATATCTGACAGACGACCGTTGCCGGCGATGTCAGCCAGCACCTGATGAAACTCGCGGTCCAGCAGCATCATCTGCTCACGATCGCGCGCCACGCTGGCGGCGGCGATGCGCTGATTCAGCGCCTGTAGCTGGGCAATCTGCGCCGGATTCACGCGCTGCGTCGCCAGCCGCAGGCACAGCGCTTCATTTACCAGCCGCACTTCAATCAGCTCCAGCGCATCGTCAATCGACAGCGGTGCCACCATCACCCCTTTACGCGGGATAATCTGCAGTAACCCTTCGGTCGCCAGCCGGTGTACCGCCTGGTTAACCGGCGTGCGGCCCATTGCCAGATCCTCCATCACCTGCGCGGTATTGAGATATTCACCTGGCTTATAGCGCAGCGTAATCAGGCGATGCCTGAACGCCAGATAGGCCTGTTCATTCAATGAAACGCTTTTTTGTCCGGCCTGTGACTTCACATTTTCAGCAATTGAATCACTCATCACGCAGATCCTTATTGGGGTACTGAGACATCTTACACAAAAACCTGGCATGAAAATGGCTATCTTGAAATTGCAGTGAAATTTCACACGCATTTTTCATCAGGAGATCATCGCATGCATTTACGCTTTACAACCGACTCACAAGCCGCCCCGGTGCTGGATGTCGACATTAAGCAGCTGGTCATTGCCGGATGGGTTGGCCGCGACCAGGCGGCGGTGCTGCACCATATCAGGGAGCTGGAGGCGCTGGGCGTGCCCGCACCTGGTGCATTCCCGCTGTTTTATCGCGTAGCCACCCAGCAGCTGGCGCAGCACAGCCCGCTGGAAGTGGTGGGCGAGCAAACCTCCGGCGAAGCCGAGCCGTTTGTGTTTTTCCATCGCGGCGAATACTGGGTGTCGCTGATTTCCGATCACACCGACCGTCACCTGGAAACCTTCAGCGTGGCACTGTCGAAGCAGGCCTGCGTTAAGCCGGTCGCCGGTCATGCGTGGCGTATGGCAGAGGTTGAGCCGCACTGGGATCGGCTGGAGCTGCGCGCGTGGATCAAAGTCAACGGCGACTGGGTGACTTATCAGCAGGGCACGCTGGCATCTCTGCTCACGCCGATGGATCTGCTGGCGCGCTACTTTGGCGATCGCCCGGTCAGTGAAGGCTTTGCGATGTCATGCGGCACGTTGAGCGCGATTGGCGGCATCCGTCCGGCCAGCGAGTTCCGCATGGCGCTGCACGATCCGCTGTTGAATCGCACGCTGGAACACCACTATGTCACCGGCACGCTGCCGGTGATTGCCTGAGGAGACGCGTATGACCACCTTATGGCAGGCGAGCCAGCAACTGCGCGCCGGAGACCTCACCGCAAGCGCCGCGACGCAACAGGCACTACGCGCCGCTGAGCAGCCATCGGGCGAAGGCGCACGCGTGTTTACGCGGACCTACGCCAACAGCGCCGTTCAGCAGGCGCAGCAGGCTGATGCGCGCTGGCAACAGCAGCAGCCGCGCAGCCCGATTGACGGACTACCAATCAGCATCAAAGACCTGTTTGATGTGGCGGGCGAACCCACCTGCGCTGGCTCGCGCGTGCTGGCGGATGCGCCGCCCGCCGCGCGCGACGCGCATATCGTGCAGCAACTGAAACAGGCCGGTGCCGCTATCATCGGCAAAACCAACATGACCGAGTTCGCTTTTTCCGGGCTCGGTATCAATCCGCACTACGGCACGCCAGCTAACCCATGGCAGCGCGGCGAAAAACGCATTCCCGGCGGTTCTTCATCCGGCGCGGCGGTGGCGGTGGCCGACGGCATGTGCCTCGCGGCGGTCGGCACGGACACCGGCGGCTCGGTGCGGATACCGGCGGCGCTGTGTGGGCTGACCGGCTTCAAACCCAGCGCCAGCCGCATCAATCAGGCCGGCACGCTACCGTTATCGGCGGCACTCGACAGTATTGGCGTAATTGCCCATGACGTGCGCAGCTGCTGGCTGCTCGACAGCGTCATCGCCGATCGGCCTTTGCAGCTGACAGAGCGTGATATCACGAGGGCGCACTTTGCGATTCCACAGACCCGGGTGCTGGACGGGCTGGATCTCGCGGTCAGCCAGGCGTGGCACCACGCGCTGGCACAGCTGCGCGCGCAAGGTGCCACGCTCACCGAGCTGCCGCTGTCTGAACTGGCGGAACTGGAAACCATGAACGCCCGTGGCGGCATCACCGCCTGGGAAGCCTGGCAGTGGCATCAGTCGCTGCTGCAGTCGCACGCGGCGGGTTATGACCCGCAGGTGCGGATGCGCATTGAGCGCGGCGCGTTACTGAATGAGGCCGACGCACAACTGTTGTATCAGCAGCGCGCCGACTGGCGGCAGCGGGTGGAGCAGGCGGTGGCACCGTTCGATGGTCTGCTGCTGCCCACCGTGCCGCTGATTGCGCCGACCATCGCCGAACTCGACGACGCGGAGCGTTATCGCCAGGTCAACCTGCTGATGCTGCGCAACACCAGCGTGATCAACATGCTGGACGGCTGCGCCATCTCCCTGCCTTGTCATCAGCCCGGCAGTGCGCCGGTGGGTCTGATGCTGGCCGCCACTCATGGCCACGATGCCGCGCTGCTTAGCTGGGCGCTGGCGCTTGAATCCATCCTGCAACGGAGTCTCTGAAAATGACACATCCTCACGGCATGCTGTTCGTCGCCACCAACGTCGCCGCTGAAAACGAAGCTGATTTCAATCAATGGTATGACCATGAACATGTCGCCGAGCGCGTTGCCATTGACGGCTTTCTCAGCGGCACGCGCTATCAGGCGCTGGATGCTGAACGCAAGTACCTCGGACTGTATGAAACCCGCTCGCTGGAAACCTTCACCAGCGCCGATTACTACGCCGCCTTCACGCGCCAGACGCCGTGGTCGGTAAAAAACCTGGAGCGGATGATCAAACCGATGCGCCGCGTGTGCGCCATCACTCAGCAGCACGGTCAGGGCAGCGGCAGCCACCTTGCGGTGCTGACGCTACAGGCTGGCATTGAAACTGCAACGCTCAACGCCTGGCAGCAGCAGGTTGCCACGGTGCCGGGCTATATCGCCTCGCGCTTACTCACGCCGGACACCACGCTGAGCACGCCGCTGCCACAGGAAGATCGGGCGCAGCGCGCCATGCAGCCGATGCTGCTGCTCAGCTGTTCGTGCGCCGATGCCTGCCAGACACTGGCGGCCGCCGCGGCACACGCGCTCAATGCCCGCGCTGAATTTTATGCGCTTAGCTGGCAGCTCACTAAACAGGAGATGGCTCATGGCGAATACTGATTCAACTCTGCCGCACGCCGCGCGTGCCGCAGCAGGGAAAACCCACACCGGCCGTCTTGCCGCGGCCAGCTCCATCGGCACCGCGCTGGAGTGGTACGACTTTACCGTTTACAACATCATGGCGGCGCTGGTATTTAACCATGTGTTTTTCCCCAGCTTCGACCCGCTGGTCGGCACCATTCTGGCGTTTTCAACTTACGCGGTCGGTTATGTATCACGTCCGGTGGGTGGTTTTATCTTTGGCCATCTCGGGGATGTTGCCGGGCGCAAGGCGGTCTTGATCACCACGCTGGTGATCATGGGCGTGACCACGGCGCTGATGGGCATGCTGCCCGGTTATGCGCTGTGGGGCATCTGGAGTCCGATTCTGCTGGTGGCGCTGCGCTTTGTGCAGGGCATCGCGCTGGGCGGCGAATGGGCCGGCGCGGTGTTGCTCTCCATGGAGCACGGCGAAGCCAGTAAGCGCGGGCGTAACGCCTCGTTCGCCCAGGTCGGGCCTTCCTGCGGCACACTGATTGGCACCGGCTTTATCACTTTAGTGACGTTGTCACTCAGCGGCGAGCAGTTTCAGGAGTGGGGCTGGCGCATCCCGTTCCTGCTCAGTCTGCTGCTGGTGATGTTTGGCCTGTGGCTGCGGCGCGGCGTGGAAGAAACCCCGACTTTCGTGGCGATGCAGCAGGCAGAGAAAACCAGCCACACGCCGCTGAAAGAGGTGTTCCTGCACTATCCACGTGAACTGCTGATCGCCGGCGGCTCGCGCATCGGCTCTGATGTGCTGTACGCGCTGGTGGTGGTGTTCACCCTGACATACGTCACCACCGTGTTACAGCTGCCGCGTCCGCTGGCGCTGATGGCGACGATGGTCGGCGCGATTGGCAACGCGTTGACGGTGCCGCTGTTTGGCGCGCTGTCCGACCGCCTGGGCCGCCGTCCGGTGTACATTGCCGGCGCGCTGCTGGCTATTGTCTGGTCGTTTGTGTTTTTTGTCCTGCTCGACAGCACCCAGCCGTGGCTGATTGTGCTGGCGGTGGTGATTGGCCTGCTGATTCACGCCGTGATGTACGGTCCGCAGGCGGCGTTTGTCACCGAGCAGTTCCCGAGCCACGTGCGCTATGCCGGTTCGTCACTGGCCTATACGCTGGCCGGCATCATCGGCGGCGGTTTTGCCCCGCTGATCATTACCTCGCTGTACAAAGAGCTGGGCAGCACGCTGTGGGTGTCACTGTATGTGACGCTGGCGCTGGCGATTACTTTGTTTGCCTTATGGAAAGCCAAAGAAACCGCGCACCAGTCGCTGTAATCACCTCTGGCGAGGGATCGCCACCTTTTATTAAATATTCATGTGCAGCGCCGGTTCACTCTGCGGCGGCTCGGTCGAGATTTGCGGCAGCGGCAGCGGTCGTCCGATGTAGTAACCCTGAATGGCATCGCACGCCAGCTCCTGCAGCTGCGACATCTGCACCGGCGTTTCCACGCCTTCCGCGGTTACCGACAGGGAATAGGCTTTGCCGAGTCCAATCATGTTTTCCACCACCTGGCGCGCCTGGGGCGAATCGGCCAGCGGAAAAATAAAGGATTTATCGATTTTGATGCCATCGAACGGGAAGGCACGCAGGTAGCACAGCGACGCATAGCCGGTGCCAAAATCATCAATCAGAAATCTCACCCCCAGCGCTTTCACCGCCTGCATCACCGCCAGGGTTTTGTCCGGATCGCTCAGCAGCGCGTTTTCCGTGACTTCAATTTCCAGCCGCTGGCTCGGCAGACCGCTGAGCTGCAGCACCCGGGTGATGCGTTCGGCTAAGGCGCTATCCTGCAATTCGCTGGCGGAAATATTCACTGAAACCGCCATTTCCGGCCGGTAACGGGCGATGTCCTCGCAGGCATTGAGCAGCACCCAGTCGCTCAGCGCGCTGATCAGGCCGGTCTCTTCGGCCAGCGGAATAAACTGATCGGGCATCAGTAAGCCCAGCCGCGGATGCTGCCAGCGTACCAGCGCCTCGACCGCGCTGATGCGCTGCGCGATCAGGTCATAGCGCGTCTGATAGACCAGCCGCAGCTGGTTCTCCTGCAGCGCTGCGCGCAGCTCATGCTCCATTTCGCGCCGCTGCACAATTTTCTCTTCCATGTCACGGTCGAAAAATATCCACTGGTTGCGGCCGCTGTTTTTCGCTTTATACAGCGCGATGTCGGCAAAGCGCAGCAGATCGCTGGCGTTGTCGGCATCCTGTGGTGCCAGCGCGATGCCGAGACTGCCGCCGATGTGGATGTCGTTGTCGTACACCGGAAACGGCAGATTGAGCTGGGCGATGAGCTGCTGACACAGCGCGTCGACCTGCTCGCGGCTGCCCGCCTCCGGCAGAATCACCACAAACTCATCGCCGCCGAGCCGCGCCACCAGGCCATTGCCGTTGAGCGTGCGCCGGATACGATCTGATACCGCATGCAGCACCTGATCGCCCGCTGCATGACCGTAGAGATCATTGACCGGTTTGAATTTATCCAGGTCGATCATGATCATCGCCAGCAGCGGCTGCGCCGGCAGTGGCAGGCTCAGCTGCCCCGTGAGGAATTCGCGCATCTGCACGCGGTTGGCCAGTCCGGTCAGTTCATCGAAGTGCGACAGATAGTGCGCGCGTGCCTGCGCTTCAACTTCCAGCGTTACGTCGCTGGCGCTGCCGCGAAAGCCGCTGACGCCGTGCGCCAGGCTGACGCGCTTGAGGGTCAGATTGCAGTAGCGCGGCTGATGCTGGGCGGAGAGATAGCGGCAGCCGTTCAGCGTGAGCTGACCGCCCGAGTCTGCCAGCTGCAAAAGCCGGGCGCGCTGGTGCTCATCGCACAGCAGGAAATCCAGTAGCGTGCGCTGCAGCCACTCCTCGCTGGTAAACCCGGTCACTACCGGGAAACGGCCGGAAACCCAGCTGAAGCGCAGCTGTTCGTCCATCTCCCAAATCCAGTCGGTGGTAATTTCGGCGATATCACGGAAGCGGCGTTCGCTGGCGCTGAGCGCCCGCTGGCTTTGCGCCAGCAGCAGCGTATTTTCATCATTGAGCTGCGCTTTACGCAGCGCGTTGCGCATCAGCATGATGGCACCATACAGGGTGATCAGCATGGCGATCACCAGCAGCGGCAGCAGGGCGGTCAGCAATTTACCGCCGGGGTTGCTGCTGGTCCAGCGCAGCGTGGCGTCATGGCCGTCGGCGGCGAGGCGCAGGCTTTCCGCCACTGGCGCGCGGGGTACAGCGAATTCCACCCGCAGCGCGTTGATGCCGTACTCGTGCCCCAGCTGCTGTAATTTTTGCGGCGTCAGGCGATCGGCAAAGATCATCAGCGATGGCGCACCGGGCACCTGCGGCACGCTGTTATCGCCACCGGTGGTGATCCATGCCGCGCACAGCAGCACTAACTGCTGATTTACCACCACAAAGCGCGACAGCGCCTTACCGTCATTGTGCTGTAACTGCTGACGCAGCGCGGGCAGTTGCTGGCGACCGAGCCAGCCGGTGAAATCGCGTTGCTGCAGCTGACCGTCGATCACGCTGTAAACCGTGTCGCCGCGCGGCGCGATGACAAACACGCCCTCGTAGGCAAAGGTCTGGAACAGCGACTCACCCAGATTCTGCCGCGTCCACGCCCAGTCAGTATTCAACGTGCGGTGCAGGTTTTGGTAGGCTTCGCCCCATTCTGCATTATCGGAGAGGTGAAAATGCATCACTTCCTGACGCGTCTGCAACGCCTTCTCCAGCAGCAGGCGGTTTTGCCGCGCCTCCTGCTGGTTGAGATCGCTGGCGATAAAGCACAGCGTCACCAGCGCCACCATAAAGGAGAGAAAAATCAGCAGCACCATCAGCAGCATCGGCTGGCGCATCAGTCCGCGCATCCGACCATCGGTCGGGAAATCCATCAGTGAACGTTTCGCCATCATAGACTTATCACAAACCAGTAAAATGATATTTCATAAGTACGTTATGAGTATCGGCATGACTGCGCCGAACCTGGGCGAAAAAGTAAAAAAAGCGTGAGCGGAGCGGCAAAAACAGATCGCATATTCGGCCAGAAGCCCGACGATGCCGTGGTGTAATCAGATCTGCATAAAGTGTGTTAATAAAAGGCCCTGCCGCTGCGTTTCCGCCAGTGCAATACGGCGAATGCCGGTAAACTTTCCCCGTTGCGTTAATAGCTTAGTGTTTATTTCATGCTGATGACGATAAATATATTACAGCCATAATTTATCAGAGCGTGATTTAACGTTCAGGACCTGAAGAATTTCCTGATTAAATGATGATGCGTTATCCAGGACTATTCTTGTTGAGTGTAAATCTTTGTCAGTGCTAATTTGCTGAAACCCATCTGCTCCTCTTTCCAGAGACCACTTATGCAACCACGTATCACGCATCTTGATGGCATGCGCGGATTAGCGATCCTGCTGGTGATTGCTTATCACGCCTATGCTCGCTGGCCCGAACTGTTGCCGTATGCCGCCACTACCCAGCATATTCCGCTGCTGGCATTTGGCTGGGTCGGCGTGCAGTTGTTTTTTATGATCTCCGGCTTTGTCATATTTATGACGCTGGATAAATCATCCGGCTACCTCAGCTTTCTCAAAAAACGCTGGCTGCGTCTGTTTCCGGCGATGCTGATAGCCAGTCTGCTGCTGTACGTTGCCGGCGGCTTTTTTCCGGAGTGGTCGCTGATGACACCGGAAAGCCGCAACCTGCTGCCCGGTCTGATATTTATTAATCCTGAGACGCTGACGCAGCTCACCGGCATTGAATTCCGCTCCATGGCCGGATCGTTCTGGTCTCTCTATGTTGAAGCGCTGTTTTATCTGATTATTGGCGCGGTTTATTTCACCCTCGGACGTAAATATTGTCTGCCGGCGCTGATTGTGCCGATGTTATTACTTTCCGCTTCATCGGTATTGAAATCACTCGGCCATCCATTATTAATCGATGTTATTTCAAAATTCGGTTTTATTCACTACGCCTGGTTTATGGTCGGCTGTCTGGTTTATGAACGTCTGCACGGGCGCGATAAACGTTATCACTACGCACTGACCGCGCTGGCCTTGCTGATTAATTTCAGCTACTACGTTAAAAACAGCGGCGTGGTCGCCGTGATACCGCTGCTACTGGTAATGCTGTTTTTTATCGCCAGCTTTTATTCCAGACAGATTGAGCGCTGGCTTTCCCTGCGCTTTTTCACCGCCATCGGATTTGTCAGTTACGCCCTGTATCTGATTCATGAAAATTTAATGATCGCGATATTGATTAAGCTTAATGGCTATATCAAAAATGAGGCGGTGATGACGATGCTGCCGGTGGTGGTGGCCAGCGTACTGTATTACGTTGCCTGGCTGATCAGTAAATATGCCGAACCGGCGCTGCGTAACGCGCTGAAGTGGAAGCGGCAGCCCGCGCCGCAGGCGGGCAGCGGGCTGTAATCGCGCGGGAGCCAGCGCTCCCGCGTACGCTGTCACACATCCAGCCGGTGAATGACGTTCACAAACTCGTGTACGCCACTGTTGATTTCCCGCAGGCTGCGCGACAGCACGCTGATCTTCTCCTGTTCGGTCACCACAAATTGCCTGACCTCATCCAGCTGCTGATACATCTGCTGGATCAGGTCGGCATTTTGCTCCACGACCACTGATATCTGTTTGGTGGCGCTGGCGGTCGAGGCCGCCAGGCGGCGCACTTCACCTGCCACCACGCTGAAGCCACGTCCGGCCTCGCCAGCGCGTGCCGATTCGATGGCGGCATTCAGTGCCAGAATGTTGGTCTGTGAGGCAATCAGGTTGATGGTTTCCACCACGTCGCTGATGCTCCTGGCCGAGGCGGTGAGCTGCGCGCCAATTTCGGCGGCGGCATTCACCTGCTGCGCCACCAGTCCGGAGTTACGCACCGTTTCATCCAGCACTTCATTGGCGTTATCGGTAATTTGTGAGGTCTGCTCAGAGGTGGTCAGTGCGATATCCGCCACGCGCTTCGCCGCTTCAACGCGCGCGGTGATATCCGAGGCGATCTTAATCACTTTGTAGACCTTACCGTCGCCGTCAAACACCGGGTTGTAGCTCGCCTCCAGCCAGATGCGCTCGCCGCTGGCGGTCTTACGCTCAAAGCGACCGACAAAATGCTGACCGTTGCCGATTTTGCGCCAGAAGTCCGGATTCTCGCGGTAAAAATTGTCGAAGCAGAACAGGCGATGATGCTGGCCGGCGATGGCTGGCAGGGTATAGCCCATGTGAGTGAGGAAGTTGGCGTTGGCGGTAATGATGTGACCGTCCGGCGTGAATTCAATCACCGCCATCGAACGGTCCAGCGCCGTTATCACCGCCTCTTTATGTTCCAGCTCCTGATGGCGGGCGGTGATGTCGCTGGCGACCTTGATCACTTTGTACACTTTGCCGCGCTCATCGCTCACCGGAAAATAGGTCGCGCTGAGCCAGAAGCGCTGATGCTGCTTGTTGAAACGCTCAAAAATGCCGTTCACCGATTCGCCGGCGGCCAGCGTTTGCCAGAAGGCGTAATAGTCGGAAGACTGGCTATAAGCAGGGCTGCAGAAAATCCGGTGATGCTGTCCCTGAATTTCATGCAGCTGATAGCCGGTGACCTGTAAAAATTGTGCATTGGCGCTGAGGATTTCACCGGCCGGTGAAAACTCAATCCACGCAACATGCTGCTTTATCGCTTCAATATCCTTAGCAACGTCGCCACTTTTGGCAAATGGCAGAGAAAGGCTCGATTTTTTCACCCCGAACATGAGAGACCTCAGGCGCTTGGTATGCTGTTGAACGAAATGCAGGCGCAGATGCGCGCGTGCTAACGCATTCGGCGCGTCCAGTGGACGGCACCGCATGATTTCCCCGGTTGTCCATTACAGCCGTGCCACAGGCACAGGCTGCTGTCTCGCTGCGCACCGATGTGCGCAGGTGGGGTGTGTAATGGTGTTACCTGCCTGATGTTGTTACAGCGCAAGCTGAAAGCTGATTTTGCTATGCAACTTTGATTATCGACCGTGGCGTTAAAAATGTGAGAAAAAAGTGATCAACGCCGCGCGTGCGGGTAAGAAAAGTGCCCAGCGGACTTGTTAAAAGATGCATGTTAAATGTATGTTAATGCCCGAGACGTGACGCAATTAACGCCCGATGACGGCCTGGAGAAAAACCACCATGACGACCGCGCTGTGCCAGCTGTTAAAACTGCAGTATCCGCTGATTCAGGCACCGATGGCCGGTGTCGCTACGCCGCAGCTGGCCGCAGCGGTATCCAATGCCGGGGCGCTGGGATCGATTAGCGTTGGCGCGGTGACGCCGCAGCAGGCGGCAGAAATGATTGCCCACACCCAGGCACTGACGCGTGCCCCGATCAACGTCAACGTATTTTGTCACGCGCCGGCAAGGCGGGATGCCGCGCGCGAGGCTGCGTGGATCAGCCGGTTCAGTCCGCAGTTTACGCAGTACCAGACGGCGCTGCCGCCAGCATTAACGGAGATCTATCAAAGCTTTTTGCACAATGAGGCGATGCTGACGGTGCTGGAGCAGGCGCGGCCGGCGGCGGTCAGTTTCCATTTCGGCATTCCCGATGCCACGGCCATCGCCCGGCTTAAACAACGTGACATTGTCACGCTGGCGACCGCCACCAGTCCGCAGGAAGCGCGGGCAGTTGCGCGCAGCGGTATCGATATCATTGTGGCGCAGGGCTATGAAGCCGGTGGCCATCGCGGCCATTTTGATCCGG
Organism: Pantoea sp. WEP; assembly: GCF_041678305.1. Taxonomy (NCBI): domain Bacteria; kingdom Pseudomonadati; phylum Pseudomonadota; class Gammaproteobacteria; order Enterobacterales; family Erwiniaceae; genus Pantoea; species Pantoea sp. WEP. Next base: position 14,433 of record NZ_JBGNXB010000002.1, read on the forward strand.
GCGCGCCAGACCAGCAGCTTTCGACCGTTGCGCTGGTGCAGGCGATTCGTCAGCACACCGCGCTGCCGGTGGTGGCAGCGGGCGGCGTGATGGACGGTGCCGGCACCGCGACGATGATGAAACTGGGTGCCAGCGGCGTTCAGCTCGGTACGGCGTTTGTGCTGTGTCCCGAATCGGCGGCCAGTGTGGCCTATCGTCGCGCGCTGCTGGCAGCTGGCGAGCGTGGCACGGTAATGACGGCGGCGATCTCCGGGCGTCAGGCGCGCTGCGTGCGCAACGCATTTTGTGAATTGTGCCATGACGCAACGCCGGAGGAGATTCCCGACTATCCGCTGACCTATGCGCTGGGAAAAGCCCTGGCGGCAGCGGCGGCTGCGCACGGCGAGGACGGCTTCGGTGCCCAGTGGGCCGGTCAGGGCGTGGCGCGGGTGCGCGCGCTGCCGGCGGCACAGCTGGTGGAGACGCTGATTGCAGAGTGGCAGCAGGCATAAAGCAGGCTGCTGCCACATACTTTGTAACGTTACAGACCGAGCGCGCGCGTTACCGCTTCCGGCATTGACGGGCGCCCATTGGCGAGGCAGGTGGCGACAAACGTGGCCTCGGCATACACCACGCCGTCGACCTTGATTTGCTGCACGAAGTTCACGCGATTGCGCTTCTCATTCTGCTCCAGCGCGCAGGTGACTTCCACCTTATCGCCTTTCACCAGGCTCTTGCGGAAGCGCAGCGTGTACTCCAGCACCATGTAAATCTTGCCCTGACTGAACTCTTCTTCAATGTCGATACCCAGCGCCTCGCGCATGTAAGCGTGGCGCGTCCACTCCATGTAAAACGGGTAGTACAGCCCGTCGACCACGCCCTGAAAATCGATATGGCTTTCATCTACGTCATAGTGCTTTACGAACATTTTTGCATCCTGATAAGCGCGTTACGCGGTGAGGCAATGGGTATACCGCAGAATGACGCCGCGGGTAAACGGCAAGATGTTGCAAAGTAATTCCACTGTCGCCTGACGGAATGAATGCTGGTATTTTCCCGTGCTGCAGCAGAAACTGACAACTGCATCACATATCCATAATCAACTGGCTACCTTTTTGTGACAAATCACGCAGCCCGGACACATTTTTCTGCGCAGGGTCGCGCGGCCAAACATAATGGTTTTACTATGTACACACATGTTGTACAGAGTAAAACAACAACTCTGGCCGATTTGCGTTAAGCCATGACTCTGTGAGGAACTCTATGTCTGACAAGATAACCCGCGCGGCCGCTGTGCTCGATATTGAGCAGCAGACCGTAAAACGCGTCATCTGGCGCATTCTGCCGTTTCTGATCGTCTGCTATCTGATCGCCATTATCGATCGCGGCAACATCGGCATGGCGTCCCTGCAAATGAATGAAGATCTCGGGCTGAGCAAAGCGGTGTTTGGCCTGGCAAGCAGCCTGTTTTTTGTTGGCTATTTTCTGTTTGAGGTGCCAAGCAACCTCGCGATGCAGAAGATTGGCGCCAAAATCTGGATTTCGCGCATCATGGTGACCTGGGGCATTGTCTCGGTGTGCACCGCGTTCGTCAGCAGTGCGGAAATGCTGTACGTGCTGCGCTTTCTATTGGGCGCCGCCGAAGCCGGCTTCTTTCCCGGCGTGATCCTTTATCTGACTTACTGGATTCCGGCGAAATATCGCGCGCGCGTGATTGCGACCTTTATGGTGGCGATCCCAGCAGCCAACTTTATTGGCTCGCCGATCTCGGGCGCAATCCTGACGATGGACGGCTGGTTCGGCCTGCGCGGCTGGCACTGGCTGTTTATCATCGAAGGATTCCCGGCGATTGTGCTGGGCGTGCTGGCTTTCTTCCTGCTCAGTAACCGTCCGGAAAATGCCCACTGGCTGACCAGCGAACAGCGCAACTGGCTGAGCGGCAAACTGGCTGAAGAGAATGCCCAGCGCAAAGCGATTGGTCATATCACCCTGTGGCAGCTGCTGCGCCACAAGCATATCTGGGTGATGGCGCTGATTTACGCCGGCGCGTCGGCAGCGGGTTCGACGCTGAGCGTCTGGTCACCGCAGCTGCTGAAATCATTTGGCCTGGATAACTTCACCACCGGTTTGATGAATGCGATCCCGTACGGTCTGGCATCGATTCTGATGATTGTCTGGGGCCGCAGCTCTGACCGCAGCGGTGAGCGTCGCTGGCACACCGCGCTGACGCTGTTCCTGATTGCCGGTGGACTGCTGGCGGCGTTCCTGACCGATACGCTGGCGGGCAGCGTGGTGATTCTGTCACTGGTGCTGATTGGTGCTTACTCGATGAAAGGGCCGTTCTGGGCGCTGGCCTCGGGCTGGATGTCCTCAACCACCGCAGCGGCCGGTCTGGCTGCTATCGGCGCGATGGCCAACCTGATTGGTGGCGGACTGATGGTGAACGTTTACGGCATCATTAATGAGAAAACCGGCAGCCATGCGATGGCGATGATTCCTCTGGCGCTGCTGTGCGCGGCGGGCGGCATTGCGGTATTGCTGATGGGACGCAGCAAAAAGCTGCACGTTGAAGCGGAACAGCCGGTGGCCAGCACCGGGAAATAATCTCATGAGCCTGTGCCAGGGAGGGCACGCATCTGGCTCATCACGTCTGACGTTATCCTGCTTTCATCCTCTAAAACATCCGTTTCCCGATGCGCCACAGGCACACCGGGAAACGCGGCGTTATTATCTCTGCTCAGCGCTGCGCTGGCGCCACGGATCTTTCACCATGGCGACCGCCAGTGCGCCAATCATCAGGACTGCCGCCACCGCCAGCAGCGCCCACATAAAGCCGCCGGAAGACTGACGCACATAGCCGATCAGCGACGGGCCGAAGAAGCCGCCGAGATTACCAATCGAGACAATCATAGCTAAGCCGCCTGCCGCGGCATTGCCGGTCAAAAAGCCGGAAGGCAGCGCCCAGAACGAGGCCTGAAACGCCAGAATACCGCTGACGGTGCAGCACAGTGCCAGCATTTTGATCACCGGCGCATCGCTCAGCGCGCTGCACATCAGGGCTAAGGCGGCGATCACCAGCGCGCCGCTGATCCAGCGAATACGGTGCGCTGATGCATTAGCGCGGCGCGCCCACAACAGCATGCTCACGGCACCGCAGACATAGGGCAGCGCGGCAAGAAAGCCGGTTGCCGTATGGCTCACGCCGAGCTGTTTGATGATCTGCGGCATCCACAGTCCCACGCCGATCGAACCCACAATGCCGCAAAAGTTAATAAACGCCAGCAGATACAGCAGCGGATTGCGCAGCGCGTCGCGCATCTGGGAACCGTGCGTTGCCGCGATTTGCTGCTGCTCATCAGCCAGCCGCCGGCTCAGCAGCTGCTGTTCACGCGGCGCCAGCCAGCGCGCTTTCTCCGGCCGGTCGCTCAGCACAAACAGGCACATGACGCCGAGGATCACCGCCGGTAAGCCTTCAATCAACAGCAGCCACTGCCAGTTACGGATATGCTCATGGCCGGTGATCTGCATCAGCGCGCCGGAAATCGGTGAGCCGATGATATTGGCCACCGGAATGCCGACCAGGAACGCGGCGGTGATTTTGGCGCGCCAGCTGCCGGGGAACCAGTAGGTAAAGAACAGATAGATGCCGGGGGTAAAGCCGGCCTCTGCTACGCCGAGACAGAAGCGCGCAATGGCAAAGCTGACGGGGCCGCTGATGAACGCGGTCGCCATCGAAATCAACCCCCACGAAATCATGATGCGCGCGATCCAGATGCGCGCGCCCACTTTTTGCATGATCAGGTTGCTGGGAATTTCAAACAGGAAATAGCCGATAAAAAACATGCCCGCGCCGAAGCCAAACTGTTCGGCGGTGATGCCGAGATCGGCGTTCATGCCCAGCGCGGCGAAGCTGACGTTGGTGCGGTCAAGGTAGCTGACCACGTAACAGATAAAGATAAACGGCAGAATGCGACGAAAGGCTTTGGCGGCCGCCTGCTCACTGTCCTGGAAATCCTGTTCGCTGAGCGTTTCATGGCGGGGTGGCACCGCAGCCGGCTGAGCCGGCGCAGGGCTGGATGTTGAGTGCAGGGTCATAGTAATCTCCGGTGCGTTCGGATGACGCAGAGTTGTAGTCAGAGAAACGAGGTATCGATGGCCGGCAACGCGCGGCCTGGCGTGTTCTGGGTGCAGGTCAGGATGCTGCCGCTGACCGATTCGGTGATAAACAGCTGATTAAGGTCGGCCCCGCCGAAGCACAGGTTGGTGGTGGAGCGACCCAGCGGACTGAGCAGAATCTCTTCCGGTTCAGCCAGATCGTTAAGACGCCAGACGCGCCCCAGGCCGGGATTGGCGATCAGCAGTTCACCGCGCTGATTGATGGTCAGCCCGTCCGGCCCGCTGGGTCCGTGCGAGGTAAAGAACAGTCCAACTTTGCTCACCGAACCATCCGCCAGCAGCGGCACGCGCCACACGCAGTTGCCGCGCGTCATCGCCACGTAGAGGATTTTCTCATCCGGCGACAGCACCAGGCCGTTCGGGCTCGGGCAGTTATCCAGCAGCAGGTCCAGCCGGCCATCCGGACTGAGCCGATAGACGCGTCCGCTGGCATCGTGCAGCCCGGTCTGGCCCTGATCGGTAAAATAGAGATTGCCGCGACTGTCAGGCGTTAAATCGTTGACGCCGCGAAAGCTTTCGCTATTACGCCGCGTCAGCCACGGCGTGATAGTGGCGCTGCTGATTGACAGCTTCATCAGGCCGTTACGGTAATCGGTGATGATCAGCGTGTCCGGATCGGTCAGCTTCATGCCGTTGGGCTCACCGTCATACTGCACCACCAGCTCCCAGTTGCCGCTCATATCAACGCGAAAGATGCGGCCATAGGGAATGTCGGTGACATACAGACAGCCGGAGGGATGCCACACCGGGCCTTCGAGAAAGGAGTCGGTAAGCTGGCCGCCGCGATTGGCGGCAGCCCAGACATTGCCGGCGTCCGGCCGGCGAAACGCTTCCGGCAGGCGCGAAAACAGCGTTAACTCGCGCACCTCCGGTACGGTGAGCACGGTCATGATACCGCCTCCTGCTCCTGCAGAACCTGCAACGCGTTGCGCGCGGCACCGGTGCCCATGCGCACGTAAGCATTGTCGCTCACGCCACCAATGTGCGGCGTGATAATCACATTGTTGAGCGACTGCCACAGATGCGGTGCAGTCAGCGGCTCGCTGGTGAAGCTGTCCAGTCCGGCGGCACGCAGCGTGCCGTTTTGCAGCGCGGTCGCCACCGCCTGATCGTCAATCAGTCCGCCGCGTGCGGTGTTGATCAGAATCGCGCCAGGCTTAAAACGGGCGAGGGCGGCCGCGTTGATCATCTGGTGATTGCTGTCCGTCAGCGGACAGTGCAGCGACACCACATCGGCACGGCTGTACAGTTCATCCAGTGATTCAACCGCTTCACAGCCAGCCGGCAAGGTTTGCGCATAAGGATCGTAGGCCAGCACCTGCATACCGAAGGCCTGACCAATGCGCGCCACGCGGCTGCCGATGGCACCCAGGCCGACCAGGCCGAGCGTGCGTCCTTCCAGCTCCAGTGATTTATGCTGCGCTTTATCCCAGTGTCCGTCGCGCATCCGGCGGTCCAGCTGCGGCACGGATTTAGCACAGGCGAGGATCAGCGCCCAGGCATGCTCCGACACGGCAGCGGCATTGGCACCCACTGCCGCGCGGACCGCAATCTGGCGTTCCGCCGCCGCCTGCTGATCGATAACGTCAATACCGCTACCGTGCTTGGAGATCACGCGCAGCGCCGGCGCGGCGTCCATGATGCGCCCGTTGATTTTGCCATAGCGCACAATGATCGCCTGAGGATTATGGCGCTCACACAGCGCGATCAAATCGGCTTCCTGCGGCTGGCGTCCGGCATAAATCAGCTGATAGTCCTGCAGCAGCTCGACGGCTTCAGCAGCCAGGTCACTGCCGGTGATGAGGATAGTTTTTACGTTGCTCATTACAGCGATTCTCCTTCTGCTAACATACCCGCCGCGCGCAGGGCACCTTCCAGCCAGCCCGGACGCAAATCGCCCTGCTTAATACCCGCGATGCGGCGCGTTTCGGCGTCCAGCTTCTTCGCCGCCAGGGCAATGATGCGTTCCACATCCTGTTTAGCGATCACCACCACGCCATCGGCATCGCCGACCACCAGGTCGCCCGGCTCAATCGACGCACCGGCCACCGACACCGGATGGTTAACGCGTCCGGGAATACTTTTGGTGGGGCCGCTTGGGTTGAGGCCGGCCGCAAACACCGGATAGCTGCCCTGCGCGAGGGCGTCAGCATCACGCACCGCACCATCAATGATGATGCCGGCGATGCCGGACGCTTCGGCCTGGGTTGCCATGATTTCACCCAGCAGCGCGCAACTGATATCGCCTTTGCCGTCCACCACCAGCACATCACCCGGCTGGGCGATAGCCAGCGCCGCGTGAATCGCCAGGTTATCGCCCGGACGCACTTCCACCGTGATGGCCGGCCCGGCGACTTTCATCTGCGGCGACAGCGGCTTAACGCGGCCATGCAGGGTGCCGCGACGACCGGCGACATCGGCCAGAATCGCCGCCTGGAATGCGGCGGCCTGGCTGACGGACAGGGCGCTGACGCGCTCGATGTTGCGGTTGATCAGGTTATTTGCAGACACAGACATAATTCACCTCGTGGTTTGTTTTACCTGGTACAACAATGTTGTACAATATAAAACAACTATATCGACGATCTGACGCCGCATGCCAGTGTTACGAAGGTGTTTGTGATGTAAACACGATGTGACTCACAGTTTTCAGGTACACTCAGGACGGCACAAATCAGGAGGAAAAAATGGGAAATGAAGGCGTTAATGCGGTGGAGAAGGCGTTGTCCCTGCTGGATTGTTTTAAGCCGGGCGAAGAGAGCCTGTCGCTGACTGCGCTGTCGCAGCTTTCCGGCTATCACAAAACCACTGTCTATCGTCTGATGAACTCGCTGGAAAGGATGGGCTATGTGGTGCGCAGTGACAGCGGGGTCTACACGCTCGGCCCGCGTCTGTTATACCTCGGCAAGCTTTATGAGCAATCCTTCCATCTGGCCAGCGTGGTGCAGCCGGAATTGCAGGCGCTGGCAACGGCGACTAACGAGAGCGCCAGCTGGTACGTACTGGATAACGGCCAGCGTCTGTGCCTGTTTCGTGCTGAATCGTCTGATGGCCTGCGTCATACGCGCCTGCCGGGGACGATTTTTCCGCTCGATAACTCAGCCATCAGTAAGGTGCTGCGTTTCTGGGGCATGAATGAAAATCTCTTCGATGCGCTGCCGTCGCTGCCGATATTCAGTTCGGGCGCGCGCGATCCGCACATCGCGGCCTTTGCCGTACCGGTATTCGCCGAAAATGACCGGCTGACCGCTGCGCTGGCGCTGACCGGCCCGGTTTCGCGTCTGACGCTGAATCGCAAAGATGAAGAGTTAGGCGTGTTGATGCGCGAAGCCGCTGCACGCCTGTCAGCCAAACTGGGCGCGCGCAAAGCATTTTGTGATGCGGTTTATGCGGCTAAATAAGGCTGCGCATTAATCACTCACCGGCGGGCCAGCAGGCCTGCCGCACTCCTTCGGATTTTTCAAAGCAACACCTCAGTTAATGCTGTTTTCCCTGCTGCGCTAAGCCCGGTATACCTTGCGGAAACCAATTAAACGCTGGCAGGCATCATGAGCACCCATACCCGCATCCGCAAATTCAACACCAAAGATACCTATCCTAATCAGTCGCTGGACAACGACCTGTGTCAGGCAGTGCGCGCCGGCAACACCGTTTACGTGCGTGGCCAGATTGGCACCGACTTCGAAGGCAACCTGGTGGGGCTGGGCGATCCGGCAGCGCAGGCCGAGCAGGCGATGAAAAACGTGAAGCAACTGCTCGAAGAAGCGGGCAGCGACCTGTCGCACATCGTGAAAACCACCACCTACATCATCGACCCGCGCTATCGCGAGCCGGTGTATCAGGTGGTGGGCAAGTGGCTGAAAGGCGTGTTTCCCATCTCCACCGGTCTGGTGATCTCGGGACTGGGCCAGCCGCAGTGGCTGATGGAGATCGACGTGATTGCGGTGATCCCCGACGACTGGCAGCCGCAATAAGGAGCGCCGCATCATGACGTTATCGATTGTTGGACGCTGTTCGAAAACCGGCCAGCTGGGCATTGCGGTCAGCTCGTCGAGTATTGCGGTCGGCGCACGCTGTCCGTGGCTGCGCGCCGGCGTCGGCGCGGTCTCCACACAGAACATCACGCTGCCGGCGCTGGGCCCGCGCATTCTTGATCGGCTGAGTCAGGGCGAGACGGCGCAGCAGGCGCTGCAGAGCGGCCTTGCCAGCGATGACTTTTTTGATTATCGCCAGCTTACGGTGCTGGCGGCCGACGGCAGCAGTGCCTGCTTCAGCGGAACGCACACGCTGGGGGTGAATCACGCGCTGTGCGGCAGCGACTGCGTAGCGGCCGGTAATTTGCTGGCGAATCCCGAGGTGATTGCGGCGATGGTCAGCGCGTTTACGCAGCAGCCGGGCGAACTGGCCGCACGGTTAATCGCGGCCATGCAGGCCGGGATGGCCGCCGGAGGCGAAGCCGGGCCGGTTCATTCGGCGGCGCTGGCAGTGGTGGGCGAACCGTCGTGGCCGCTGGTTGATCTGCGCGTTGACTGGACGGAGGGCGATCCCATCGCGGAACTTCATCAGCTGTGGCTGGCCTATCAGCCGCAGATGCAGGATTACCTGACGCGCGCGCTCAATCCTACGCTGGCACCCCGTTACGGCGTGCCGGGCGATGAATAAGCGAGAGGAGACGCGATGCTGACCAGCCGTAACCTGCTCGAACATCTGGTGGCTTTCGACACCACCAGCCGCGAATCCAACCTGGCGCTGATCGATTTCTGCTGGCGCTACCTCAGCGGGCTGGGCGTGACCTGTGAACTGATGCACAACGCAGAACGCAGCAAGGCCAATCTCTATGCGCGGCTCGGGCCAGCCGGCAGCGGCGGGGTGATGCTATCGGGCCACAGCGATGTGGTGCCGGTTGATGGCCAGACGTGGACGGTGCCGCCGTTTGCGCTCACCGAACGTGACGGCAAGCTGTACGGACGCGGCACGGCAGACATGAAAGGCTTCCTCGCCTGCATGCTGGCTGCGGTGCCGCATTTTCTCGCCCAGCCGCTGCGTCAGCCGCTGCATCTGGCTATCTCCTATGACGAAGAGGTGGGTTGCCTCGGCGTGCGCTCGCTGGTGGATTCGCTGGCGCAGCGCAGCGATCGACCGGCGATCTGCCTGATTGGCGAGCCGACAGAACTGCGTCCGGTGCTGGGCCACAAAGGCAAGCTGGCAATGCGCTGCGAAGTGCAGGGCGCGGCCTGCCACTCGGCGTACGCGCCGCAGGGCGTCAATGCGATTGAATACGCCGCGAAGCTGATCCAGCGCTTAACCGTCATCGGTGAACGTCTGGCGGCGCCGGAACGACAGGATGCGCGCTTCGATCCGCCATTTACCACCGTGCAAACCGGGGTGATCCACGGCGGACGCGCGCTGAATATCGTGCCAGACGCCTGCAGTTTTGATTTCGAAGTGCGCACGCTGCCGCAGGAGGATGCGCAGCAGGTGGCAGAGGAGCTGGTGGCGTATGCGCAGCAGACGCTGGAGCCGCAGATGCGCGCGGTGCAGCCCGCCAGCGCCATCCGCTTCTCGCCGCTCAGCGCCTATCCCGGACTGGATACCGCCGCGCACAGTGCCGCGGCACAGCTGATTGCCCGGTTGAGCGGCAGCGACAGCTTCGGCACCGTGGCGTTTGGCACTGAAGGCGGACTGTTTGCCGCCGCCGGCATCCCCTGTGTGGTGTGCGGTCCCGGCAGTATGGAGCAGGGCCATAAGCCCGACGAATTTATCACCCTCGCACAGCTGGACGCCTGTGACAGCCTGTTACGCCGGCTGGCGACCTGGATGTGCGAATGAACCCGCGACGAGCCACCCCGTCCGAATCCGGAGATTGTATGGTCAGTGCAGAAGTAACCCCGTTTCCGCAGCCGCTGTCATCGGCACCGCATAAGGCCAACGTGGCGGTGCAGCTGGATGGCGTCCTGAAGCGCTTTGGTGATGCCATCGCGCTGCATAAAATTTCTCTCACCATCCATGAAGGTGAGTTCATTACGCTGCTCGGCCCGTCCGGCTGCGGTAAAACCACGCTGCTGAACCTGATGGCCGGCTTTGCCGAAGCCGACGGCGGTGAGATTTTTATCGATGGCGACCTGGTAACGGAAATCCCGCCCTATCAGCGCGAGATCGGCATCGTGTTTCAGAACTACGCGCTGTTTCCGCACATGACGGTGGAGAAAAACGTCGGCTACGGCTTGCGTATGCGCGGCGTGCCGAAAGCGGAAATCGCCGAGCGGGTCGGGCAGGCGCTGGCGCTGGTGAAGCTGGCGGGTTACGGCCAGCGCAAGCCGCGTGAACTGTCTGGCGGGCAGCAGCAGCGCGTGGCGCTGGCACGCGCGCTGGTGATTCGTCCCAAAGTGTTGCTGCTGGATGAGCCGTTCTCCGCGCTGGACAAAAATTTGCGTTTATCCATGCAGGTCGAGCTGAAAGCGATTCAGCGCAAACTCGGCGTGACCACGGTCTTCGTCACCCACGATCAGGGCGAAGCGCTGAGCATGAGCGACCGCGTGGTAGTGATGTCGGCCGGTCACGTGCGCCAGATTGGGCCGCCGGATGAGATTTATCGCCGCCCGCAGGATCCGTTTGTCGCCAGCTTCGTCGGTGACGTGAATATTCTGCCGGGCCGCTACGCCGGCCGTGACACCAGCGCGCTGCTGGAGCTGGGCGGCAACACGCTGCGCCTGCCGGCCAAACGGGTGCAGGCCAGCGTCGGCGACCGGCTCGATGTGTATGTGCGTCCGGAAAATGTGCAGCTGGCGCCGCTCGGTCCGCAGGCGCTGCTCAGCGCCACGGTACTGACGCATGTGTTTCAGGGCGATCACGTTGACGTGCACCTCGACATTCCGGCGCTCGGCAGTGCCTCACTGTTTGCCCGTCAGTCCGGACTGGACGCGCTGACGCGCTGGCCGGTCGGCAGCGTGGTAGGGCTGACTTTTGATGACGAGGGCGTTTGCGCCTTCGCCAGCGACGCACAGGGTTAACGCATGACTACGGAAACCATGACGGCGATCATCGCCGCGCAGCCGGGTGGTGCAGAGGTGTTGACTGCGGTGCAGCGCCCGGTGCCGCAGCCGGGACCGGGCGAAGTGCTGCTGCGCGTCGTCAGCGCAGGGGTTAACCGGCCCGATATTCTGCAGCGCAACGGCATGCCACCGCCGCCAGGCTGCAGCGATATTCTCGGGCTGGAAGCGGCGGGCGTCATCGTTGCGCTCGGCGCAGGCGTCAGCGAACTGCAGCCTGGCATGGCGGTGATGGCGCTGCTGAGCGGCGGCGGTTATGCGCAATACTGCGTGGCGCGCGCCGAACTGTGCCTGCCGGTGCCGGACACGCTGCCGCTCAGCCACGCGGCGGGGTTTCCCGAAGCCGCGTTTACCGTCTGGCACAACCTGTTTGAGCTGGGGCGTCTGATGCCGGGCGACAGCGTGCTGATTCACGGCGCGGCCAGCGGCGTGGGTACGCTGGCGATCCAGTGCGCCCAGGCTTGTGGCGCGCGGGTGATTGCCACCGCCGGCGGTGCGGAAAAAATTGCCGCGCTGCAGCAGCTGGGCGTGTGGCGCGCCATCGATCGCCATAGCGAAGATTTTGTGGCGGTGATTCAGACGCTGACCCGGGAACATGGCGTGGATGTGGTGCTGGATAACGTCGGCGGCGACTACATTGCGCGCAACCTCAGCGTGCTGGCAGCGGGCGGGCGGCACGTCAGCCTCGCCTTTATGCAGCGGGCCACGGTGGAGATCGATTTACAGCTGATCATGCGCAAAGGTTTAAGCCTGACCTCTTCCACGCTGCGACCGAAAAGCGCGGCGGAAAAAGCGCGTCTGGCGCAGTGCGTGCGCGCCCATCTGCTGCCTTTACTGGCCGCCGGGCGCATCACGCCGCAGGTGCATCAGCGATTGCCGCTGACGGCCGCCGCGCAGGCGCACCGCATCCTCGAAGCCAATGCCAATATCGGCAAAGTGCTGCTGCTGCCAGATGCGGAGGTCACGTCATGATGGAGCTCTATTACGCCTCTACCTCGCCTTACGTGCGAAAAGTGATGGTGTGCGCCCAGCTGCTGGGTCTGGCGCCGGAGATCACCCTGCTGGCGTCGGCGGCGCACCCCATCGAGCGCGATGCGCGCATTGCCGCGTTTAATCCGCTGGCTAAAGTGCCAGCGCTGCGCACCGAACAGGGGCTATGTTTGTACGACAGCCGGGTGATCTGCGAATACCTTAACCAGCGCGCTGCGGGCCAGTTGCTGCCGGCAGACAGCGAGGCACGCTGGCTGTGCCTTACGCGCCAGGCGCTGGGTGATGGGCTGCTGGACGCCGCGCTGCTGGCGCGCTACGAAACCAGCGCCCGCCCGCTGGAAAAGCAGTGGTCAGCGTGGCGAGATGCGCAGCTGACCAAAGTGGCGGCTGCGCTGGCGGCCATTGAGCAGCAGGCGGAGGCGTTCAGCCGCACGCCCGACGATCTCGGATTGATCGCCATCGGCTGCGGATTGGGCTACCTCGACTTCCGTTTTGCTGAACTCAACTGGCGCGCCACACATCCGCAGAGCGCCGCCTGGTTTGCCCTTTTTGACGCGCACCCGGCGATGGCCGCGACGCGCCCGCACCTGTAACGGAGCCGCCATGTCTCAGATTTTCTTTCTTAATGGGCCCAATGCCAATCTTTACGGCATGGATCGCCACGGTACTTACGGCAGCGACAGTTTCGCCAGCATCGGCGAGCGCTGTCAGCGGCGCGCCGACGCGCACGGCCTCAGGCTGCAGTTTCGTCAGAGCAACCATGAAGGGGTGCTGGTGGACTGGATTCAGGAAGCGCGCCAGCAGGCAAACGGGCTGATCATCAATGCCGCCGGATTATCGTACCGATCAGTACCGATTCTGGATGCGCTGCTGATGTTTGATGGCCCGATCATCGAAGCGCACATGAGCAATATCTGGCAGCGCGAGCCGTTTCGTCATCAGTCGCTGGTGTCGAAAGCCGCCACCGGCGTGATCGCCGGGCTGGGCGCGCTGGGTTATGAACTGGCTATCGATGCGCTGGCGACGCTGCTACAGGAGCCCAGCGCATGACGACGCTGGTGTTTTATAGCGAGTTCGACAGCTTCGAGGCGTGGTCGGCGCTGCTGGCACCACAATTACCGGATGTCACTATCTGCCGTGCCGATCAGGTTGCGGATGCCGATAGCGTGCAGTTTGCGCTGGCGTGGAAGCCGCCGCGCGGCTTTTTTGCCCCGTATCGCCAGCTGAAACTGCTGGTGAATCTGGGCGCGGGCGTCGACTCGCTGGTGGGGCGCGACGACCTGCCTGACATCCCGATCGTCCGGCTATCGGACCCGGATATGGCGCGCATGATGGCCGGTTACGTGCTGTTTGCCGTGCTGCGTTACGCGCGTGACATACCGGCATTTGAGCGCGCACAGCGTGAACGTCGCTGGCATTATCTGCATCCGCGCGAGCCGGCGTCGATTCGCGTGGGCGTGTTGGGGCTGGGCGAACTGGGTGCGTACGCGGCGCGCGAGCTGGCGCGTCAGGGCTTCGACGTGCGCGGCTGGTCACGGTCGCCCAAAGCGCTGGACGGCATTCACTGCGTCAGCGGTATGCAGGCGCTGGATGCGTTTCTGGCCAGCAGCGACATTCTGGTGGTGATGCTGCCGCTCACGCCGCAAACCCACGGATTGCTGGATGCGCAGCGTCTGGCACGGTTGCCGCCGGGCTGCGCACTGATCAACGTGTCGCGCGGCGCGATTGTCGATCAGCCCGCGCTGACCGCGGCGCTGCAGAGCGGACAGATCGCCCACGCCACATTAGACGTGTTCGATCGTGAGCCGCTGCCGCCCGACGATGCGCTGTGGGGCATGGAGAATGTGCTGATCACCCCGCATCTGGCGTCGGTGGCGATCCCGGCCAGCGCCGCGCGTCAGGTGGCTGATAACATCCAGCGAGTGATGCGCGGCGAGCCGGTGCTCAACCAGGTGTTTCCCGCGCGGGGTTACTGAGCGCGTCAGGCGACGCGCACCACCTGCGGGTCGAAGTAGCTTGGCGCGGCCATACCGGGAATGTATTGATCGGAGATGAACATGCGGCAGCGTTCGGCGAAGGCGTTGACCACCATTGACTGCTGCACGTGGGCCACCGTGGCGTATCCCAGCAACATCGGCCGGTTCACGCCGGCAAGGCGCACACGGATCACCCGTTTGCCATCCTGCGACAGATTGGCTTTGGGCCGCACATTGGCGATGCCAAATCCCACGCCGTTGGCCACCATCGCGCGTACCACTTCCATATTGCCGGAGCGCATCACAATGTTGGGCGTCACGCCCGCTTCGCTAAACAGGCTGAGAAAATATTCGCGGCTCCATGGCATATCCAGCAGCACCATCGGCACCGTAGCGAGATCCTGAATGGTCACCGCAGACTGACTGGCAAACGGATGATGTTCGCCGACCATCACATACGGTGGCAGCTGCGCCAGCGACTGAAACGCGATGTCGCTGGCCGGCACCAGATCGTAGGTCAGCGCGATATCGATATCGGCGGCGCGCAGCTGTTTCAGCAGCTGTTCATGATTGCCCTCCACCAGCGTGATGCGCACGCCGGGGAAGGCACGGCCAAAGCCAAACACCAGCTCCGGCGTCAGCATCGGGGCCAGCGTGTCGAGACAGCCGACGCGCAGCGGGCCGCGCACGTTATTCAGCGACTCTGAGGCGATGGTATACAGATTCGACATCTGTTCCAGGATCAGCTTCGCCTCTTTTAATACCTGATGGCCAATGGCGGTGAGCGATACGCCCTGCGCGTGGTGGCGCACAAACAGCTGCACCCCCAGCTCGGATTCGATGTGGGTAATGGCGGCAGAGATCGACGGTGACGACACGTGAATACGTTCGGATGCGCCAATAATGCTGCCGGCTTCGCCGGACGCGACGAAGTATTCCAGCTGGCGCTGGGTGATGCGACTGAGCATGCAGATTCTCCTGGTGTCGCCAGCGCGATCTTGTCGCGCCGGCTTTTCTATTTACCCCTGTTTCCATGCATTTATCATGCCGGACAGCGAATAGCAGCATAATCCCCTGCCTGACGCTTCACGCCCATTCGCTTCTGCCTCACCAGGGCTTAAGAAAATCCGTTGCAAAGCAGCGACTTTTTTAGCGTCAGAAATTCCGATGCAACGGCGAGGAAAAGGCTGTTTTACCGCAGCATCGGCCAGCGGCAGAATCGCTGTGACACCTGCTTTTCACTTTCGCACTGTTTTGGCGCAGCGCGCCGTGGCGAATCAACGGTGGTTCAGAGCAGCGATAACAGCCTTTTCATTGACTGGGGACAAAAATATGTTGCGTAAGATGTGTGCCTTAACGTTGTTAACCACGGGAATTCTGAGCGCAGGGAATGCCATGGCCGCCGACAAGCTGATTGTCAGCACCTGGGGCGGCAGCTTTAAAGATCTGATCGATCAAACCATCGCTAAGGAGTTCACCAAAGAGACCGGCGTCGAAGTGCAGTTCGTCACCGGCGGCACCATCGATCGCCTCAACAAAGCCAAACTGGCGGGCGGTTCGCCGGAAACTGACGTGACCTTTACCACCGCGCACGTCGGCTATCTGTATGCCAACAGCGGCCTGTTCGAGAAGCTCGACATGAGCAAAATTCCTAATGCGGTCAATCTGGTGCAGCAGGCGAAAGTCAGCCCGTATCATCTGGGCGTGTGGGGCTACGTCTACACCATCGGCTACCGACCGGATCTGGTGCCAAAAGGGGAAACTTTCACCAGCTGGAACGACCTGTGGAAGCCGGAGCTGAAAGGTACGCTGGCGCTGCCCGACTGGGATCCAAGCCACATCATCGCCGTGGCCGCCAAACTCTCCGGCAGCGATGCGGCGCACTGGCAGCAGGGCCAGGCGAAGCTGAAAGCGCTGATTCCTAACATCAAATCGTTCTACACCGATGATGCCAACAGCCAGCAGCTGATCTCCACCGGAGAAACGCCGGTGCAGGTGATGCTGTCAATGAACGCCTACAGCATGATTGCGGAAGGGGTCAACATTAAGCTGGCGATACCGAAAGAGGGCGCGATCCTCGGCGTGGATACCGTCGGCATCAATAAAGGCAGCAAACATGCCGATCTGGCGTACAAGTTCATCAACATCGCACTGAAACCGGAAATTCAGCAGCAGGTGGCGAAGATCTATCGCGGTAGCCCGACGGTGACCAACGCGCATATCGATCCGGAGCTGGCGAAGCTGCCAGGCATGCTGACCACGCCGGCGCAGTGGAATGCCACCATCAATACCGATCCCCAACTGCGTGCGGAGAAAACCGCCGAGTGGCGTCAGTGGTTCTCTGAAAACATCATGTCTCACTGATTGTCCTGGTGCTGCGGCGGGGCGGGTGCCTCGCCGTAGCCGGTAACACCTATGCAGGCAGTAACGTCCATGACGAAAAAACCGACATTTTTACCCTGGTTCATTCTTCCCGCCACGCTGACCGCGATGGGGCTGGTCGTCGCGATGTTTGCGGTGATGCAGTTCAGCGTGCGTGCATACATCCCCGGCTCGCTGGATGTCGGCGGCTTTACGCTGGCCAATTTCAGTGGCCTGTTCAAACGCATCTATGGCGACGCGTTTCTCAATACCGTGCTGCTCAGTGCCAAAACGGCCCTGTTTGGTTTGCTGATGAGTTACCCACTGGCCTATGCGCTGGTGCGCACCCGCACTGCGTGGATCAAATCCACCATTCTGATCATCGCGATTACTCCGCTGTTTCTGGGGGAAGTGGTGCGCACCTATTCGTGGATTATCGTGCTGGGTAATAGCGGCTTTCTTAATAGCCTGCTGCTGGCGCTGGGCATCATCAGCCAGCCGATCCAGTTTATGTTTACCCAGACCGGCGTGGTGGTCGCGCTGGTGCATGTCACCATGCCGATCATGGTGCTGATGCTGGCGACGGCGCTGTCACATATCAATCCGGACTACGAAAAAGCCGCCACCAGCCTTGGTGCCGGGCCGGTACGCGCGCTGCTGACGGTGACCATTCCGCTGTCGATTCCCGGCATCATCGCCAGCCTGACCACCGCGTTTGCCTGGACCTTCAGCGCTTTCGCGACGCCACAACTGATTGGCGGCGGGCGCGTCAGTACCGTGGCTACGCTGGTGTATCAGCTGGGTTTCTCCTCGATGAACTTCCCGTTTGCCGCAGCGCTGAGCATTGCTGGCCTGCTGCTGACCATTCTGCTGCTGCTGGCGCTGAAGCGCATGACGCGCTTCCTGCACGCCATGGGAGGGCACTGATATGACCCGTTCTCACAACGACAAACTGATTGCGCTGCTGGGTAAACTGCTGGTGATCGCCATTCTGGCGTTTGTCATGTTGCCCACCGTCGTGGTGTTTATCTCGTCGTTCAGCAGCACCTCCGTGCTGTTCTTCCCGCCGAAAGGCTGGTCGCTGCGCTGGTTCGAGCGGGCGCTGAGCTACGACGATTTTCGTCACGGCTTCTGGTCCGGACTGATTGTCACAGCATGGGCGTCGACGCTGGCGGTGGTCATCGGTGCCACGCTGGCGATTGCCATCGAGCGCTATCGCTTTCCCTGCAAACAGGTGCTGGAGAGCATTCTGCTGTCGCCGCTGTTTATTCCGCATTTCACCATTGGCCTCGGCCTGCTGATGCTGGTGTCACAGCTCAATCTGGGACGCGGCTACGCGCTGGTGATTTTCTGCCACGTGGTGCTGGTGCTGCCGTTCGTGCTGCGCAGCGTCTATGTATCGCTGAAAAATCTTGAGCAGCGGATAGAACTGGCGGCGGCCAGCCTCGGCGCATCGCCGTTGCGCGTGGTATGGACCATTACCGTGCCGCTGATTCTGCCGGGCCTGTTTGGTGGCTGGCTGTTCGCCGCGATTCTCTCTTTCAATGAATTTACCGCCTCGCTGTTTATTACCACCCAGGCGACGCAGACGCTGCCGGTGGCGATGTACAACTACGTGCGTGAATTTGCCGACCCGACGCTGGCGGCGCTGTCGGTTATTTATATTGTGGTGACCGCCGCGATGTTAATAATCGCCAATAAATTTTTCGGGCTGGGAAAAATATTAAACGTTGAGGCCGGGCATTAATTTCGCTGTGCCATCGGGCCGCCGTTAAACATGACAACCTGGTGTTAATCGCCAGCGGCGTAATATTTGCGCCGCGCTGGTGGCATGCCAACTATTCGGGGATGACCTATGTCAGTAGAAAAAATCAATACCGTGATTGTCGGAGCGGGCCAGGCGGGTATCGCCATGAGCGAACATCTGGCGCAGATGCAGATCCCGCACGTGGTACTGGAGCGCAGCCGCATTGCCGAGCGCTGGCGCTCCGAACGCTGGGACTCGCTGGTGGCCAACGGCCCGGCGTGGCACGACCGCTTTCCTTCGCTGAAGTTTGATAACATTTCACCGGAGGCGTTTCCGCCGAAAGAGCGCATGGCGCAGTATTTCGAGGATTACGCAAAGATGCTCAACGCGCCGGTGCGCACCGGGGTTGAAGTACAGCAGGTGACGCGGCTGCCCGGACGCAGTGGCTTCCGGGTGGTGACGTCGGTGGGAGAATTCGACGCGGACAATGTGGTGGCTGCCACCGGGCCGTTTCAGAAGCCCGCGTTCCCGGCCATCGTGCCTGAAGGCGCGGTGCCGCAGCAGATCCACTCATCGGCGTACAAAAATCCACAGCAGCTGGCGCCCGGAGCGGTGCTGGTGGTGGGTGCGGGTGCGTCCGGCACCCAGATTGCCGAGGAGCTGCGTCAGGCCGGCCGCGAGGTGTTTCTGTCGGTCGGTGAGCACTACCGCCCGCCACGCGCCTATCGCGACCGTGATTACTGCTGGTGGCTTGGCGCGCTGGGGCTGTGGGACGAAGTGAAAATCAAGCCGAAGAAACAGCACGTGGCCTTTGCCGTCAGCGGCTATGAAGGCGGTAAAACCGTGGATTTCCGCCGGCTGGCCCATATGGGCATTACGCTGGTCGGCATCACCGAGCGCTGGGATAACGGCGTGCTGCGCTTTGCGCCGGGGCTGGCAGAGAATATCGCCGAAGGTGACAGAGCTTATTTCGAGGTGCTGCGCGATGCGGATGCGTACATAGAACGCAACGGGCTGGATTTACCGGCCGAGCCGCAGGCGTGGGAGCTGTTGCCGGATCCGGAATGCCTGTTAAATCCGCTGATGCAGCTGGAAGTGCAGGCGGCGGGCATCAGCACCATTATCTGGGCTACCGGGTTTAAATTTGATTTCAGCTGGCTGCAGGTGGATGCGTTTGATGAACAGGGCCTGCCATTCCACAAGCGCGGTATTTCTGCCGAGCGCGGTATTTATTTCCTTGGCCTGCCCAATCTGGTCAACCGGGCGTCGTCGTTTATTTACGGCGTGTGGCACGATGCGAAATATATTGCCGACCACATCGCGCTGCAAAATGCCTATTCGGATTACGTGAAGTCGTAATTATTTTCCAGGTGCGCATGAATGCGCACCTTACGGAAGATTCACAAAGCCCGCACGTACTGTTGCCTTGCAACCTTTGAATTAGCACGATAAATCGTGCCGCTACATAAGGTGCGGCTGGAGGGTGCAGTAATCACAACGCGCACAAACCGTAGCGGCGCAATTTATTGCGCAACCTGACACCGCAATCAGCCAATCCTCAGACAAAAAAATGCCGGTGGGCGATGGCTCGCGCACCGGCATCGGTTCGATTGACTCAGCGATGGCGCTATTACAGCGCCATATCCTGCTTCGCGGACTCTTCGCGCGGTTTGGCCTGCGCAGGTGCCGACTGCTGATCGTCCATGTTAATCACTGGCGGTTTGGTCAGCTGCAGCACGGATGCGGTGTTATCCCATACCTGCTGGGTCAGCGCGGTGTTGCCGTTCAGCTTCTGGCCGAAGCTTGGCACGATAGCGCGGATCTTCTGCTGCCACTCCGGTGACGCGAACTGCTGCGGGAACAGCTTCTGCATCACGTTCAGGGTGATCGGTGCCGCGGTAGATGCACCCGGTGAAGCACCCAGCAGGGCCGCCACGGTTTTCTGCTGATCGGTCACGATTTCGGTACCCAGCTTCAGCACGCCGCCTTTCTCAGCATCTTTCTTGATGATCTGCACACGCTGGCCGGCCTGAATCAGTTTCCAGTCCTCTTTACGCGCGTTCGGGTAGTACTCTTTCAGCGCGGCAAAGCGGTCGTCATCGTTCAGCATCACCTGACCAATCAGGTATTTCACCAGGTCAAAGTTATCGATGCCCACGTGCGTCATCGGCATGAAGTTACTGGTGGTGGTGGCACTCAGCAGATCAAACAGCGAACCGTTCTTCAGGTATTTGGTTGAGAACGTGGCGAATGGCCCAAACAGCACCACTTTTTTACCGTCGAGGTTACGGGCATCAATGTGCGGTACCGACATTGGCGGTGCGCCTACGGAAGCCTGACCATACACTTTCTGCAGGTGACGGCTGGTGATTTCCGGGTTTTCGGTCATCAGGAACGAACCGCCCACCGGGAAACCGCCGTAGTTATCGGCTTCAGGAATACCGGTTTTTTGCAGCAGCTTAATCGCCGCACCGCCCGCGCCGATGAATACGTATTTCGCATCCACTTCACGGTTTGCGCCGCTCTTCACGTCTTTGATGGTGACGTGCCAGGAGTTGTCGCTGTTGCGTTTGAAATCGGTGACTTCAGAGGAGGTTTCCAGCTTGAAGTTCTGATCTTTCTGCAGGCTGCCGATCAGCTGACGGGTAATTTCACCGTAGTTCACATCGGTACCCACCGGCGTCCAGGTAGCGGCCACTTTCTGATTCGGATCGCGACCTTCCATCACCAGCGGTGCCCACTGCTCGATCTGTTTGTGATCGGTAGAGAACTTCATGCCCTGGAACAGGGTGGTTTTCTGCAGCGCCGCATAGCGTTTGGTCAGGTATTCGACATTTTTGTCGCCCCAGACAAAGCTCATGTGCGGGGTGGAGTTGATGAACGAACGCGGATCGTGCAGCACGCCACGCTGTACCTGGCTGGTCAGGAACTGGCGGGTAATCATGAACGATTCATTGATTTCCAGCGCTTTGCTCACATCGATGGAACCGTCTGCACGCTCTGGCGTGTAGTTCAGCTCCATGTTGGCAGAGTGGCCAGTACCGGCGTTATTCCAGCCGTTGGAGGATTCCAGCGCGACGCCGTCGAGACGCTCAACCATCAGTTGTTTCCAGCCCGGTTGCAGCTCCTGCAGCCAGGTACCGAGCGAGGCGCTCATGATACCGCCGCCAATCAGCAGCACGTCGGTTTTTTCTGGTGCGTTCTCAGCGTGAACCGCTGAAGAGACAAGCAGTGCCGTCAGCGAAAGCGCGGACACAAGTTTTTTGGTCTGAGTCATGCCAGTCCTGTTTATTCTTTGCAGATGAACGTTAAAAATTCGGTTGGCAAATTAAAAGATTGTTACGAAAAGATTAACTTGTTTTTAGTTAATTAACTATTGATGGCAATTAATTAACTTTCATAAAAGCGGGATGGCGAAATAAACGGCAGGAATACAGCAGAAATGCGGGAAAAAGCAACAATATATCCGCTAACGGAGCGCGGTTATTATTTATAACGACGGGCACGACTTAGGTCAAATTAAATCCGCTGCCGCGATGACAAATCATGCACTATCACTGCACGTAGCGTGTTGATGATCTGACGCCGAATGGGTTTACCCTAAGGTCTCTGATGACTTGTTTAACTTTCGCGTGGACATGAGCATGGCGGGCAAAACCCTGTATGAAAAGCTGATCGAACAGCATGTGGTACGTCACCTGGACGATGAGGGGCACGTGCTGCTCTACATTGACCGGTCAATCCTCAATGAATACACCAGCCCGCAGGCGTTTAGCGGTCTGCGCGACCGGTCGCGGCGCGTGCGCCATCCGGCCACCATTCTACTCAACGTTGACCACGTGAACCCGACGCGGCCGGTGCGCGATGCGGCGATGACCGACGCAGGCGGTCAGCTGCAGGTCGATTACTTCCGCAAAAATGCGGAGCACTTTGGCATTGAGCTGTTTGACGTGCTCGACCCGCGACAGGGCATTGAACATGTGGTGGCGCACGAGCAGGGGCTGGTGATGCCGGGGATGGTGATTGCCGCCGGCGACAGCCATACCACCACTTACGGGGCGTTTGGCGCGCTGGGGTTCGGCATCGGCACCTCGGAAATCGAACACCTGCTGGCGACACAGACGTTGATTTATCGCACGCTGAAAACCATGCGGGTTGAAGTCACCGGCGAGCTGCCGTTTGGCTGCGCCGCCAAAGACATCGTGCTGGCGTTGATCGAACAGATTGGCGCATCCGGCGCTACGGGATATGCGATTGAGTTTACCGGCAGCGCGATTGATGCGCTGAGCATGGAAGGGCGTATGACCCTGTGTAACATGGCAGTGGAAGCCGGTGCGCGCGGGGCGATTATCGCGCCGGATGACAAGGTCTACGCTTACATTGCCGGCAAACCGCAAATGCCGGTGGGCGAGCTGTGGCAGCAGGCGCTGGCCGAGTGGCGCACGTTGCGCAGCGATGATGATGCGGTATTTGACCGGCAACTGACCATTGATTGCAGCGATCTGGAACCGAAGGTCACCTGGGGCATCAGCCCGGATCAGGCCTGCGCCATTAGCGGCCACGTGCCTAATCCGGCTGACGAACCCGATCTGGTGAAACAGCAGGCGATGAAAAATGCGTTGCACTACATGGGGCTGCAAGCCGGCACGCCGCTGGCCGACATTGCCATCACCCACGCGTTTATCGGCTCCTGCACCAATGGGCGCATTGAAGATTTGCGCGCTGCGGCAGCGGTGATTGGTACCCGCAAAATCGCGCCGCACGTGCGCGGCATCATCGTGCCGGGCTCAACCCAGGTGCGGCAGCAGGCGGAGGCGGAAGGGCTGGCGGCCATCTTTATCGACGCCGGCTTCGAGTGGCGTCAGTCGGGCTGTTCGATGTGTCTGGCGATGAACGAAGATGTGCTGGCACCGGGCGATCGCTGCGCATCGGGCACCAATCGTAACTTTGCCGGCCGTCAGGGCGCGGGCGCGCGTACTCACTTAATGAGTCCAGCGATGGTCGCCGCCGCTGCGCTGGCGGGCCATCTGGTTGATGTTCGTCACTATCTGCAATCCGGGGTTTAATATGCAAGCTTTCACTACCATCACCGGCAAGCTGGCACCGCTGCCGGCTGCTAACATCGATACCGATGTGATTATGCCCAAGCAGTTTCTCAAAGGCATTGACCGGCAGGGGCTGGATCGCGGCGTGTTCTTTGACCTGCGCTTTCTGGCCGACGGTGCGCCAAACCCTGATTTCATCCTTAATCAGCCGGGCTGGCAGAACGCGACGTTTTTGCTGGTTGGCGCCAATTTTGGCTGCGGCTCCAGCCGCGAACATGCGGTGTGGGGGCTGAATCAGCTGGGCATTCGCGCGATTATCGGCACCAGCTTCGCCGGCATTTTTGACGACAACTGCCAGCGTAACGGCGTGCTGACGCTGAGCCTGAGCGAGGCGGATTATCAGCGTCTGAGCGCGGTGGCCGCCGATGCGCAGCGCAACACTATCAGCGTGTCGCTGGAGCAGCAAACCATTCAGTTCGCGGATGAAGTGATTCACTTTACGGTCAGTGCCCTGAAGCGCGAAATGCTAATCGGTGGCGGCAGCGCGGTGGACTGGACGCTGCAATATGAAGCGGATATCAGCCAGTTTGAAGCGCAGCACTTTGCGCAGCGTCCGTGGCTGCAGCGCACCAGGGAGCAACCATGAGTAAGATTATCGACCGCGGCCCGTCGCCGTTTATCGCCGGTTTTACCCTGCAGGATGTGACGCTGGATAATGGCGTTACGCTACGCGTGGCCAGCGGCGGCAAGGGCTCGTCTTTACTGATGCTGCACGGCCATCCGCAAAATCATCTGGCCTGGCGTAAAATCGCACCACAGCTGGCGCAGCATTATCAGGTGATCCTGCCGGATTTGCGCGGCTACGGTGACAGCGACAAGCCCGCCAGTGACGCTGAGCATCTGCCATATGCCAAACGCAGCATGGCGCAGGATATCAGCCAGCTGATCGACGCGCTCGGCCTGCAGCGCGTGGCGTTTGTCGGCCACGATCGCGGCGGGCGCGTCGGGCACCGGCTGGCGCTCGATCATCCGGAGAAAGTCAGCTGCTGCGTGTTTGTCGATATCGCACCCACTGCCACCATGTACGCGCTGACCGATCAGGCGTTCGCCACGCGCTATTTCTGGTGGTTCTTCCTGATTCAGCCGCACCCGCTGCCGGAGACCATGATTGGTCACGATCCGGCGTTCTTTTTGCGTAAACACATTGATGGCCAACTGAAAACGCCGGGCGCGACCGAAACGGCGGTGTTTGAAGATTATCTGCGCTGCTATCGGGATCCGGCGATGATCCACGCAGTATGTGAAGATTATCGCGCCGCCGCCAGCATCGATTTGCAACACGATGCCGCTGACAGCGACCGGCGCATTGCCTGTCCGCTGTTACTGCTGTGGGGCGAAAAGGGCACGGTCGGTCAGCTGTATGATGTGGTGCACACCTGGCAGGACAAGGCGCTCCAGGTGCAGGGCGAGGCGTTACCGTGCGGCCATTCACCGCAGGAAGAGGTGCCAGAGCGGTTTCTGCACTCGCTTCAGCGCTTCCTGGGATCTGTGTTATAACCACGTGGCGTTCACTCACCATGTGCTGTTATGAAAATACTGCTTGCCGGAAAAAGTTATCAGAAGCCGTTACAGGGTTGGCCGTCGATTGAAGACCTGTACGTGTTTATCAGCGTGGCGCGGCATGACGGTTTCGGCCGCGCGGCGATTGAGCTGGGTCAGTCACCGTCTTACATCAGTAAACGCATCGCCATTCTGGAAAAACAGTTGGAGACGCGGCTGTTTTTCCGCACTAACCGCGTGATGCGCCTGACGCCGGAAGGGGAAAAAGCGCTGGAGGGCGCGTTGCAGGTAGTGCAGGAAATGGATGGCTTTCTCAATAATTTCCGTCAGTGGCGCGGCGAGTTGACCGGGGAAATTACCGTCGGCTGCTCGTTTGGTTTCGGTCAGGACTATTTATCGGATGCGGTTTCGGCATTTATTCACCAGCATCCGTCGCTGAATATTAAACTGATGCTAAGCGATCGGGCATTCGACCTGCTACAGAGCGGCACGGATGTGGAAATCTGCGTTGGCGATGATCTCAATCCTTCCTATATTGCCCGCCGGCTGATTGCCAACCGGCGTATTTTATGTGCCGCGCCGGCGTATTTATCCCGCGCCGGTATGCCAGCCTCGCTGGATGCGTTAATTCATCACAGCTGTCTGATCATTAATGAACGCGATAATTCATTTGGTAACTGGGCATTGACCAATGGCGAGCAGCAGGTGTTGTGTCGCCTGAACAGCCATTACTCTTCCAATAGCGGCAAGGTGATTCTGCACTGGGCGTTGCAGGGGCATGGTATTGCGCTGCGTTCAGCGTGGGATGTGGCGCCGTATCTGGCCACGGGCGAGCTGGTGGCGGTATTACCGCAGTGGTATCAGGAAGCCAATATCTGGGCGGTGTATACGCAACGCGCCGCAGAATCGCAGCGTATTAAAGTTTTTCTGGATTTTCTCGCTGCCTATTTTAATGAAAAAAGCCTGCCGGAAATGACGGGCAGGCCATAAGCAGAAAAACGTGTTAATCCGAGCATCAGCCGTAAGCCACCTTGTCATTGATGTGATACAGCGTGGCGGTGGCAGCCATCACGTGCTGGCCGTCGTGGCCCGGCTCATGTGATTCAACGTCGGTGATGTGATAACCGACGGCTCCGGCCGCCTGGGCTTTTTTCACAATGGCGTCTGTTAACTCTTCCATTGACGTGGCCCAGCTTACGGAGGTCACACCTGCCGGATGGATTGAGGATAATTCGCGGTGCGTCAAATCGGCGCGAATTAAAACCGGTTTAACATTTTGCGGCGTAAAAATGGAAATCACATCGTTAATTAACGCTTTCATGGTCTTACTCCTCAAAAATAACAACAGAGCCGGAAGTGAATTAACCGATCCTGAGATCGTTGTTTATTGGTTTATACATTCCGGCAAAGCGCACGGTGAATGATCATGCCGGTAGGGTTAATAAACACCTTTTGAGGTTATGCGTTTTAGCTTTAATTGCTAATCAGATGTTAAGAAAAGTTCCGCCACAACTCCGGTAATGTTTCGCTAATATTTTTTCATCTGCTTACATTTGCCATTAAAAAAGTCAGTGCGTCATGTGCGGGCAAATCCGGCCATCCGTGGCCCTGCGGCCTAAAACTCGCGCTGGCCGCCCAGTTCGATCACCCGATTGGGCGGAATATGAAATTGCTCATGGGCGCGCAGCGCGTTGCGCTGGCAGAAGTGAAAAATCCTGCCGCGCACCCGGGCCAGACCGCGGCGTTTTTTCATTACCAGCGTATCGTGCGCGGTAAAAAATGACGCTTCGTTCACCGTGCAGCCAAAACCTTCCAGTCCGCACAGATGCAGAATCTCGGCCATCGACGGCACTTCACGCCAGCCGTAGGCGGCAGTGACCTGCCAGAACGACGGCGACAATTGCGTAATGCTGATGCGCTGCTGGTTATACACGCGCGGCGTATCAGTGGTGCGGATATGCAACAGCACCACGCGGCGGTGCAGCACGCGGTTATGCTTGAGGTTGTGCAACAGCGCCTGGGGAATTTCAAACTCCTTACGCGCGAGGAAGATGGCGGTGCCCTCGACGCGGTTCGGCGGATTGCTCTCCAGCGATTTCACCAGCGCCAGTAAACCGTCCTGATCGTTATTCAAACGGCGAATCAGGCGGTTACGCTCGCTGCTCCAGATCAGCATCAATCCCATCATGGTCAGCGCCAGCAGCACCGGTACCCAGCCGCCGGACAGCAGTTTCATCAGGTTGGCGATGAACAGCGGCACGTCGACCACCAGCATACACAGCAGGAACAACAGCGCCAGCGGCAGCGGCCAGCGCCAGTTACGCAGCGCCACCACGCC
The DNA here is from genome assembly GCF_041678305.1 of Pantoea sp. WEP. Classification (NCBI taxonomy): domain Bacteria; kingdom Pseudomonadati; phylum Pseudomonadota; class Gammaproteobacteria; order Enterobacterales; family Erwiniaceae; genus Pantoea; species Pantoea sp. WEP. The sequence goes on from NZ_JBGNXB010000002.1 coordinate 41,654, forward strand.
CGCCAGACAGGCGGTGATCACCATGGTGCCGGTCACTACGATGCCGTACGCCGAGGACAACGCCGACGACTGACGGAAAGCCAGCACAATCAGCATCACGGCGGTGAACAGCAGCCAGTTCACCACCGGAATGTAAATCTGCCCGGACTCAGTATGCGAGGTAAAAATGATGCGCATCGGCGGTAAAAAGCCCTGGCGAATGGCCTGATGCGTCAGGGTATAGACGCCGGAAATCACTGCCTGCGCCGCGATGACCGTGGCCAGCGTTGACAGCACAATCAGTGGAATCTGCGCCCAGCCGGGAGCCAGATTAAAGAACGGATTGTTCATCGCCTGCGCATCGGCGATCACCAGCGCGCCCTGGCCGAAGTAATTCAGTATCAGCGCCGGCATGGCGATCACCAGCCAGGCGAGACGAATCGGCGCTTTGCCCAGGTGGCCCATGTCGGCATACAGCGCTTCCGCGCCGGTCACCGCCAGCACCACCATGCCCATCGCCGCGAGCGAGAGCGCTTTGTGGCTGAGCAGGAAGGTCAGCGCATAGGACGGACTGAGCGCGTGCAGCACTTCCGGGTTGAGCAGAATACCGCGTATACCAAGTGCGCCGATGGCCACAAACCAGACAAACATTACCGGGCCAAACACCCGGCTGACCTTTTCCGTGCCGTGTTTCTGGATAATGAACAGCAGCGCGAGAATGGTGAGCGCCAGCGGCACCACATATTTTTCCAGCCCGGGCGAGACCACCTGAATCCCTTCGATGGCCGACAGCACCGAGATGGCTGGGGTGATCACGCCATCCCCATAGAAAAATGCGCCGCCAATCAGACCGGCCAGCACGATGATATGACCGGCTTTGCGGCCAACGTTGCGGCGTGCCAGTGACATCAGGGTGAGAATGCCGCCTTCGCCGTCGTGGTCGGCGCGCATCACGAAGCAGACATATTTCAGCGTGACGATGAGCGTCAGCGCCCAGAATATCAGCGACAGAAAGCCCATCACCGCCAGCGCCGACGGCGCGCCGTCCGGCAAAATCGACAGACACTCTTTGAGGGTATACAGCGGGCTGGTACCGATATCACCAAACACGATGCCGGCGGCGGCCAGCATGCCAGCAGGCAGAGACTGTTTCTCTGATTGACTCATACATTTCCTGTTTTTTCAGGGAGAAAGGGCGAGCGCCATCAGCCGCACTGGCGTGTCGCAATCACCCACTTTTATGCTGGCGAAGATAGCGTTTCAGCGGCGTAATCGGTAGGGGGTGGCGTTTTTTTGTACGCGATTTTTATACCAATCGACCAAATTTTTACGCCATTTTTACACCGCTGCGGCTTTTTCAACCTGAAGTGTAGACGATTCAGACAGCAGCAGAAGCGGGCTGGCTGGCAGAAAATGGGATGGGGGAGTGCAGGTAGCGAGATGATTAAAAATGCAGGAAATAGCGATGCTAAGACTTTGTACCAAAAATTATATCCGTACCCTCCGACCGCACAATATGTAGCGGCGCGATTTATCGCGCTAAGTTAAACATTTCACAGTTGCCGGAATGCGCAATGAATTGCGCCGCTACGATCCGTGCGGCATTGTATTTCGGCACCACCATCCTGCACACATTGTAGCGGCGCGATTTATCGCGCTGAGTGAAACACCGCACAACTGCCCGAATGCGCAATAAATTGCGCCGCTACGATGGGTGCGGTAATCCTGTTCCTGCCTGCATCAACAGGCAGGTAATCCTTACCAACCCTTAATAATATCGCCTTTATAAATCTCGTTGGCTTTATCCAGCACCGGCTGGGACTGAAACGCTTCTTTCAGCTTCTGCACGTTCGGGCTGTCTTTATTATCTTCGCGCGCCACAATCGCATTAACGTATGGCGACGCTTTGCCTTCCATAAACATTCCGTCACGCGAGGCGGATAAATTTACCAGCGCGGCAAAGTTATTATTAATGATCGACAGATAAACCTGCGGATCGTCCAGCGTGCGCGCCAGCTGCGGCGTATCCACTTCCACAATCTTCAGCTTTTTCGGGTTATCGGTAATATCCAGCGTGGTCGGCAGCAGACCGGCTTCGGGTTTCACCTTCAGCAGGCCCTGCGCCTGCAACAGCAGCAGGCTACGCCCCAAGGTGGTCGCTTCGTTAGACACGGTCACGGTAGCGCCATCCGGCAGATCCTGCAGTGATTTAATCTTGCGTGAATAACCGGCAATCGGGAATACGAAGGTATTGGTCACGACGGCAAATTTATATCCGCGCTCTTTGGACTGCATCTCCAGATAAGGCAGGCTCTGGAACGCGTTGGCGTCCACATCTTTATTGAACAGCGCTTCGTTCGGCTGCACGTAATCGTTAAACGCCACCACATCAACATCGAGCTGATATTTATCGTGTGCCACCTGCTTCACGGTCTGCCACAGCGCCTCATCCGGTCCGGTATTGATCGCCACTTTGATTTTGTTGTCGTTGTGGTTGTCACAGGCGCTGAGCAGGGTGACAGAGGCCGCCAGCAGGGCGGTAAGCCATGTTTTTTTCATTGTTTGCAGGTTTCCTTATGTTTGCAGGAAACCGACTATAGTATACGTCCAGACGTCTGTACATCCGTGTGCGATGCGATCGCCTGGTATTTATCCAGCGCGGCTGTGTAAGCGCTACGGCTGTGGGTGTTGCAGACAGGCCAGATAGCGGCGGCCCGACTGCTGCACTGCCTCATCGGCACGCGCGAGAATTTCGCGGCCGGCAAACGCGCCGTACAGGCGCGTAAACTTAACGCCCTGCAACCGCTGCAGCATGGCTGTCACCGTGGCGCCGGCCAGCGGTAACATATTGGGATAGCTCCACATAAACGAAACCGCACTGGCACCGGGCGTTACCTGCAAAATATCGCCGCTCAGCAGCACGCCGCCGTCGTGCGCCCAGTGCAGCACCGTGCCGCCGGCAAAGTGGCCGCCGAGACGTAACAGCCGCACGCCCGGCAGCAGATCACAGCTGTCGCCGTGCCAGGGCTGCAGACGGGGCGATGCGCGCATGATCCACTCGCTGTCGCTGGCGTGCAGATACACCGGCGCGTCGAAGGCGTCGGCCCAGTCCTGCATGGTGCTGTAATAGTGGGGATGGGAGATGGCGATGGCGTGCAGGCCGCCGAGCGCGCGCAGCAACGTGACGGTGGCGTCATCCAGATGGGCGATGCAATCCCACAGGATATTGCCGTGCGGCGTTTGCAGCACAAAGGCGCGCTGGTTAATGGCAAAATCCGGTACGGTTTGCAGGCTGAGCAGCCCGGGTGCGAGCTGTTGCCACTGGTTTTGATGCGAGGCGCGCAGCGCAGACTGATCGATCCACTGCTGCCCGCCGGGCGGCACAAACTGGCGTTCATCCTGACAAATGCGACACTGCGTAAGGGCAGGTTGCTGCTGCTGATAAGACGTGCCGCAGGCGGTACAAATGGTGATCATGGCTTCTCCTCACAGTCCGGTGAGGATCAGTGTAGGCAAGGTGCGAGGTTAGCGCGCGACGTCCTGCTGTGGCTGCAGCTGATAAATCCACGCCGTCCGCTGCTGGCCGTCGGTCGTGGTGACTTCAACCGGCACCCGGTCGTAGCCATCTTCAAACTCATCCAGCATCGGCCAGTGCAGCGCCAGCCGATCCGAGATGAACAGATAACCCGGCACGCGCGCGCCGTGCTCATCAAGTACGATGCCGGGAAAATCGGCGGCCGCGCCCCAGCCGTTGGCATAGTAAGTGCCGGCGACCGTCCCTGCCAGCCACTCACCGCCGATGTTTTCCAGGATATGCGCATTGCACTGGCCCGGCTGCAGCGTGCCGTAAACGAAAAGCGTGTTCATTTTCCCTCGTAAAATCATGCAAAAGCGTTACTTTACCTGCCTGCTGCCGCCCTGTCATCCGCCAGGGAAAGGCCACACCGGCAGCGAAATTCTGCGTTACCGGTTGTGCGATGGCTCGTAATGTGAGGACGCGCGCGGCATAAAACGGTTAACGTAGCCGCAGATGTTTACCGCTGCTGCCAGCCAGCTTTCTCATTTTCGAGGTATCCGCGCTATGTTGAAGGGCTCCAGCCTCTGCCGGGGGGCAATCAGGGAGTATCCGCACTCCGCTCAGTTTGATGGCAAAAAGTTTCGCAATGTCCAGCCGCGTCAGTCGCTAAGCTTTGGCGACTACCGCAAAATGCTGTGGGATTTCCTGTTCAATAAACCGGAAGATACCCAGCCGCCGGCCGCGCTGCCGGTGCAGCCCATCACGGCCGCCGCGCTGGCACAGGCCGCGGCCAACAGCGTCTTTCGCCTCGGCCACTCTTCGCTGTTGCTGAAGCTCAATGGCCAGTTCTGGCTGACCGATCCGGTGTTCGCCGAGCGCGCGTCACCTTTTAAGCGACTGGGACCAAAGCGCTTTCAGCCAGCGCCGATTGCCGTGGCCGATCTGCCGCCGATAGAAGGCATTATTTTGTCGCACGACCATTACGATCATCTCGATTACCACACCATCATGCAGCTGAAAGATCGGGCGAAGCACTTTCTCACGCCGCTCGGCGTCGGCGATTTGCTGATTAAGTGGGGTGTTGCGCCGGAGAAAGTCATCCAGCTCGACTGGTGGCAGTCGCGGGATATCGGCGACATCCATTTTGTCGCGACGCCGTCGCAGCACTTTTCCGGACGCGGCCTGTTCGACAGCAACAAACGGTTGTGGTGTTCGTGGACGCTGATTTCTGACCAGTTCCGCCTGTTTTTTGGCGGTGACTCCGGTTACTTCGACGGTTTCAAAGCGATTGGCCGGAAATACGGCCCGTTTGATGCGGCGTTTCTGGAAAATGGCGCTTACGATGCGCGCTGGGCCGACATTCATATGCTGCCGCAGGACACGTTGCGCGCGTTTCAGGACCTCAACGCGCGCTGGCTGTTTCCGATTCACAACGCGGCTTTTGATTTAGCTTTTCACCGCTGGGACGATCCATTTACCCAAATCGTCCAGCTGGCGGCAGAGCATCAGGTTGCACTGTGTCTGCCGATGCTGGGCGAGGGCATTGATCTGTTACAGCCGCAGCCCACCGCGGCCTGGTGGTAAAGCACGCGACCCGATGGCCGTTTGGCTATCGGGTCGCGCTGGTCAGGCCGTGAGTTCGTCGTACAGGCTGCGCAGCCGGGTGCGCAGAAACAGAACCGCTTTATGTTTGCGCGACAGCAGCGCCTGCACGCTGTCGCCGCTTTCGGCGGCCAGATCCTGATAGCTGAAGCCGAGCAGCTCGGTCTTTTCAAATACCTCGCGCTGCGCAGCAGGCAGTTCCGCGAGCGCATCGTCCAGCTCTTCCCACAGCAGCGTTTTCAGATACTCATCCTCCGGCGTCTGCGCCACGCCAAACAGCGTTTCGGCAATTTCATCCTCGGGAAAATCCTCGTCTCCGGCGGCGTTGAACAGCGAGAGTTCGCGTTTTTTTCGCGATCGATCGGTGATCTCGTTGCGCGCGGCGCGAAACAGCCAGGCGCTGACGTTCTCCACCGGCTGTTCCACCTGCAGCAGTTTCCAGCTGATCTCCTGCAGGATATCTTCGGCCTCATCGTGCCGCTCGCTGCGGCCGCGAATAAAGGCGCTGAGCTTAGTGCGGCAGGCGGCGAGGGCCGCCAGCAGCCGCGAATCCTGCGGCATGCTGTTTACTCTGCATCCGGGGATTTGGCGGGCGCATCGTCCGCGGGCGGGCGCGGATCGTCACGCTGGCTGCGGCGATCGTGCCAGTCACAGCGTCCGCCATGATGACCACGACCGCCAAACCGCTCGCGCCGCTGCTGCATAAAGGCTTCGCGCTGCTCCGGGGTCATCTGCATCCAGCGTTCATGCATGCGGCGACGCGCCATGCCAAACATACCGGGATGGAAGCCCAGCCCGCCGAACAGGATGCGACACAGCACCAGTAGTCCCAGCGCCTGCCAGAAGCCAATACTTTTTACGCCGGTCAGTTCCGGCAGCAGCGCATTCCACAGCGACATTACCAGCAGGCCAAGGGCAGCAAACAGCACCACGCCGAGCAGCAGCGGTTTCGCCATACGGTGATGACCAAAGCGGTGACTACGTGAATGCTGATGCCTGTCAAAATCTCTCATTGGGGTTCCTCATTACAGTGACAGAATAGGTTAGTGATGAGGTAGACGAATCAGCGATGAAAATATTGCTGAAAAAATAAAAAAAGTGCGCGCTGAACGCCAGGCCGCTGGCTTGACTTCTTCCCTGCCTGCCAGTAGGTTGACCGATCTCTGTTGTTCTACCGGATTGCGTTATGACTGCCCGTTCCTCTAAAGCCCGCGAAATCATGGCCTGCACCCGCCAGTTGCTCACCGCCGGCGGCTATAAAAGCTTTAGCTATGCCGATATTGCCGCCCAGGTGGATATCCGCAAGGCCAGCATCCACCACCATTTTCCCGGCAAAGCCGATTTGGTGAAAGCGGTGGTGGAGGAATATCGTGCTGAGGCGCAGGCGGGCATGCAGGCGATGGATGAACAGATCAACGATCCGCTGAACGAAGTGAAAGCCTACGTCGATTACTGGGCGCACTGCATTAAAGAGGGGGCTTCGCCTTTCTGCATCTGCGCGATGCTGGCGGCGGAAATGCCCACGCTGCCGCCGGATGTCGCCACTGAAGTCAGCGGCCACTTCAGCGATCTCTCCGGCTGGTTAGCGCGCCAGCTGAGCAAAGGCGCCGCCAGCGGCGTTTTCCAGCTCAGCGACAGCGCTGAAAACGAAGCCAAAACGCTGATGGCCAGCGTGCACGGTGCGATGCTGGCGGCGCGGGCATTTAATAACGCCGGGATGTTTGAGCAGATTACTCATCCGCTGCTGCATAAGCTGATCAAAAACGCCTGACGGCGTGCAATCAGTGCGCGCCGGCCTGGGCGGATGTGGTTTGCTGACGCAATGAGGCTTCCATCCTGTCCACCAGCGTTAGCGCTTCCCGCAAATGCAGCAGGATAATTTCCCTGTCTTCCTGCATTTCCGCCAGCTCTTCCAGCATTTCGCACTGCTCCGTCAGCTGACGGATACCGGTGACGCGCAGCGATCCGGTGATGCGATGAAACAGGCTGGCGGCAGTCGCGAGATCGCCGCTTTGCACCACGTCAATCGCCTGCGTCAGATCGGTGCGTGCTTCATTAATCACGATGTCGAGAAAATCCGCGATCGCGCCGGGGCTGTTGGGCATATATTTCTCAATTTCGGCGATATCCACCCAGTCAGAAAAATCATCACCGACCGACAGCGCACTGGCGCTGTGAATCTGGCTCAGAATGGTGGTAACTGCGCCAGCTTAACCGGCCGGAACACGCACTCGTTCATGCCCGCTTCGAGGCAGCGCTGGCGCTCCGACTGCTGCGCGTTGGCGGTAATGCCGATGATGTAGGTGTGCTTATCTTCCCGGCGGATGTTGCGCGTCATATCCAGACCGTTCATCACCGGCATATTGCAATCGGTAATGATCACGTCCGACTTCTGCTGCCGCCACTGCGCGAGGCCTTCTTCACCGTTGTTCGCTTCGCGGAAACGATGACCTAACAGCGTCAGCTGACGCGAAATAAGCAGGCGGTTGGCCGGATGATCGTCAATGATCAGCACATTCAGCGCGACCTGCGGCGCAGCCGGCAACGGTTCTGCGACCGGAGACGGCAGTGGGGTAGCGATATCACGCACGCTGACCGGCACGGCGACGTTCAATACCGTGCCGACGCCGGGTTCGCTCTCCAGAGAAATGCTGCCGCCCATCAGGCGGGTAATCTCCTGGCAGATAAACAGGCCCAGTCCGGTGCCAGCGTTATCCGACAGGCCCGCCTGTTCGAACGGGTGGAACAGCGCATTTTGCGCTGCTTTATCGATGCCGCGTCCGGTATCAGCCACCTGAATCCGCAGCTCGGTATGGCTCTCCAGCGGCGTCAGACCCACCGTCACCTTTACTTCACCCTGATCGGTGAACTTGACGGCGTTACCGACCAGGTTAGACAGCACCTGGCGTACGCGGCTGGCATCGCAAAACAGATCGTCATCGCCGACCGGCAGCATCAGGTTCAGGTTGATGCCTTTTTGCCGCGCCAGGCCGTCAAAGGCACAGATCACCGGACGCACCAGCGCATGCAGGCTGACCCACTGCGGCTGCAGCGTCATGCGGCCGGACTCTATCTTCGCCATATCGAGAATGTCGCCGACGATATCCATCAGGCTGACCGCCGCTTCGTGCGCGACGCGAATCAGTTCGGTATCGGCGCGGCCTTCCTGCGTCTGCAGTTCCAGCAGGCCAATCACCGCGCTGAGCGGCGTGCGAATTTCATGGCTCATGGTGGCGAGGAAGTCGCTTTTGCTCTGGCTGGCCAGTTCGGTGGCTTCGCGTGCCAGCGAAAGATCTTCCAGCAATTGCAGGTAGTCGGTAACATCCTGCCAGCCACAAATCAGTCCGCCGCTGCCGACTTCATCGCCGGTATACGACGTCATCCAGTGACGGATGTGACGCTTCTGCCGCCCGTCATCAATAACAAACTCTGCTTCTTCCGGAATGTCGCCGGGCTGGATGTTTTTGTCGATCTGCTGCCACACGTGGTACAGCGGATGGCGACAGTCATACAGCGAATAGCCCAGATGGGTTTGCTCTTCCGGGGTGAAAAACTGGGTAAACGCCGGATTGGTGTGCACGATCATCCCATCCAGCGAGGCCACATAAAACGGCCGCGGCGGACCATTGATCAGGCGATCGCGCAGCTGAATTTCCTGGCGCAGCAGCGCTTTGGTGCGGCGCGTCCGTTTGACCTGCCGCATCAGCAGCACCGCCCAGACAAAGGTGACGGCGATGATGGTGGCTGCGCCCAGCGCGCCGACATAAAACTCTTTGCGGTACAGCTTCCAGGTGTCGAAATGCGCGGCGGGCGTGGCCTGCCAGTGGGTTAATACATCGGTCATCATGCCGGCCGGAATCGCTGCCAGCGCTTTGTTCATGATGTCCTGCAGTTCCGGCTCGCTGCGGCTGACGCCAAAGGCGATAGCCGCTTCCTGCGCCGGTTTCAGCTCGGTTAAGCGCAGTTTGCCGGGATACAGACCTTCAGAGAGATAGCGCGCGCCCACCAGCGTATTAATGGTGGCGTCGGTTTGCCCATCCGCCACCCACTGCATCGCCAGACTGGGATTGCCAACATAATCGACTGACACATCAGGATATTTTTTCAGAAACCAGTGGGAGGCATCCTGCTCGCGCACCAGCGCGGCGCGTTTTGGCGGCGCATCCTGCGCGGCCGTGTTGGTCACCAGCACTTCCGGCGTGAACATAAACGGTGTGGTCATCAAAAAGTCACGGCTGCGCTGCTGGCTCCAGATCAGCGGTGCAGCAATCGTGACATCGCCGCGTTTCATCCGCGCGGTCAGATCACGACTGTCGCTGATCTCAATAAAGTTGAAGCTCAGCCCAGTGCGCATTTCAATCAGGTTGAGCAACTCCGGCACGATGCCGGTGATTTCGCCCTGCGCGTTTTTGATAAAGAACGGTGCCACCAGGTCCGTGACCGCCATGTTGATTTGGTTGTGCGTCTGCAGCCAGGCCTGCTCGGTGGGCGTCAGCGCCAGCGGCGTGGTGACAAAGCGCGTGATGTTGGCGATATCCCAGCGTGCGGCAATGATCTCACCGGCCGCGTGGCGCTGCAGGGCGTCAAACGCAATGCGCATCGCCCGCGCCAGCACGTGTTCTTTACTGTTGACCACAAAGCGATACGGCGAACTGAGATCGGGCAGAATGTGATCGATGGTTAGCGTATTCAGGTAGTTGCGTTCAATCAGGTAATAGGCTTCCACTGCCGGCACATCGGCATAGGGCAGGGTGCCCATGGCGACCTGCGGCAGCTGGCTGTAGGGAGAGGTTATCGCCGGACCGGGTAAAAACTCCTGACCAGCCAGCGGGTTACTGCTGCTGCGCACCACCCGAACCGGACTGGCTTTCAGCGCGGTTACGCTGATGGTGTCGTTAACATGCGCCGGCACCGCCTCTCCGGCCGGCACAAAAATCATATCCAGCTCTTCGCGCGCCAGCGCGGCAAAGGCTTCGGGCGCGGTGTCATAATGTTTGACGCGAAAACTGATACCCAGGCTGTGCAGCGCAGCGTAAGCCGCATCGGGAATGTAGCCAAACACTCTTCCTTCAGGATTTGTGCGCAGCATCGGTGGCCGATCCGGCCCATAGATGCCAATCACGCTGTCGCGCTTTTGCCCCAGCCAGTGCCAGTCGCTGTCATTGAGCATCGGCGCGGGCATCGCCGGCAAATCGTTGGGCTGATAATTAAGCTGCTGCACCGCCGCGCGCAGTGGGGCGACCAGCAGCAGCGCGCAGCACAGCGCGCACAGGAAAAAAAGTCGCATCAGTTAATCTGGTTCCGGCGGGTGAAATCGAGTAAATCCTTTTGATTTTTCAGCGATAACTTTTCCATCAGTCTGGCTTTATAGGTGCTGACCGTTTTATTGCTGAGCTTCATGCGGTTGGCAATTTTGACAATCTCGGTGCCTTCACCGAGGTAACGCAGCACTTCATATTCGCGATGCGACAGCAGCAGCAGTTTGTCGCTGTCCTGCACCAGTTGATCGCCCTCCGCCTGGTGACTCAGGCGCAGCGGGAAAAAACCATAGCCGGACAGCACCGCGTCGACGGCGTGGGTCAGATCATTGAGGTTGTTTTTTTTACTGATAAAGCCATTGGCACCGGCTTTTTTACTCTCGTAAGCGTAAAATTCCGCGTTTTTTCCGCTCATCACGATCACCGGGATCAATGATCCGGCGGTGCGAAGGTTCTTAACCGCTTCAATACCGCCAATGCCGGGCAGATCAATATCAATAATTGCCGCATCGGCACCTTTCTCTTTGACCAGGCTAAATATATTGTCGCCGTCGCCAGCCTCTGCTGAAACACGATGTCCGGCATTTTCCAGCACCAGCCGTATCGCCACGCGCACAATAGGATGATCATCCACAATAACAAAGTTAGCCATACGTACTGCCTTTCTCTTAATTAATCTGAGCACGCTCATTCAAAAGCACACTTATATAACGGCATCTTAATTAACTCAAGACCATTCTGTTTGCAGGCATTTATTTTTAAATGTAGTCCATAACTTACAGTTGATTTCTGATTGTCTTATTTACAACGTTTCAATCTGTACTGCGACTTTTCTGCATAGCACAAAGATTATTCACCAAAGATAAACGACGCCAGTTACCCGAACTTAAGCGCGAAAGATTAAATGTTTGTCAATCTGTTCTGGTTTTAGTTGCTAAATATCCTTCTCACAGTAATTTATTATAAATCAACATCCTATGTGGAATTTCTGGTTCGTGATTGTTGTGATTTTGTTAAGTGATGCATTAACGGGTAAATGATTTATTTAGAGGTTTGGCTGTTTGTATTGCATTTAAGTTGCGCCACATGCGTATTGAATTCTGATCGATTTAATAAACGTAAAATTAACCGTCCGGCATTCTGCCTTGCGCGGGTGGAATTTGTGCTTATTCTTTCCCGGCCAGATTTGTGCTGATGCATGGTTTTTAACTCATTTAAATTTATCGGTTTAGTAAACTGTAGTCCTTAGCCTACGGCGTAATGTGATTTTTTTATTTATCCCGAAGAGAAAGTTTTGAGACAGGTCTTAGATCAGATAAGACCGGTCTCAACGTTAGAATTCAGCCAAATCCGGTTGTTTTAATCATTTCTCAGCGCAATGCGACAGAAAAATAACCTGTTGCAGTGCGGCTGTTTTACCCGTTACGTCATTCCGCTGGTGGAGCGACATAACCTGAATCAGGAAAAAAGCATGAACAAAAATTATCGTGTTATCTGGAATTATGCCCAGCAATGTTATGTCGTGGCCTCGGAACTGGCGCGCGGTAAAGTGAAATCATCACGTTCAGGAAAAACGGCAAATAAAGCCTTATTCATCAGCGGCGCGCTCGGTTCAGTGCTGCTGCTGACCGCTTCACCGGCGGCGCTGGCGGCAAACGGGGCGACTGCAACCGGCCCGGAACAAACCCTGAATCTGAGCAACCAGACACTGCAGGCGACGGGCAAAGATCATCACGGGCTGCTGGTTGAGAACGGCGCAAAGGCCAGCGCCACGGATGTGAAGGTATTGACCGATGGCACTGATGGCTACGGTGTATTCTCCACCCTGGCGTCTTCGGCCATTGAGATGACGCACGGCAGCGTGCAAACCACGGGCGACGGCGGCTACGGCGTGGTCGCCAGCCTGACCGGCACATTGAAACTGGATGGCACCCGCGTGGAAACCACGGGAAAAACTGCCTACGGCGCCTATGCCTCTTCGGCCGGGATCATTAACAGCCTGAACGCAGATTATGTCACCCACGGCGACGGTGCCTATGGTGTTTACTCCCGTGGCACCGGTTCACTGATCGATATCGCAGGTGGCAGCGTCACCACCACTGGCACTAAGGCTTATGGTCTGGTGGCGGGTTCCGGCGGCAGGCTGATTGCGGATGGCGTAAATGTGGTCACCCATGGCGACCAGTCCTTTGGTGTTTTTGCTAACCTGGCCGGGACAGAAGTTACGCTGGCAGGCGGAGCAGTGACGACCAGCGGCTCCAACGCTTACGGTCTGGCAGCGATTTCCGGTGGCAAAGTCAACGCCGGCGGCGTGCAGGTTGCGACCAGCGGGCAGGATGCCCACGGTCTGTACGTTGGTGGCTCGGGGATGATGACCACCTCAGATGCTCACGTCAGCACTTCTGGCCGGAATGCACACGGCGGCTACGCCAGTGGCGAGGGTTCTGTGCTGAACGTGGACAATAGTACATTTGTAGTCAGCGGCGCAGGCTCCAATGGCCTGAATGCAGACGCAAAGTCGACGCTCAATGCCTCAAATTCTCAGATAGACGTCGCTGGCAGCGGCTCGGGCGTGATCGCCAATGATTCCGGAACGGTGCTCAGTCTCTCTGACAGCCGAATCAACATTGGTCGCAATGGCGGATACGCCGCATTAAGCTATAACAATGCAACCATCAACCTGAAAAACGTCGATATTACCACTGACGCAGGCAATGCAGCCCTGTCTTCAGGTTTTTCAGCCAATATCGATGCTGAAAATGTTTTCGTACAGGCGCGCAGTGGCGGTTATGGCCTTGAGGTGCAGGATGGCAGCACATTTTCAGGAAATAATATCACCATTGATAAAACGGGGTCTGATGCGGAAGGTTTCAATGCTGCAATTAATGTAGTGGGTTTAGTCAATCCGGATTTACTTACCAGTGTTTACCTGACGGATTCGAACATTACCGTTACCGGCGATAATGCCACCGGCATTGTCTCCAAACAACAGGCCACGCTGGCGGACATTAAACTCGCCAACACCCGCATTAACGCCACCGACGGCACCGCCGTTAACGTGCTGACCTGCACCAGCATGAATATCGACGCCGACAACTCGCTGCTGAGCGGCAGCATGCTGCTGAAAACCGGCTACAGCACCACCGCAGGCGCGACCGCCGGCTCGGTGGTACTGAACGGCAGCAACCACTCGCTGTTCATCGGTGACGTGGACATCGACCGCAGCCAGACGCAGGACAGCCAGATCAACCTGAGCGGCAGCTCGGTGTGGACCGGCGCGTCCAGCGGCCTGAATACGCTGACGCTCAGCGACAACAGCCAGTGGAACATCATGGACAACAGCAGCGTCGATGCGCTGACCGCAAATAACAGCGTGATCAACGTGGCGCACAACACCGCGAACTTTACGGTGCTGACCGTCAACGGCAACTACACGGCGGATAACGCCACGCTGGTGATGAACGCGGCGCTGGGCGGTGACACCTCGGCCACAGACCGGCTGCACGTGCTGGGCGACGTGAATGGCAACACCGAGGTGGCGGTGAACAACGCCGGCGGCAGCGGCGCGCAGACCATTCAGGGGCTGCAGCTGATTCAGGTGGACGGCGCGGTCAACGGCGACTTCCGCAAGAAGGGCCGCATCGTGGCCGGCGCCTACGATTATGACCTGGTAAAAGGCCGCGGGGCCGACGGCCACAACTGGTATCTGGTAAGCGACAAAAACGGCAGCGATACCACTCCGGCTGAACCGAACCCGGTGACCACGCCGGGCGAAGGCGCGGGCGGGGACATCATCGCGCCGCCGGCGGAGCTGCACAACATGATTGTGCGCCCGGAAGCGGCCAGCTACAGCGCCAACCTCGCGGCGGCCAACACGCTGTTCGCCACCAGCATGGACGACCGCCCGGGCGTCACGCAGTACACGGACGCGAACGGCCGGCAGCAGCACACCCGCCTGTGGCTGCGCAACAGCGGCGGCCACAACCACCAGAAAGACAGCAGCGGCCAGCTGAAAACCGACACCAACCGCTACGCGCTGCAGCTGGGCGGCGACCTGGCGACCGGTACGCTGAACGGCACGGACAGCCTGCGCCTCGGCGCGATGGCCGGCTACGGTAACGCGCAGAGCAAATCGCGCTCGGCGGTGAGCGGCTACCAGTCGCGCGGCCAGGTGCACGGCTACAACCTCGGCGTGTACGGCACCTGGCAGCAGAACGCGGCGGCGCGCAGCGGCGCGTTTATCGACAGCACGCTGAGCTACAGCTGGTTCGACAACAGCATCAAGGGCGAGGATATCGGCGAGGAGTCCTACAAATCGAAGGGCATCCTGGCGTCGCTCGCCGGCGGCTACAGCGCTGAAGTGGCAAAAATCACCGAGTCGACCGGGTTCTGGCTGCGCCCGCAGGCGATGCTGAACTGGCAGGGCGTGAAGGGCGATGACCTCACCGAAGGCAACGGCACCCGCGTGCACGGCACCGGCGAAGATAACCTGCAGAGCCACGCCGGCGTGCGCGCCTCGCTGCGCTCCGCGCTGGACCAGGGCCGCAGCGTGGAGCCGTACGTGGAGGCCAGCTGGGTACACAACACCCGCGCGCTGGGCACCTCGATGAACGGCGTCACCATCCACCAGGCCGGCATGCGCAACGCCGGTGAGCTGAAGCTGGGCGTGGACGCCACGCTAAGCGCTAACGTTAACCTGTGGGGCGGCGTGGCGCAGCAGCTGAGCAGCCACAGCTACAGCGACACCAGCGCCATCGCCGGCGTAAAAGTCAGCTTCTGATGACAGACGGCTCCCGCAACGGGGGCCGTTTTTTTATCCCCGCCATTTACCCTCGCCCTCAGCAGACTTCTTCTGCAGCCAGGTTTTCTCCGCTGCATTGCACGATTTATTGATCCTGAACATAGCGCGACAGCTTGCTTTTTGTAGTCCGGCGACTACAGCCGCCTGCCGGTGCTCTCATGTTCACCCCCTGACGATTTTGCGAAGATTTTTTCATCGGCCACTTCAGGCTGAACGGCAGAAAGAGAGTTAAGCCGCAAGATTTTGATTGAATCCGGGTCAGGAAAATTATGAACAAAAGTTATCGCGTTATCTGGAATTATGCCCTGCAATGTTATGTCGTCACCTCTGAACTGGCGCGCGGCAAAGTCAAATTATCCTGTTCAGGTAAAGCGGCGGGTAAATCACGGCTGATCGGCGGCGCGCTGGGCTCGGCGCTGCTGCTGGCAGGTTCACCGGCGGCGCTGGCCGCCAACGGTGCCACCATCAGCGACCCGGCGCAGCCGGTGGAGCTGAATAATCAGACGCTGCAGGCGACCGGCGACAAATACTACGGGCTGCTGGTGCAGAACGGCGGAAAAGCTACCGCCACCGACGTAACGGTGCTTAACGCGGGCACCAGCGGCTACGGCGTGTTTTCTACCGCCGGCTCGGCTTCTGCGGAGATGATGCGCGGCAGCGTGACCACCAGCGGCGCGGGTGGCTACGGTGTAGTGGCCAGCCTGACCGGCGTGGTGAAAACCAACGGCACAAAAGTGGAAACTTCCGGCCAGTCTGCCCACGCCGCCTACGCCTCTTCTGGCGGTATCATTAACAGTACGGATACTGACTATATTACCCACGGCGACGGCGCGTACGGCATTTATTCGCGTGCCGCGGGCTCGCTGATCGATCTGCGCGGCGGCAGCGTGACGACCGACGGCAGTAAAGCCTACGGTCTGGTGGCGGGTTCTGGCGGCGGGCTCGTTGCCAGCGATGTGAATATCACCACCCGTGGTGACGATTCATCGGGTGTTTTTAGTAACCTGGCCAACACGGACATCACTCTGACAGGCGGAACAGTGACGACCAGCGGCACCAGAGCCTCCGGTCTTGCAGCGGATTCTGGCGGCAAACTCAGCGCCAGCGATGTGCAGGTTAGCACCAGCGGTGCGCAGTCCAATGGCGTGACCGCCAGCAATGCCGGCACGGAAGTCACGCTGACGGGCGGAACGTACTCCACCAGCGGTGAAAGTGCGCATGGTATCTATGCCGGGAGCACCGCAACATTGGATGCCCGCGGGGTGCAGGTTGTAACCGGCGGCGTTAAGTCTTATGGCGCTTACGCTGACAATGCCGGCACGGAGTTGACGCTGGCAGACAGTACGCTGACAACTACCGGAAGAAACGCTTATGGCGCATATGCCGCGAGCGGCGCGAAGCTGAACATTTCAGGAATAAAATTAAATACTTCAGGTGATTATGCTGATGGAGGGTATGTCAGTGGTGAAGGCTCTCTTCTGAATGTGAATGACAGTACAATTGCAACCAGTGGCAACGGGGCAAATGGTTTAAAGGCAGACGGAAAATCAACGCTTAATGCCAGCAATACCGTGATTGCAATTACGGGCAACGGCTCCGGCACCTACTCGTCAGGAAAAGGAACAGTTTTGAACCTTTCCGACAGCAAGATCGAAATGGGACAAAGTGCAGGAAATGCCGTTCTGAGCATATCGGATAGCACAACTAATCTTAAAAATGCTGAAATTATCACTGATTCCAGTAATTCGGCATTGGCAGCGGCTTTTGGCGGTACATTAAATAGTGAAAATGTTTCCGTGCAGGCGCGCAGCGGCGGTTACGGGATTGAAGTACAGGATGGCAGCACATTTAATGGTAATAACGTTACCATTGAAAAAAGCGGCACGGATGCTGAAGGGTTTAACGCGGCCATCAACGTGCTGAATTTATATTCTCCGGATGCACATAATACGCTTTCCCTGAGTGATTCCGCTATTAATGTCTCCGGCGAAAGCGCCACTGGTATTGTCTCCAAACGACAGGCCACGCTGGCGGATATTAAACTGGCGAAC
Organism: Pantoea sp. WEP; assembly: GCF_041678305.1. Lineage (NCBI taxonomy): Bacteria > Pseudomonadati > Pseudomonadota > Gammaproteobacteria > Enterobacterales > Erwiniaceae > Pantoea > Pantoea sp. WEP. The sequence continues at coordinate 58,862 of NZ_JBGNXB010000002.1, forward strand.
ACCGCCATCACCGCCACCGAGGGCACCGCCGTTAACGTGCTGACCGGCACCGACATGCACATCGACGCTGATAACTCGCTGCTGAGCGGCAGCACGCTGCTGAAAACCGGCTACAGCACCACCGAAGGCGCGACCGCCGGCTCGGTGGTACTGAACGGCAGCAACCACTCGCTGTTCGAAGGCAACGTGGACATTGACCGCAGCCAGACCACCGACAGCCAGATCAACCTGAGCGGCAGCTCGGCGTGGACCGGCGCGTCATCCGGCCTGAATACGCTGACGCTGAATGACAACAGCCAGTGGAACATTACCGGCGACAGCAGCGTTGACGCGCTGAGCGCCAGCAACAGCACGCTGAACTTCACCCACGACGGGTCTGGCTTCAGCACCCTGACGGTCAACGGCAACTACAGCGGCGATAACAGCACGCTGGTAATGAACGCGGCGCTGGGCGGCGACAACTCGGCGACGGATAAACTGCACATCCTCGGCGACAGCAGCGGCAGCACCAACTTGGTGGTGAACAACGCCGGCGGCAGCGGCGCGCAGACCATTCAGGGCCTGAACATTATTCAGGTGGACGGTGCCAGCAACGGTGAATTCCGTCAGAAAGGACGTATCGTCGCCGGTGCCTATGACTACAACCTGGTGAAGGGCGCGGATCAGCACGGCTGGTATCTGGTGAGCGACAAAAACGGCAGCGAGCCCGATCCGGTGGTGACGCCGGGCGAGGGCGAGGGCGGTGAAGTCGTCGAGCCACCGGTGAGCCAGCACGACATGATCGTGCGTCCGGAAGCGGCGAGCTACAGCGCCAACCTCGCGGCGGCCAACACGCTGTTTACCACCAGCATGGATGACCGTCCGGCGGAAACCTTCTATACCGACGCGAACGGCCAGCAGCAGAGCACGCGCCTGTGGCTGCACAACAGCGCCGGCCACAGCCGGGTGAAAGACAGCAGCGGCCAGCTGAAGTCCGACACCAACCGCTACGCCATCCAGCTGGGCGGCGACGTGGCGGGCGGCACGCTGACCGGCAGCGACAGCCTGCGCCTCGGCGCGATGGCCGGCTACGGCAACGCGCAGAGCAAGTCGCGCTCGGCGGTGAGCGGCTATCAGTCGCGTGGCCAGGTGAACGGCTACAGTCTGGGCGTGTATGGCAGCTGGCTGCAGAACGCGGCGGAGCAGAGCGGTGCATTTGTTGACAGCTCACTGAGCTACGGCTGGTTTGACAACAGCGTGAAGGGTGATGACATCGGCCAGCAGTCGTACAAATCCAAAGGCATCAGCGCGTCGCTGGCCGGCGGCTACCGCGCAGAAGTGGCGAGGCTGAGCGACAGCACCAGCCTGTGGCTGCGTCCGCAGGCGCAGCTGAACTGGCAGGGCGTGAAGGCGAACGACGTGAAAGAGCAGAACGGCAGCCGCGTGCAGGCCACCGGTCAGGACAACCTGCAGAGCCGCCTCGGCGTGCGCGCCTCGCTGCGCACGCTGCTGGATCCGCAGTCGCAGAGCGCCATCGAGCCGTACGCCGAAGCGAACTGGCTGCACAACAGCAGGGCGTTTGGCACCGCGCTGAACGGCGTCAATATCCAGCAGGCGGGCACGCGCAATGCCGCCGAGGTGAAGCTGGGCTTGGACGCGCGGCTGAACGCGAACGTCAACCTGTGGGGCGGCGTGGCGCAGCAGCTGGGCAATCACAGCTACAGCGACACCAGCGCAGTGGCGGGCGTGAAAGTCAGCTTCTGATAAGTGACATATAATAGAACCGGTGGGGCGTGTCGCCTCACCGGTTTTTTTGTATCTGTAATGCGGAGGTCAGGTGTCATCATTTGTGCAACCCGAGTCCGGCCAGCCGATCATTCTTTATGATGGACAATGCAAGCTGTGTAATGCCTGGGTGATTTTTCTGCTGCGCCACCGCCTGCCGCGCGATTATCACTTTGCAGCGATCCAGAGCGAGCGCGGCAAACAGCTGCTGCAGCGTGCCGGATTACCGCACGATAACATCCGCACCATCGTGTTACTGCGCGATGGGCAGCACTGGCTGCGCGCGCAGGCCATCTGTCGCATTATGCACTCGCTGCCCTGGCCGTGGCGCGCCTGCGGCGTTCTGCGTTATCTGCCGGACGGGCTCACTAACCTGATCTACAACCTGATTGCCCGCAATCGCTATCGCCTGTTTGGCCGTTACGACCAGGTGCACGCGATTGAAGCAGATTATCCCGGACGATTTCTGACCGACTAAAGACTGACGCGCCGGCCCTGGGCATCAATCACCACCTCACCATCCTCTTTAGTAAACGGACCGCGCTGCGCATCGGGCAGGATATCCAGCACCTGCTCAGAAGGACGGCACAGACGCGTTCCCAGTGGCGTCACCACAATCGGGCGGTTGATGAGAATCGGCTGCGCCAGCATGACATCCAGCAGCTGCTCATCGCTCAGCGCTTCACGTGCGGGCCCCAGCGCCTGCCAGGCGTCGGTGTTTTGGCGCACCAGCGCGCGCAGGCCAATCCCCATGGCGTCGATCAATTGCTGCAACGTTTCACGCGTGGGCGGCGTAACCAGATAAAGCACAATGGTGGGCTCGACGCCGCTGTTGCGAATCAGTGCCAGCGTATTGCGCGAGGTGCCGCAGTCCGGGTTGTGATAGATCGTAATGTTAGTCATTGTCAGTCTCTTAACGGTCAAAGGGAAAGGCGCAGCGCCAGAGCTGCCAGCGTCACGGCCAGCACCGGTAACGTCAGGGTGATGCCGACGCGAAAATAGTAGCCCCAGCTGATGCGAATCTCTTTTTGTGCCAGCACGTGCAGCCACAGCAGCGTTGCCAGACTGCCAATCGGGGTGATTTTCGGGCCCAGATCGCAGCCGATAATGTTGGCGTAAATCATCGCCTCGCGCACCACGCCCTGCGCCGTGCTGGCATCAATCGCCAGGGCGCCCACCAGCACCGTCGGCATATTGTTCATGATGGAGGAGAGCAGGGCGCTGAAGAAGCCCGTGGCAAACGTTGCGCCCCACAGGCCGGTTGCAGAAAAACTATTCAGCAAGCCGGTAAGCCAGAGGGTCAGCCCGGCGTTGCGCAAACCATACACCACCAGGTACATGCCGAGCGAAAACACCACAATCTGCCACGGCGCGCTGCGCAGCACTTTACCCGTATCAATCACCTGACCCCGCCGCGCCACCAGCCACAGCATCAGTGCGCCTGCGGCGGCCACGGCACTTACCGGTACGCCCAGCGGCTCCAGGGCAAAAAAGCCAGCCAGCAATAAGAGCAGCACCAGCCATCCCGCGCGGAAAGTAGCTCGATCCCGAATCGCCGCCGCGGGCGAGGTCAGCCGGGCGCTATCGTAGCTGAGCGGTAGCTCTTTGCGGAAAAACAGGTGCAGCATCAGCAATGTCGCCAGTACTGCCGCGAGCGTGACCGGCACCATCACGGCGGCGTAATCGCCAAAGCCGAGCCGGAAATAGTCGGCGGAGACGATGTTAACCAGATTGGACACCACCAGCGGCAGGCTGGCGGTATCGGCGATAAACCCGGCCGCCATGACAAACGCCAGCGTGGCCCCCCGGCTGAAACCCAGCGCCAGCAGCATCGCGATCACGATAGGCGTCAGAATCAGCGCGGCGCCGTCATTGGCAAACAGCGCGGCGACTGCGGCACCCAGCAGGATAATAAAGGAGAACAATTTCTTACCGCTGCCACCGCCCCAGCGCGCCACATGCAGCGCCGCCCAGGCAAAAAAGCCAGCCTCATCAAGCAGCAGGCTAATGATGATCACCGCGATAAAGGTGGCGGTGGCGTTCCAGACAATCTGCCACACTGCCGGGATATCGCCGGGATGCACCACGCCCGTCAGCAGCGCCAGAAGCGCGCCGGCGCTGGCGCTCCAGCCAATGCCTAGCCCGCGCGGTTGCCAGATCACCAGCAGTAAAGTCATGGCGAAAATAGTCCCTGCCAGTAACATGTTTCCTCCGGAAAGTCAGGTTGTGTTCGTTTCATATATGGTAAATCGAATATGTATGGGTAAAATTTTTTACAGACACACCGCCCGGCCATCGGTGGTCAGCTGGTCACGCTGCACCGGCAGCAGCAGGGCATGGATCGCATCGCGCTGGCATTGCCATGCCTGTTCGATCACCGTCGCTGCCCACACCGGCATATGTGGCGAAAGGCGATAGTGGATCCACTTGCCGTCACGGCGATCGCTCAGCAAACCGCTGTTGCGTAGCAGCGCCAGATGACGGGAAATCTTCGGCTGCGGCAGTTGCAGAATGGCAGACAGCTCGCACACGCACAGCTCCTGACGTTCTTTCAGCAGCAGCACCAGCGTCAGACGCGTCTCGTCGGAAAGGTTTTTAAACAGCTGCAGTGGCGTTAGCGGCGACATAATCCCTCCTGAATGGAAAGCAAACAGTGTGGTGCGGCAACGTGATGAAGTCAACTACATATGCGAAAAAAGAGATGTGTTAATCCTGTGATGCGCCAGGCGCACGGTGGGCGGCTTGAAGCGGGTCACAAATCTGTATTGTAGTGCCGGCGGGCCTGAGCGAAGTAAAAACGGGTCTGGCTTTGTTAACTCATTGTTAATATTGAGGACAGCCCATTGCCGGCAGCGATTAATGCGTCAGATGCATCACGCCATGCGTTTATTGCGCTTATTAACCTTAACGTTCTGATCCAGTCTTCCGAAGCAGGCGCGATTGATAACAGCGCCAGGGACAAACTGGAGATACTTATGCATTCCTCTGCCTTACCGATGACCACCCGAGCCCGGGTTGGCGCTATTTTCCGCGTCACCTCCGGCAACTTCCTCGAACAGTTCGATTTCTTCCTGTTCGGTTTCTATGCCACCTATATCGCGCACACCTTTTTCCCCGCCAGCAGCGAATTCGCGTCGCTGATGATGACCTTTGCGGTGTTCGGTGCCGGCTTCCTAATGCGGCCGATTGGCGCGATTGTGCTGGGCGCTTATATCGATAAGGTTGGCCGGCGCAAAGGGCTGATCGTCACGCTGTCGATCATGGCGGCGGGCACCTTCCTGATCGTGCTGATCCCGTCGTACCAGTCGATTGGCCTGTGGGCGCCGCTGCTGGTGCTGATTGGCCGTTTGCTGCAGGGCTTCTCGGCCGGGGCAGAACTGGGTGGCGTGTCGGTTTATCTGGCAGAGATTGCCACGCCAGGGCGCAAAGGTTTCTACACCAGCTGGCAATCCGGCAGTCAGCAGGTTGCCATCATGGTCGCTGCCGCAATGGGCTTCGCGCTCAATGCTGCGCTGGAGCAGAGCGCCATCAGCGCCTGGGGCTGGCGTATTCCATTCCTGTTTGGCTGCCTGATCGTGCCGTTTATCTTTATTCTGCGTCGCCGTCTGGAGGAAACGCAGGAGTTCAGCGCGCGCCGTCATCATCTGGATATGCGTCAGGTATTTAGCACGCTGTTACAAAACTGGCCGGTGGTGATTGCCGGGATGCTGATGGTGGCGATGACCACCACCGCGTTCTACCTCATTACCGTCTATGCACCTACCTTCGGCAAAAAAGTGCTGATGCTGAGCGCCTCGGACAGCCTGCTGGTGACGCTGCTGGTGGCGATCTCCAACTTTATCTGGCTGCCAGTTGGCGGTGCGCTGTCGGACCGCTTTGGGCGTAAACCGGTGCTGCTGGCGATGACGCTGCTGGCGCTGGCGACCGCTTATCCGGCACTGACGCTGCTGGCGCAGACGCCGACCTTCAGCATGATGCTGAGCGTGCTGCTGTGGCTGTCGTTTATTTACGGCCTGTATAACGGTGCGATGATCCCGGCGCTGACTGAAGTGATGCCGGCAGAAGTGCGCGTCGCCGGTTTCTCGCTGGCCTACAGCCTGGCAACCGCGCTGTTTGGCGGCTTCACGCCGGTGGTGTCTACCGCGCTGATCGAATACACCGGCGACAAGGCGTCACCGGGTTACTGGATGAGCTTTGCAGCGATTTGCGCGCTGCTGGCGACGCTGTACCTGTATCGCCGCCGCGCGCTGACGTTGCAAACCGCGCGTTAAGCGTGCTGAGACTGTTCGATAATCAGCTTTTCCAGCTCCGCAGCGACGTAAGATTGCATACGTCCGCTGCGGCGAATTAATCCTACCGAACGGGTGACCTGCGGATCGGTCAGCGCCAGCTGGCGCAGCAGCGGATGCCCGTTCGCCGGCATCGACATCGCGGGCACGGCAGCAATGCCGATGCCCGCTTCTACCATCCCCAGCAGCGTCGTGACATGGCGCGTTTCGCAGATACTTTGCCGGGCGGGCGTAAGATGCGCCAGCGCACTGTCCAGCAGATTGCGGTTACCGGACACCTTATCCAGCGCCACATAATCCTGCGCAAAATACTCCTGCCAGCTGAGCTGCTGGCGCGTCGCCAGCGGATGATCGTGGCGACAGGCGGCGACGTAAACATCCTCCACCAGCGGCGTGAAGGTGAGCTCCGGCGGTAAATTGCGCGCAAAGCAGATACCGAAATCGGCCTGTCCGCTGCTCACTGCATCCATCACGTTGCCGACGCTGCTATCAATCAGCTTGATGCGCACGCGCGGGTAACGCGTCTGAAAGCGGCGGATCACCTCCGGCATAAAATAGTAAGCGCCTGAGGGCACGGTAGCGACGGTGATCAGGCCAGTGCGATCCTGGCTGGCGCGCTCGACGTCGGCCAGCATCGATTCGACATTATCCAGCAACTGCTCCGAGCGCTGAGCAAAGTTCTGACCATACAGCGTCAGCGTGACGCGCCGCGTGGTGCGGTCAAACAGCCGGGCACCGAGCGCCGCTTCCAGCTTCTCAATTCTGCGGCTGAGCGCTGACTGCGACAGGCAGATTGACTCCGCCGCCAGACGAAAGTTGCCGTACTCCACCAGCGCGCGGAAGGCGTAGAGATCGTTGAGGTCAAAATTGACGGGCATAACCGCGACTATCCTGCGTAATAACGCCAGCACACTGCGCCGCTGACGTTAAAAAGTTGTTATAGCCGACGAGTGTAACAGGCTGCAGGGCGTTTCCGGCGGCGCAGAGGGAAAAAATCCGCTTTTAGCGCATCAGCGGCACTCAGCGCATCCATTCAGCGATGAGCTGCCCGTAAATCTGCTCAGCCTCGCTCAGACGGCTCACCAGGCAGTATTCATCAGTCTGATGCGCCTGCGTCGGCTCACCGGGACCGAGAATAATGCAGGGCAGATCGCCGAGCGCCGGCATCAGCAGTGAGGCATCGGTAAAATAGGGCACGATGCGCGCTTCCGCAGGTTGCTGCGTCACGGCTTCGCAGGCACGGTACACCGACTGAATCCACTGGTGCCGTTCCGGGGTCAGCACCGCTGGCAGATCGACCAGCGTGCTGATGTGCACGCTGTCACCGAGAAAGGTCGCCAGCTGCTGGCGAATCACCGCGTGTTGCAGGTTGGGCGCGCTGCGGATATCCACATCAAACGCGGCGCGGTCAGGCACCGAGTTGATGTTGAGGCCGCCCTCAATGCGGCCGACGTTCAGCGTCGGCTGTTTCATCAGCGGATGCGGCGCGCCCGGTGAAAAGTGACGAATTTTACCCAGCGCATCAGCCGCCAGGTAGATGGCGTTGATACCCAGCTCCGGCATGGCTCCGTGCGCGGTTTTGCCACGCGTTTCGCAGCGCAGCCACAGCGCGCCTTTGTGGCCGATCACCGGCTGGTTGGCGGTCGGCTCGCCCACGATCAGCGCGCCAATTTCAGGCAACTGCCCGGCCGCGATCAGCGCCTGCGCACCATGGCAGCCGGTCTCTTCACCGCCGGTCAGCAGCAGTACCACGCCGCGCCCGGCAGCAATCGCCGCTTTATGCTGCACGCAGGCCAGCACAAACGCCGCTACCGCCGCTTTCATATCGCTGGCGCCGCGCCCGTAGAGCCGGTCGCCATCAATGTCGTGACCAAACGGATCAAACTGCCACGGCTGATTACCCAGCGGCACGGTGTCCAGATGGCCGGTAAAGGCCAGCGGTTTGCCCGGCATCTGGCCCGGCAGGCGGGCGATCAGGTTGGCGCGCTGCTCGCCAAACCCCGTCAGTTCGACAACGAAGCCCTGCTCTTGTAGCCACGCGGCGAGGAATTGCACACAGGCCAGCTCATTGCCCGGTGGATTGATGGTGTCAAAGCTCAGCAGCTGCTGCGCCAGAGGCAGTGAGCGCGCTGGCATCAGTCACGCTCCGTCAGCCAGTCGAGGCAGTTGATCCACAGCTGGCGATAGCCCGGCCAGCGGCTGAACTCTTCCGGCAGCCAGTGAGCTGACATGTCACTGGTCCACACCAGCGAGCGGCCTTGCTGATATTCGCGCACCGCCAGCAGCGGATGGCCGGTGCCCGCCACGGTGGCCAGCAGCGTGCCTTCCGGCTGCATCTCCACTTCGTTGTAACCGAGCAGCCACGGCCAGTCGCCGGGAAGATCGGTAACCACTTTGTGTGACATTGTCACCTCGGCGTAACTGCCCTCCGGCGTTTCGATGCGGTCATCCCAGGCCAGACAGCGCACCGGCAGCACTTTCTCCACCAGCGTATTGCGATAGCGTGCGCCACCGTTAATCCCCTGAAAACTGTAATAACCGCCCACCATCATCAATGCGCCACCCGCGGCAACATAGTCGTGAATCAGCGCCAGGCGATTGGGCGTACGCCGGCTTTTCAGCCAGGTGTCCGGATGCAGCAGCAGGGTATTGGCACCGATATCGGACAGAATAATCACGTCCCAGCGCTGCAAATCCTCCAGCGTCTGCGGAAAATCAGTGGCGGCGGCGTGAGCCGGCATATGCGTGACGGCATAGGTGCTATCCTGCAGCGCAGCGAGAAAATCCGCCGCACCGCTGTGCCAGGTGGCGGTAGCAAACTGATCAAAGCCTTTTACGTGCGTTGCGGTACTGGTCCAGGATTCACCGACCAGCAAGACGTTCTTTTGCATGCCAACTTCTCCGTTTATCCGCCAAACACCCGTTGCGGATTAGTGATCATCAGGGTTTCGAGTTGTTCGCCGCTGACGCCATGACGTTTCAGGCGCGGCACAAAATGTTTGAGGATGTAGCCATAGCCGTGACCGCCGTAACGCGTCAGCATGGTTTTCAGGAATACGTCCTGGGACAGCAAAATCTGCGGCAGATAACCGTCGTCGATCAGTGCGCAAATGGCGCGCGCGTTCTCCTCATCGGACGGTGACTGCGCCGATTCGTCGGCGTAGTAGTAGCTCATGCCGATCATGTCGTATTCGAGGAACACGCCGCGATCCGCCAGCTCGCGCTGGTAGGTTTTGTCGGCAAAGCTGGGGTTCATGTGACATAGCACGGTGTGGCGCAGATCGGCACCTTCCTGCGCCAGAATATCCAGCACCTTATGGCCGAGCCGCTCCCAGCCCGGCAGATGCACCTGAATCGGCACGCCGGTGGCCGCGCTGGCGCGCCCGGCGGCACGCAGCGATTTTTCTTCATCGGACGTGAAGCGGCTGGATATGCCGATTTCACCGATCAGCCCGGCCAGCACCTCCGGCTTCTCCGGCAGTCCGCCGAGGTCGTAAATCAGCTTGTCGGTCAGCTGTTCCACGCTGATGGTTTTTACCCACTCGGGATGCGACGGCTCCAGATACAGACCGGTGCCCATCACAATATTCAGGCCGGTGAGACGGGCAATGCGCTGCAGCGCTTTACCATCGCGGCCGATGCCGATATTGGTCGGATCGATCACCGTTTCGCCGCCCAGCGCGCGGTATTTCATTAGCTCTTCAATTGCGGTGTCGACGTCAAACAGCTGGCAGTTGTCGCGACTCATCAGCGGGTTGAGCGACAGCTCGCCGAGGTTCTCGATGCGCACCGGCATTTCAGCAATGTGGCGGTCGCTACAGCAGCAGGGCGGCACCCATTTACCGGAGGCATCCAGTAAAATGTGCTCGTGCATCAGCGTGACGCCCATCTCCGCCACCGGCAGCGGACCGAGCACCGTCATCACCTGACCGCTGCTGACGCCGAGCGGCAACGGATCCGCATGGCGAAAAATTGATCCTTTCATGGGCTATCCTTTGGCGGGCGCGCGGCTCGGGTTGAGAATGCGGGTGTTGAGCCAGATGGCGAGCAAAATGATGGTGCCGGTGGCGATCTGGGTATAAAACGGTGAGATATGCGATAAAATCAGGCCGTTCTGGATAATGGCAATCGACAGCGCGCCGAGCAGCGTACCGATCACGGTTCCAAAGCCGCCAAACAGGCTGGTACTGCCCAGCACCACCGCCGCAATCACCTGCAGTTCAAAACCTTCGCCCTGGTTAGAGGAGCCGCTGCCGAGGCGCGCGGTGATGATCATGCCAGCCAGCGCCGCCGCCATGCCGCTGAGAATGTACACTTTCATGGTCACCGCTTTGGTATTGATACCGCTGCGGCGTGCACCTTCCGCGTTGGCACCGATGGCGGTGACGTAGCGGCCAAAGCGCAGGTGATTAAGCACAATGTGACCAGCCAGCAGCACCACGATGCCGATCAGCGCCGGCATGGGAATCCCCAGCACCCAGGCGCGACCCATAAAGGTGAACAGGCTGTCAGCCGGCACCGGGATCGAATAGCCCTGCGTCACCAGCAGCGCGATGCCGCGCACCACTGCCAGCGTGGCCAGTGTGACGATAAATGCCGGTATCCCTTCCCAGGCGATAAAGAAGCCGTTGATGGCGCCCACCAGCGCACCGAGCAGCAGCCCGCCAATCAGCACCACCGGCCACGGCAGGCCCCAGTTATTGAGCGCAATGGCCGACAGCGCGCCCACCAGCGCCAGCGTTGAGCCGACCGACAAATCGATGCCGCCGGTAGTAATCACCAGCGTCATCGCGGTGGCGACGATCAGCAGCGGCGCACTTTGCCGGATGATATTCAGCCAGTTGGTACTGGTAAGAAAGTTGCTGGTGATCAGCGAAAACACCACGCAGCAAAAGACAAAAAACAGCGCGATGCTCACCACACCCGAATGGTTATGCAACAAGCGGCGCGGCAGAGAGTGCTGGATCATGCGTGAACTGCCTAAATTCATGATGCTCATCCTGTTACCTCAGTGTGCTGCCGCGGACTGCGCGGTAAATTTCTCACCTACGATCAGGTTGACGATATCGCTCAGGCTGGTGTCCGCCACACGGCGGTCGGCCACGTTGGTGCCCTCGTACATCACCATGATGCGATCGCACACCAGGAACAGATCCTGCAGCCGATGGGTGATGAGGATCACGCTGACGCCGCGCGCCGACACGCGGCGAATCAGTTCCAGCACCGCTTCGACTTCCGCTACCGCCAGCGCGGCAGTGGGTTCATCCATAATCAGCACTTTAGGATCGAACGCGGCGGCACGGGCGATAGCAATGGCCTGACGCTGCCCGCCGGAGAGGTTACGCACCAGCAGACGGGTATCGGGAATCGAGATGCCCAGACCTTTCAGCATCTCACGCGCCTGCGCATGCATTGTGGCCTGATCGAGAAACGGCACGCCGAGGATACGTCTGGTCGGTTCGCGGCCCATGAACAGGTTACCGGCCACGTCGACCGTGTCGCACAGCGACAGATCCTGATAAACCATTTCGATATGGCAACGGCGCGAATCCGCCGGATTGCTGAAGTGCTGCTGCTCGCCATCAATGCGGATCGCGCCGCTGGTAGGGATCACCGCGCCGGACAGCACTTTGGTCAGCGTCGATTTGCCGGCGCCGTTGTCGCCCACCAGACCGAGCACTTCACCGGGGGCCAGCTGCAGATTGACGCCGCGCAGAGAACGAATTGAGCCGTAGGTTTTGGTGATGTTAATCATCTCCACCCGGGCCGGAAGAGCTTGTAATTGCTGCATTGGATCACTCCCATCAACGCCTGTGGGAAATGTTTAGCCGGTCGGGAAAAAGAGGCTATCTGACACGATTTACAATCTAGTAAACCGGTTTACCTGTCAGATAAACCCTTAATTCACAGCAACAGGGTAAACGCTACAATGATATTTACTCGCCAGGTATGACATTGCAGCATCCATGCCAGCCTGAATAACATGCACTGCACTCGCGGCTAACTTGTTGTAATACATCGTATGTTATGTAATCAGCAAGTAAACCGGTTTACTCACTATACCGCTAACGGAAAAAATCGCTCACTTTTTGCGCCATGATTGTGCAGTTTTGCCTCATTTTGGGACATCGCTAACAAATCCCACCGAATCGCGACCGATCCATTCCACCGGTAAACGTGTCTCCATCGGGATGCTGCTGTCGTTGTTGAGCAGGCGCAGCATAATGCTTACCGCCGTGTGGCCCAGCTGGCGCGCTGGCTGGCGGATGGTGGAGATCCGCGGCTGGGTCAGATCGCTGTAGTTGGCGTCATCGAAGCCGACCAGCGACAGCGCCGCCGGTGCCTGCAGGCCGATGGCGCGCAGACCGTCGAGCAGTCCCAGCACCAGATAGTCACTGGCGGCGAACACAGCGGTAGGGCGCGGCGTGCAGCGGAACAGGTGCTGCAACGCCTGCTGACCAAATTCGCGTTCGTAGTTGCCATACATCACCCATTGCGGCGGTACGATTAAACCGGCCTGCTGCATCGCGGTGCAAAAGCCAAGATAGCGTTCGCGCACGCTCATCAGCTGCTCCGGGCCGCCGATAAACGCTATCTGCGTGTGCCCGGCGGCGATCAGCTGCTCGGTGGCCATGCGGCCACCCTGCACGTTATCCGCAAAGACCTTCGGCACGTTACTGCCGGGAATGTCTTCATCCAGCAAAACCACATGGCGCTGCCGCTGGATCTCGTCGCGCAGCAGGCCGTTGTCCGGCCGGTTGGTGGTGAACAGCAGGCCATCCACCTGGCGCGTATCCAGCCAGCGGATAAACTGCGCCTCTTTGTCCGGATTGTTGCGCGTGATGCACAGCACCAGACTGTAACCGTGTGCCGACGCCGCTTCTTCGGCGGCATCCGCCAGTTCGGCAAAAAACGGGTTAGTGATATCCGGCAGCACCAGACCCAGGGTTTCGCTGCCGCCTTTGCTTAAACGCCGCGCAAGAGAATTACCGCGATAGTCCAGCGTGCGGATCGCGCTTTCAATGCGGTCAACGGTGTCCTGCGGCAGCACAATACTGTGATTCAGATAGCGTGACACCGTGGCTTTTGACAGGCCAGCCAGCTTTGCCACGTCAGATAACAACACGCGTTTTGTACTCATCCATTTCGCCATGTTTGCCGGGGTGGCTTATCTGTAACACAGTTAAGCGCGACTAATACAGCGCTTTCCCGATTGCGTCGCTGGAGAAATAAACACTTGACAAAAAAATTCGTCGGGCGAATTGTATAAAGCGTTTACCGCAGTACCGGGATTAACTTCCCAACCCGACATTGTTTTTTTCACCCCGCACTCCCAGTGGATGGGATGCCGAAAAAGACGACGCCGGCGGCATCAAAACACGGCATTATCGCCGTGCTCAGAATCATTGAACTGATATTTACCTGCCAAAAAAAACGCTCAGCGGTACGTCGCTGAGAAGCGCTGGTTATTATTATTCCCGACGAGGAACTCAATGATGTCATCTTTCAACGGAAAACTGCGTTCACTGTTCATTGCGAGTGGTTTACTCGCCGCAGGTTCATTATGCGTTCAGGCTCATGCCGCACCCACTTATGCGTTAGTCCAGATTAATCAGCAGGCGCTGTTTTTTAACCTGATGAATCAGGGTGCGCAGGAAGCGGCCAAAGCCAGCGGTAAACAGCTGGTGATTTATAACGCCAACGATAATCCCGTGGCGCAAAACGATGCGATTGAAAACTATATTCAGCAGGGAGTGAAAGGCATTCTGGTGGATGCAATTGATGTCAACGGTATTATGCCAGCGATAAAAGAAGCCGCAGCGGCGAATATTCCGGTGATTGCGATTGATGCCGTATTACCTGCCGGTCCGCAGGCAGCGCAGGTGGGCGTAGATAACCTCGAAGGTGGAAAAATCCTCGGTAAATACTTTGTCGATTATGTTGCGAAAGAGATGGACGGTAAAGCGCGACTGGGAATTGTCGGCGCGCTCAATTCGGCCATCCAGAACCAGCGCCAGAAAGGCTTTGAAGAGACGATTAAAAGCAACAGCCAGATAACGGTCGCCGATGTGGTCGATGGCCAGAATATTCAGGACAACGCCATGACCGCTGCCGAAAACCTGATTACCGGCAACCCGGATCTCACCGCGATCTATGCCACCGGCGAGCCGGCGCTGCTGGGTGCCATTGCCGCAGTAGAAAACCAGGGGCGGCAGAAGGACATCAAGGTATTCGGCTGGGATCTGACGGCAAAAGCCATCAGCGGCATTGACGGTGGCTACGTTACCGCCGTGCTGCAGCAGGATCCGAAGAAAATGGGTGAAGAAGCGCTGAAAGCGCTGAATAGCCTGACGGCCGGCAAAACTGTGAGCAAAACCATTCTGGTTCCGGCCACGGTGGTGACCAAAGCCAACGTCGACAGCTACCGTTCGCTGTTTAAGTAACCGCCAGGCGCAGACGCAAACGTCTGCGCCCAGGCTTAGCGCTGCGCCAGAATACGTTGTAATTCATCAGCATCAGGAAACGCGTTCAGCGTGCCGGTGCGACTGACGGTAATCGCCGCCGCCGCGCTGGCATGCTGCAGCGCCAGCAGGTCGGGCGCGACGCCGCGCAGCAGGGCAGACGCCAGCAGCACGGCGAGGAAGGTGTCACCGGCGCCGGTGGTATCGACGGCCGCGACGTTGATCGCCGGGCAGTACACGCGCTGATTGCCACGCATCAGCAGCGCACCGGCGGCACCCTGAGTAATCACCAGTGTGTTAACGCCGGTGGGTTGCAGCAGATCGGCTTCCGGTTGATTGACCACCGCGATGTCAATCAGTGGCCAGAGATCGGCGAAGTCCGGATTGACCGGTGAAGGATTAAATACCGTGGTTAAGCCGTGCGCCTTTGCCCAGCTAAATAACCGGCGGGTTTTATCCGCAGAAAAATTGCCCTGCTGCAGCAGAATATCGCCGGCTGCGGCATCGGCTAAGTAAGCCAGGATAATATCGGCTGCCAGCGCGTCGGCCGCGGCGGTGGTAGTAATAATGGCATTATCGCCATCGCTGCTATTAAAAATAATTGAGGTGTCACTGTGAGCAGACAAAAACTGAGGCGGCAGCAAGGTTAATGTTTCGTGCCGGATGCGTTCGCGGATCCACTGGCCGTTAATATCATCGCCGGTGGCGCTAATTAAGCGCGTATCGATGCCGCAACGCGAAAGTATGATTGCCTGATTGGCACCTTTGCCACCGATATCCTGCGCAATTTTTTTGCCATGAATTGAGGCGCCTTTTTCAGGGAGTTGATCGATGGACCAGGTTTCATCCACCACAATATTGCCTGCAACATAGACACGCATAGTTTTCTCGTTAATAAGGTGAAAGAGATGGCTTCTATATCAGCAGAAAAAAGTAACGCGATACAAGATATTTTTTCACGCAGTAAAGCGGTGATTGGGGTTATTCACTGCGATGCCTTTCCCGGCTCGCCGAAATACCGTGGTAAACCGGTGAGTGAAATTATCGATTGCGCCCTGCGCGATGCGGATAATTATCTCGCTGGCGGCGTGCACGGTTTAATCGTTGAGAATCATGGCGATATTCCCTTTGCCAAGCCTGAGGATATTGGCCCGGAAACGGCGGCATTAATGGCGGTGATTACCGATAAAATTCGCGAGCGTTTTGCTGCACCGCTGGGAATTAACGTGCTGGCCAATGCGGCAATCCCGGCAATTGCCACGGCATTAGCCGGTGGGGCAGATTTTGTGCGCGTTAACCAGTGGGCCAATGCCTATATCGCCAATGAAGGTTTTATCGAAGGGGCAGCCGCTAAAGCGCTGCGCTATCGCAATCAACTGCGGGCCGATCATATCCGCGTATTTGCCGATAGCCATGTTAAACACGGCAGCCACGCCATTGTCGCCGACCGCTCGATTCAGGAGCTGACGCGTGACGTCGACTTCTTCGAAGCCGATGCGGTGATCGCCACCGGCCAGCGCACCGGCGACAGCGCCACGCTGAGTGAAATCGACGAAATCCGCGCCGCAACGGCCTTGCCGCTGCTGGTGGGCTCAGGCGTAACGCCGGACAACGTCTGCCAGATCCTTGGCCGCACGCAGGGGGTGATTGTCGCCAGCACGCTGAAAGTTGATGGCGTGTGGTGGAACCCGGTGGAACTGGCGCGCGTGAAGCACTTCATGGCGGTGGCGCAGGCTGCGCTGGAGGAGGCGTGATGGAAAGCTTCAGCGATCGGCTGCTGACGCAGCATCAGGCGCTATGGCAGGCGATGCAGCAGCACCGCTTTGTCATCGACATTGAGCACGATCGGCTGCCGGCCAGCGTGTTTAATCGCTATCTGGTGTTTGAGGGTAACTTCGTCGCCACCGCCATCGCTATTTTTGCGCTGGCGGTGAGCAAGGCGCCCGGCATTCGTCAGCAGCGCTGGCTGATTGGCGTGCTCAATGCGCTGGTGGATAAGCAAATCGCCTGGTTTGAGGCGGTGCTGGCGCGGCGCGGCATTCAGCCGGCGGATTATCCGGACGATCTGCCCGGCGTCAGCGCATTCCGCGATGGCATGCTGAAAGTCGCGCAGCAGGGCAGCTACACGGAAATCATCACCCTGATGTTCGGTGCCGAGTGGATGTATTACCACTGGTGCCTGCGCGTCAGCGCGCAACCGCAGCAGGACGCTGACGTGCGCCGCTGGGTAGAGATGCATGCTGAAGACGAATTTCATAAGCAGGCGCAGTGGCTGAAAACCGAACTGGACCAGTGCGCACTGACGCTCAGCGCGGCGCAACAGGCGCAGCTGTCACAGCTTTACGCCCGCGTACTGCAGTGGGAGATCGATTTCCACAGCGCGGCTTACCCGGAGAGCGCCCATGACTAGCTGTTTCATCGAAGCGCGCAACATCGGCAAACGCTTCGGCGCGTTAACAGCGCTTAGCCAGGTCAATCTGTCGATCCATCGTGGCGAAGTGCTGGCGCTGCTGGGTGACAACGGCGCGGGCAAATCGACCTTTACCAAAGTGTTATCCGGCGCGTACAGCGCCAGTGATGGCGAGCTGTGGGTGGACGGCAGGGCGGTGAAATTCACCTCGCCGCGCCAGGCCGCCGATCACGGTATTGCCACCATCTATCAGGAGCTGGCGCTGGCAGAGAATCTGTCGATCGCCGAGAACGTGTTTCTTGGCCGCGAGCTGAAGCGCCGCGTGCTCGGCATCCCTTTTCTGCGCCGCCGCGCGATGCGCGAAACGGTGGATCGACTGCTGACCGAACTCGATGCGCACATTTCCGATGCCGAAGCGGCGGTTGGCAGTCTGTCCGGTGGTCAGCGCCAGGCGGTGGCGATCTGCCGCGCACTCAATCTCAACGCGCAGCTGGTGATCATGGATGAACCCACCGCCGCGCTGGCGGTCGCGGAGACGCAGAAAGTCCTGCAGCTGACGCGCCGCCTGGCGGAACGCGGCTGCGCCGTGGTGCTGATCAGCCACAACATCAGCGATGTGTTTGCCGTGGCCGATCGCATGGTGGTGTTTCGTCGCGGCCGCAAAATCGCCGAGCGCCGTCACGCGGATACCACGCCAGACGAAATTGTTGCACTCATTACCGGTGCGCATCCTGATGCGCGCATTTTCGAAAACACCTAAGCACTCACACCAGGGGAAATCATCATGCATCGCATTGCTACTGCTGTTTGTTCGCTGTCGCTGCTGGTATCGGGTTACGCCTTCGCGGCACAAAAGGTGGCCTTCGTGCCGCAAATCATCGGTATTCCCTATTTTCAGGCGATGGAGGCGGGCGGCAAGCGCGCCGCGCACGATCTCGGCGTGGAGTTTGTCTATAGCGGTCCGGTAGATACCAATCCGATGGATCAGCTGCAGATCGTGCAGAACCTGATTGCGCAGAAGGTCAATGCGATTGGCATCAGCGTGCTGGATGCCTCCAGTATTGCGCCGGTGATGGCGCAGGCGCAGGCGAGTAATGTGCATCTGTTCACCAGCGACAGCGATGCGCCCGACAGCGGGCGGCCGGTCTATGTGGCGCAGGCCACCGATGAGGGACTGGGCGATACGGTGATCGATGAGATGGTCAAACGCGTCGGCGAGCGCGGCAAAATTGGCATCGTCTCTGGCGAAGCTACCGCGTCCAACCTCAACAGCTGGATTGGCTTTATGCAGCAGCGGGTGAAAAGCAAATATCCGCACATTACGCTGCTCAAACCCCAGTACGCCGGTGGCTCCGCCAGCCGCGCGGCGCAAATCACCACCGATTTGATGTCCGCTAACCCCGATCTGAAAGGGGTGATTGCCATGGCCTCTACAACCTGTCCGGGCGTGGCGCAGGCCATCGAAACCGCTGGCAAAAACGGCAAGGTGATTGGCAGCGGTTTCTGCAGCCCGAACACCGCGCGCGCCTACCTGAAAAGCGGGGCGTTTGGCTACACCGTGCTGTGGGACCCGGAAAAGCTTGGCTATCTGACGGTGTGGGCGGGCAAACAGCTGATCGACGGGAAA
Source organism: Pantoea sp. WEP (assembly GCF_041678305.1). NCBI lineage: Bacteria > Pseudomonadati > Pseudomonadota > Gammaproteobacteria > Enterobacterales > Erwiniaceae > Pantoea > Pantoea sp. WEP. The sequence continues at coordinate 77,414 of NZ_JBGNXB010000002.1, forward strand.
GCGTTTGCTGCCGAAAATCACGTTCCCGGCTTCGCTCAACCGGTGACCTTTGACAGCAAAACCGGTGTGCTGCTGCTCGGCAAGCCGGCGGTGTTCACCAAAGATAACGTCGACCAGTTCAAATTCTGACGAGGCCTGTGATGCATATGACTTCGCGGGAAATCGTCCTGCTGGCGATCGCCGTGCTGGCTGGCGCCTGCTTTACGTGGTTTTCGCCGTGGTTTGCTACCGCTGACAACCTGCTGACCATTCTGCGCAACAGCAGCGAACTGCTGTTGATCGCGCTGGGTATGACGCTGGTCATCGCCATGGGCGGCGTCGATGTGTCGGTGGGCGTGGTGATGGGCGTGGCCGCGTGGGGTGTCGGACAACTGCTGATGCTGCAATCCCCGCTGCTGGCGGCGCTGGCCGGACCGCTTATTGGCCTGCTGGCAGGGCTGATCACCGCGCTGGTGGTGGTGATCGGCCGCATTCCGGCAATTGTTGGCACGCTGGGGCTGTTCGGCGTCTGGCGCACGGCGCTGTTTGTGTTGCTGGGCGGGCAGTGGCTTTCCGGTCTGCCGGGCGATCTGACGCATGCGCTGATGCGGCCGCTGCTGGGATTGCCGCTAATGGCCTGGCTGATTGTCGCGGCCTGGGCGCTGGTGTGGCTGGCGCTGCGCCATACGCCGTACGGGTTATGGCTGCTGGCAGCCGGCAACTCCGAAGAAAAAGCGCGGCTGGCGGGCATTCCGGTGACCCAGGTGCGTGTCGCGACCTTTGCTCTCAGCGGCGTGCTATGCGGCCTGGCCGCCACCTGCTACATCGCCACCTATCGTAACGTGGAGATGACCGTCGGCGGCACGCTGGCACTGGAGGCGATTGCCGCGGTGGTGCTGGGCGGCACGCGCATTACCGGCGGCTCCTGCAGTCTGCTCGGCACGCTGCTCGGCGTGCTGCTGTTGCGCATTCTGCAAAATGGCCTGCTGCTGATTGGCGTACCCTCGCTGTGGCAAACCGTGGTCATCGGGGCGGTGCTGTTGCTGGTGCTGAGCAGTGAAGCAGCCAGTGGGCGGCTGTTATCGCTAAGGAGGCTGGCATGAAACTGTGGCGCAAAGCCCCCGATCTGACGCTGCTGCTGGCGCTGTGGCTGTTGCTGCTGGGTGCCATCGCGATTGTGCTTCCGCAGATGCTGGCGGCATGGTCGCTGACCTCCATCCTGCAGTTTGCCACGCTGCTGTCGCTGGTGGCGCTCGGGCAGTCGCTGGTGGTGATGACTGGCGGCGGCGGCATTGATTTGTCGGTTGGCGGTAACGTTTCGCTCTCGGCGGTCATTGGCATGCTGGCACTCGATCAGGGCATTGCGCCCGGCTGGCTGCCGCTGATTTGCCTGCTAAGCGGCAGCCTGGCCGGCGCGCTGAACGGCCTGCTGGTGGCGCGCTTACGCCTCTGGCCGCTGATCGTTACGCTGGGCAGTTTTTATCTGTTTTCCGGCCTGGCGCTGGCATTGACCGGTGGTGCGGCGCTGGCCGGCGTGCCGCCGCTGCTGACGCAGTGGGGCCGGGCGGCCATGCTGTCCGTTCCGTTGCCTTTCTTAACCTGTGTCATCCCGGCGTTTCTGCTGGCGTGGCTGATCCTCAGCAACAGCGCGTGGGGCAAATGGATCTACGCCTGCGGCTTCAATGAGCACGCTACGCGGCTGGTGGGCATTCCGGTCGATCGTCTGCGGCTGCTGGTTTACTGCCTGAGCGGCGCGCTCGCCGGCTGCGCCGGTTTTATTTCCCTGTGCTGGCTCGGCAGCGCCCGCCCGGAAATTGGCGTCAATCTTGAGCTGGAGTCGCTGACCGCCGCGCTGCTGGGTGGCGTGGCGATCTTTGGCGGGCGCGGCAGCGTAGCTGGCGTTCTCGCCGCCGCGCTGATGCTGGTCACCCTCAAAACCTGCATGTTGCAGCTGGGGCTGAACAGCGTGTGGCAACTGGGCGTGGTGGGCATGCTGTTAATCATGGTGTTAATGGCACAACGACTTTTTATCTATCGGAGATAACACATGAGTCTGACTGAAAAAATTAGCGCACACGTCGATGCCAGCGCGCAGCGTATCGCGCAGACATTATGCGACCTGCTGGCGTTTCCCTCAGTGGTAAAGGTCGATCCGCGCGAGGCCGGGCCAGGCGAGCGCGACTGCCAGCGCTATCTGCAGCAGCGGCTGATGGCGCTGGGCATGGACACCGATCTGTGGGATCCGGATGGCCCGGCGCTGTACCAGAAGTATCAGGGCCGCCCGGGCGCCAATAAAGGCCGCACCTTCGAAGGCCGTCCTAATCTGGGCGGCACCCTGAGCGGATCCGGTGGCGGCAGGTCGCTGATGCTTACCGGCCATATTGACGTGGTACCACCGGGTCCGGCTGAGCACTGGCACAGCGATCCATTTGTGCCGGAGATCCGCAACGAGGCGGTGTATGGTCGCGGTGCGGTGGACATGAAAGGCGGCGTGGCCTGCATGCTGATGGCGGTGGAGCTGCTGCAGGATCTCAACGTGCAGCTGGCCGGCGACGTGGTATTCACCACGGTAGTGGATGAAGAGATCGGCGGCATGGGCTCGCTGGCAATGGTGGATCGCGGCTTCAAAGCCGATGCCGGTATCATGACGGAGCCCACTGCCAATCGCATCGCGCCGATTTGCCACGGCATTTTGTGGGCGCGCATCATCCTCGATGGCATCGGCGGTCATGCGGAATTAACGCCGAACAGCTGGGACAGCAGCGGTCCGGTTGATGCCGTGATGTTGTGTCGCCAGATGCTGGACGGGCTCGATGTGCTGAACCGCCGCTGGCAGACGCAGCCCGACAAAAACCATCCACTCATGGATCTGCCCAACCAGATTATCGTGACGCAGCTGAAAGTGGGCGAGCACCCGGCGTCAATTGCCGGCCGTGCCGAGATCGTCATAGACGTGCAGTATCTGCCGGCAGAAAAGGATGAGATGGGGCTGGGCGGTAAGGTAAAACAGGAGATTGAGGCGCACGTGGCGAAGGTGTGCGCGCTGGATCCTTACCTGGCAAAGCATCCGGCGCGCGTGGAATGGATACTGGACGCCGACTGCGCCGAGATCCCGGCCGATCATCCTTTTGTCAGCGCTTTTCAGCAGGGCGTGAGTGACGCGGCACTGAGCCCGCAGCTGGCCGGCTTTGGTGCCCACAGCGACATTGGCCTGCCCAGCACGCTGGGCCAGACGCCGACGGTCAACTTTGGTCCCGGCGATCCGGCGCTGTCGCATCAGCCTAACGAACATGTGCCGATTGCCGATCTGGTGGCCTGTACCAAAGCCATTGCGCTGACGCTGGTGCACTGGTGCGGGCTGGCTAAGGAAGCGGGGCGCTGAGAGCATTAACCACCGCAGTGACGCTGGCCGCAGAGGGCCGGCGTCATGCGTTAGCGCATTCTGTCACTGAGCAGTCCTGACGGCTTAGCCACTTACGCTTTTCCACCCTCCGCCAGCCAGCATGCACTGGCGGAGGGGACCTGCATTACGGCTGATCGGGCAGCGCGGCGAGTAACTTATCCAGCGTCACCGGATAGTCTCTCACTCGTACGCCGGTGGCATTGTAGACCGCATTAACCAGCGCGGCACCGACGCCACACAGCCCCAGTTCACCGACGCCTTTGGCTTTCATCGGCGAAGAGACCGGATCGGTATCATCGAGGAAAATCACCTCCTGCTCGGGCACATCGGCGTGTACCGGCACTTCATAGCCTGCCATGTCGTGATTGACGAAGTAGCCGAGCCGGGTGTCCACCGCCAGCTCCTCCATCAGCGCGGCGCCGAGGCCCATGGTCATCGCGCCGATCACCTGACTGCGCGCGGTTTTGGGGTTGAGAATGCGCCCTGCAGCACACACCGCCAGCATGCGCCGCACGCGCACTTCGCCGGTGGCGCTATCGACCGCCACTTCGACAAAATGACCGGCAAAGGTGGATTGCTGGAAGGTTTTGTCCAGATCGCCGAATTCCATGGTCTCTTCCGCCATCAGCGGACCCGCCGCAGTGAGTGGCAGGCGCTGCCCGCTGGCGTGAATGTGCCCATCGGCAAACTCTGCGCTTTCCGCATCCAGACCCAACTGTGCGGCAACCTTCTCGCGTAGCCGGACGCAGGCCGCATACACCCCGGCCGTGGAGGTATTGGCTCCCCACTGGCCACCCGAACCCGCCGAAACAGGAAACGCCGAATCGCCGAGCCGCACGCTGACCTGCTCAATCGGCACGCCCATCATCTCGGCTGCCGTCTGGGCGATGATGGTATAGCTGCCGGTGCCGATATCGGTCATGTCGGTTTCGACGGTGATTGTGCCTTGCGCATCCAGCTGCACGCGCGCGGCGGAGGGTGCCAGCAGGTTGTTACGGAAACCGGCTGCCACGCCCATGCCCACCAGCCAGCGCCCCTCGCGCCGCTGCCCGGGTTGGGCACAGCGCTCCGCCCAGCCAAATTTGCTGGCGCCGGTGCGCAGGCATTGCACCAGCTGGCGGCGTGAAAAGAAGCGCTCCGGATGCAGTGGATCGACCTGTGTATCATTGATGATGCGAAACTCTACCGGGTCGATACCGGCGATGGCGGCCATTTCATCCATGGCAATCTCCAGCGCCATCAGACCGGGTGCTTCACCCGGCGCACGCATCGCGTTGCCCTCGGGAAGATCGAGTTCGGCGAGGCGCAGCCCGGTAAGCCGATTGGCGGCGGCGTAGAGTAATTCAGTCTGCTGCACCGCAGTTTCCGGCGTTCCGCCCGGCAGATTACCGGACCAGCTTTCATGGGCAATGGCGGTGAGATGGCCATGCGCATCGGTAGCTAATCGGATGCGCTGCCGCGTTGCTGGCCGGTGCGTGGTGTTGTTGGGGATCATCGGGCGTGGCACCATCACTTTCACCGCGCGTCCCACGGCGCGCGCACCCAGAGCCGCCAGCAGCGCATCGCTTCGTAGAAACAGTTTGCTGCCGAAGCCACCGCCGACGTAAGGAGAGAGCACGCGCACCTTTTCCATCGGCATGTCGAGCGTGTGCGCCAGGTCGGTGTGGCACCAGTTAATCATCTGATTCGAGGTCCAGACCGTCAGGTGATCGTCCTGCCACAGCGCCATGGAAGCGTGCGGTTCCATTGCCATATGGCTTTGATCGGGCGTGGTGTAGGTGGCGTCCAGCGTAAAGGCTGCGCTGTGCAGGGCAGCATCGACGTCGCCCAGTGTTTTATCCGGCTCACCTTCGGGTGACGTTGTCACCTCTGGCTGGGCCGCTTCAAGATCGTAAGCTCCCGTTTCAGCCTGGCAGTTAACCTTAACCAGCTGCGCGGCGGCACGTGCCTGCTCAAAGGTCTCCGCCACCACCAGCGCCACGGCCTGGTGATAGTGTTCGATTTTATTATTCGCCAGCAGCGTCGCGGTATTGCGCTCTGCCTTGTTGAGCTTGCCGGCGGTTGCTCCGGTGACGATGCCGAGCACGCCCGGTGCCTGTGCTGCGGCGTGGGTGTCAATCGAGAGAATATTGCCTTTGGCAACTGGCGCGCCGACCACATAACCGTAGGCCGCATCCGGTGCTTCAGCGTGCCATTCATAGGCGTAATGCGCCGAGCCGGTGGTTTTTAACGGCCCGTCGATGCGCGCCAGCGGCTGGCCGACGACGCGCTGCCGATCGATAGGATTGGCGGTTGCTGGTGTGTCAAATTTCATGCGTTGCTCCTCGCTTCCGCGATCGCTGAGGCGAGCGTGCGCTGCGCCAGCAACAATTTGTATCGGTTGGCTTCAGTGGGACGTGCATCAGCAAACAGCACATCGCAGACCGCCTGCGCCCCGTGAGGAAGTTCAGCATCCGCCGCCGCGCTGCGCCACGGCTGATGGGCCACGCCGCCGACGGCCACCCGGCCGCCACCCTCAGGCAGGATAACCGCTGCTACTGAGACCAGCGCAAAGGCGTAAGAAGCGCGATCGCGCACCTTACGGTAAATGTGCGTGCCACCCAGCGGTGCAGGCAGGGTAACCGCGACGATCAGCTCACCCGGCTGCAGCACGGTTTCGATATGCGGCGTGTCGCCCGGTGCGCAGTAGAATTCAGCGATGGGAATAGCGCGCTGGCTGCCATCAGGGCTGACGGTTTCAATCACCGCATCCAGCACTCGCATCGCCACCGCCATATCGCTGGGATGGGTGGCAATACAGGCTTCGCTGACCCCCACCACCGCATGCTGGCGGCTGAATCCTTCGCGTGCGGCACAGCCCGTACCCGGCTGACGCTTATTACAGGGTTGATTAACATCATAAAAATAGGGACAGCGCGTGCGCTGCAGCAGGTTGCCAGCGGTGGTGGCCTGATTGCGCAGCTGGCCTGAAGCACCCGCCACCAGCGCGCGCGTCAGCACGGCATAGTCGCGCCGGATGCGCGCATCTGCCGCCAGATCGGTATTGCGCACCAGCGCACCAATACGTAAGCCGCCCTCGGCGGTGGGTTCAATGCTGTCCAGCGCCAGTCCGTTAACATCAATCAGGTGCGACGGGGTTTCAATTTCCAGCTTCATCAAATCGAGCAGATTGGTACCGCCGGCGATAAAGCGTGCGCCCGGATGCTGCATCGCGCTGCTGGCGGCCTGTGCAGGCGTCGCAGCCCGTTCAAAGGTAAAGGCTCTCATGCTTTCTGGCCTCCGGCGTACTCTTCAATGGCGGCAAGAATGTTGGCATAGGCGCCGCAGCGGCAGATGTTGCCGCTCATGCGTTCACGAATCTCTTCATCGCTCAGCGCTGGCGCGGCGGTCAGATCGCCCGTGACATGGCTGGGAATGCCCGCCGCAATTTCCTGGAGCACCGCCAGCGAGGAACAAATTTGCCCCGGCGTGCAGTAGCCGCACTGATAGCCGTCGTGGCGGATAAAGGCGGACTGCAGCGGATGCAGATCATCCGGCGTGCCGACGCCTTCAATGGTGGTCACTTCGGCATCCTGCTGCATCACCGCGAGAGTGAGGCAGGCGTTGATGCGCCGGCCGTTGACCAGCACGGTACAGGCACCGCACTGACCGTGATCGCAGCCTTTTTTGGTGCCGGTCAGGTGTAAATGTTCGCGCAGCGCGTCCAGCAGCGTGGTACGGGTATCCACGTTAAGCTGCTGAGGTTCGCCGTTCACCTGCAGCGTGACCGGCACCGTGACGGGGGCCGGCGCGGCGGAACCGGCACCGGCTGTCAGCCGGGCTCGCTCTGTCTCTTCCTGCTGCGGTGAATACCGCTGCGTCTTCTCATCGCGTGGGTTGCTCATGCCTTTGCCTCCGGACAAGTGGCGAAATGAAATCTCAATGACACCGATTTTTATAAGGTTTTGGAAAACTTTAAGCATAGACGTCAATACGCAGACGACCATGCGGCAGGGCAAAACCGATCCCAGCAACGGACAAGTCTGAAGCCTGTCTGTCTGTTCACGGTGACAAATACCCGCATTCATGATTAATATGCATGCTTTGCTAAACCGTTTTAGCGATTAAGTGAGACTGAATTATGATGAAACGTATCTGGTGTCTGGGTGATGCCGTAGTGGATTTGCTGCCTGATGACGAGGGCCGTTTGTTGCAGTGTCCCGGTGGCGCGCCCGCCAACGTGGCAGTGGGTATCGCCCGGCTGGCGGGTAACAGCGGATTTATCGGACGGGTGGGCGACGATCCTTTTGGCCAGTTTTTGTGTCAGACCCTGGCGCAGGAAAAGGTGGATGTTTCCCATATGCGCAAAGATGTGCAGCAGCGCACCTCCACGGTGGTCGTGGCCCTGGATGAGCAGGGCGAGCGTACCTTCACTTTCATGGTGCGCCCCAGCGCCGACTTGTTTCTCACGCCAGACGATTTGCCGCGGTTTCAGTGTGGCGAGTGGCTGCACTGCTGTTCGATTGCGTTACTCGCCGAGCCGTCGCGCATGGCGGCATTAACCGCCATGCAGCGTGTGCGTGAGGCGGGCGGTTTTGTCAGCTTCGATCCCAATATCCGTCTTGATTTGTGGTCCGATGCGGCGGAGTTGCTGCAATGCCTCAGTGCGGCCCTGCAACGGGCGGATGTGGTGAAGCTCTCCGTGGAAGAACTGGCCTTTATGACGGACACCGCCGACATTGACAGCGGCATCGCGCAACTGGCGCAGCGCTTCTCCGTTAAATTGTTGTTAGTCACACAGGGCAGCGCTGGCGTGCGTGCTTATTTTGATGGCCGGCAAACTCACTATCCCGCGCGTGCGGTGATCAGCGTGGATACCACCGGTGCCGGCGATGCCTTCGTGGCGGGACTGCTGTGGGAACTGGCGCAGCGGGGTCTGCCGGCGGATGAAGCGCAGCTGGCGGCCTGCCTGCGCACGGCGCAGGCGTGCGGGGCGCTGGCTACCACCGCCAAAGGCGCAATGACCGCGTTACCCAACCATCAACAGCTACAGCAGCACAGTATCTGACCCCGCCGTTTTCCCTGTTTTGCGATGTATCTCACATCCACTAAATCGGTTTAGCAAAATCCATTGCGCTTTAAAAAATGGCACCGCTATGATGCGGTTCCTAAATCGGTTTAGCAAAAAATACATCTGATGATAGCCTTGCCTCAGGGATGCAAAACAGTGAAAAAAAGCATAATCGCTATAACCCTTAGTACCGTGTTAGGCTCAGGCTCAGCCTGGGCGGCAGACGACATGAGCAGTATTGAAGCGCGCCTGGCGGCGATGGAAAAACGACTGGCCGCGGCTGAACAGCGTGCCAGCTTAGCGGAGCAGCGCGCGCAGGCGGCGGAACAGCAGGTGCAAAAGCTGGCTGCGGTGCAGCAGCAGAACCCGACGCCGGTTGCCGTGGCACAGACCGAACCGCGCGCCGCTCAGCCTGTTGCGCCCGCCGCCAGCAGCGAGTCAGAGGGCTTTGAGTTTCATGGCTACGCACGCTCTGGCCTGTTGATGAACAGTTCCGCTGCGAAAACTCAGGGCGGGCCCACCCTCACGCCGGCCGGTGAGACCGGCGGTCACGTCGGGCGGCTCGGCAATGAGCCGGATACCTACGTTGAACTTAACCTCGAACATAAACAAACGCTGGCCAACGGTGCCACCACGCGCTTCAAGGCGATGCTGGCCGACGGACAGCGCACCTACAACGACTGGACTGCCGCCAGCAGCGATCTCAACCTGCGTCAGGCGTTTGTCGAACTGGGGCAGCTACCGACCTTCACCGGTGCGTTCAAAGACTCCACGGTGTGGGCCGGTAAGCGTTTCGACCGGGATAACTTCGACATCCACTGGATCGATTCCGATGTGGTGTTCCTCGCCGGAACCGGGGCCGGTATTTACGACATGAAGTGGGGCGATGACGCCCGCAGCAACCTGTCGATTTATGGCCGCACCTTCGGGGACATCGAAAATAACGACAACACCGCGCAAAACTACATTCTGTCGCTGAATAACTTCGTCGGGCCGCTACAGCTGATGGTGAGCGGCATGCGCGCGAAAGATAACGATCAGCGCACCGATATTGACGGCAACCGCGTGAAAAGTGATGCCGCCAGTGACGGTGTGCACGCCCTGGTCGGATTGCACAACGACAGCTTCTACGGCCTGGGTGAGGGTTCAGCGAAAACCGCGCTGCTGTACGGTCATGGCCTCGGCGCAGAAGTTAAAAGCATTGGTTCCGACGGCGCGCTGTTGCCGCAGGCGGACACCTGGCGGCTCGCCAGCTACGGCATGACGCCGCTGGGCGCGGGCTGGCACATCGCGCCGGCGCTGCTGGCGCAGAGCAGCAAAGACCGCTATGTCAAAGGCGACAGCTATGAGTGGGCCACCGTGAACCTGCGCCTGATTCAGGCATTTACCCAGAACTTTGAGATGCAGTATGAAGGCTCATATCAGTACATGGATTTGCGGCCTGAAGGCTATAACAATCGTCAGGCCGTCAGCGGCAACTTCTACAAGCTCACCGTCGCCCCCACGCTCAAAGCCAGCGATGTGGGCGAATTCCTCAAGCGTCCGGAAATCCGCCTGTTCGCCAGCTGGATGGACTGGGATCATCGTCTGGATAACTACGCCAGCGATGACGCCTTTGGCAGCACCGGCTTTAAGTCCGGCGGCGAGTGGAACTTTGGCGTGCAAATGGAAACCTGGTTCTGATGAAACGGCCCGCGTGCGGGCCGCTTAGCGCATGATGGCATAACAACCAAAAACAGAGGTTACTATGGATTTTGTTACTCTTTCCCGGTCGCTGCTGCCGCTGCTGGGAGGCCGGGAAAATATCGCCAGTGCGGCGCACTGTGCCACACGTTTGCGCCTGGTACTGGTGGATGACGCCAAAGCCGACACCGCCGCGATTGGCAAGCTGGAGGGCGTGAAGGGCTGTTTTCGCAATGCCGGACAGCTGCAGGTGATTTTTGGCACTGGCGTGGTGAATAAAGTGTATGCCGCGTTTATCCGCGAAGCTGGCATCAGTGAAACCAGCAAGTCGGAAGCGGCGGATATCGGTGCGCGCAAGCTCAATCCGTTCCAGCGCATTGCGCGTCTGCTGTCGAACATTTTTGTACCGATCATCCCGGCGATTGTGGCCTCTGGCCTGCTAATGGGACTGCTCGGCATGGTTAAAACCTACGGCTGGGTTAACCCCGACAACGCGCTGTATATCATGCTGGATATGTGCAGCTCGGCGGCCTTTATCATCCTGCCAATCCTGATTGGCTTTACCGCGGCACGTGAGTTTGGCGGTAACCCATTCCTCGGTGCCACGCTCGGCGGCATCCTGACGCATCCGGCGCTCACCAACGCCTGGGGCGTGGCGGCCGGCTTCCATACCATGAACTTTTTCGGTATCGAAGTGGCGATGATCGGCTACCAGGGCACGGTGTTTCCGGTGCTGCTGGCGGTGTGGTTTATGAGCATGCTGGAGAAGCAGCTGCGCCGGGTGATTCCGGACGCGCTGGATCTGATCCTGACGCCGTTCCTGACGGTGATTATCGCCGGCTTCGTTGCGCTGCTGGTGATTGGTCCGGCAGGGCGGATGCTGGGCGACGGTATTTCATTCGTTCTCAGCACGCTGATTGCCCATGCCGGCTGGCTGGCCGGACTGGTGTTTGGCGGGCTTTACTCGGTTATCGTGATCACCGGCGTGCACCACAGCTTCCATGCGATTGAAGCCGGGCTGCTGGGCAATCCGGCGATTGGCGTCAACTTCCTGCTGCCGATTTGGGCGATGGCTAACGTGGCGCAGGGCGGTGCCTGTCTGGCGGTATGGTTCAAAACCAAAGATGTGAAAATCAAAGCCATTTCGCTGCCGTCCGGCTTTTCAGCGCTGCTGGGTATTACCGAGGCGGCGATTTTCGGTATCAACCTGCGCTTTATGAAACCCTTTATCGCCGGCCTGATCGGCGGCGCGCTGGGCGGTGCCTGGGTAGTGTCGGTGCATGTGTATATGACGGCTGTCGGTTTGACCGGTCTGCCGGGCATGGCGATTGTGCAGGCCAGCTCGTTGCTTAATTATGCCATTGGCATGGTGATTGCCTTCAGCAGCGCATTTGTGATCTCTTATCTGCTCAAATACAAAACGGATGCGGAATAATGGCGGCTTCTACATTGTTACCCGATATTTTACAGGCGGTGATGCGCGGTCAGCCGCGCGCGCTGAACGATGCGCATTATCCGGGCTGGCATCTGGCACCCGTCACCGGATTACTTAACGATCCGAACGGCTTTATTCACTTCGCCGGGCGTTACCATCTGTTCTATCAGTGGAATGCGCTGGGCTGTCAGCATCAGCATAAATGCTGGGGCCACTGGAGTTCCGCCGATCTGCTGCACTGGCAGCATGAACCCATAGCGTTAATGCCGGATGAAGAGTATGACCGCAGCGGCTGCTATTCGGGCAGCGCCGTTGATGATAATGGCGCGCTGACCCTGATCTATACCGGCAACGTGAAGTTTGCCGATGGTTCGCGCACCGCCTGGCAGTGTCTGGCGGTGCAGAATGCGCAGGGCGGCTTTGACAAACTCGGGCCGGTGATCGCGCTGCCCGACGGCTATACCGGACACGTGCGCGACCCGAAAGTGTGGCGGCATGGCGAGCACTGGTTCATGGTGCTGGGTGCGCAGGATCAACAAAAGCAGGGCAAAGTATTGCTGCTGCGCTCGGCGGACCTGCGTGAGTGGCACAATCTGGGCGAGATTGCCGGCAGCGGCCTGAACGGGCTGGCGGCAGCCAGTTACATGTGGGAATGCCCGGACATGTTTACCCTCGGCGATAGCACCTTCCTGATTTGCTGTCCGCAGGGGCTTGCCCGGGAACAGCATCGTTTTCTCAATGCACATCCGAGCGCGTGGCTCTCCGGCGATCTTGATTACGCTAACGCCCGCTTTAGCCATGGCGAATTACATGAGCTTGACGCCGGTTTCGAATTTTACGCGCCGCAAACCACGCTAACCGCCGACGGACGCCGGCTGCTGGTGGGCTGGATGGGCGTGCCGGACGGCGAGGAGATGCTGCAGCCCACGGTGGCCAATGGCTGGATCCATCAGATGACCTGCGTGCGCGAACTGGGCACGCGCGATGGCCGGCTGTTCCAGCGTCCGGTCACTGAACTGCAGGCGCTGCGCAGCGCTGAACAGCACTATCAGGGGCCATCCGCCGATGCGCCGGTCATTGATGCGCAGCGGCTGGAGTTACTGCTGAGCGGGCAGGGCGACATCACCCTGAACTTCGCCGACCAGCTACGGCTGGAGTGGCGCGCCGACGGGCTGCGGCTCGCGCGGCGCAGTCTGGCAAACGGCGAGTGGCAGTTCCGTTACTGGCGCGGCGCGGTGAATCAGCTCCAGTTACTGTGCGATCACTCAAGCGTCGAGATTTTCATTAATGAAGGGGAAGGGGTGATGAGCAGCCGCTACTTCCCGGCGCATCCGGCGCAATTAACCCTGACCGGACACGCAGAAGTGACGGCGCGCTACTGGTCGTTGCGGCCGTGCATGGTAGAATAAGTCATTGTTTCCTTAACCGATGCACTGACGTGAGAAAAACCAAACGCGTTACCATAGCGGATATCGCCGCGCTGGCGGGGGTGTCCAAAGCCACCGCCAGCCTGGTGCTGAATGGCCGTGGCAAAGAGTTGCGCGTGGCGAAAGAAACGCGCGAACGGGTATTAACGCTGGCGCGCGAACATCACTACCAGGCCAGTATTCACGCGCGCTCGCTGCGCGATAATCGCAGCCATACGCTGGGTTTAGTGGTACCGGAGATCACCAACCATGGTTTTGCCGTGTTCTCGCACGCGCTGGAAAATCTGTGTCGCGAGGCGGGCTTACAGCTGCTGATCTCCTGCACTGACGAGAACGCCGGGCAGGAGCGGGTGGTGGTGGATAATCTGGTGGCGCGTCAGGTGGATGGGTTGATCGTGGCGTCCAGCATGTTAAGCGACAGTGACTACGTCAAACTGAGCGATCAGCTGCCGATCGTGCTGTTTGACCGCTACGTTAATGATACGCAGTTGCCGCTGGTGATGACCGATTCGGTCACGCCGACTGCCGAGCTGGTGGAACGGCTGGCGCGCGCCAATCCGGATGAAATTTATTTCCTCGGCGGTCAGCCGCGTCTGTCACCCACCAAAGACCGTCTGGCCGGTTTTATGCAGGGCCTTGAGCGGGCAGGTGTGACGCCGCGGCCGGAGTGGATCATTCACGGCAACTATCACCCGAGCAGCGGTTATGAAATGTTTGCCGCACTGTGCGCCCGGCTGGGGCGTCCGCCCAAAGCGATTTTTACCGCCGCCTGCGGTCTGCTGGAAGGGGTGTTGCGCTACATGAGCCAGCATCACCTGCTGCACAGCGACATCCGCGTGGCCAGCTTTGACGACCACTATCTGTATGACTCACTGACTCTGCCGATCGATACCGTCGAGCAGGATGTGCCGCGCCTGGCGCAGGAGTGTTTTTCGCTGCTCACTACCATGATTAACAGCGATGAACCCATCAGCCAGCATACCGTGCTGCCGGCAACGCTGCGGCTGCGCTTTGGCAGGTAGCGCAGCCGCATTGCGTTTGATGAATTAATCGGTTTCTGGTTCACACACCTGCCATCTGACCGAGCTGACACCTTTTTCCAGGCTGATGCGGCTGACCAGATTTTCCAGCTGATCGGTCAGGCTGGGTTTACCCAGCACTTCCGCATTCACCGCCATGCGGTGTGAGGGTTCCAGATCCTCACTGTGCAGGGATTGCAGCCGCAGACCGCTGCCGCCAAGGCTATGCAGCATCAGGCTGCGCACCTGCACCTCATCGGCCGCCAGACAGATGATCTGCACTTTGTAATACTGGCTGGCGTCCTCCGCAGTAATGATGCTCTGCCGATTGATGCCTTGCGCCAGTTCGCGCAGCAGGATATTGGCGCACAGAATTACTACGCAACCGATGCCTGCTTCCAGCAGCAAGCCCATGCTGCATAACACGCCAATCGCCGCGGTGCACCACAGCGTGGCGGCGGTGTTAAGGCCGCGCACATTCAGGCCATCGCGCATGATGACGCCACCGCCGAGGAAGCCAATGCCGGAAACCACATAGGCCGCCACGCGCGTGGCATCTGCGGCAATTCCCGGTACGCTTTGCGTCATCAGCACAAACAAACAGGCACCGGTGCTGACCAGCGCATTGGTGCGCAGCCCGGTCAGGCGCTGGCGCAGCTGGCGCTCGCTGCCAATTAGCGCGCCCAGAATCAGCGCGACCGTGACGCGCAATAAAAAGATTTTCCAATCCATGTCACACCTCACTCCATCACCGCCGGGCAATGGATATGCAGAGTTATAAGAATGGATTACAGCGGGGCCAGACAGAACGCAGGAAAAAGGGGGAGGAAAATCCACCGTCTTAACGCAGGGCTAAGACAGCGATGAGGCTATCTCAGCATCGGCACCGATTGTAATCGTGTGGGACAGGTGTCCAATTGTGTATCCTCATCAGTAAAAATTTCGCCGGCATTGTAGACGCTTTGATGCGCCAGAGCGAAGACAAATCGCGCATCGTTTAAGCGGTGTTGAACAGGCATGAGATAATCACGCGTTTTCATTACAATCAGGCTGGGGTATCTGCTAAAAAACGTTTCATAATTAATTATGTGCGCTCATCCAAATACCTTAAGGTCTGACATGCAACCAATCAGTCTGCAAACCCGGTACCGTTCTGCGAACGAAAACACCATTGCGCTGTGGGCGAAAAATGCAGGCATCGGAAACATCCGTGAAGAGAATTACTACGATCCGGTAAAACTGGCGCTTGCCGCAGGGATAAAGCCGTCAGTTTCCTTACCGGTGTTACGTCTGATTGATGAATTGCAACGACTCACGCTGGCAGATCCGCTTGCTGATACGCTGCCAGCGCAAGGCCTTCATTTTACTTTTTTGCCTCTGACTTTGCCGCTGTATAACGTCAACGAGCCTTTACCAGCGAAAGCGGCGCAACTGACCACGATCTGGCAGGAATTTGCTGCGAAAAAAATCGTTATCCGGGATCTGCGCTTAGTGGCGTTGCCCAGTCAGTTATTGCTTGCGGGTATACCTGATACGCCTGCGATTGCCATGCGTCAGTCATTCTGCGACAAGGTTCTGGATTCAGACTGGAAAAAAGAATTGCTGATGCGGCATGGCAACAGCCCATTGCCGGCACCATTCTGGCACAGCACGTTACTGCGCTACAGCGCTGAGTTTTTACCCGCAGTTTTGCGTCAATTCTTTTATGAACGTCAGGACATCAATTTTGGTGCGGTGGCGGGAGAATTGATGTTGACGAAGACTAACTACAACTGGACAAAGTGTTATCCGTTATTGCCGGCGAGGGTTTAAATATGGTGAGTGCGCCATAACTGGCAGCCTCAGACTAATGGAGCTGTGTGTGGATACTACTGATTTACCTTTCGGGCTAAAGTGCGCATAATCATGATTATGTTAAATAAGATGTCTCGTCAGGTATCGCAGTCCTTCAGTTTCGTCCTTTACGCCTCTTATCCCCACAGCGGCACTGATGATTATTGACTGATACTCTTAACATTCCCGGCTCGATGGCCGGGATTGTATTTGTTGGGTCAAAATAGTGCGTGTAACAGTGAATCTTCCCTTACTCAGCTCTTCACCATTAAGGCTTAAGAATATCATTTCGATCAGTCAGATGTAGCTTAAAGGCAAGCTAACCCCCCCTATTTCAGGTGAGCTTTAATTCGCTTACACAAAAACTCATAGAAGTTGTTCGCATAATGCAGTGAATTCCCAGAGGGTAACCTCTGAAATATTGGACACTCTCCATCTTTAAGTTGCGAGTAGTCAAAATAGAATATTTCACCAAAATCAGTTTCACTCACAACTAGTTGTTTTTCTTTTGCCTTACCATTTTTCACGTCAGTTAAATTCTGATAAACAATATCTCCACCACAGACATCCTTAAAATCTATGCCATAAATACTATATATTTCCTCGCCACCAATTTCGCCGCCAACATACTCCTTTAAAAAAGCTTTATAGGATGGCGTAAATGGAAGACCAAGAGTTTTTTCAGCTCGTTCAATCCACTCACTATCAACGGCATTTTCAGCATTTCCAAAATCTACTAAATCACTATTATTAGCAATAAGCTCCGCAACATCTGATAGCGCAAAATCGCTCATAATTCATTCACCATATCCCGCAGCAATGATCATTATCACATAACTCAATCTCGATAACCATAAAAACAAATTCCTTGATGATAGATTGATATTAGTAAACATTTCGTTCAGACATTTAACATCCTTTCCATTATAGGTTTCGTTAGAAAATGATCTGCAATGAACAAAGAAAAGAAATGTAGAAATAAAGCCAATTGAATTTATGTATAAAGCTGAGGTGTTCTGATTTTTGACGAAGTCAAAGAGGTTACCAAATATCAAGGTGCCTCCAATCGATATGGCTGAGATATTAGATAACCGGCCAGGCTTAAAAAGCATGAAGTCAAAAAAAAGAAATGTGGCTTTTGCTGGTGTTTTCCTGCTTAAACTGGAATGCGCAAAAAGGAAGAAACAAACAATGAATGTTAGCATGGAAATTACTGTTATAGATAAGCTAGTGTAGTAAATATCATTTAGATTCATGACCATAAAACTTCTGTTAAGAACTCCCTTTAAAATGAATACTACGGAATTTGATGCGACTAATCTCAGGAGATGATCCCACACCAATGAGAGACTAATCATTCCAACATTTTTCGTTATGTCTCACACCTGATGGAGGAAGAAATCATTGCATCAATTACTGCGTTCTACCGCGTTTCTTACCGGTGCCGCTGATTCTTAATTATCCAGGTGCGCATGAATGCGCACCCTACGAGATATAGCACAATTTAGTGTTTCTCCGGTGTGCATGAATGCGCACCTTGCGAGGCATCGCACAACTGAATGTGTCACCGGTGCGCATCAATGCGCACCCTGCGAGATATCGCACAACTGAATGTGTCACCGGTGTGCATGAATGCGCACCCTGCGAGGCATCGCACAATTTACTTTTTCTCTGGCGCGTTTTAAGAAACAAAACCGCGCCGTTTTCTGTAGGAGCGCCCTTCATGGCGACCAAAAAAAGCAGGGTGAAATTCCATAAGCCCGCCGCCGCACATTGTATCACCGGGCCGACGGGTTTTCCCCCACCGAACCGCGCACCACCATCCAGCTGTCAAACGCGGGTAAGGCGCCGGCGGATTGCTGGCGGATGTGGCAAATCAACCGGCGCGCGGCTTCGCGCCCCATTTCATACACCGGCTGGGCGACCACGGTCAGCGGCGGTGACATCAGCTCGGTCCAGGGAAAATCGTCGTACATCACAAAAGAGATATCTTCGGGTACGCGCAGGCCGCGTTTGGCCAGACCGCGCAGGATGCCCATCGCAATCAGGTTATCGGAGGCAATCAGCGCGCTGGGCGGTTCGGCGAGCGCCAGCAGTTCAGTCAGGATCTGCTCAATGATGGCTTCGCTGAGCGCATTAAGCCGAATCAGCGCCGGATCCAGTTCCTTACCCGCGGCCCGGTAGGCATCAATCATTCCGCTAACACGTTGCGCCACCGGTGTGGGGCCCAGCGTGATTGACGGCGAATACGGTGCAGCGCTGCGCATGCTGGAGAGATAAGCAATTCGCTGATGCCCGGCCGCCAGTAACAGCTCCGTCGCCTGTTTGGCCACTGCGACAAAGTTCGCCTGGATAGTCTCCACCTCCATCCCCTGCACTGCCCGGTCGAACATCATTAATGAACGCCCTTCTGCCAGCACCTGGCGAAGATGCTCGTTATCCTCAAACAATGAGCTGCACGGCGCGACGATGATGCCATCGACGCGCTTATCCAGCATTACGCGCACGGCTTCCCGTTCCTCGTCCAGCGTTTCATCGCTGTTACTCAGCAGCAGGTGAAAGCCCGCCTGGCGCGCAACATCCGCCATACCGCGCAGCGCGAGGCCAAAGTGCGGGTTTTCAATGTCGCCGACAATCACCCCGATAGTATTGGAGCGGCCAGTGTTCATGCTGCGCGCCAGCTCGTTCGGTCGGTATCCCAGCGCTTCAGCAGCCTGATTCACCCGCGTCTGCACGTCTTCACTGACGGAACCATACCCGCCCAGCGCGCGTGCCGCCTGAGCTTTGGAAACATTGGCGGCGCGGGCGACGTCGGCAACGGTCGGACCGCGTGAACGAGCATTTTCATTGGTCATAATTATTTCGAATCACAAGTTGATAACAACATAATTGACGCTGCTGATAGCGTGTGCTTAATATCAGTATATCCGAATGAGACCGGTCTCACAACCAGAGCCGGTTTCATTTTGCCCCGCGTTGAGACCGGTCTCAATAACAATAAACCGGCTCGGCGAACTCTGAAGTTTCACCTGCACAGACGGAAGAGCCTTATGACATCGCACAAACGTTTCAATCACCTGACCGCCGCCCTGTTCGGCACGGCAATGCTGGTTTCCGCCAGCTGGAGCGCCCATGCCGCCAGCGACAGTAATCCCTGGGGTTTGATCGAACCCGGTCATCTCCGCGTTGCCAGCCTTGGCGACGCGAAGCCCTACACCTTCACCGATAAAAACGGCAACTTCACCGGCTTTGACGTCGAATTCTTCAAAAATGTGGCGCATCGCATGGGCATCGATCAGGTGGATTTTATCGGTCAGGACTTCTCCGCCATTCTGCCGGCGGTGGCAAATGGCCAGTATGATGCCGGCGTCGCCGCGATTGGCATCACCCCGCTGCGCGAAAAAACCGTCGATTTCTCCACCGGCTATCTTGCGGGCTATCTGACGGTGCTGACCCGCAGCGATTCTGGGGTGAAAAACGTTGAAACCCTGGCGCATAAACGGCTGGGGGTGATTCAGGGCACGCTGCAGGAGAACTATGCGCTGCAGCACTTCAAACAGACCGATCTGGTGCGTTTCCCCGATAACAACGCAGCAGTGTCCGCGCTGAATAACGGCACGCTGGATGCCATGTTCCTCGATTACGAAGCCGCCAAAGATTATGCCACCCGCTTCAAGCTGGTCACGGCGGCGAACATCCCTTCATTTGACGCGCCTGCGGGTGTCGCCATCGCCAAAGGCAAGCCCGAGTTCAAAGCAGCGCTGGATAAAGCCATCAAAGCGGCGATGCAGGATGGGACCTGGAAACAGCTGTACCAGAAGTGGTTCCCGGGTTCGCCAATGCCGCAACAATATCTGCCCGGCGGCCAATAACCCTGCGCATCGTTATGCGTGAGACTGCATCCGGTGACGGCGCATGTCCGTCACCCGCAACCGAGAATCGGCTATGGATCTGATCACTATTCTTTCCCGTACGTTTTTTGATATTCCATCAATGATGGATGTCCTGCCACAGCTGCTGGCAACCGGACTGGTCAACACCATCATTATCTCCGTGGCGGCCACCGTGCTGGGCACGTTATTCGGCCTGATCCTGGCGCTGATGGGCATCTCGCCCTCGCGCTGGCTGCGTGTGCCCGCGCGGCTGTATACCGATCTGTTTCGCGGCTTGCCTTCCATCCTCACCATTCTGTTGATTGGTCAGGGTCTGGCGCGTTTCAGCTATCAGCTATTTGGCCCGACGCCGTATCCGCTCGGCATTTTTGCCCTGAGCCTGATTGCCAGCGCCTACATGGGCGAGATTTTCCGCTCCGGTATCCAGAGCGTGGAACAGGGGCAGATGGAAGCCTGCCGGGCGCTGGGAATGAGCTATGGCCGGGCGATGCGCCTGGTGATCATTCCGCAGGGCATCCGCCGCGTGTTGCCTGCGATAGTCAATCAGTTCATCGCCATCATCAAAGACTCCTCGCTGGTTTATCTGCTGGGCCTGATGACCGGTCAGCGTGAGCTGTTCCGCGTCGGTCAGGATGCCGCCGTGCTGAGCGGCAACCTGTCACCCCTGATGCTGGCCGGGCTGTTCTATCTGGTGATCACCGTGCCGCTCACCCACGCCGTGAACTACATCGACGTCCGCTACCGTACCGGACGTCGCCGCGCCACCGCGCCACAAAGCGGCCTGAAGGAGCTCGATGAAGTGCAGCAAAAGCGCAACGTGGTTCCGGCGGTCTCCCTTACCAGCGAGCGAGGACACTAATATGACCATGCCATCTGCATTTCACGGTGCCAGTCTCGAGCTGCGCAATCTCACACTGGCGTACGGCCCGATTGAGGTGCTGCGCAATGTGTCGCTGAGCATCGAACCGGGCACCACCACCTGCATCATCGGTCCCTCGGGATCGGGAAAATCCACCTTGCTGCGCGGCATTAATCGCCTGCATGAGCCGAAGAACGGCGATGTCTTACTGGCCGGGCGTTCTGTCCTGAAGGACAAGCCCGATGCGCTGCGGCTGAGAATTGGCATGGTGTTTCAGCATTTCAACCTGTTTCCCGATCACAGCGCGCTGGAAAACGTGGCGCTGGCACCGTGGAAAGTAAAAGGCCGTCCGAAAGCCGAAGCACTGGAGATTGCCCGTCAGCGGCTGGCCGAAGTGGGCCTTGCTCAGCGAGCCGATCACCGTCCGCGCGATCTCTCCGGAGGTCAGCAGCAGCGCGTGGCAATAGCGCGCGCGCTGGCGATGGAGCCGGAAGTGATGCTGTTCGATGAAGCCACCTCGGCACTCGATCCTGAGCTGGTGAAAGGCGTTCTGACGCTAATGGCCGATTTGTGCCAGCGCGGCATGACCATGGTTGTCGTGACTCATGAGATGGGCTTTGCCCGGCGCGTGGCCGACCAGGTGGTGTTTATGGATGAAGGCGAAATCGTGGAAGCCGGCACGCCGGAACAAATCTTTGACCGTCCGCAATCCGCGCGCCTGCAGCGTTTTCTGTCGGAGGTGCTGTGATGACACATTTTCAGGTTAGCGGCCCAATCCGCACGGCCCTGGTGGGGTTTGGCGTCGCCGGCAGCGTGTTTCATGCGCCGCTGCTTGCCCATAACGCTGACTACCGTCTCGACGTCATCGTCACTGGCGATGCCCAACGCGTAGCGACCGCGCAGCAACGTTACCCTCAGGCGCGCGTGCTGCCGGACTGGCCAGCGCTGCTCAAGGCCATTGATGGCGGCGAGATCGGCATCGATCTCATCGTGCTGGCCACGCCGCCGGCGCAACACGCGGAGCAGGCTGTACAGGCCAGCCAGCGCGCGATCCATCTGGTGGTGGATAAACCGTTCGCACCGGACGTGCAGGCGGCAGAAATGATGATCGCCGCCGCGCAGCAGGCCAATACCTTGCTCACCGTGTTTCATAACCGACGCTGGGACGGCGATTTTCTGACGTTGCAGCGCCTGGTGCACCAGGAAGCCTTCGGCACCGTAAGGAGTTTTGAGTCGCGTTTCGAATGGTGGCGACCGCAGGGATTCGGCAACTGGCGTGACAGCGTCACGCTGGCACAGGGCGGTGGTTTATTGCTGGATCTCGGCAGCCATCTGATTGACCAGGCCATCCAGCTCTTTGGCCCGGTAGAACACGCCACGGCAGAGCTGGCGCGCCATTCCGGCCCGCAATCCGACAGTGACGAGGACTGTTTTGTCTCATTGCTGCACCACAACGGCGTGCGCTCGCGGCTGTGGATGAATGGCCAGGCGGCACTGAATGCGCCGCGCTTTCACCTGCTGGGCAGTAAAGGCGCCTTCACCCACTGGGGGCTGGACAATCAGGAGCCGCAGCTGGCGGCTGGCATGTCACCCGGCGACAGCCAGTACGGCGTGACGCCGGCAGAAAACTCTGCCCGGGCCGGCACGGTCGGGGCAACCACAACGGTGCCGATTGAACGTGGTCACTACCCCGCTTTCTATCAGCTGTTAGCTCACGCGCTGGTACATGGCGGGCCGCCGCCGGTTGATGCGCGTGAAGCGCTCGGCGTTTTACAGCTTATTGAGCAGCTCCATCAGCAGCATCGCGTACGTATTGCCTGAAGGGCGAACATTTTTTAACAGAAGGAATGAATGATGTCTGACAAAACCGTGGCAAAAACCGTCATCGTGCTGGGTGGCGGCATCCTCGGCGTCTCAACCGCCTGGCAGCTGGCGCAGGCGGGCGCGCAGGTCACACTGGTGACGGAAGCGGCACTCTGCTCCGGCGCCACCGGCCGATCCCTCTCCTGGCTCAACTCCGCGGGCGAGCGTTCGCAGCCTTACCATGCGCTGCGCATGGCGGGCATTGACCGCTATCGCACGCTGTTTGCTCGCCATCCGCAGCTCGACTGGCTGCGCTTCGACGGCGCGATTTACTGGGCCGCAGACGATGACGCGGGCACCAAAGCGCGCCATCACTATGAAAAAGCGCAGGGCTACGACTCAAAGCTGATCAATCGCGCCACGGTCGGTGATGTCGATGCACAGGTGAATCCGGCCAGCCTGAGTCAGGTGGCGATTGCCAACCCCGGTGAAGGCTGGGTCAGCCTGCCGCACCTGGTTGAGCATCTGGTTCAGGCATTGCGCGCGCTGGGCGGAGAGATCGTTGAGCACGCCGGTAAAGCCAGCGTGATCACCAAAGACGGCCGGGCCAGCGGCATTCGCAGCGAAAAGCGCGGTGAGCTGCTGGCCGATCGCGTGCTGGTAGCGTGTGGCCCGTGGACGCCGGAAGTGGTTGCCCCGCTCGGCGTGCACATCCCCAACGGTTCTCCGGTCTCTATGCTGGTGACCAGCCAACCCGGCGATCACCGGCTGCAGGTGGTAATGAATACGCCGCGCGCGGCGGTCCGGCCTAATCCCGGCAACACCATCGCCGTCGATCATGACTGGTATGAAGAGCACATCGTCGCGCAGGCCGACGGGCAGTACAGCATTGATACCGCAGTCATTAACCAGCTGATGGCGGAAGCGGGTAACCTGATCGCTGACGGCGCGCCGCTGAAAGCCAGCAGCTGGAAAATCGGTCTCAAGCCGATTCCCGGCGATGGCGAACCGGTGGTCGGTGAGCTGCAGCAGGTTCCCGGCTGTTTTGTTGTCTTCACCCATTCCGGCGCCACGCTGGCGTTGATCCTCGGTGAGATACTGACGCAGGAGATGCTCACCGGCGTTAAACACCCGATGCTGGCGACCTTCCGCCCGGAAAGATTCAGCTAACGTCAGCACCAGCGCCACGAAGAAAGTGGCGCTGGCTACACGCCCTGTTGTCTGTCACACACCGCGACTTTGCCCAATCCCATCGCCTCATCCCTGCGCCCTTTTCGCCTCCCTGCTGGTCTGATATCCGCGTATTGCCGGTTTCTTTTCCGATGACAACCGCCAGGGCCAGATAAACTAAGAGTCCGCTATTGAGGCCACAAAGCTTCAGCGGCGGAAAATGTCACATTTTTCACGCAAATCACGACAATCTGAACACAGGAAAACCCATATGCGTATCGCCATACTCGCCCTGGAAGGCAGCGTACTGTCCGCCGTTGCCGGAATGACCGACCTTTTCTGGATAACCAACAAAGCGATTGCCTCTTCCCCCGTGCACGCCGCACGCTTTCCCGATAAAGCTTTTGAAACGCTGATTGTCAGCGCCAACGGTGACCCGGTGTGGGATACGGAAGGCCGCCTGATTCACATCGACAGCTCATTTCAGGGAGCCGGTGCGGTTGATGTGGTGATTGCGCCCGGCATGTTGCTGGGGCCCGACCTGCAACCGATCAACCTTGACAGTATCCGTCAGGCTGCTGGCTGGTTTAACAAACTCTATCAGCAGGGTGTCTGGGTGGCTGCTGCGGGCACCGGTGGCGTGATCCTTGGCGAGGCGGGTTTGCTGAATGACCGTTCCTTTACCACCACCTGGTGGGTCAGCCATATGTTGCAGGCGCACTATCCGCAGGCGCGACTGGCGAAAGGCAAGACGCTGGAGGAAGACGATCGCGTCATTACCAGCGGCGGCTGTTTTTCGTGGATATCGCTGGCCCTGTATATCATTGAAAAAAGCGCCGGCAAGGCGGTGGCGGATCTCACCCGGGAGATGTCGCTGGCCGATAACCCTGTGCTGCACACCCACCTTCCCGGCTCGCCGGGTACGGGGAAAAGCAGCACGCCGTTTCTGGTGCGGGCGCAGGAGATCATCCGCATGGAAAATCCCGCCATCAATGCCGCGCAGCTGGCAACCGCACTCAACGTTACCGGGCGCACCCTGCAGCGCAGAATGAAAGCCCTGTCGCAGGAAACGCCAAAAGAGTTTATTACCCGCATCCGCATTGAACTGGCCTGTACCATTCTGGCCAGCACCGACGTCAGCGTGCGTCAGACCGCCTTGCAGTGCGGTTACAGCGAAGATACCGCCTTTCGTAAAGCTTTCCATCAGGTGATGGCGATGACGCCGGCCCAGTATCGTGAGTGGATAGCACACCGTAAGGCGCGGGTAATTAGCGCAAAATAATACGCCACGCATTTTGAAAGTTATTTAATTACTTCAAAATTAATGATCCTGAAAAGTTAATTTATTCATAATTTTTGAAATAACCTTTTGTGAGGTCCTGCCGATGTACGGTGGGTTGTCGCTTTATTCCTTTTAACTTTTTACCAGGTAACAATATGATGAATATTACTCAAAGACTTACCCTGGCTTTCATTTTACTCTCAGCTTCACTGGTGGTGACGGGCATTATTTCTGTGCGACTGTTAGGCGGTTTTCAGGAGCGCTTTGAATATGTTCAGGTCAATGCGATTCCCTCTATTCGCGATCTGTCCGAACTGATTGATCGCAGCAATAAACTGTCGCTCTCCCTGTATAAACATCAAAGCCAGACTGACAATGCGCGCATGCCGCCGGTCGAGAAAGAGATCGCCCAGCGCCTGGCCGACATTAAAACGCTGGCAGAATATTATTTAGCCAATGATATCTCCAGCGACGAAGATAAGCAGATGACCATTAAAGGCCTGGCGACGCTGCGCGTGGTTGAATCACGGTTGCCGGCGTTTCTTGCTGCTTCGCATGCTCATCAGGATGACGTCACGCTCGGCATGCTGGAAGCCAGAACGGTATTGGCGGCGCCATCAGCCAGTTAAAAAATGATTATCGCCAGCAGATGGCGCTTAATTTGTCGCTTGGTGACGGCTTGCGCGTGGTCAACCAGGAGATTTATCACCGCACATTCTGGGGATTGAGTGCCGGGGTCGCGGTGACACTGCTGTTACTGGGTACGCTCACCGCGTTAACCCTGATGCGCATTCGTCAGAGCCTGAAAGCGATTGGTCAGGTGATGGATCACGTTGGCAGCAGCCTTGATCTGAGCGTCACCGCCGATGACAGCAAAAAAGACGAGGTCGGCAATATGGCCCGCGCCTTTAACCAGCTGCTTGACCGGGTTGGCAGCGCGCTGGCGCAGGTCAGTACCGCTTCTCACGCCGTCAGTTCGGCGTCGGCACAAATCGCCGCCGGCAACGAAGATCTCTCCTCGCGGACGGAACAGCAGGCCGCCTCGCTGGAACAGACGGCGGCCAGTATGGCGGAATTGAGCGAAACCGTGCGTCAGACGGCCGACAATACCCGCCAGGCTAATCGTCTGGCCGGTAACGCGACAGAACTTTCAGACGCCAGCGCGGTATCGCTGGGCAATATGCTCAACACCATGGCGGAGATCCGCTCCAGCTCGAAAAAAATCACCGAAATTGTCACGCTGATCGAAGGCATTGCCTTCCAGACCAATATTCTGGCACTGAATGCTGCCGTCGAAGCGGCGCGCGCCGGCGAACACGGAAAGGGCTTTGCGGTGGTCGCGGGTGAAGTACGCAATCTCTCGCAGCGTTCGACGCAGGCGGCCAGGGAGATCAAACAGCTGATTGATACCTCCTACAGCCTGGTGGAATCGGGTGCGGTACAGGCCGAAGCGGTGGAAGAGAACATGACAGGACTGAAAACCGCGTTCCGTCAGGTGAATGACCTGGTAAGCGAAATCGCTGCCGCCGCCGAAGAGCAAAACACCGGCATCTCGCAGGTGCACCTGGCGATTAATCAGATGGATGATGTCACGCAGCAGAATGCGGCGCTGGTAGAGGAGGCTTCTGCCGCATCGGCGTCATTGCAGGATCAGGCGCAAACCCTGTCCGGCCTGGTGAATCAGTTTTCACTGGCCGGGTCCGCGCGACCTGCTGAGCGCCCGAAAACGGTCTCCGCGCTGAAACGTCCGGCTGCTGTACCCGTAGCCGCCGGGCACGGCATGGACGCGGACTGGCAGAGCTTTTAACCCCATCCGGCAAGCCAGGCGCTAAATAGCGCATTATTCCGGATCGCCGTGACGTTGACGGCCGGTCCGGACTGGCTCGGGTGACAGCCGATCAAAGCAGCTGGCTGAGGTGCAGCTGCCCCATCAACAGCGGGTTATCGCTGTAATCTACCGGGATGGCGACCACAGCCGGTCCTTCCACCTCCATCGCCCGCCGCAACGTGGGTTCCAGTTCAGCGGCGCTGTTCACCGAAAATCCTGCGGCACCAAACGCCTGCGCGTAAGCTTTGAAATCCACCGGCCCAAAGTTCACGCCGGACACGCGCTGGTATTTCTTCTCTTCCTGAATCGCCACCATGTTATAGCCATTGTCGACCCAGATGATGTGCAGAATATTGGCCTTTAACCTGACGGCGGTTTCCAGCTCCATGCTGGATTGCAGAAAGCCGCCGTCGCCCGACACCGAAACCACTTTACGGGACGGATCGACCAGCCAGGCGCCAATCGCCCACGGCAGCGCCACGCCCATGGTTTGCTGCCCGTTGGAAATCATGATTTGCCGTGCCCGGAAGCTGTAGAGGTAACGGGCAATCCAGATATGAAAACTGCCCATGTCGACCGTCAGGCTGACGTCACTGTTAATGATGTCCTGCATCGCCCGGACGATACGCAGCGGATGCAGGGCGAACTGATCGAGGCTGGCACCCTGCATCGCCAGCAGCTGACGCTGTTGCTGACGATCCTGCAGAATGGTGGCGGCAGCGTCGCTGAGCTGCAGCGGCGACGCGATTTGCGCGGCGATTTTGCGCACTGTCCCGGCGATATCGCCCACCAGCTCGGCGTCGGGTTGATAGTGGTTATCGGTCTCGGCGGGCAGCACGTCGATGTGCACCAGCAAGGCATTGCTGCTGTTCCACATGGCCGGTTCATACTCGACCGGGCTGTAACCAATGGTGATAATCAAATCCGCCTGCTGGAGCAGGCGGTCACCGGCCTGATTGTTAAACAGGCCAACCCGTCCGGCAAAGCGTGAGAAGTGCTCCTGCCGCACCGCGCCCGCCGCCTGATAGGTGCTGGTCACCGGAATACGGCTTTTGCTCAGCAGTTCATGAATCGCCGCGCTGTTCTCCGGCTGGCTGGCCATCAGGCCCAGCAGAATCACCGGATTTTTCGCCCGCGCAATCTCGCGGCTTACGGCATTCACCAGCGCGTCGGGCGCAGCGCCCAGCGTGATGTGTCCTGAACGCTGTAACAGGCTGCCTGACACCGGCTGGTCAACAATGTCCTGAGGCAGACTGAGGAACGATGCGCCGCCGCGCCCGTTTTCGGCATGGCGAAACGCGTTCGATACGCACTCCGCGAGCGCCGAGGCATCAGTGACTTCTACGGCAAATTTGGTCACCGGGCGAAACATCGCCACCGTGTCCATACTTTGATGCACCTGTTTGGCACTGTCGGAGCGCTTAACCGCCCCGCCGATCGCCACCACCGGATCGCCTTCGCTGGTGGCGGTGGCCATGCCGGTCACCAGGTTTGAGCAGCCGGGCCCGGAAGTCACCAGCGCTACGCCGGCGTGGCCGGTCAGACGACCCATTGCCGCGGCCATAAACGCCGCGTTAGCCTCATGACGCACCGGAATCAGCTGAATGGAAGAATCCACCAGCGAATCAAACACCTTGTCGATTTTGGCACCGGGAATGCCAAAAATATGGTTTACGCCCTGCGCTTCCAGCTGAGCGACAACCAGGTCTGCGCCACTGTTCCACAGCGTCTGGGTTTTAAGCTGTTTCATGATCACCTCTGCGATTAACTTTCGACGGAACGGATCGCGGCATCCAGATCCTGAGGATTAAGATCGGCCTGTAAAAACTCGCGATCCTGTGGCAGGTCGACCACCAGCTTGCTGATGGCACCAAACGTCAGCGTGCCCTGCTCCAGCACATAGTCGAGGATATGCCCGCCGCCCTGACGATCGTCAGTGATGAAGTGCTCGTGATAGCCGGCGACGTTAATCCCCTGCATATATTGCGGCGTGCGGAAACCAATCAGCTCACCGTCGCGCTGGCGAAAATCGAAGGTGGGCTGATTGCCGAGCACTTCCGGCATCGAGCGATACGGGCGGCACTGGCAGGGAACGGTGCGCGTCTGTACCGAGGCAAAGCGACCGCTCAGGCGCAGCGCGCAGAAATGGTTATCGGAGGTGATGATGCGATCAATCACCTGATGGACGTCATCGCGCGTGGCGGTATGCGCAAAGCGGTGCTGATGTTCCGGTTTGAAGAAGGTCATCACGGCGAACGGGGTTTGTTGTTCAGGCCGTGCCGGGCTGGCGCTGCCATCGGCGCGCAGCTGATAAACCTGCCGGTCAAATGCCACCAGTTCTCCATCAAGCTGATTGAACGTGCCGAGGCCAAAATCGCCCTTCTGTAACAGCTGCGCGACGGTGGTTGAACCGTCATAGACGCCGTTGAGCAACGCACTCATCAGGGAGGTCTGATAGATAACCTTTTCTGGTGATTGCTGTCCCAGTTGAGTGACGGATGCCTTTAGCTGATCTTCGCATGAACAATCAGATACAAAGTTACACATTTGCTGCCTCACAATCAGATAGTTAAGCCGTGTTAATATCATGGTGGGCTATATAGCTCACAGAATCCAATAGTGAAAACTGCCAACTTCGAGACGTTTTTGATATGGAACTTCGCCACCTGCGTTATTTCGTTGCCGTTGCTGAAACGCAGCACTTTACCCGCGCCGCCGAGTTGCTGGGCATGTCGCAGCCACCGCTCAGCCAGCAAATCCAGCGGCTGGAGCACGAGATCGGCACGCCGTTGCTGAAGCGCCTGACGCGCGGCGTGGAACTGACCGATGCGGGCCGCGCGTTTCTGCCCGATGCAATAGCGATTGTGCAGCTGGCCGATATGGCGCTGGAAAAGGCGCGCGGCGTGGCGCGCGGCATGAGCGGCCAGATGTCACTGGGTTTTGCCAGCTCGGTGGCGTTTGGCGCGCCGGTGTTTGATCTGATTCGCGCCTTCAAAACGCGCTACCCGGCGATGGAGCTCATCACCCGGGAAGAGAACATGGCGCTGCTGATGCAGGACTTAGGGGAAGGTTTGCTGGATGCGGCGTTCATTCGTCTGCCGTGTGAGAGCAGTAAGGCGTTTAACCTGAAAGTGATCGCTACCGAGGAGATGAAAGTGGCGCTGCCGGCCAGCCATGCGCTCAGCCAGCAGCAAAGTGTTGCGCTAACGCAGCTGGCCGAAGAATCACTGATTATTTTCCCGCGCGAGGTGGCGCCCAGCCTGTACGAATTAATCGTCAGTGCCTGTCTGCGCGCCGGCTTTGATGCAACCCGCTTTCAGCAGGCTCCGCAGATTACCTCCTCGCTCGGCATGGTGGGCGCAGGCTGCGGGATTGCGCTGGTGCCGGCTTCGCTGTGCTGTGTCAACAATCCACAGCTGGTATTTCGTGACATTGAAAACAATACGCTGTTCACCGACATTGCTTTTGCCTGGCGGCGTAATCATCCGGCCAAAACGGTGTTACACCTGCTGAGTTTGCTTAACGGGGAATAATTTGAGGGGGAAATCTGATGTCTGTGGTGACAGAGCGGACTGAACAATACGCTTATATAACATTAGCCGGGATAATAAATATACCGGCAGGTGCGTTTTTATCAGGATAATAATACGCAGCGATACTATTATTTTGCTCATCAATCACTAAAAATCAGCATTATTACCCGACTCATCCCTGCCAGAGATTAATAACGTCTTCATTGGCAATGTCTAATACCTGCACCTTCTACTTAATTAGAGTTAGCAGTAAGGATGCGTAACCTGTTATCAATCAGACTGATAAAAATATTACGATAAATTATCAGAATCGTCGCTGCTTAAAAATTTCGTTAAAGAAAATAAAAATGACAGATGCCAGTGTTAAGCCTACCATGAGAAAGACCATTATAATATTTACGCTTATTAACCACGCCAGCGGCAGGGTGTTGCAGGCCGCATACTGTACTTTTTGCTGTTAAATTTCGCACCGGAACCAGGCCGGCGCGGAGGAAATTATGCTGATGAATTTCAACGGTGACGACGATCGCCGCGCACGGGCATTGAAGGCGCTGCGCAGTCGCGACGAAAGCCGTGACGACGTATTACAAAACTTTGTCCGGCTGACCAGTCAGGCACTGGGTATTCCAGGTAGCTTTGTCTCCGTTCTGGATGATGAACATCAGTATATCTGCGCCGCCCACAATTTTGCGTTGAAGCACTCGTCCCGTGACGACTCGCTGTGCCGCCACGCCGTGGACAGTGACGGCGCGGTAGTTATCTCCGACACCCTGCTGGATGCGCGTTTTGCCCGCCATCCGCTGATCATCGGTGCCCCTTTTATCCGCTTTTACGCCGGTGTGCCGCTCAGGCATCGCGATGGCTATGTGCTGGGCACGCTGTGCGTCACGGACGTCGCGCCACACTCATTCAGCGCTGATCAGGTGAAGGTATTACAGCTGCTGGCCGATCTGGTGATGTCATTCCTCGAAGCGTGGCACTGTGCCGGCTTCACCGATCCGGTCACGGCACTGCCTAACCGCCAGCGCCTGATTCGTGACCTGCAGCGGCTGGCCTCCATCGGGGACCGTACGCCGCAGCGGCTGATCCTGATCGACTGCATTGATATGCCGCGCGCCTATGAGCTGGCGCGCTCCATGGGCATGGGGCCGGTGGAAAGCCTGCTGAAGCACGTCACCACGTTACTGCCTTTGCGCCTGCAGCCCGGTGCGGACGACATCATTTATACCGTCGCCACCGGGCGTTTTGCGGTTCTCACCATGGACAACAGCCCGCTGACCGCCGCATCGGTGGCAGAAAACCTGGCAGGGATCAGCGCGGATTTGGACGCGGGCATCTCTGTCGCCCTCACCTGCTTTACCGGCGAGGTCATTTTCATTCCAGCAGAACTTCGCGCGCAGGAAGTGCTGCGCCGGGCGGTAAGTGCGCTGCATGAGGCGATTGGCAACCGGGTGCCCGCCATGAGCTTCAGCCTGGTAGCCGATCAGCGCCGCACTCAGGACTTTCTGCTGATGAACGATCTGGCTGCGGCATTGCAACAGGATCAGGGCCTGTGGCTGGCGTTCCAGCCGAAGATCTGCCTGAACAGTGGCCGGCCCGTTGGCCTGGAGGCACTGGTGCGCTGGCGGCATCCGCAGCGCGGCGAACTCGCTCCCGATCTGTTTATCCCGCTGGCGGAACAGACCGAGCTGCTCAGCGCCTTAACCAGCTGGGTGACCGACAAGGCGATCGCCAGGTTAAAACGCCTGCAGCACAGCCCCCTCCAGCTGCCAGTGACCATCAATATCAGCAGCCGCGACTTCTCTGATCCTGGCTTTGCCGATGCGCTGGAAATGAAAATGCTGCAGGCCCGCCTGCCGACCTCGCTGCTGGGCATTGAATGCCTGGAGACCGAGCAGATTATTAACAGTCCCGCGGCGCTACAGGGGCTGGAGATGCTGAAGCTGCGTGGGTTTGGCATCTCGCTGGATGACTTTGGCACCGGCTACAGCAATATCGGCTACCTGCGACGGATGCCGCTGGATGTAATCAAGCTTGATCGCGCGCTGATCAGCGAAATTGCCTCAGATACCGCGTCGCGGATTATCGCGCGCAGCATCATTACCATGCTGAAACAGCTGGATTACACCGTACTGGCTGAAGGCGTAGAGAATGTCGACACCGTTGCTGCGCTGGCGGAGTACGGCTGCGATCAGGCGCAGGGTTACTTCTATGCGCGCCCGCTGCCGGAAAGCGAACTGGATGCGTGGCTGACGCGCCAGCTCGCGGCACAACGCTGAGGTGTGGTTCAGTGTACGCCGGAGAGCGTCTGGAGCAGATTCAGTGGCGATACGATGACTCTGTTAGCTTAAAGCAGAATGATACTTTAAAGGTG
The DNA here is from genome assembly GCF_041678305.1 of Pantoea sp. WEP. Lineage (NCBI taxonomy): Bacteria > Pseudomonadati > Pseudomonadota > Gammaproteobacteria > Enterobacterales > Erwiniaceae > Pantoea > Pantoea sp. WEP. Next base: position 109,985 of record NZ_JBGNXB010000002.1, read on the forward strand.
AAACAGAAATACCCGGCTTAGTTTTAGAGAATGCGCTTCACGGCCTCGTTATAAACCTCCGCGCGTTCTCTTTTACCAACCGAAATCACGAAAACCACCACCTTCTCGTCTATCACCTGATAGACAAGGCGATAACCTGAAGACCTGAGCTTTATTTTGTAGCAGTCAGGCATACCGCGAAGCTTGTTCGCTTCAATACGGGGTGCCTCAAGTACTTCAGCCAGCTTTTTTTTTAATTGTTCACGTACCGTCGAGCCCAGCTTTCGCCATTCCTTTAGTGCCCGCTCGTCAAAATCCAGAAAATAGGCCATCAAAGGTCATCCAGCGTCACACGAACTGGCTTAGGATTGCGAAGCCGCTCTTTCACTATTTCGACCAGCTCAGCATCTTCGTCGCTCAGCAGTGTCTGTTTGAACGGTAAACGTTCATTTTCGGCGATATACTCAAGCATGAGACGAAGCGCTTCAGAGGGAGTCACCCCCATTTTTTCAAGCGCAGCGTAAGAACGTGCTTTGAGTTCATCATCAATACGCAGGTTGATGCTGCCCATGTCCTACACCTCTTGTACATACAAATGTCATTACAAGTATTTCACTCCCTCATGTATATATCAAGTCCTGCCCAGCGTTATACGCGCTCTGCAGGTAATGAGATTCACCGCCACACGACTTCTGCCTTAAACGTAGCCCATCAGTTTCAGCATTGACTGTGCCTGGTGCATCGCTTCGGCACGATGGGTGACGCCCAGCTTCTGGTACAGATTACGGATATGGGTTTTGATGGTGGTTGCCGCGACGTCCAGCTCGCCGGCGATCTGATCGTTGCTGTAGCCGGAGTAGATCAACCCCAGCACCTGCCATTCGCGCTGGGTCAGCGGACTGGTGCGAATCAGCTCCGGCACATCCGGGTGGTTCAACAGCCGGCTGACGAAGCCCTCATCGAAATGGGCAAACTTATGCCGGTGATACTTGTTGATCTCATTGAGAATGCGCCGGGCCCGATGCTGATCGAGTTCGCTCAGCGTATTGAGCTGAATTAACTGGCGCAGCTGCTGCGCCATCATTTCGCCCTCAATCACGAAGTGGCTGACGAAGCCGGTGCTGCGTGCCAGCTTCAGCGCTTCGATCAGCGCCTGCTGTGCCTCTGCTTTGCGCGCGGTTTGCCAGTAGATTTGATTCAGCAGCAGCAGGTTACGGTTTAAATCACTCATCAGCCGCAGCGCGTGCGCATTTTCATTCAGCTCATCGAGGATCACTTCGGCCTGGCTGAGATTGCCCAGCAGGATCTGCGCCCGCGCCACATTGCGCCACTGGCCCTGCAAAAAATGATTGTTGGCAAAGGCGGGTTTATCGGTATGGCGCATCCAGTGGCTGGCGCTCTGCGCATCGCCCGTCATCTGCCAGTAGATCAGCCGCACTTTGTCGGCGTTGGCAATCCAGTCGCTGTGCAGCACGCCGTTATTCATCAGGTTTTCCAGCCGACTGAGATAGCTGCGTGCATTATCCAGATTGCCGCGTGCCAGCGAGCACTGAATCAATAGCCCAAGGCACTGGATTTGCTGCTGGGGCGGATAGCCTTTCAGGACTTTGATGCCCGCGCGCGCGGCGTGTTCGGCCTCATCCAGCCGGCCCCACGCCCACATCAGCTGCGCACGGATGCGCAGTAAAAACTCGTGCAGCGGGATGTTCGCCAGATGCTGTTCACTTACCAGCACAAACGCTTTTTCCTGAATCTCCCACGCTGATTGTAAAAAGCCCTGCGCGAACAGGATTTCGCTCTGCTGAATCAAACTCCACAGCGCGTAGTGCCAGGCTTCATCGCGGCGCGCCATCTGTTCGGTTTGCCGCATCAGCGCCAGCGAGTTGGTCAGGTCGCCTTTGCAATGCATCACTTCGCCGTGCACTGAGGTGGCCACAATGCGGCTGTAGCGACGCGTTTCCGGCAGCGTTTCCAGCGCCAGCCGTGCCAGCCGCTCTGCTTCGTCGGCGTTGCCGTGATTGATGGCCACCTGCGCGCGCACCGCATTGAATTCACCCTGCAGCGCAGCGTCGATTTCACAGTTGCAGCCTTCCTCGAAGCGTGCCAGCAGCCGGTTAACTTCGGAAAATCGATGCTGGCTCTGCATCAGCCAGGCCTGCAGCAGTACCAGTTTCGGACTGGCCAGCAGCGTGCGCCACGGCAGCGCATTCAGCGACTGCTCCAGCAGTGCCAGTTCGCTGCGGTTGAACAGCGTCCACGCGTGCTGCAGCAGCACATCGCGCAGCATATCGGTATCACCGGACGCCAGCGCATGATGAATCGCTTCGCCGGGAAAACCCTGCGCCATCCAGCTTTGCGCAGCCGCGCGGTGAATGGCCGGTAGCTCGCTGGCCAGCTCCCATTCGCAGCGCTGACGCAAAAAGCTGCCGAATAGCGGGTGATAGCTGAACCACTGTCCTGAATCATCCATGCGCTGAATAAAAAGCCCCTGACGTTCAATTTCTTCCAGCCGCATGCGCCCGTTGTCTTCACCGGTCACGCAGGCGACCAGCGCATCATTCATCGACTGCAATAACGCGCTCTTCAGCAAAAAATGGCGCGTGGCGGCATCGACGTTATCCAGCACTTCCTCGACCAGATAATCGGAAAGGTGGCTGGCATTAATACCGGAGAGCCGGCGAGCGGAGTCCTGCGCCGATGCCGCGCCCTGACGGGTGGACAGTGCGATCAGCTGTAACGCGGTCGCCCAGCCTGCTACATCATCACACAGACGGTTGCTCTCATCCGGCGCGAGCGGCGCACTCAGGCGGCAGTCGAAGAACTGTTTCGCCTCCTGATGGGTGAAGGCCAGCTGCTGGCTGCCCAGCTCCAGCAGTTGTTCACGCACGCGCAGATTAGCAATACCCAACTGCGGCAGATTGCGGGACAGCACCACCAGCGTCAGGTTATCCGGCTGATGGCGCAGGAAAAAGCGCATCGCTTCATGCACGGCAGGATTGGTGATGTGATGATAATCATCGATGATCAGCCACAGCGGCTGCTGCCACGCGGCCAGCTCATTAAACAGCTGGGCGAACAGCGCATTGAGGTTCACGTACTGACGCTTTTGCGCCAGCGTCTCGCTGCGGCTGCATGCGCCGCGGGTAGCCTGCTGCAGCGCGGCGATCAGGTAATCGGCGAAGCGCTCCGGCTGATTGTCGCCCTCGTCTAATGAATACCAGCCCAGCTCGCTTTTATCAGCCGCCCACTGCGATACCAGCGTGGTTTTGCCGTAGCCCGCCGGGCTGGCAATCAGCACCAGCCGGTAATTCGCCGCTGCGCTGAGCTTTTGCAGCAGACGATCGCGGGTAACCGTGCTTTCAGGACGAACGGGACGACTCAGTTTTGAGGGTATCAACATGGGCGCACGCTTCTCCGTTAACGTTCAGCGCATCATTTTTTTACGCTTCGTAATTAATAGTCATACACGTTCGGAGATTCGGTTACTGAATGCAAGCGAACTGATTAGTTACGCTTTACAAAAGCGAGTGTTATCACACTCCTGCCGCGCTTTCAGATTTACCTCAGCCTCTCCACCCTCCCTGTCCTCCCCGTGGAATTTTTTACAGGAGGAGGTAGCCGCCTGGCGGCAGCGTCACACTGCCTGTAACCCTATTTATTCGACTGGAGTTTCCCTATGGCACTGCCCACATTTGACCCTGACCGTTTTTCTGCCGCGCTGGTGCGCCAGTGGCAACGTTTTGGCCTGCCGGATGCGCAGGAAATGAGCCCCGACCAGTGGTGGCAGGCGCTGAGCGGCGCGCTGGCCGAACTGCTGGCGGATATACCGGTGCAGCCGGCCGCTGGCGGACAGCGCCACGTTAATTATCTGTCGATGGAGTTTCTGCTGGGCAGGCTGACCGGCAACAATCTGCTGAATCTCGGCTGGTACGACGGCGTCAAAGCGACGCTGGCCGCAGCAGGCGTGACGCTGAGTGACGTGCTGGAGCGTGAAACCGATCCGGCACTGGGCAACGGCGGTCTGGGACGGCTGGCCGCCTGTTTTCTCGATGCGATGGCGACCACCGGCCAGCCTGCGATCGGCTATGGCCTGAACTACCAGTACGGCCTGTTTCGCCAGCATTTTGTCGGGGGCGCGCAGCACGAACAGCCGGATGACTGGCAGCGCGATCGTTATCCCTGGTTTCGCCACAACGCGGCGCTTGACGTGCAGGTCGGACTGGGCGGCAGTGTGACCACCATTGACGGCGTGACGCACTGGCAGCCTGCTTTTGTTGTGCAGGGTGAAGCCTGGGATCTGCCGGTGGTCGGTTTCCGCAACGGCATCACGCAGCCCTTGCGTCTGTGGCAGGCAAAGCATGCCCGACCGTTTGATCTCCAGCGTTTCAACAACGGCGATTTCCTGCGTGCGGAACAACAAGGCATTGAGGCGGAAAAACTGACCAAAGTGCTTTATCCGAATGACAACCATCAGGCCGGCAAAAAACTGCGTCTGATGCAGCAGTATTTCCAGTGTGCCTGTACGCTGGCGGATATTCTGCGCCGTCATCAGGCCGCGGGGCGAGCCATCGAAACGTTAGCGGATTATGAAGTGATCCAGCTGAACGATACCCATCCAACGCTGGCCATCCCGGAGCTGTTGCGCCTGCTGCTGGATGAGCACCGGCTCAGCTGGCAGGACGCATGGCGCATTACCCAGCGCACCTTCGCCTATACCAACCACACGCTGATGCCGGAAGCGCTGGAGTGCTGGAACCTGCGCCTGGTGCGCAGCCTGCTGCCGCGCCATGTGATGATCATCAATACGCTCAATGCGCAGCTAAAACAGCAGGTTGAGGCGCGCTGGCCGGGCAATCAGGCGATCTGGTCAAAACTGGCGCTGGTGCACGATCAGCAACTGCGCATGGCAAATCTGTGCGTGATCGGCAGCTTTGCAGTCAACGGCGTGGCGGCGCTGCACTCGCGTCTGGTGGTACAGGACCTGTTCCCCGATTATCACGCGCTTTGGCCGGAGAAGTTTCACAATGTCACCAACGGCATCACACCGCGTCGCTGGATCAACCAGTGCAATCCGGCGCTGGCGGCGCTGATCAACAAAACGCTGCAGCGTCCGTGGCTTAACGATCTCGATGCGCTGCAGGATCTGTCGCCATTCGCCGATGATGCCGCCTTCCGCGCCGAATATCGCGCCATTAAGCAGCACAACAAGCAGGCACTGACAGAGTGGATCGCCGCCCGAACCGGCATTGCGGTGCAGCCTGATGCGCTGTTTGACGTCCAAATCAAGCGGCTGCACGAATACAAACGGCAGCACCTGATGCTGCTGCACATGATTGCGCTGTGGCAAACGCTGGTCAGCGATCCGCAGGCCAATCTGGCTCCGCGCGTGATGCTGTTTGGTGCCAAAGCGGCGCCGGGTTATGCGCTGGCGAAAAACATCATTTACGCCATCAATAAAGTAGCAGAGACCATTAACCACGATGCGCGCGTCGGCGACCGGCTGAAAATTGTCTTTATCCCTGATTACAACGTGTCGGTTGCCGAGCGCCTGATCCCGGTCGCCGATCTCTCGGAACAGATCTCTACTGCGGGCAAAGAAGCATCCGGTACCGGCAATATGAAGCTGGCGCTGAACGGTGCACTCACCATCGGTACGCTGGATGGGGCCAACGTTGAAATCGCGCAGCAGGTCGGTGAAGAGAATATCTTCATCTTTGGCCATACCGTAGAGCAGGTCAGCGCGCTGAAACAGGCCGGTTACTCGCCATTGAACTGGCGCAGTAAGGACGCGCAGCTGGATCGCGCGCTGACCGCGCTGGAAGATGGCACCTTCAGTAACGGCGACCGCACGGCGTTCAGCGATCTGGTCAACAGCCTGGGCGCGCAAGGCGGCGATCCTTATCTGGTACTGGCTGATTTTCGCCACTATCTCAACGCGCAGCAGCAGGTTGAAGCACTGTGGGCCGATCCTGAGGCCTGGACGCGCGCCGCAATCCTCAATACCGCGCGTTGCGGCATGTTCAGTGCCGATCGCGCCATTCGTGACTATCAGCAACGTATCTGGCAGGCCAGCCGCTAAGGAACGCCATGAAACCCAAAGATGCTCTTGATCGCCGTGCTGACGCGCTTATTGCTGCGGAATATATTGATGCGCACGGAAAACCGCGGCAGATTTCTGCTCTTACCCATCAGCGTCTCGCTGCGCTGATGCAGGCCCCTGCGAACGGCTCCGCACCGCTGCCGTCGGTGGTAGTTTTTTATGTCGGACAGCCACTGAGTCTGGCACCGGTGCTCAGCGCCGACGCGGAATGGCAGTTGACGAGCGAAAGCGGCGAAAACTGGTCCGGGCGCTGCCAGCCGGGTGAAGCGTTGGTGTTGCCCGCGTTGCCCGCCGGTTATCACCAGCTGACATTGACCCAGGAGTTACAGTGTCACTGTTGCCCGATTATAGTGGCACCCCGCCGCTGCTACGAACCTGCGGAACTGCTGGCGGGCGAATCGCTGTGGGGCAGCTGTATTCAGCTGTATACGCTGCGCTCTGCGGCTAACTGGGGCATCGGGGATTTCGGCGATCTGCGGCAGATGATCGCTGAAACCGCGCGGCGCGGCGGCGCGTTTGTCGGGCTCAATCCGCTGCACGCGCTGTTTCCTGCCGCACCGGAGAGCGCCAGCCCTTACAGTCCCTCTTCCCGGCGCTGGCTCAACATCCTCTATATCGACGTAAGCGCCGTGGCAGATTTTGGCCTCAGCGACGCGGCGCAGGCCTGGTGGCAAGCTGAGGAGACGCAGCAGGCGATTCGGGCAGCGCGTGATGCCGCGTGGGTGGATTATACTGCCGTCACCCGGCTTAAGTTGCAGGGACTGCGGCTTGCCTGGCAGCAGTTTCGCCGGCGCACGGCAGATGATGGACAGGCGCAGGCGTTTGTGGAGTTTGTGCGTGCCGGGGGCGACAGCCTGCTGCATCAGGGGCTGTTTGATGCGCTGCACGCGGCGCGCAGCGCCCAGGATGGCACGGGCTATGGCTGGCAACACTGGCCGGCCGAATGGCAGCAGGCCCACAGTGCAACAGTGCTGGCGTTTCGCATTGAGCACAGCGACGAGGTGCGTTTCTACATGTGGCTGCAGTGGCTGGCGGCAGAGCAATTCGCCGCCTGCTGGCAGCTGTGTCAGCAGCAGCAGATGGCGATCGGGCTGTATCGCGACCTGGCGGTGGGCGTGGCGGCGGATGGCGCGGAAACCTGGCGCGATCGGCAGCTTTACTGCCTGGACGCCAGTGTTGGCGCGCCGCCGGATATCCTCGGTCCGCTCGGTCAGAACTGGGGATTGCCGCCGATGGACCCGCAGGTGATGGCCGCGCGCGGCTATGAACCGTGGATCGACCTGCTGCGCGCCAGCATGCGCGACTGCGGCGCGCTGCGCATTGACCATGTGATGGCGCTGCTGCGTTTATGGTGGATACCGAAGGACGAAAGCGCGGCGCACGGTGCCTATGTGCACTATCCGGTGGATGATTTGCTGGCGATTCTGGCACTGGAGAGCCAGCGCCATCGTTGCATGGTGATTGGCGAGGATCTGGGCACCGTGCCGGAAGCCATCGTTGATAAACTGCGCGACGCCGGGGTGTACTCCTACAAAGTGCTCTACTTTGAGCAGGAATCGCAGCGCCACTTCCGCGCGCCAGCGACGTGGCCGCGTCAGGCGATGGCCGTTACCACCACCCATGATATGCCGACGCTGCGCGGCTGGTGGCAAAGTGACGATTTGCGGCTGGGCAGTGCTCTCGGACTGTACCCCGATCGGGCGATTCTCGCTGGCCTGTATCGCGATCGGCGCCTGGCTAAACAGGCGTTGCTGCGTACGCTGTTGCGCAGCGGTGATCTGCCGCCGCGCCGCCGCTTCCGGCGGGCCAGCGTGCGCATGAGTCATCAGCTTAGTCAGGCGATCCATCGCTATCTGGCCCGCAGCCAGTGTGCGCTGCTCGGTTTGCAGCCGGAAGAGTGGCTGGATATGGCACTGCCGGTCAACGTGCCGGGCACCGTCGATCAGTATCCCAACTGGCGACGTAAGCTTAGCGTAACGCTGGAAGCGATGGCGGAGGATGACAGAATCGATGCGTTGCTGACGGCGGTACAATCACGTCAGCGTCAGCGTAAGTAGCACGAAACCGGCCTGCTGCGTGCAGGTCGGAGTGCCATAAAAAAGGTGCGCCGAAGCGCACCAGGTGGGGCAACTCAGCACTGTCGGGGCAGTTTCACCCCTTGCCTTTAACACTGCTGATAAAGGTTTGCCGCGCCGATGTCGATCCCAGACGCTCCGCTTCATCCAGCAGCTTCAGCGCTTTATCGATATTGCCCTGTTGCACCGCCTGACGAATGCTCTGATTGAAATAGCTTTCCGTCTCATTCACCAGCGGTGCCGGTTCAGGCGCTGGCGCGCGCGCCGTCGTGGCGGCCATGGCCGGCCGGGTGCTGCCAACGGTGACAGCGGCAGGCGCGGCTGAGCCAAACAGCGGGCCGACCAGAATCGACGAGCCGGAACTGGTTGCTACTTTCAGTTTGATTTTGCCGTCGCGACTGTGACGCGCCACCGGATCGGGAATATCCGGTACCGCATGGCCGGTGCCTTTGGCATAAGCTTTGGCCGGATCCAGCAGCGTCGTGGTCTGGGTTAAATCCTGGTCGGTGGTGAACACCAGCAAATAGATCTTCTGCTGGCCCGGCACCGGCGTCAGCTTCATCACCCCTTCCAGCCGGTCGGCGCTCATCACGCCGGGCTGCTGATAGCTAAAGAAGCGGCTCGGAAACCACGCGGCCGGCTGCAGGTTTTCATCCAGTACCAGCACATTGGGCGCAAAGACCTGATTGTGTACCACCTCGCTGCTTAGCGTAACCGTCAGCTCGCCCTGATTGGCAGGCAGGCTGTAAGCCGCGATGGCCCCTGTTAAGCCACGTACATCCAGCGGCGTTGCGCTTTGTGTCAGCGTGGTGATTTGTGCACGCGTTGCATCCACCGGCTGCCAGCTGAGCTGCTGCAGCCGGGCGGTGGGAATGGCGGGTGCCGCGGAAAGATCCTGCGGTACCAGATTGATGTCGGCCTGAACTGGCATAATGACGCCGGTCAGCAGCGCGCTGCTCAGGCAGAAGGCGATAAGATGTTTTTTCATTGTGTTATCCCAACAAGCTGTCAGGCAGCGGCGTAGGCCAGGCAATGGCCGCCGCTGTCCGAAAACGCCGTGCGTCTGCCGCACGGCGGATGTTTGCTTAACCTGCGCAGCGCCTTACCACCAGATTTCCATCTGTGCGCCGAAGGTCCACTCATCGTTGTCGCCACGGCTGTTGGTGAACAGACCGTTGCCGCTGCTGTCCGCCGCGGCCAGCGACGTGATATCGCCGGAGGCATCTTTGCTGTAGCCCCACTTCTCATCCCATTTGGCGTAGGTGGCGAACAGGCGCAGCGCCGGACGTGACCAGATGCTGTCGCCAGCCTGCCACTGCTGCGCCAGGGTGATTTTGTACTGACCGTTGCGTTCGCTGACCTGCTGTGACTTGACGTTGTCATAGCCTACTTCCAGCAGGGTGCTCATGATCGGCGTCCATTTGTACATAGGACGTACGCCGACGGTGTACCACTCGGTTCCGCGGTTGTTATCCAGATCGACGTTCTGGTACATCGCCACATACATCAGATCCCAGCGATCGGCCAGCGAGATCGCACCGTGATCGAGGATGCGGTACATCTTGCCGTTGTTATTGATGTTACTGCCCTGCGGCAGGCCTTTGCCCTGCGAGGTCAGCGCATCAGTGGCGTACTGCAGCACAAACTTGTTGTAGCCTTTCAGCATGCTCTGCGTGTGTTCCGCGGTGAACATCCAGCCATCTTTCGACGCGCCGTCGTCTAAGCGATAGCCGTCACGCGCGTTGGCGCGGCCATAGTCGACACCCAGTTCCAGCACGCCATTGGGGTTAGTTTCCATGCCGGCGAGACGCACATCAAAAACGTCATTGGCGGTACTGGTGGCGTAATCACGGATCTGGTCACTGGAGAAGGTGTAAGAGCCGCCCGCTTCGGAAGAGCGCGTCGCGGCGAACGAGAGCTTACCAAACCCGAGGTCGACATCTTCCAGACCGGCGCCCGGACCGGAGATATCCCAGTAGTAGAAGTCGATCATGTGAACATCGTGACGCTGATAAAAGCGTTTACCGGCCCAGATGGTGGAACCCGGCAGCGCATCGATCAGGTTTTTACCTTTCACGTTGGCTTCACGGAAGGCCGGAGAGGTCGCTTCCCAGTCATTCTGCTGGGAAACGGAATAGGCGACGTTGGTATCGAAATAGAAACTTTTATCGCCCTCTTTCCACACTTCCTGACCCAGTTTCAGTTCAGCATAGGTTTCACATTCGTTGCCCAGACGGTATTTGCTTTGCGCGCCGGTAGCCTGAAAGCACTGTTGCTCGCCGCCGCTGCCGGTCCAGCCGATACCTGAACGGGCGTAACCCGTAAAATCGACCGCCATGGCTTGAGCGGAGAGCGTACCCGCTGCGATGGCAATCGCGACGGGAAGTTTGCGCAGAGTTAACATTTTCTATCTCCTGAGGTCATTGCTTTTATTGTTTTGCAGGGCTAAACACCGGGTTCCTGATGCAGCCTGCGGCAGGCGCTCCCGTCCTCGCGGAACAGGTGACAACGCTCCGGCGGCAGGCCAATACCCATCAGGGCGCCCTCTTCTACCAGCACTACGTCCTCCTGGCGGTACACCAGGTTCTGACGAATGGCGGGGATCTGGATATGGATTTGCGTCTCGTGGCCGAGCTGCTCAACCACCTGCACTTCGCCCTCCAGCGTGACATCGGCGATGTCGCTGGAGAGCAGGTGTTCCGGACGAATACCCAGCGACATGTTGCTGCCGACCTGGACGCCGGCGCTCTCCACCGGCAGCCATACAAGCTGATCGTTGGGCAAGCGCACCTGCACCTGATCGATGGCGGTGGCGGTCACTTTGACGGGCAGAAAATTCATGCGCGGCGAGCCGATAAAACCGGCAACGAAGCGGTTAGCGGGATAGTGATAGAGTTCGAGCGGCTTACCGACCTGGGCGATGCGACCGGCGTCCAGCACCACGATCTTGTCGGCCAGCGTCATCGCTTCGATTTGATCGTGCGTAACGTAAATCATGGTGCGCTTCAGGCGCTTATGCAGGCGTGAGATTTCAATGCGCATCTGTACGCGCAGCGCGGCATCAAGATTGGACAATGGCTCGTCGAGCAGAAACACACGCGGTTCGGCCACCAGCGTGCGCCCGATGGCCACGCGCTGCCGCTGTCCGCCCGATAGCGCTTTGGGCCGCCGTTCCAGCAGGTGCGCCAGCTGTAACACCTCCGCCACCTGATTGACGCGCTGCTGGATTTCAGCGCGCTTTACGCCGGCCAGCTTCAGGCCAAACGACATGTTTTCGGCCACCGAAAGGTGCGGATAAAGGGCGTAAGACTGAAACACCATGCCGATACCGCGCTCAGCGGGCGGAACATCGTTCATACGCTGACCGCCAATCAGCAGATCGCCGCGGGTGATGGTTTCCAGGCCGGCGATCATGCGCAGCAGCGTTGATTTGCCGCAGCCGGAGGGACCGACGAACACCACAAATTCCCCTTCGCCGATCTCCAGATTGATGTCTTTTGATACCTCGGTATCGCCCCAGGCCTTGGTGACATGGTGTAACGCAACGCTCGCCATGATGCTTTCCTCTTCGCAGGCTCATGCTTGCCTGCAGCACCGCAGGCAGACTCCGGCGACCACTATGGGCAGGCGCAGACGGCGCAACATCCTCCACCGTGCGGGTTTTTACTGGGGGATGAGGCGGGAGGAGGAGAACGCGCATGACAGCAGCGCCGCCGCGACGTTCACGGCAATTTTGTGAGCTGTCACGCAGAGCTGATGCGTCAATAGTGTGCGCCAGCGCGTATTAAGGCGCGGTTTTGCAAGCGCGATCACGGCTTAGTGCCGTTGGGCGTAGAACGCAGGAGGATGAGGAAACGCCATAACGCCGCACAATGATGCCACTGATGATTTCCGCTTCCGCTAACAGGATGGAGTTATGACAATGAAAACCGGCGCACGCGTTCTGGCCCTTTCCGCCCTTACGGCCGTACTGTTTTCGGCTTCGGCCGTGGCCAAAATTGAAGAAGGTAAACTGGTCATCTGGATCAATGGTGATAAGGGCTATAACGGCCTCGCCGAGGTAGGCAAAAAATTCGAGCAGGACACCGGTATCAGCGTGACGGTTGAACATCCTGACAAAATGGAAGAGAAATACCCGCAGGTCGCCGCGACCGGGGATGGGCCGGACATCATCTTCTGGGCGCACGATCGCTTTGGCGGCTATGCCCAGTCAGGACTGCTGGCCGAAGTCACACCGGATCAAAACTTCCAGCAAAAACTGTTTCCGTTTACCTGGGATGCAGTGCGCTTCAACGGCAAGCTGATTGGCTATCCGGTTTCTGTGGAGTCGCTGTCGCTGATTTACAACAAAGATCTGCTGCCCACCCCACCGAAAAGCTGGGAAGAGATGGCGGCGCTGGATAAGCAGCTGCGCGCCAAAGGCAAGAGCGCCATCATGTTTAACCTGCAGGAACCCTATTTCACCTGGCCGCTGCTGGCCGCCGGTGGCGCCTATGCTTTCAAAAAGACCGATAGCGGCTATGACGTGAAAGATACCGGCGTCGACAACGCCGGCGCGAAAGCAGGCATGCAGTTCCTCGTCGATCAGGTGAAAGCCAAAATCCTTAATGCCGATACCGACTATTCGATTGCCGAAGCGGCCTTCAATAAAGGACAAACCGCGATGACCATCAACGGTCCGTGGGCGTGGAGCAATATCGACAAAAGCGGCATCAACTACGGCGTTACGCTGTTACCGACGCTGAACGGCAAGCCGACCAAAACCTTTGTCGGCGTACTGAGCGCGGGCATCAACGCGGCCAGTCCTAATAAAGAGCTGGCCAAAGAGTTTCTGGAAAATTACCTGCTGACTGACGCCGGTCTCAACGCGGTTAACAAGGACAAGCCGCTGGGCGCGGTCACCCTGAAGTCATTCCAGCAAACGCTGGAGAAAGACGCGCGCATCGCCGCCACCATGAGCAATGCGCGTAATGGCGACATCATGCCTAACATCCCGCAGATGGCGGCCTTCTGGTATGCGATGCGCACCGCGACGCTGAATGCGCTGAGTGGTCGTCAAAACGTCGATGCGGCGCTGAAGGATGCGCAGGCGCGTCTCAATAAGTAATGCTGTTACGGAGCCGACGGCTGTCGGCTCGCCACTGGCTGTTAAGGAACACCGTATCATGTCAGGAATACCGCAAAAGAGACGGCACAGTCTGGTGCTGCGCAGCCTGCTGGTCGGGATCGGCTGTCTGCTGGTCGGCTACCTTCTGGTGCTGATGTATGCTCAGGGTGAATACCTGTTTGCGCTGGTCACGCTGGTAGTCAGCGCGGCAGGCCTGTGGATTTACACCAACCGGCGCGCCTATGCCTGGCGCTATGTGTATCCGGGACTGGCCGGCATGGCGCTATTCGTCCTGTTTCCACTGGCCTGTACCGTCGCCATTGCCTTCACCAACTACAGCAGCACCAATCAGCTCAGTGAGGCGCGCGCGCAGCAGGTGCTGCTGAGTCGCCAGTATCAGGCCGGGGACGCGATGAACTTCGCGCTCTATTCGCAGGGCGATCGCTGGCAACTGGCGCTCAGCACAGGCGAAAACAGCTTTCTGTCTGCGCCGTTTACGCTGGGTGGTGAACAGCAGCTCAGCCTCACGCCAGCCGCGCTGCCCGCCACCGCGCGCGCCAGCTTAAAAACCATCACCCAAAACCGTCAGGCGCTGAGTCAGTTAACTGCCCGGCTGCCGGACGGTCGCGAGCTGGTGATGAGTTCGCTGCGCCAGTTTTCCGGCACGCGGCCGCTGTACGTGCTGGACGCACCGGAACAGCTGAGAAATCAGCAAAACGGCGCCCGCTATCAGGCCAACCGGGACACGGGGTTCTATCAGCAGATCAATGCCGATGGCAGCTGGGCCAGCGAACAGCTCAGCCCCGGCTTTACCGTTGGCGCGGGCTGGAAAAACTTTGCCCGCGTGTTCACCGACGAGGGCATTCAGAAACCGTTCCTGGCGATATTTGGCTGGACGCTGCTGTTTTCGCTGTTGACCGTGCTGCTGACGGTCGCGGTGGGCATGGTGCTGGCGTGTCTGGTGCAGTGGGAAGCGCTGCGGGGCAAGGCCATCTATCGCGTGATGCTGATTCTTCCCTACGCGGTACCGGCATTCATTTCGATACTGATTTTCAAGGGGCTGTTTAACCAGAGTTTTGGCGAAATCAACGTCATGCTCAATGCGCTGTTTGGCTTCAAGCCAGCGTGGTTCAGCGATCCGACGCTGGCGCGCGCCATGCTGGTGATCGTCAATACCTGGCTGGGTTATCCCTACATGATGATCCTGTGCATGGGCTTGCTCAAGGCGATCCCGGACGATCTGTATGAAGCGTCCGCGATGGATGGCGCCGGGCCGCTGCAGAATTTCTTTTTGATTACGCTGCCGCTGCTGCTGAAACCGCTACTGCCGCTGATGATCGCCAGCTTTGCTTTTAACTTTAATAACTTCGTGCTGGTGCAGCTGCTGACCAATGGTGGCCCCGATCGACTCGGCACCACTACGCCGGCGGGCTACACCGATCTGCTGGTCAACTACACCTGGCGCATCGCCTTTGAGGGCGGCGGCGGTCAGGACTTCGGCCTGGCGGCAGCCATCGCCACGCTGATCTTCCTGCTGGTCGGTGCGCTGGCGGTGATTAACCTGAAAGCGCTACGCATGAAGTTTGATTAAGGAGGCGTTATGGCCATGGTACAACCGAAATCGCAGAAGCTGCGTCTGCTGCTGACGCATCTGCTGCTGCTGCTGTTTATCGCGGCAATCCTGTTCCCGCTGCTGATGGTGATTGCCATCTCGCTGCGCAGCGGCAATTTCGCCACCGGCAGTCTGATCCCGGAACAGATTTCATGGGAACACTGGCGGCTGGCGCTCGGGTTCAGCGTCACCCATGCCGATGGTCGCGTGACGCCGCCGCCCTTCCCGGTGCTGCTGTGGCTGTGGAATTCGGTGAAGATCGCCGCCATCAGCGCGCTGGGGATTGTGGCGCTCTCGACCACCTGCGCCTACGCGTTTGCCCGCATGCGCTTCGCCGGTCGCGCCAGCCTGCTAAAAGGCATGCTGATTTTTCAGATGTTCCCGGCGGTGCTGTCGCTGGTGGCGCTCTATGCGCTGTTTGACCGGCTGGGGCAATATCTGCCGTTTCTCGGCCTCAATACCCACGGCGGCGTAATCTTCGCCTATCTGGGCGGCATCGCGCTGCACGTCTGGACCATTAAGGGCTATTTCGAAACCATCGATGGTTCGCTGGAGGAAGCGGCGGCGCTGGATGGTGCCACGCCGTGGCAGGCCTTTCGTCTGGTGTTGCTGCCGCTTTCGGTGCCAATCCTCGCGGTGGTGTTTATCCTGGCGTTTATCGCTGCGGTCACCGAAGTACCGGTCGCCTCGCTGCTGCTGCGCGACGTCAACAGCTATTCCCTCGCGGTCGGGATGCAGCAGTATCTTAATCCGCAGAACTATCTGTGGGGCGATTTCGCCGCGGCGGCCGTGCTGTCCGCCATTCCCATCACGCTGGTGTTTTTACTGGCACAGCGCTGGCTGGTGAGCGGACTGACGGCGGGCGGTGTAAAAGGTTAAAGATTCATCAGTACCACTGCTTCCTCAACGGCAACCACCTGTTGAGGTTTTGGCGGCCAATGGCCGCCGTTTTTATTGCAGGCATAAAAAAAGTGGAGCGCTGTGGCCCCACTCTGTTTGCTGACTGCGCTGGATTATTCCGGCAGTGCGTAAACCACCACCTGATCGCCAACCTGATCCTTCAGGATGGTGTTACCACCGGCGACAAAGGCGACATATTGGCGGCCTTTATATTCATACACCGAGGGGTTGGCAACCGCAGGCGCTTCAACCTGATCGGACCACAGCTCTTCGCCGCTATCCAGTGAATAGGCGCGTACTTTGGCATCCATTGAGGCGCCGATAAAGATCACACCGCCGGCGGTGACTGCCGGACCGCCAATGGTTGGCGAGCCCCAGCTTTCCGGCATGAAAAAGCCGTACTGCTGCGACGCGCCGACCGGACGACGCCATTTCACATCACCGGTGTGCATATCGAGCGCAACGATCTCGCCAAACGGCGGCTGCCAGCACGGCATGCCGAGCCAGTTGTTCGCCACCATCAGGCGCAGGCCGTAAGGCGCGCCTTCCTGCGGGGCGAAACCACTCTCGTTGCCCGAGCCGTTGTCGGCCTTGTCGTAATCGGCGCGGCTGTACAGCTTCACGTATTGCACGATGTGTGAGGTGTTCACAATGGCGATCTGTTTTTGCGGATCGAACGCCACGCCGCCCCACTGCACGCCGCCCGCGCTGTCCGGATAGGTCAGTGCGCCTTCGCCTTGGGTAGTCGGCGGCGTGTACATGCCGTCATAGCTCAGTTTATCCCACAGGCGTGAGCACTGACCGGCACCAACAATATCGGCCAGCTTCCAGATCGCCGGTTTTTTGGACTGATCCAGCAGCGGTGCCGGTTTGGTCGGGAACGGCTGGGTCGGCGACAGTTTCTCGCCCTGCACCGAACCATCGCCCTGCGGCACCGGACGCTCCTCAATCGGCCAGACATCTTCACCGGTCAGGCGATTGACCACAAACAGGAAGCCCTGCTTGGTGGCCTGAATCAGCGCCGGAATCTGCTTGCCGTTCACGGTAATGTCCATCAGCGTCGGTGCTGAGTTAATGTCGTAATCCCACACATCATGGTGCACCCACTGGCGCGACCACACCACTTTGCCGGTATTCACATCCAGCGCGGTCGTGGAGGTGCCGAGCGGAATTGGATCGACGCGGTTGCCGCCCCAGTAGTTTGGCGAAGGTGATGACACCGGCAGATAAACCAGGCCATGCGCTTCATCGGCCGACATGTGGGTCCAGACGTTAGCCGTGCCGGTGCGCGGGCGAATGCTGGCCGGGATGGCGTCAAAAGTCCATTCACGTGCCCCGGTCTGCGCGTTGATTGAAAACACCGTGCCCGGCGGCGCTTCTGCGTAAGCCCAGTCTTTGCCCGCCCAGCCAACGATCAGGTGTTCACCCACCACCGTCGGCGGCTGGAGCAGAGACAGCGGGAATTTAGCGTTAACCGTATTCCACTGGTTGACGTTGAGCACGCCTTTATCCGCAAAGTTTTCGCACGGCTTGCCGGAATCAGCATCCAGGGCATACAGCTTGCCGTCAACGGTGCCCATATAAACGATTTTCTGGCAGGCCTGACCTGCCTGCGGATTTTTCGCCTGCCAGTAGGAGACGCCACGATTTTTCAGCACCGGCTGCGTCAGCGCTTGGCGTGGCGCTTTAGTATCGTAGTGCCATTTCTCCTTGCCGGTGCCCGGATCCAGCGCAATCAGCCGATCAAATGGCGTGCCGATGTACAGCGTATCGTTGGCAAAAATTGGCGTGGCGGACCAGACGGTCGCCGGCGTGTCGCCCTTGCCATCCGAAACGTCACCGGTGTGAAACTCCCAGATTTTTTTCAGCTTGCTGACGTTGTCAGCGGTGATTTGTTTCAGCGGGCTGTATTTCTGCGCGTTGAGCTGGCCGTGAAAACTGTCCCACGTCGCCGTGGAGGGCACCAGCGGCGTGGCCGGCTGGCTGGCAGAGGCCACTTTCTCGCCGTCGCGCTTGCCGCTGGAGACATCATCAGTGGCGTGCGTGGTGCCGGGCGCCTGCTGATCGGCCGCATCCACGTTGAGTTTCTCCTGCGTACCCATCGACGCCTCAGCGGCTTTATCCTCGGCGCGTAGCGTGGCAGGTGCCATCAGCAGCGCCAGGGCGGTCATGCCGACTTTGAGCAGCGGAATGTATTTTTCATTATGCACGGTTAGCTCCTTGTGCAGTGGCGTGGCGAACGCGATGCGCCGGATTGCGCGCCAGCATAATCAGACCAATCAGGCCGATGATCATCGCCAGCGTAATGATCCCCTGATGCAGCAGCGCGGCAGCAAAACCGATCGCGCATAGCAGCAGCAGCGTGATGACGATCAGGAAAATGCGCCCGGCACGGCCGGTGGCCGCGCGCAGCAGAAAGGTCAGCACCGCCAGGACGACGCTGGCAATGGCGACGCCCAGCGCGCCAATGGTGCCGGTAACACCGGTGAGTGGCGTGAGCCAGGCATACAACGCGACAGCAAAGCCGATGAGTGCCGCCAGCAGCAGCAGTAAACTGCCCAAACGGGAGGATTGAGATTGCAACATACCAGGAAGTCCCTAAAGGATGAAAGCACAGAAAAAAGCGTGTACTGATGAGTCAATGCGGCTGTTGTTCGCGCGGGCTAATCAAATTAACGCCAGCGCAGCGTGAAAAGCAGCGGCATATATCACTTCGCGTTGCTGAGTATAGACGATGATATTCAGGCTGCCCGCCGGAGTAGATGCAGAGCAGGAATCAGATAAAATGGGGAATTTGTAATGGTCGGAGCGTGTATTTATAAAGGATAATTTAGCGAGGCCAGACAGGCGGCACGGCAAGGATGTTGATTACCGACGCTCAGGCCGCAGGATATTTAAACCCTGCGGACTGAGTCAGAGACAAATAAGGCGTTACGCGTTAGCCCTGCAGTTCTTTCCGCACAATTTCTGCGCCGGCACTTAATGCCTGCAGCTTACCGTAAGCCACATGACGCGACAGTGGCGTCATGCCACAGTTGGTGCTTGGATAAAGCTTATCGGCATCCACAAACTGCAGCGCTTTACGCAGCGTGGCAGCCACTTCTTCCGGTGTTTCGATGGTGTTGGTGGCGACATCAATCGCGCCAACCATGACTTTTTTACCACGAATCAGTTCAATCAAATCCATCGGCACGCGTGAGTTCTGACACTCAAGCGATACAATATCAATGCCGGAACTCTGCAGTTTCGGGAAGATCTCTTCATACTGACGCCATTCAGTGCCCAGCGTTTTTTTCCAGTCGGTGTTGGCTTTGATGCCGTAGCCGTAGCAAATGTGCACTGCGGTTTCACATTTAAGGCCTTCAATGGCTCTTTCCAGAGCGGCAATGCCCCAGTCATTCACCTCGTCGAAAAAGACGTTAAAGGCGGGTTCGTCAAACTGAATAATATCAACGCCAGCGGCTTCTAATTCGCGCGCTTCCTGGTTGAGAATTTTAGCGAATTCCCACGCCAGCTTCTCACGGCTTTTATAGTGATCGTCATACAGCGTGTCGATCATGGTCATCGGGCCCGGCAACGCCCATTTGATTGGACGCTGCGTCAGCTGACGCAGGTATTTGGCATCATCGACAAAGACCGGTTTCTGCCGGCTCACTTCGCCCACTACGCCGGGTACGCTGGCATCATAGCGATTACGGATGCGCACCGTTTTGCGGTTTTCAAAGTCAACGCCGTTAAGGTGTTCGATAAAGGTGGTGACGAAGTGCTGGCGCGTTTGCTCGCCGTCGCTGACGATATCAATACCAGCCTGCTGCTGGTCGTCCAGACATAAACGCAGCGCATCCTGTTTGCCCTGAATCAGCTCATCGCCCTGCAATTTCCACGGCGACCATAATGTCTCTGGCTGCGCCAGCCAGGAAGGTTTTGGTAAGCTACCAGCCGTTGACGTCGGTAATAATGTTTTCATTAATCAATAACCTTATTTATTCGTTAATCAAAGAGCGAAATGATCAGACCACTGTTTCAGAATGCTGTGGTAAGGCTTAATAAATTGCTCTTCGGTAAATTTACCCTGCTCAATCGCCAGGCGGGTACGCTCTTCGCGATCGTAAACAATTTTGGTCAGCGAGTGATCCTGATGATACAGGTCTGGCTGATATTCAATGCCCGCCGGTGAGTTCGCATTGTAAATCTCCGGGCGGTAAATCTTCTGGAAGGTTTCCATGGTACTGATGGTGCTGATCAGCTCCAGGTTACTGTAATCACTGAGCAAATCACCGGCGAAATAGAACGCGAACGGCGCTACGCTGTTGGCCGGCATGAAATAGCGCGCCCTGAGTCCCATTTTGGCGAAATAGAGATCGGTCAATGAAGATTCATTTTGCTGATACTCAATGCCCAGCACCGGATGCTGATTACCGGTACGACGGTAAATATTTTTGCTGGAGACGCTGAGGCAAATGACCGGCGCTTTGCGGAAGTTGGCTTTATACGTCTCTGAGTTGACAAAATGGCGGAAAATATTGCCGTGCAGCACGCCGAAGTCATCCGGAATACTGAAACCGGAACGGCCTTTATTATGCTCGGACAGCAGAACGCTGAAATCATAATCACGCACGTATGAAGAGAAGTTGTTGCCGGTGATCCCTTCAATGCGCTCACTGGTTTTTTTATCAACAATATTGGTTTTCAGGATCTCAATCGCCGGAAAGCTTTTGCCCTCGCCGCCTGCACCCAGATTCATTTCCACAGAAATGATATCCAGTTCAATCGCATAGCGATCGCCTTTGGGGTTGTCCCAGTTCGCCAGCGAATTGAAACGGTTGTTCATCATGATCAGCGCGTTGCGCAGATTCTCTTCACGATTGCTGCCGCGCGCCAGGTTGGCAAAATTGGTGGTAATGCGCGTATCTTTGGAGGGATTGTAATTCTCATCGAAGCGCGTGCTTTTTATACTAAAGGTAAAATCATTTTTCATCGAGAGCGGGCATCCTGATTTCTGCTTGCAACCTGACGCTATTCTCTCCTTCACCGGAGTTCTCAAAACGTTTACAGGTTTGCAAATTCAGCAGTGGTCATATTGTCGAAAATATTTAACATGGCCTTAGTTATGCCAGACTCCCTGCGAGAGGAAAAGTGATTAAATTTCAAAGCAAGATGAGCTAACTTCATGTTGCCTGCACCAGGCTCGCGCTGAGGGTAAGTAAGCAAAGGTTGGGCAAAAAACCTGCAAAATCAGGCGCTAATCTGCGCTATCACACTGCCCATCCTTAGCCTGACAGCTGACGGGGCGTTTGTAAGGTGAAAAAACTTCACCATCGCCGTTTTTCATCCCCTTTAGCGCTGTCCATCCAGATTTTCAGCGGTTAGAATAGCTGACTTCATATAATTGGCATTATATGAAGTCAGGATCCGTAGGATCATCACCTTTGGTTAACATGACGCAGTGTGTCAGTGCCACGCCGTGCCTAAAAAACCGGCACCGCTACGTTAAATCTGGCGGGTGATGACCCTGCAACATGCACAGAATTCACGTAGCGACGTCATAAATTAATGAGTAAAAAGGACACCCTGCCCGGGATTACCGCCAGCCCGGCCCTGATGCACAGTGCTGATGAGGATATTGCTGAACGCCTGAGAGAATTTGTCAGTGATAAAGAGGCATTTTCTGAAAACACCTGGCGACAGTTGCTGAGCGTTATGCGGATCGGCAGCCGCTGGGCGACTGAACATGGCCGGCAATTTTTACCGATGGATCCTGCCGATCTGCGTGATTACCTGCTGTGGCTTCAGGCATCGGGACGCGCCTCTTCGACCATCGCGACTCATGCGGCATTAATTTCCATGTTACACCGTAACGCCGGTCTGGTGCCGCCCAATGTTTCGCCGCTGGTGTTCCGCGCCGTAAAAAAAATCAATCGCAGCGCGGTGATAGCCGGTGAACGTGCCGGCCAGGCCATCCCCTTTCGCATTCGCGATTTACTCACGCTGGATCAACGCTGGGCGGGTTCCGATCGCCTGCAACAGCAGCGCGATCTGGCGTTTTTGCATGTGGCTTACGCCACGCTGTTACGCATCAGTGAACTGAGCCGCCTGCGGGTGCGTGACATTTCGCGCGCAGCTGATGGCCGTATCATTCTCGATGTCGCCTGGACCAAAACCATTGTGATGACCGGAGGACTAATTAAGGCACTCGGCGATCTCTCATCACAACGGCTGACCGAATGGCTGGTGGCATCCGGGCTGATCGCTGAACCCGACGCGTTCATTTTTGGCCCGGTGCACCGCGCCAACCAGGCGCAGATTGTCTGCGATAAACCGCTCTCGACCCGCGCGCTGGAGGATATTTTCGTCCGTGCGTGGCGTGAATCGGGACCGGGCACCGGCGTGCAACCCAATAAGAATCGCTATCGCGGCTGGTCGGGACATAGCACCCGGGTCGGTGCCGCCATCGACATGGCCAGCAATAAGTACAGCACCGCGCAGATCATGCAGGAAGGCACCTGGAAGAAGCCGGAAACGGTGATGCGCTACATTCGCCACGTTGATGCGCATGCCGGGGCGATGGTGGATCTGATGAATGGGCACCTTTAATCACGCGGCTTTGCCTCATAGTCATACCTTTTAGGGTATCAAACAGGCCAATCTTAGTATTGGAATCAACGCTCACCCTGCTTCTAAGATAAATTCAGCCCGGAAACTGGCGGATTATTAACCGATAGTCAGAGGTGAACAACGATGAATAAACCGATTGCAAAATTAAACGACATCCCGGTACGCCGCGGTGGTGATGTCCTGCTGGAAGTGTTAGAGAGCGAAGGCGTTGAGTATGTGTTCGGTAACCCAGGTACGACTGAATTACCGTTCATGGACGCCCTGCTCCGAAATCCCAACATCAACTATGTGCTTGCCTTGCAGGAAGCCAGTGCGGTTGCGATGGCCGATGGTTACGCGCAGGCTGCCGGTAAGCCCGGTTTTCTCAATCTGCACACGGCCGGTGGTCTGGGACACGGCATGGGCAATCTGCATAATGCGGTTTGCTCGCAAACGCCATTAGTGGTGACGGCTGGCCAGCAGGATTTACGCCACAGCATCACCGATCCCCTGCTGTTGGGGGATTTAGTGAGTATCGGTAAGATTTTTTCCAAATGGTCGAAGGAAATCACCAGCGTTGACCAGTTACCAATCCTGGTTCGCCGTGCTTTTCATGATGCGGATGCTGCGCCCAAAGGCCCGGTTTTCCTCTCTTTACCGATGGATGTGATGGAAGCCATGAGCGCCGTTGACATCGGCGCGCCGTCTAACGTTGATCGTAAAGCGGTCGCAGGTTCACTGCCGCTGTTAGCCAAAAAATTAGCCGCCTTTACTCCCGGCAAGGTCGCGATTATTGCCGGCGATGAGATTCATCAAAGCGGCGCGGCGGCGGAAGTTGTCGCACTGGCTGAGTTGCTGGCCGCTGACGTTTATGGCTCAACCTGGCCGAATCGGATTCCTTATCCCACCGCGCATCCTCTGTGGCGAGGCAATCTCTCTACTCAGGCGACGGACATTGCCAAAGCGCTTGATCAATACGATGCAATCTTTGCGCTCGGCGGTAAATCGCTCATCACCATCCTCTATACTGAGGGGCGTGCTGTGCCGGAGCATTGTAAAGTGTTCCAGCTCTCAGCTGATGCAGGCGATTTGGGGCGAACTTATCGTAGCGAGCTCTCAACTCTCGGCGATATTAAATCATCACTGGCGGTGCTGCTACCTGAGCTGAAAGAGGCTACCGCGCATAATCGCCCCGATTATCAGCGTCGTTTCGCGGCTGCAGCAGCACAGTTCGAACAAACTAAGGAGAACTTATTACTGTCGGTACAAGAGCAGCAGTCGGCCACGAAGATCACGCCATTGATCGCCGCATTTGAGGCCGCGCGCGCTATTGGTCCGGATATAACCATTGTTGACGAGGCCATTGCGACCTCACAATCGCTGCGTAGATCGCTGTCGAGTAACAGAGCAGATCAATATGCTTTTATGCGCGGTGGCGGTCTGGGCTGGGGCATGCCCGCTGCAGTGGGGTATTCCATCGGACTGGGCAAAGCCCCTGTTGTCTGTTTTGTTGGGGATGGTGCGGCAATGTATTCGCCTCAGTCGCTGTGGACCGCCGCCCATGAGCAATTGCCGGTAACCTTTATTGTGATGAACAATACTGAATATAATGTTCTTAAGAACTTTATGCGGTCTAAAGAAGATTATACCTCGGCGCAAACCAATCGCTTTATCGCCATGGATTTGGTAGATCCTGTGATTGATTATCAGGCACTTGGCACCGCGCTGGGGCTGAAAACGCGTAAGATTGAGGTGGCTTCACAGATCGCTGCGGCTGTCGAGGAGGCTATCGCCAGCGGTAAACCCAGCCTGATCGAAATCGTGATTGCTAAGAACTGATGCGGGTATCCGATGCCGTGCTTAACTCCTCTGCGAAGGCACGGCATTGGTTAACAAAGTGTTCCAGCGCTGGATTTTTATTATCAGAAGACCACATCAGGATATTTTCGATGGTATTTGCGTCCGCAATTTTCCGATAATTAATGCCTCTTATCTGCGCTGTCGCCATACTTGCCGGGATGATGGCCACCCCTAATCCATGAGCGACGAAATTAACGATGGTTTGCTGGACGGAAACCTCAACGCCAATATGTGGACTGAAGCCGGCTTTCAGACATTGATTAAAAATTCTGTCATAAAGCAGCGGCGACATAGGGCGGGGCACAATGATAAACGGGTCATTAGCCAGCGTTTCCAGAGTGAAATTTTCAACACTGGCCTGGGGATGATCCGCAGGAAGCGCGACGATTAACGGTTCACGCAATAACACCAGCGAGTTAATCGCGGAGCTGGTGACTTCCGAAAAGCTGATCGCAACGTCCAGCCGCCCATCTTCCAGCGCAGCGTTCAACCCGGTCGGGATCATTTCCTGGAATTGCAGATCAATACTGGGGTAGTTCATTCTGTGTTTCATGACCAGTTGCGGCACCACACTGTACGATGCGTACATGGTTGCGCCCAGCTTAATTAATCCCATTTGCCCTTCTGAAACAGCCTGCACATTACTACACGCCTGCTGCATCATTCTTAATACAGCGTAAGCATCTTTCAGGAATTGCTCGCCGGCAAAGGTAAGTTTCATGCCTTTGGCATTACGGGTAAACAGTTTCGCACCCACATCACGTTCGAGCTGGGCTATTTGTCTGCTTAGCGGGGGCTGCGAAATATTCAGCTTTTCTGCTGCCCGGCCTATATTCCCCACTTCTGCCACGGTACAAAAACTCATTAGCTGATTCAGTGTTGGCTTCATGACTGCGCTTCTCACGCATAATCTGACAATAGATACCTCAGTGAATCACAATTTAGCCGATATGGCATAGCAATTCGCCATATTGATCCCCATAACGCCGCTGAGGCTGGAATACCCGCCTGATTACGCAGCGGGCTCCTCCCCATAGTGTGACTGCGCGTACCCGGCAAAGCGCCGGATCTCCGGGTTAGCCGCGCCGGTTTTCCAGCACAGGTAGAGTGCCGTTGTGACATCCTGCTGCGCCAGCGGCAGCAGTGCCACATCCTGCCGCAAAAATCTCTCCGGGGCGTGGGGGATGAAGGTCACGCCCAGACCCAGCGCAGCGAGGTCGACGGCGGTGGCCACATCGCGCGCGCGGAGCACGCTGGCTGGAATCTGCCTGGCGGCGGCATAGAGATTAAGCACCGCGCCACCAAGCCCGATGCCTTCCGGATCTTCCTGCAAAATCAGCGGCTCCGCCGCTAAATCAGCCAGCGAGATGCAGGCCTGCTGCGCCAGCGGATGGTCGTCGGCCAGCACCGCACACAGCGAGGTTTGATGCAGAATTTGCCGGCTTATCTGGCGACGTTCCGGCAGCGGCCCGCGCAGGATGCCGATATCCAAATCGCCGCTCTCCAGCAGGCTTAGCTGTTGGTTGACGCTGTACTCCACGGGTTGCAGCGCGATCTGGGGAAAATCACGCCTGAAGGCACGGATAATTTTGACCAGCGCCGGCTCCAGCATGGACGTGCCCACATAGCCAATGCGTAACATGCCGCGTCGTCCGGCGGCCACCTGCTTAATCGTGTTCTGCAGATGCTCCACACGTTGCACCGTCTGCTGGACTTCCCCGAGCAGCAATGCGCCTTCGCGCGTCAGACTCACCTTACGCTTGTCGCGCGCAAATAACTTCACGCCCCACTGCTGCTCCAGTGCCTGAATATGCTGAGACAACGCTGGTTGCGTGAGGTTAACCGCCGCCGCCGCCCGTGCGAAATGCAGCGTATCGGCGAGTGCCAGAAAAGAACGCAGCTTACGGTAATCCATGCCACACCTGATAAGGATTCGTTATTAATAAAAGCATAATACCAATTAGACCCTGATTAGCGAGCGCATTATCTTTGCCAGCAGGACGGCGACGGCAGGAACGCGCCGGAAATTTTTGCCTCTCACAGGAGGCCTTATGCGCATCATTGTCGGCGTAACCGGTGCCACCGGTGCCCCACTCGCGCTGCGATTACTGCGGCAACTGGCGGACATTCCGCACATCGAAACGCATCTCATTTTGTCACGCTGGGGAAAAGTGACGCTGGAACATGAAACCAACTGTTCTCTCAATGAAATCAAACAGCTGGCCGATGTGTTTCATCCGGCCGGTGACCAGGCCGCGACTATCTCTTCGGGCTCATTTGTCACCGATGGGATGGTGATTATTCCCTGCAGCATGAAAACGCTGGCCGGTATCCGCAGCGGGTATGCGGAAGGGCTGATTGGCCGCGCGGCGGATGTCGTCCTGAAAGAGCAGCGCAAACTGATTCTGGTACCGCGCGAAACCCCGCTCAACACCATTCATCTGGAAAACATGCTGGCGCTGTCACGCATGGGCGTCAGCCTGATTCCCCCTGTGCCGGCCTGGTACAACCATCCGGCCACGATCGCCGATGTGGAAAATCATATCGTGGGTCGCGTGCTGGATCAGCTTGGTATCGACACTGCTGGCGCCACGCGCTGGCAGGGTTTGCATCCCGCCAGTGATGACCTGACACTCCCAAACTAAGGAACAGCCTATGTCAAACACATCTCCCTCTTCGCACAGCAGTGAGGTTTACGATCTGCGTTCTGCCATCGAACTGCTGAAACAATTTGATGGTGAGTATATTGAGACCGATGAACCGGTAAATCCCGAAGCGGAACTGTCCGGTGTCTATCGTTATGTTGGCGCGGGCGGTACCGTGATGCGTCCCACGCAGACCGGACCGGCGATGGTGTTTAATCACATCAAAGGTTACGACAACTTTCGCGTACTGATTGGTTTGCTGGCCTCACGGCAGCGCGTGGCGCGCCTGCTAGGAGTGCCGAAAGAAAAGCTGGCGCATCTGCTGCGTTCATCGGTACATAACGCCATAGCACCGGTGGAAATAAGCCAGCAGCAGGCAGTTTGTCAGGAAGTGGTGCACCTCGCCACGGATGACGGTTTTGATATCCGCCGCCTGCTGCCCGCGCCAACCAACACGCCTGAAGATGCCGGCCCTTATTTCACCATGGGGATGTGTTATGCCGCCGATCCGGAAACCGGCGAACACGACGTCACTATTCACCGCTTGTGTGTGCAGGGCAAAGATGAGATCTCGATGTACTTTGTGCCGGGCCGCCATCTTGATCAGTTCCGCATCAAGGCTGAGCAGGCGGGCAAAGCGTTGCCGATTACCATCAGTATTGGCGTCGATCCGGCCATCGAAATTGGTGCCTGTTTCGAGCCGCCGACCACACCGCTCGGTTTTGATGAGCTGGCGATAGCCGGTGGTCTGCGCGGTCGGGCGGTTGAGCTGGTTAAGGGTGTCGCCGTCGATGCCCGCGCCATTGCCCATGCAGAGATCGTGATTGAGGGTGAACTGGTGCCGGATTATCGCGTACAGGAAGATCAGCATACCCATAGCGGTAAAGCGATGCCGGAATTCCCAGGTTATACCGGTGAAGCGCAGGCGGCAGTGCCGGTGATTAAAGTCAAAGCCGTGACGCACCGCAAAAATCCCATCCTGCAAACCTGCATCGGACCGAGCGACGAGCACACCAATCTGGCCGGTATCCCGACCGAAGCCAGCATTCTCGATATGGTTGAGCGTGCGTTACCGGGTCTGGTGAAGAATGTACATTGCCCTTCGCCAGGCACCGGGAAATATGTTGCGGTGCTGCAAATCAATAAGCGCGGCCCACAGGATGAGGGACGCCAGCGTCAGGCTGCCCTGCTGGCTTTCTCGGCCTTTTCAGAGCTGAAGCACGTGTTTCTGGTCGATGAGGATGTTGATGTGTTCGACTTAAATGACGTGATTTGGGCGATGACCACGCGTTATCAGGGCGACGCGGATACCATCTTTATTCCCGGCGTGCGCTGTCACCCGCTCGATCCCTCACAGGATCCGGCCTTCAGTAACTCGATTCGCGCCCATGGCATTACCTGTAAAACCATTTTTGACTGTACGGTGCCGTATGACCTGAAACACAATTTCCAGCGCTCGCAGTTTATGGAAGTCGATGTTTCACGCTTCATTCCAGGTTTTAACCGTTAATCACTCACTGCCCGCCAGGCCTGCGCCTGATTGCGTCCGCTATGCTTGGCCTGGTAGAGCGCCGCATCAGCATGCTCGATCAGGTTGCCGGCCTGATCGTCATGCCAGGTGGTCGCACAGCCCGCGCTGAGCGTCACCTGCGCGTCGGGCAGCGCGGAAGCGGCGTGAGGCAGATGCAGGTCAGCAATCGCCTGTACTGCCTGACGCGCAATATTCAGCGCCGCATGCTGATCGGCACCGGCGAGGATGATGGCAAACTCCTCGCCGCCATAGCGCGCAACCATGTCGCTCTGCCGTAGCTTAAGGCGTTTAAGCGCGTCGGCCACCTGGCGTAAACAGTGATCGCCTGCCACGTGTCCGTAGCGATCGTTGTAGTGTTTGAAGTAGTCAATATCCATCAAAATCAGCGACACCGGCGCTGATTTTTCCCGCAGATTATGCAAAGCATTCTGCAAAAAGCGGTCAAACTGTCTGCGGTTAGCCAGACCGGTCAGCCCATCGAAAAACGCCAGCTGATCCAGATGGTGATTGGCATCGGCGAGGTCGTTTTTTAGTTTGAGCAGCGCTTCCTGATAATGCTGGCTATGCCGAGCCTGACGAATGACAAACAGTCCCAGCAGGATAATCGCGACCAGCAGCGCCACGTTCAGGGAAATATCCTGCAGTCTTCCTTTCACCCAGCGCAGATACAGATTGCGCTTGTCATAACCCGCCGCGACGACCAGCGGATAGCGTTCTGAGCTGGCGAAGCCGAAGATGCGCACCTGCCCATCCAGCGCTGCGTTCCACTCGCCGCTGCCGCGATCGGCTTTCACCAGCATTTGCTGGAACAGATGGCTGGCGGAAAGACTCTTGCCGATGTAGCTGTCGGGCATCGGACGGGCATAAAGCACCGTGCTGTCTGCCAGCATCAGTACCAGCACGTCACGTGGCCCCAGTTCGTAGTAACTGTAAAAACGGCGGAAATAATCCACTTTAATGGTGGCTAACAGGATGCCTTTGAAATCACGCGCGGCATCACTGACACGCAGGGAAACCGGAATAACCAGATCGCCAGTGCTGCGGCTGCGGATCACCGGGCCGATGTGCAAACTGTCACGGCTGTTGTTGCGGTGATAGCGGAAATATTCACGGTCAGAGTTGTTGGTGCCCACCGGCACGCTGCGCGTGGAGGTGGCGATCCAGCGTCCCTGCTCATCATAGTAAAACAGCCCGTGCAGCTGCGGCAGACGGCTTTGCAGATCGCGCATAATCTGGCTCAGGTTGGCGGCGTTGAGTTTTTCCAGCGGCTGCGCCTGCAGGTCGCGCTGCACTTCACGCAGGGCCAGTTCGGTCTGGAGCACGGTATCTTCCGCCTGACGTGACTGTGACAGGGAAAGATTGACCGCCATCTCTTCCGTCTGGCGCACCGCGCCGTGCCAGTCTTCGCGCAGCGTCCACAGGGTGAGCGCAATGATCGCGCATATCAGCAATCCGCCGGACAGCAAAATACTGCGCAGCAGCGAGGAACCTGAAATGATTGCCGCTTCATTTTTCCTTTTAAACGTCATGTTTCACCCTGTTGCTGTCTCAACGCTAAGTTAAGCACATAATCAGCGACGGGATTTTCAGGATTAAAGGCGGTAAAGATGTCAGGCGTGGCGATGGCCGCTGAACGACGGGTGAATGCTGCATAAATCGCCAGCGATCAGCGCGCGTCTCACTCGCTGCTCATCGTGATGACCACCTTACCGAAAGGCCCCCGGTCCAGATGGTCCAGCGCTGATGGCAGGTCAGAAAACGCGTACACCGAGTCGATCACCGGCTTTATGCCGGTCCGATCAACGGCACGGATCAGGCGTGTGAGTGCGCGACGGCTACCAGTGCCGATACCATGAAGGGTCACGTCTTTCATCATCAGCGGCATTGCCGGTGAGCTGAAGTCAAAGCCCTCAAGCGCGCCGATCTGGCAGATGTGCCCACCGACCGCCGCCAGCTGCACGGATTTCCCCAGATGATCGCCACCGATGACTTCGAGGATATGATCGGCGCCGTGGTTGGCGGTGATGCGGTAAATTTCCTCCATCCAGTCTTCACGGTGGCGATCCACATAATGGTCGGCACCCAGCGCTTTCGTCCGGTCGGCGTTGCTGGCTCTGCCGGAGACAATCACCTGCGCGCCATGCGCTTTGGCAATCTGCAAACCAAACAGGGCAACCCCGCCGGTACTGGGAATCAGTACAATATCACCAGCCTGCACGCCGGCACGTTCGACCAGCGCAAACCAGGCGGTGAGACCGGCACAGGGCAATGTGGCAGCCTGAATCGGGTTAAGCGTCGCGGGGGCGGTAACCAGCCACGCTTCCGGCATAACCACATATTCAGCCAGCACGCCGGGATAATAACCGCCCAGCGTTTTATAGGCCGGCGTGCGCGCATCGCCGGGACGCACACCGTCGATCCAGTCGGGCGTGAACGTTGAGATAACCCGGTCACCGGTGCTGAAGCGGCTGACACCTTCCCCCCGGCCAACAACGACGCCGGCCAGATCGGAACCCGGTGTAAAAGGAAACGCAAGCGGCAGGCCCCGGCCATTCTCAATCACCATCTTGTCCCGGTGATTCAGGGCGACGGCTTCAACTTTCACCAGCACCTGCTGCGGACCCGGAACCGGCATCGCGACCGTTCTCAGTTCGAGGTTATCGCGCCCGATGGCGTCTGTTTCCCAGCGTCGCATGTGTTTTGTCATCGTAAAGCCCTTCCAGGTCATTAATTTTATTGGTGTTGTTAGTCTCCGGCTTCTGATTATGAATAACAATACGCTATAATCGACACAACTTGTTGAGCCGGGAAGCAATAATGAAAGGCAGCGAATATAGCGAACTCCGGGCATTTGTGTGTGTCGCGGAGGAACGCAGTTTCAGACGGGCGGCGCAGCGCCTGGGTGTGTCGCCCTCCGCGCTGAGTCATACCATCCGCGCGCTCGAGGAGCGTTTGGGTAGCCGGTTACTCAACCGGACCACCCGCAGCGTGGCGCCGACAGAAGCAGGACAGGCCCTGCTCAATCGTCTGATGCCGGCGATGGCGGAGATCGCCTCGGCCGTCAGGGACGTCGGTGCCTGTCAGGACGAGCCGCGTGGACGGGTTCGCATCAATCTGCCGCGTATTGCTGCCCGCATGTTGATTGCGCCCATGCTGCCGTTATTCAGGGAGAACTATCCGCATGTCTCTCTTGATGTGGTTATTGATGACAGCCTCACAGACATTGTCGGCAAGGGATTCGATGCCGGCATCAGATCGGGACAACTCGTGCAGCAGGATATGATTGCCGTGCGGCTGACGCCCGACATGCGGATGATTGTGGTCGGTTCCCCGGACTACTTTTCACGCCATCCCGAGCCACAACATCCGCAGGATTTGCGCCAGCATCAATGCCTGACCTATCGCTGGGCCGAAACCGGTGTGCTGCAACGTTGGGAATTTCATGGGCCGGCAGGCGCGCACAGCGTGAATGTTGAAAGCATTGTCACCGCCAACGAAACGGATTTTGTGCTCGACGCGGCGTTAAAAGGAACCGGGCTGGCCTATATCAGCGATCAGTTCGCCCAACCCTGTATTGAACGCGGCGAACTCAGGCAGGTGCTGAGCGAGTGGTCTGCAGTATTTTCAGGGCTTCATCTCTATTACGTTAACAATCCCCATATGTCGGCCTCGCTGAGAGCGTTTATTGATCAGCTAAAATCCTTTGTCGCGACGAGGCGTTGAAATCAGCCAGCGCCATGCTGTTTGTTCGACTACGAATATTAAATCACGCTAATCATTATCCCTGCTATCGTTCCGGTTGTTACCGCCGGTATTTTCTCCCCTGCAACGCGCCTCATCCGCTGCCGCCACGCTTTTAAGGCGATCTAAATTTGCAGCAAAAATTTATTCAATCATTAAATTATATTTATTATATTAGCGAAACTTTAATGTGGACTGGTTGAGGATTACAGTGCATTTAACAAGGAAATCAGTGATTAGCAGCGCTATCTCTGATGGCGTACTGACAAAAAGAACCCACAGAATGTGCAGGATACTTAATGGTATCGATCAGCGCATTAGCATTACACCGGCAAGCGGATTGATTGACTTCCTTAAAGGGATGGAGGTGACCAATGAACAGTACCGGCGCCGTGGAATCGTTAAGGAAAAACGCTCAATTTTTCTCTATAACGAAGGGCTGCTGAATCCGGAAAGCACGCTATTTCTCGCCCGCAAAGGCCAGGATATCCTCGGCACGCTAAGTGTCATCGCCAATCACAATAACCGTCTGCCGTGCAGCAAACTTTTTCGTGAAGAGATGGCCGCCCTGAAGCTGGAAAAGCGCAAAGTGGTAGAGCTTGGCACGCTGTCGGTACGCTATCAGGCAGACAGTGAAAATATTGTGTTTATGCTGTACCTGAAAATCATGATCTACACCATTTTCATTGAACAGGTGGATGACATCTTTATTCAGGTCAAAGAGAAGGTTGCTGCGTTTTACGAGCGCAATTTCCTGTTCAAACAGGTCGGCGGCACCAAAAAGCACCCGGATTACAGTGACCTTAACGCCACGCTGCTGCGCGTGGACGTGAAAAGTATCCGCGACAAAATTTATGAGCAGCAGTGTTATGGCCCGATGGGCTGGCTGCGCATGCTGCGTGAACTTGGTTTACTGCAGCACTACCGCACGCTGAGCCAGCAGTGCCACAGCTGCCCGCGCTTTACGCCGGACCAGCGGGACGCGGAGCTCTATCAATATCTGTGTAATCTGTGACGGCGCCAGACTCCTCTGCACCGTTTTCGATTTTCACACAGATCACTTGCCGGCATTGCTATCCACGTCGTGCTGCAGGAAGAGTTCTTTTAGCCATTCGATGAAGACCCTGACTCTGGGCGATAGCTGTCGGTTACGCGGATACAGGACAGAGACGGGAGACGGTTCAGGTGGAAAGGCTTTGAGCAATTCGACGAGGGCCCCCGTCTTCAGATCATCTTCCACGTGATAACGCGGCACCTGGATGATGCCGAGTCCCATGCGCGCCACGGATACAAAGGTATCAGCCGCATTAACGGTAATTGAAGTTTTGATCGTCGTGGTGATGCGCTTGCCGTCCACCCTGAAGGCCAGCGGCAGGATACCGCTGCTGCCCGTGGTGCGGAATCCGATCATCCTGTGGCCGGAATGCAGTTCATCCGGATCCGACGGAAGCCCGAACCGGGAGACGTAACCGGGCGAAGCGACCGTGACCTCTTCCAGCGTGGCGACGCACCGCGCGATCATATCGCTGTCCTGCGGCGTTCCGACACGCAGGACACAATCAATTCCCTCACGCACCAGATCGACCAGCCGGTCACCCTCGCTCAGATAGATTTCGATATCAGGATAAGCTTCGAGGAAACAAGGAAGGTGCGGCAGAACAAAATGTCTTGCCAGCGTGCCATGAACATCGACACGCAACAATCCCTTCGGCCGGGCGCCGGCAAACGCCCCCTCGGCATCCTCGATATCGTCCAGTATAGAAACGCAGCGCTTGTAATAGGCTTCACCGTCCAGCGTCGGGCTGACGTGACGCGTGGTGCGTTCCAGCAGCTTAATGCCCAGGCGCGATTCAAGATGCTTAATCGCGTCCGTTACGGTCGAGCGTGGCAGGCCGAGGTCTTCCGCCGCCCTCGTGAAACTGCGGCGCGCTACCACACGCGTGAAAACGCGCATCGTATCAATTCTGTCCATGGCATTGTTCGTTATTATCGGATTCTGATACCAGATAGTGACTGATTATCCGGAAAAGATACAGTGCTAGATTTCTCCGTGTTCAGGCGCGATACCGCGCGAAAATAGGAGAATATCTATGTCTGCTTCAGAGAAAGTTGCAATCGTAACCGGTGCATCCCGCGGAATTGGTGCCGCCATTGCCAGGCAGCTTGCTGCGGACGGCTTTACCCTCGTGGTGAACTATGCCGGCAACGCTGAGGCTGCTGCCGCCGTGGTTGAGGAGATCGAAGCCGCCGGTGGCAGAGCCATCACCGCGCAGGCGGACGTTGCTGATGCCAGCCAGGTCAAACGCATGTTCGATTTAGCCGAATCTGCGTTTGGTGGTATTGATGTGCTCGTCAATAATGCCGGCGTAATGATGCTGTCTCCGCTGGCCAGCGCCGACGATCAGAGTTTTAGCAAGCAGATTGACATCAATCTTAAGGGGACGTTTAACACCCTGCGCGAAGCGGCAAACCACCTGCGCTCTGGCGGGCGCATCATCAACTTCTCCACGTCGGTTGTCGGGCTTAAGCTTGAGAATTATGGCGTCTATGCCGCGACCAAGGCGGCCGTCGAAACACTGACAACCATCATGTCCAAAGAGATGCGCGGACGCAGCATCACCGTCAATGCCGTCGCGCCCGGTCCGACTGCGACCGACCTCTTCCTCAACGGGAAAAGCGATGAACTGATCGCGCGCATGTCCAAAATGAATCCGCTGGAGCGTCTCGGCACGCCTGAGGATATCGCCAGTGTCGTTTCTTTTCTCGCCGGACCACAGGGCAGCTGGATGAACGGACAGATCCTGCGCGCCAATGGCGGAATGGTCTGAGCCGCAAACTGCAGATTGAGTCAATGGAGTACTGTTATGTCTCAGAAGATTATCCTTGTGACCGGATCGTCAAGCGGCTTCGGTCGCCTGACTGCCGAAGCGCTGGCTCGTGCTGGCCATACCGTTTATGCATCAATGCGGGATATTGCGGGTCGTAATGCCGCAAATGTCCGCCAGTTAAGCGAACTTTCCGCGCGGGAAGGAATTGACCTCCGGCCGCTGGAACTTGATGTTCAGAGC
Source organism: Pantoea sp. WEP (assembly GCF_041678305.1). Classification (NCBI taxonomy): domain Bacteria; kingdom Pseudomonadati; phylum Pseudomonadota; class Gammaproteobacteria; order Enterobacterales; family Erwiniaceae; genus Pantoea; species Pantoea sp. WEP. Next base: position 145,197 of record NZ_JBGNXB010000002.1, read on the forward strand.
GACATATCGGTTGATGCTGCCATTGAAACGGTAATATCCGACGCCGGGAAGCTTGATGTGGTGGTACACAATGCTGGCCACATGATGTTCGGCCCGGCCGAAGCCTTCACGCCAGAGCAGTTCGCCCAGCAATATGACGTTAACGTGCTGGGAACGCAGCGCGTCAACCGGGCCATACTGCCGCATATGCGCTCCCGCCATGAAGGCCTGCTGGTCTGGATTTCCAGTTCCAGCGTGACCGGCGGCACACCGCCCTATCTGGCCCCTTACTTTGCCGCCAAAGCGGCGATGGATACGCTTGCCGTTCAGTATGCGCGCGAGCTCAGCCGATTCGGCATTGAGACGACAATCATCGTGCCGGGAGCCTTTACCAAAGGAACGAACCATTTTGCCTATTCAGGAAGTCCTGCCGACACCGGGCGTGTCGCGGAGTATGAAGCAGGTCCTTATGCCGGTTTCGGCGATGTTGTGCAAAAGGCCTTTGCGGAGATAGTGCCGGAAGATGCCGATCCCGCGCGCGTTGCAGCACAAATAACCGATGTTGTCGGTATGCCGTTTGGTACGCGTCCATTTCGTGTGCATAACGATCCGTCCGAAGACGGCGCGAATATCGGCTTTGCGGTCATCGACCGTTTGCGTGCCGAAATGCTAAATCGGGTTGGATTGTCCGATCTTCTGACGCCAGCGAAAGCACCGTCATGTGAAGGGTAACAGGTGTGACCGGCGGGATCGCTCGCCGGTTGCTTTACCATGCAAACAGGAGCGCCGGAAATGCACACCGTTGTCATCCTTATCTGTGGCTTTGCGCTATTTGGCATCTTCCTGGCATTTGGATGGCTCTGGCATTTAGGGCCCTTTCCCAGTGAGTTAACCACGAAAAGTTTCATCGCTGTCTGGGTGATAATCGCATTCATCAACATGTGGACAGGTATCAACAAAGCCGGCTATGCGTTCAGTGAAGAATTGTCCATACTGCCGTACGTGTTGCTGCCGCCGGTCATCGCTGCCGGTTTCGTGCTGTTTCTCTGGTAACTCGATCACAAACAACCAGCAAGTCAGACTAATGACGTAAGCTACTGTTTAGCTAACATCGAAACATGATTCGCAGATGGCGATTTATCGCCTGTTTTCAGGTAAACTTTCCGGTGATGTAATGGTGAATTTTAAGGATGAAATCCATGAAAATTAGCGAAGAATCACTGCTGGAGTCCGGCTTCAGTCATAAAGATATCCAGAAAATCAAAAGCAATGTGGAAAATTTCGGGGGAACTCTTGATGAAGTGGTTCAGGATTTAGCAAAACGATTTAATGTAGCTAAGTGGATAACTATTATTGCTTTTTTAATCCTGATTTTTACATCTGTTTTATCTACAAAAAATAACACACTCTCTCTGGCTTTTGCTTTAATTGTAGGGTTACCTTTTATCTGGTATTTGACGCCCGCCAAACTCGCTTTTAAAGCCTGGCGGTATAAAAAACATGCTTCCGGGATTAAGGGCGATCTTTAATTGTCATCAGATCAAAAATAACTTTGGCCTTCACGCCGTATCCAACTATTTTCATGGTTAGTTTTGGCCGACTTAACGTACTGACTTTCCTGTAATAATCGATGGGCATATAGCGAAATAGTCTCCATGCTCCAGGCTTTCTTATTAAGCCTAAGATGCTGTAAGCGTTAGCAATAAGTGAGATTGATTTATATACGCCTAATCCACTTTTAGAACTAAAACCCATAAATTCAGCCGTAGACATAGCAGCATTGGCAGCGAACCCTTCAGATGAAGAATCATGAAGGACCTGATGGCTAAATTCTTTACTAAGGCCATTGAATCCATCCACAACGAGTATTGCGCCAGCCAGCACACCCAATGGATTAGCGCTAGCCAGTAGCGTTGTTCCTAAAGCTATTTCTGCGCCCGAAAGCACTACATTCACAGCAGAAATCACATAACCGACAATTTTGTTATTTTCCCGGACGAACTCCACTTTGGCGTAAAGTTTCGCAGTATTCCTGCGCAGCATTTGCCCCTGCTCTGCAAGATTTTCGGTCTCTGCCCTGAGATTTTTTACGCAGGCCATGCACTCTTCATCAGACTTTGCGCGCCGGGCAATCGAGAACTGCTCTTCAATCACATCCCTTATTTCCTGCACAAACTGGAGTCGCGTAAGTCCATCCCTGATGTGAAACCCGGCTTCACGGTTAGCCGTTTCAATCAGCTTACGGGCTTCAAGATTGACCATCGATTCTGCCCAGGCCCTGTTGCGCCCATTTGAACGCATCATTGCGAGTAGTGCTTCATCCATTTCACAGTTCCTTTGATTAGCCAATAATTCGATAATACTTAATCAGATCCCTCTTTAACATGAGGAGTTATTTTGGGCCGCTGGGTTTACGCCTGTCCAGAATTCCTTAGCGTTAGCTTGCATTCTGTTGAGCCTCAGCCCCTGGTTTGAATAAATGGCGCTAGTCAGCTTTACCGGCACGTTAGCCGAACCCGGCGCCATTACATCAATCACTAAAAGTATGTTGTAATTAATGTGTGTCATTGCCGCTTACATCTGGCATTGCTGCAAATCCGGCTGCAGCTCCTATGCTGTAGGGAGTCATTAACGTGCGGATATGAGGTATGCATGAGTTTACTGTTTAGCGCGACGCAGCTTGGCGAGTTGTCGCTGGAAAATCGCATTGTAATTGCACCGATGTGCCAATACTCAGCGGAAGAGGGTCAGGCAACGGCCTGGCACCGCATTCATCTCGGCCAGCTGGCGCTCTCCGGCGCGGGACTGCTGATTATCGAGGCAACGGCGGTGGAAGCTATTGGCCGTATCACACCGGGCGACCTGGGGTTATGGGACGATGCCACTGAAGCCGCGCTGGCCAGCGTGCTGCAGGACGTGCGGCGCTACGCTACCCTGCCGATTGGCATTCAGTTGGGTCACGCCGGGCGCAAAGCGTCCTGTGCTGCGCCATGGCAAGGCGGTGCGCAGCTCTCTGAGGAACACGGCGGCTGGCAGACCGTCGCGCCGTCTGCGCAGCCGTTTGGACAGGATGAGCGTCCGCCGGCCGCACTCAGCAAACAGGATCTGGCGCAGCTGAAACAGGCCTTTGTCGATAGCGCTCTGCGCGCGGTACGCATCGGCATTCAGCTGGTCGAACTGCATGCTGCGCACGGCTATTTGCTGCACCAGTTTCTGTCGCCGCTCAGCAACCAGCGTGACGATGAATATGGCGGCTCATTAGAGAACCGTCTGCGTTTCCCGCTTGAGGTGTTCAAGGCGCTGCGCGCTGCGCTGCCGGCGGAAATCCCGGTTGGCGTGCGGCTTTCTGCCACCGACTGGATCGAGGGCGGCTGGGATAATCAGCAATCGATTGTTTTCAGCCAGCAGCTCGAAGCCGCAGGCTGCGCCTATATTCACGTCTCCAGCGGGGGGCTGGCACCGCAGCAGCAAATCAGCGTCGGTCCAGGTTATCAGTTGCCGTTCGCCCGCGAGATTCGCCAGCAGGTCTCGATTCCGGTGATTGGCGTGGGGCTGATTACCGAACCGAAACAGGCCGAGCAGGCGCTGCAGGAGCAAGATGCCGATTTGATCGCGCTGGCACGCGCGGTGCTGTATGACCCACGCTGGCCATGGCACGCCGCCGCCGAACTGGGTGCGCAGGCCAAAGCGCCGCCTCAGTATCTGCGTTCCGAACCGCACGGCCTGAAAGGCACCCTGATTAGCAACCAGTAGTTTCCCTGACCGGCAGCCGCCCGGTTGCCGGTTCTGCTCTGGGAAATTTCACAGATTTCAGCCCGTTGTGCGCGACTGCACTGTTTTCGTCTTATGCTTTCCCGGCCAATTAACCAAAAGGAAGATGAGATGAAATTGCAGCATTATTTACTGGGCGGCGCGCTCTGCGCTTTCAGCGTGAGCGGCCTGGCCGCTGAGATAAAAAATCCCCTGAGCGTGCATGTGCTGAATCTGCAAACCGGTGTACCGACCGCAGGTATTGAGGTCGAGCTGGATAAGAAACAGGGTGAAGAGTGGGTGAAACTGGCGCAGGGCACCACCAACGAACAGGGACGTATTCCAGCGCTTTACCCGGCGGGCCAGAAGGCGCAGACCGGGATTTACCGCGTAATTTTTAAAACCGGTGACTATTACAAAAAAAACGCTCAGCCGACCTTTTTCCCGGAAATTCCGGTGATGTTCAACCTGGATAATGCCGAGCAGCACTACCATATTCCACTGCTGCTCAGCCAGTACGGCTACTCCACCTATCGCGGCAACTAAGCCAAAAGGCGCTGCGGACGGTATATTTATACCAGTACGTTTTGTTGAACCGTTGCCTCGTTAAGCGATTGAATCAGGCAGGAGAACCTCTATTTCGTTTCTCCTGCCCATTACAGGGTAAGCCTGTTTTTTTCGACTGGTGTGATTGCTATAGCGTGCTGGCTGACGCATTAAAAACTGCCTGACTCAGCTTTCGCGCTGAGCTGGGTTCTGTGAAATCCAGCGCTCTGTTTTCGCTCTGCTTTCATCGGTTGCCGGATTAAAGAGCATCATCGTTAAATCCGGCCTGCCTTCAACTGAAAAGGTCGAAAACTCCAGGGCAATCGTTCCCATTTGCGGATGATGCAGCACCTTAAACCCTTCGCCATGCCCGGCCACATCGTTGTTACGCCACAGGCGGGCGAAGTCAGCACTTTGAGCGGATAGCTCCTCAACCAGTCGATCAATTTCCTCTGAAGCACCCAGGCGCGCGGCATCCGCCCGAAAGGCGTTGACGATGAGACGGGCCACGCCCTCCCAGTCGTCTTGCATCCCCCGCGCTTCCTGATCGGTAAACAGCAGGCGCAGAATATTGCGCCGCGCGGGCGGAAGTTGCCCGTAATCCTTCAGCACAACCGTCGCCGGGTGATTCCATGCCACCACATCCCAGGTGGCGGTTTTAATAATCGCCGGAATCGTCAGGCTTTCCAGTACGCGTTGCAGCCGTGGGGTTATGCTGTCGCACCGACTTACCCGGTTTTCTGGCGGATGCCCAAACGCGAGGATAAACAGATGATCGCGCTCGGGAGACGTAAGCCGCAGCCCGGCAGCAATGCGGTTCAGTACCTCACGCGAGGGCGCTCCCCCGCGGCCCTGCTCAAGCCAGGTGTACCAGGTCGGGCTGATATTCGCGAGCTGGGCAACCTCTTCGCGGCGCAGGCCCGGTGTACGGCGGCGGCCGGGCAAAAAACCAAACGAAGCCGGGTCAATTGCCAGACGGCGTGCCCTTAAAAACTCACCCAGCGGATTTTCAGAAAGCAGCGTCATAAATCACCCTGTTAATGTTTATACCCTGATAACCTCACTACTTTAATAGTAAAAGATCCGCGCTTACGCTGTCGCACTAAATCACTCAGGAGACAGGCTATGCGTATTTTTATAACGGGTGCGACGGGCTTTATCGGCTCACGCGTTGTATCGGCCCTGCTGGCTCGCGGCCATCAGGTGACCGGTCTTGTACGTTCAGAAGAAGCAGCTCAGCAGTTAAACGATAAGGGCGCCACAGCCCAGCGCGGTACGCTGGAAGATCCCCAGGCGTGGATTGCCGGCATTGAACAATGTGATGCGGTGATCCACACCGCTTTCGATCATAATTTCAGCCGTTTTGTCGAAAATTGCGAAAAAGACCGCCGCGTTATTCGCGCGATTGGCTCTGTATTGCAGGGCAGTCAGCGTCCGCTGCACATCACTTCTGGTACCGGAATGGGTGATGACGGCAGCGGCCAGCCCGCTCTTGAGCAGAATTTCAACCCGGCACACCCTAACCCACGCGTCGCCTCGGAGCTGGAAGGTACTAAGCTCCTTGAATCGGGAATCGATCTACGTGTGGTGCGCTTACCTCAGGTTCACAACACCGAACGTCAGGGATTAATCAGCTATTACATCGCTCTTGCCAGGGAGAAAGGCGCGGCAGCTTATATCGGCGGAGGTGAAAACGCCTGGTGCGCGGCACACGTTGATGACGTCGCCGGGCTGTACGTAAAAGTGCTTGAGCAAGGCGAACGCGGCAAACGGTATCATGCGGTAGCAGAGGAAAGCATTGCCTCACGGCTGATTGCTGAAACCGTAGCAGCAGGTCTGGGGATTCCTGCCGTTTCGCTGAAACCCGACCAGGCCGCGGAGCATTTCGGCTGGTTCGCCGCTTTCGCCAGGCTGGATCTGCGTGCCAGCGGTGCCTGGACGCGTCAGCAGCTCAACTGGCAGCCCAAAGGACCGGGTCTTATCGCTGATTTAAGCAGAGTGAATTATTCAACCCAGTCGTAGCCCCAGCGCCGGGTAGCGGCGCAATTCATCGCGCAATTTACAACGCTGCGGCGGATGGATTCGCGCGATAAATCGCGCCGCTACGAATACCTCTGAACCCCACGACTCTCGCCACTCAGGCCGCAGCAAATTGCGGTAACACACCCAGCCAGCTCAGCGTCCATGCCAGCACATTCAGCGCGCCGAAAAGCAGCACCAGGCCAATCGCCAATGGCGTACGCGGCCGATCGGCAAAGCGCTGTTGCGCACGCCGCGCCAGCAGCGCCGGAATAATCACCGCCCACAGCGTGGCAAACAGACCGGCAAAACCGATGGCGGCGACGAAGCCATGCGGCCACCACAGCGAAGCGAGCAGCGGCGGCAAAAATGTCAGGCAGGCGGTTTGCAGCCGCGCGCGCGGGGAATGCCCCCAGCCGAGGCGGTCGGCGATGAAATCAAACAGTCCTGCCGTCACGCCGAGAAACGAGGCTATCACTGCAAAATGTGAGAACACCGACATCATCAGCGACAACGCGCGCACGTGCAGATGATCGCGCAGCGCGGCCATCAGCGCGGCAATATCTCCACCCTGCTGCACGATGTCAGGAAACACAGCGCGCGGCAAATTCCCCATGGTGCAGACAATCCAGAACAGGTAAAGAGCCAGCGACATCAGCGTGCCCAGCACCAGCGCGCGAGTCACCGGCGACTCGCGGCGCTGATAATAACTCACCAGTCCGGTGATGTTACCGTGATAGCCAAAAGAGGCCAGACAGAACGGCAGCACGCCCAGCGCGTAAGGCCAGTAGCTGTCTCCCGGCGCAGCGGCAGCGAACAGCGAGGGCACGTCTACCTGGGTTAACAGTCCGCCGAAAAGCAAAATCAATAGCAGGATTTTTGCCAGCACGCAGAACGTCATCAAACGACTGACGCCGGTGGTGCCGAGCCATACCACGGCGGCGACACACAACGTCAGTGCGATTTTGGCCCCGGCGGTTGAGAGCGGCACGCCAAGCTGATTCAGCGAGTGCTGATAAACCGGACCGCTGGCTGAAATATAAGCGTAGGTGAGAATGCCCAGCACAAACAGGATGCTGAGGCCATTGATACTGGCCCAGCCGCGCCCGAGCAAATCGCGCGTCAGCGTATCGTAACCCGCGCCCGGCGGATAATGCAGGCTGACACGCATAAACAGCAGCCCGGAGAGCAGCATTGCGCCCCAGCTGATGCCCAGCAGCAGCAGCGCCCAGCCAAACCACGCCCCGGCCATCACGATCGGTAACGTAAACATACCGGCGCCCACTACCGTCCCACAGATGATCATGGCGCCCCACCATACCGAGGGCTGGCGGCGCGCCATTACGCTCTCCGTCATCACACTTTTCCTTGCACAACATAAAGGCGGCGATGATACACGGGATCGGTAACAAATGTGAGGCGCGGGCGGTGACTGACAGGAAGATGGCTGTCAACAGGTGACAACGTCACATATAAGCGCACCGGTTAGGGTGCGCCAGCCGCGATGTGACGGGATTAACGATAGAAAGCCGGACGTGGCGGCATGGTAATCGGGACAATGTCACCGTTGTTCTGTGCCGCGACACAGGCATCGGCCGCCACGGCGGCGGCATAGCCGTCCCACGCCGACGGGCCTGTCATATTGCCCGACAGCACGTTGTTAATGAAATCCTGCAGCTCAACGTCATACGCAGCGATAAAACGCTTTTTCCAGTCGGTCAGGATGCCGGTAGAAAGCTGCGCCGCGTGGCGGGTCTGTACCGACATTGGTTCAGGCAGGCGGGCAATGCCGCTCTCGCCAACAACCTCACACTGAATGTCGTAACCATAGGCACAGTTCACGAAGATCTCGACATCAATGCGGATGCCCTTCGCGGTTTCCAGCAGCACAATCTGCGGATCTTTCAGGTGCGATGACGCGTGGCGGGTCTTGCGGGGGTAAATCACCTGCGCGCTGACGTAATCATCGTTCAGCAGCCAGCGCAGCACGTCAAGTTCATGGATCAGCGTATCGGTGATCGCCATATCGGTGGTATAAGCATCGCCGACCGCCGGATTGCGGTGCGCGCAGTGTAGCATCAGCGGCTCACCCAGGGTGCCGCCGTCGATAACCGCTTTCAGCGCGCGATAGCCGCTGTCGTACGGTCGCATAAAACCCACCTGCACCAGTTTTTTGCCCGCGGCAATTTCCGCTTCGACAATATTCATACAGCCCTGCGCGGTCACCGCCAGTGGCTTCTCGCAGAATACCGCTTTGCCGGCTTTGATGGCTGCCAGCACAAACTCTTCATGCGTCGGGCCCCATGAGGTAACCAGAATGGCCTGCACCTCCGGCGCGGCGATTAAATCGTGCGCGTTGTCGTAAATCTCCGCCTGCAAGCCGAGCTCGCTAATCACCTGCTCACAGTTGTTGCGATTGATATCATTAAGCGCGACCACGCGCGCATGCTGCAGCACCTGGCTGCAACGACGAATGTGTTCACGGCCGATAGCGCCAGTGCCGATTACACCAATATTGAGTGTCATGCGAGGTTCCTTCAGCAAAATGCCGGATTGGTTAGTGGTTGAGATAATCAATGCTGCTGCGGATTTCGCGCGCAATATCCTCAGCGCTCCAGCTCTCCATCACCGACGAAAACGGCTCGAAAGCATAAACACCGCGATAGCCCATCTCTTCCAGGCGCTGCACCTGCTCGCGGGATTTCAGCAGGTCATCCGCGCTCAGCATGATGCGCTCTTCGTCGGTGAGTTGATGAGTCGGGCGCGCATCCGTTACGCCAGAGAGATGCACCAAGCCGATGTGATTCACGTCTACGCCACCGGCGAAATCCTGTTCGGCGCCTTCGTACAGGTGATGATGGAAGGTATCCAGCACGATGTTAAACGGCACGCCGGCCTGAGCGATAAGCTGCTGCGCCAGCGCGGCGGAGCGCAGTGAGCTCTGCGGAAAACCGAGTGGTTCAACCAGCCCGGCAACACCATATTCGGCAAACAGCGGCGCCAGGGTTTGCAGTGCCTGTACGGTTTGCTCATTACTCACTGGCGTCCCATCATTGAGCGGACAGAGCACCAGCGCTTTCGCCCCGGTGGCGCGCGCATCGGCTAACAGCGCGCGCGTTTTTTTCAGCACCGCATCATCTAACTGATTGAAGGGATACACCGCGTTGATGGTTTCGATCTCAAGCTGATGCTGCGCTGCCAGACGACGCACTTCCTCACCGCCTGCGCCGTCGGTCACGCTGCCGCTTTTCATATCGTTGCGTATTTCAACTTTATTTAATCCCAGTTGTTCCACCAGCGCGAAGAATTCCGCCATGCTGAGATGAGGGGCAATTTTACGGTTAACACAGAATCGGTCACTGCTTATTTTGTAGGTCATGATCTTTCCTGGATAATAATCACTGGGTAAGGTTCTGTTTACTGCAAGATACTGACATGCCCTGATAGTAAGTTATCTTTTTTGTCCGCTCTGCGGCTTCTTTGAGTGATTTACATCAGCCTGAGCGCAATCTGATCGCCCTCACATTTAGCCTTTGCCGTCATACAGTTCATAGAAATAGTGTTCGACCTGTTCCAGGCTGCGCCCTTTGGTTTCCGGAATAGCACGCAGCACAAACAGGGCGCCGCCGATGCCGATCACGGCGAAGGTGAGAAACGCCCCGGCCAGGCCAAAGGCGGCCAGCAACAGCGGGAAGGCCATGGAAATGGCGAAGTTGGCAATCCACAAGGCAAAAACGGCACCGCCCATGCAAATGCCGCGCATGCGCGCCGGGAAGATTTCCGACAGCAGCAACCAGGTGACCGGTGACAGCGCGCCCTGCTGAAAACATAAAAACATCAGCATTCCGGCCAGTACCAGATAGGCCCGCAGCAGATTAACCGCACCACCGGCGTGATACTCCGGCATAAGCAGGCACACCGTGGCGATAAAGAACAGGCAGGCGGTACAGCCCATCTGCCCAATCAGCACCAGCGGACGACGGCCAACCTTACCGATTATCACGATCCCCACCAGCGTCATGATTACCGAGATCACGCCGTTGGCGATGGTGGCGAACAACGCCGCATCGTTGCTCAGGCCGGTAGCAGTGAGCATGGTTGGCGCGTAGTACATGATGGTATTCACACCGGTCAGCTGCTGGATGGCGGCAATGCCAATTCCCAGTAAAAACACTTTGCGCAACCATGGCGTGCGCAGGTCACGCAGGCGACCTTTGCCTTGCTGGCGATGCTCTTCGATGGTCTCTTCGATCTCCTCCAGCTCCCACTCTACGTCCTCCGCCGCCCGGGTTTTCTCCAGCACCCTGCGCGCGCCAGCAGTGTTGCCGCGCATGACGTGCCAGCGTGGACTTTCCGGCATAAAGATCATTCCGATCCACAACAGCACGGCGGGTACGGTGGAGATGGCCAGCATCCAGCGCCAGGTATGTTCGCCACCCCAGATTTCATTGAAAGTGGCATTGGAGACATAGGCCAGCAGCTGGCCAGAAACAATCATCAGCTCCTGCAGCGTCACCAGTTGACCGCGTTTATTCGCCGGAGCAATTTCCGCGATATACACCGGCACCGTGGCAGCCGCCCCGCCAACGGCAATACCAAGAAACAGGCGTGAAGCAATCATCGTCACCACATCAGGTGCGAAGGCAGAGCCGACCGCGCCGAGGGCAAAAATAAAGGCCAGCGTGATGATGATTTTGCGGCGCCCGAGGGCATCTGCGAAGTGCCCTGCCAGCAGTGCGCCAAAGGCAGCGCCGAACAACAGTGAACTGGTCACCAGCCCGGTAGTGAACGGCGTGAGATGTAAATCACTGCGCATGAAGAGCAGCGCACCGGATACTACGCCGGTATCGTAACCAAACAGCAGCCCGCCGAGTGTCGCCACCAGCGCGATGATTTTTACGAAGGGTTCGGTTTTTGTTGTGCTGTTGGGGCCGGACGCGGTGTTGGTGGAGAGATAAAGTTCTTTTTCCATAATACCTCCTGGTAAAAAATGCGTTAGGAAAAGCATCAGAACAAAGCAGCGCGTCCAGGCTATCGGCATTTTTATTTCATGTTAATTTATATTTGAAACCTGCTTTTCAAATTGTGAGTTCAAGCCTTTTGACCGGTTTATTTTGATGGATTTACATCAGCCGAAATAAGGAGAATGGAGATTGGGCGAGGTGGTTATGGAAGCGCAGCTGACCGGCCCCTTTACGCCGAGAGTCGCCACGCTTTGTGATCAATCGCGCAACAACTGCACAAACCTTCTTGTATGGTAGTCGCTCTTTAACCTCTTCGGGATTTGTCATGGCCTCTTCAACTGTTGCTCAATCTGATACCGCTGAAGCTCACCCTAAATCATTGATTCGCCGCGTCGCCAGCGCCTCGGCGATAGGCACGGCGGCAGAGTATTACGACTTTTTCGCTTACGGTACGGCAGCGGTACTGTTCTTTGGCCATCTGTTCTTTCCCAGCCACGATCCGCTGGTCAGCACACTCGCTGCCTTCGCCACTTATGCGGTTGGCTTCCTCGCACGTCCTATTGGCGGCATGGTGTTTGGGCACATCGGCGACAAAGTGGGACGCAAAAAGGCGCTGGTGGCGACCATCCTGATCGTGGGCCTTGGCACGTTCTGCATTGGCCTGTTGCCAACCTACGAAAAAATTGGCGTCTGGGCCCCGATATTACTGATTGCCATCCGCTTGCTGCAGGGGTTTGGCGTCGGCGGTGAACAGGCGGGCGCGGTATTAATGACGGCCGAATATGCGCAGCCTGCCCGGCGCGGTTTCTTTGCCAGCTGGGTGCAGATTGGTGCTCCGGTCGGGTTTCTGCTGCCGCTGGCGCTGTTCGCTGTGCTTAATGCCGCGCTGAACGCGGAGCAGATGATGGACTGGGGCTGGCGCGTGCCTTTTCTGCTCAGCGCGCTGCTGGTGATTGTCGGCCTGTTTATTCGCCTGCGCATTGATGAATCGCCGGTCTTCGCCGCCATTCGTGAAACCAAAGCGGCAGAATCCAGGCCGTTAAAAGAGGTGCTGCGTGGTAATCCGCGGCTGGTGGTCAACGGCGTGGCAGCGAAACTGATCGAAGCCTGCGCCTTCGCCCTGTTTACCGTCATCATCCTTGCCTGGGGTAAGGCTAATCAGCTTGATGCCGGCATTTTGATGAACAGTATGATCGTCGCGGTGATCCTCGAAGTCCTGGCGATCCCGCTGATGGGTGCCCTTTCCGACCGCATCGGTCGCAAGCCGGTTTATCTGATCGGCACGCTGCTGATCATGCTCTCGATCGTGCCATTTTTTCTCGCGCTGGCGCACAACAGCTACTGGCTCACGCAGATGGCGATGATCGTGGCGCTGACGCTGGGCCACAGCATGTGTTATGCCCCGCAGGCGTCATGGTTCCCCGAACTGTTTCCCACGCACATTCGCTGCAGCGGTATCGCGGTGATCTGGCAGATCGGTTCGCTGATCGGCAGCGGCGTACTCGGACTGGTGGCGGTGAAGATTCTGCAGGTGACCCATGGCCACTGGTATGGTCTGGCGCTGTATGTTGTAGTGCTGGGGGTGATTTCATTGTTCGGCCTGCTGCGTTTGCCGGAAACGGCGCCAGGCCGCCGCCAGGGTGAATATCACCCGTGGCAGCAGCATTAACGGTTAACGGCGCGGCAGCGCCACGCACAGCAGGCCGCAGACGATCAATATGACGCCTGCAAGACTGCTCCAGCGGAAGGTTTCATGCAAGGCTGGCAGGGAAATGGCGGCCAGCCACACCAGCACATAGCTCAGACTGAGCAGCGGATAGAGCCGGTTGAGCGGCAACAGCCGCAGCGCCAGCAGCCAGCACAGCATTGAGCAGCCGTAAGCTGCCAGTCCGCCGATTAACGGTATCAGGCCGTGCTGCCACGGTAGCGCGGTCCATGTATCCAGCGGTGGCAGCGCGAGCATTGCCGTGCGCAGCAGCAGCTGCGCCAGTGACACCAGCAGCACGCTGGCCAGCGCCAGCAGCCAGCCCTTCACAGATGGCTCCCCATCAGCGCAACCCCGGCAACGATCGCCAGCGTACCCAGCCACTGCCGTCGCGTGTAGGTCTCACGCCAGATGACGCGCGCCGCCACCGCCACCAGTACAAAATTCAGGCTCAGCATCGGGTAAGCCACGCTGACCGGCACGGTGCGCAGCACCACCAGCCACAGCAGCATCGCCGTCCCCAGCAGCAGCAGGCTGAGCACGAGCCAGCCGAACAGGCGGTGCCCGCCGCAGTGGGCCGCCTGTTTCTGGCACAGCTGGGCGGCACAACTGAGCAGACTTACCAGCAGGATCAGCAGCAGATTCATGGTGTCGCGTTATAGCCGTAGTAGACCAGCCGTCCCTGCTGATACACATCATCCGGCACCGGCAGATGCGCATCCGCTTGCTTTTCGTCAGAATTCAGCAGCAGCACCAGCGCTACCGGACCCTGCCGGCGATGCAGGCGCAGCCAGTCGGCGAAGGCTTCCCCGTCGACGTAACGCGTTTTTGCATCGGGATAACCCAGTCCGTACTCCAGCTCACCTTTTTCATCGAAGAAAGTGATATCGCTGCGGCGCAATTCCCATGCGACCGCAGAAGCGATGCCGGAATTGTCCACCACCAGATAGCGGCTCTGCGCCAGCTGAGGCCGAACGGCGCTGACGAAGCTCTGCGGCTGTTTGCTATCACGCACCTTTTGCGGGATAGCCAACCCGACCAGCAGCGCCAATGCCAGCGGGCAAAGCGCAGCCAGTTGCCAGCGGCCTGTTTTCAGGCTTAACCAGCCCATCACCGCCCAGCCGGCAAATGCCAGCGCAGCGCACACTACCCGCAGCAACTCATCGCGCGCGTACACCGGATGGTGCGCCAGCCCCCAGGGTGCCATCACCACCACGACCAGCAGCGTGGCGCCCAGACCAAACAGCAGGTTAATCCAGCCATTTACCGCCAAAGCCTGTTTCAGGCGCGCGGTGTTACCGTGCGCATAATGCGCCATCAACAACGCCAGCGGCGCAAAGCACGGCAGGATATAGGTCGGCAGTTTGCCTTTGGCGATGCTAAAGAACAGCAGCGGCAGCACAACCCAGCTAAGCAAATAGATCGCGACAGCGTGCTGTTGACGCTGTCGCCATGCGCCGCTCAGCGCGCCTGGCAGCAGGCCGAGCCATGGCAAACAGCCTGCCAGCAGCACCGGCAGGTAATACCAGAACGGGGCTTTGTGCTGCGCATCGCTCTCCGCGAAGCGCTGAATATGTTCGACCCAGAAGAAGTAGTGCCAGAAATCGCCTTCCTGATGCTGAATGGACAGCGCCCAGGGTGCGCTGATCGCGGCCGCCACCAGCACAGTAAGCGGGCCCCAGCGCAGTAGTTCGCCAAAACGTCGCTGCCAGAGCACCCAGGGCACAATCGCCAGCACCGGCACCGCCAGCGCCAGAAAGCCCTTGGTCATGAAGCCCATGGCACAGGCCGCGCCGAGCAGCACATAGCCCGTCAGCCGCTGTGAGGTACTGTGCGCCTGCGCAGCAAACCAAAAGCTGCACATCGCCGCCACCAGCCACAACAGCAGAATCGGATCGAGCACGGCATAGGTGCCGATGCCGTAAACCAGCAGCGAGGTAAGAAAGATCACGCTGGCGGTGAGCGCTATTTTGCGGCTGGGGAACATCCGTTTGCCCAGCCAGTAGATCAGCATGGCACTCAGCGTGGTACAGATAATCGCACCGGCGCGCACGCCAAAATTATTATGCCCAAATAACAGCTGGCCAAGATTATTGACCCAGTAACCGGCAATCGGCTTCTCGAAGTAGCGCAAATCAAAAAAATGCGGCACCACCCAGTTACCGCTCAGCAGCATCTCGCGGCTGATTTCGGCATAGCGGGTTTCATCCGGCTGCCAGAGATCGCGGAATGGCACCGGGATCAGATAATAGAGAGCAAAAAGCGCTATCAGCAGCACTATGCGGGTGCGGCTGCGCATCGGTGTTTCCATACTTGGGTCCTGTAAAATGTTAACTCTGGCAACCCAGCCAGCCTTCCCGGCCGGCAATGTGCCCGCGCACCACATGGCCCTGTGGCAGCGTACTGAGATCGTCCGGCAGCAGCTCGCTCAGCGGACAAAACCGGATGCCCTGCTGCTGCGCGCGCGTCAGCAGATCGGCAAAGGCGGGCAAACCGACGATGCCTTCGACCTCTGCGTGAATGGTATAGACCGGCGTACCGCTGGCGGCATGCATCTGCGCGAGAATAAAGTCGTTAAACCCCTCCGCGCTGACCTGCTGGCCCACCACTTCATCCCACGTCGGCAGGGTTACCGGAATTTGCACCGTGCCGAGGCTGCCATCGTTGAGGCGCGGAATGAACGGCCCGCTGCCGCGACAGTCGCTGTTATAGCGAAAGCCAAACGGCTGCTTAGCATCCAGTACCCGGCTGTCGGCGCGCCAGCCTGCCACCGCAGAGCAGGTGACACTGTCACCTAAAATGGCTTCCAGCGTCGTTTTACCGCGCGCAATCTGCGCATTCAGCTGCTGTGGCGACCAGACGCCAGCCCAGGTCTGCCAGGCAAAGTGATCCCACGCGTGTAACCCCACTTCATGGTGATCTGCCGTGGCGCGAATAATCGACGCCAGCCCTTTGCCTATTTCGCGGCCCGGCCAGGCGGTACCGGCCAGTAAAATATCCCAGCCGTACAGCGAGGCCGCGCGCGAACGCAGCATTTTCCACAGAAAGCGCGGCTTCATCAGGCGCCACAGGTGGCGCCCCATGTTGTCCGGCCCAACGCTGAAGAAGAAGCTGGCCTGCAGCTGATGCAGGCTGAACTGCTGCAGCAGCGCCGGTACGCCCAGTTGCGTGCCGCGCCAGGTATCGACATCAACACGCAAACCCACTCGCTTCATGGCTTTTCCTGTAGCTCAACGGTGCGCAGGAAGAAGTCCAGCGTGTTATCGATGGTGGTATCCATCGCCACGGTTGGCGTCCAGTCGAGCAGGCGGCGGGCGTTTTTAATCGACGGCTTGCGGTGCTCCACGTCCTGATAGCCCTTGCCATAGTAGCTGCTGCTCTCTACCTCACGGAAACCGGCAAATGGCGGGAAGCGATCGCGCAGCGGGTGGCGCTCAAAGCTGGCCAGCAGGTGTTCCGCCAGCTCTTTAATACTGGCTTCGTTCTCCGGGTTACCAATGTTAACGATCTGGCCATCGCAGTTGTTGTGTTTATTCTCGATAATGCGGAACAGCGCTTCGATGCCGTCGCGAATATCGGTGAAACAGCGCTTCTGTGCGCCACCGTCGATCAGCTTGATCGGCGAGCCTTCCACCAGATTAAGGATCAGCTGGGTGATGGCGCGAGAACTGCCGATACGCGCGGCGTTGAGGTTATCCAGCCGCGGGCCCATCCAGTTAAACGGACGGAATAGCGTAAAGCGCAACCCCTCTTTTTCGCCATAGGCCCACAGCACCCGGTCCAGCAGCTGTTTTGATACCGAATAGATCCAGCGCTGTTTATTGATCGGTCCGACCACCAGGTTGGAGTGATCCTCGTCGAAATGCTGATCGGTACACATACCGTACACTTCGGAGGTCGACGGGAAAATGATGCGCTTTTTATACTTCACGCAGTCACGAATAATCTTCAGGTTCTCTTCGAAATCCAGCTCGAACACGCGCAGCGGATTACGGGTATATTCGATCGGCGTGGCGATCGCCACCAGCGGCAGCACCACGTCACATTTCTTGATGTGATACTCAATCCATTCAGAGTGGATGCTGATATCCCCTTCAACGAAGTGGAAGCGCGGTTCATCCAGGAAGCGGCTGATGGCATCGGAACCGATATCCAGGCCATAAACCTCAAAATTATCATCCTGCAGCAGGCGTTCGGTGAGATGGTTGCCGATAAAGCCGTTTACGCCGAGGATCAGCACCCGCGTGCGGCGTTTTACCGCAGCAACCGGCTGCGAGTAAAGCAGCGCACCCGGCACCATGCCCAGACTCTGCGCCAGCTGGCTGCCGTTCATGTAAACACCGTTGTCGCTCTGCCCGGTGACCACTTCGAGCGCGCCCTCGCCGCAGGCAATCAGGAACGGCTCAACTGACAGCACCGTTCCCGGTTTGGCGCTGGGCGCATCCTGGTGAACCCGCCCTTTCCACACCACGAATTTCACCGTGCCGGCATACGCAAACGCACCAGGCCACGGATCGGTGACTGCACGCACCAGGTTATTCACTTTAGCCGCCGGCAGCTCCCAGTTGATGCGGCCATCCTCCGGCGTGCGGCGACCGACCACGGTCGCTTCCGCGTCGTTCTGCGGCGTGGCGGCAATCTCACCGCGCTTCATCGGCGGCAGCGCGCCTTCCAGCAGCTGGCCGGCGCAAGCCACCAGCTTACGGTGCAGCGTCAGCGCATTATCCTGCGGGTCAATCGCCACGCGCTGCTGCGCCACAATGTCGCCGGCATCGGCACGTTTCACCATGCGGTGCAGCGTTACGCCAGTTTCCGTCTCGCCGTTGACCAGCACCCAGTTAAGCGGCGCACGACCACGGTATTTCGGCAGCAGCGAACCGTGCAGGTTAAACGCGCCAACCCGCGCGCAGTTCAGAATGGTATCGCTCAGCAGTGCGCGATAATAAAACGAGAAGATAAAGTCCGGCTGCATGGTGCGGATGCGATCCACCCACAGCGGATGGTTAGCATCTTCCGGCGCATAAACCGGAATGCCCTGCTCAGCCGCGAGGCGTGCTACCGAAGGAAACGCATGGCTCTCCGGCGAGGTGTCCGCATGGGTGAAGATGGCACTGATTTCATAGCCTGCGTTCAGCAGCGCAGTGATGCCTGCACAGCCCATTTCGGCATAGGCGAAGACGATAGTTTTCATTGCTTAATTTCCTGTACAGACGGGGCATCTTGTTGCGGATGGATAACACGTTGAATGAAGTAGCGCGGACGGGCGCGTACGTCGTTATAAATACGACCGATGTATTCGCCCAGCAGGCCCATGCCGACAAACTGCGCGCCGACAAAAATAAACAGCACGGCAAATAGCATGAACACACCGTCACCGGCCCAGCTGGCACCAAGGAACAGGCGCAGCACAATCAGGATCAGAGAAAAGGCGAAACCGGCCAGCGCGATTAAGCTGCCGACAATACTCAGCAGACGCAGCGGCGTGGTGGTCAGGCAGGTCACCAGGTCATACATCAGGTTGATCAGCTTCATAAAGCTGTATTTGGAGTCGCCAAACTCACGCTCGGCATGCGTAACCGGCAGTTCAATGGTGCGGCGCGCGAAGGTGTTCGCCAGAATCGGGATAAAGGTGCTGCGTTCGTGGCAGTTGAGCATCGCATCGACAATGTGACGGCGATAGGCGCGCAGCATGCAGCCATAATCGCCCATCGCTTTGCCGGTCACGCGCTGAATCAGGTGGTTGATGGTGCGTGAAGCGCGGCGACGGAACCAGCTATCCTGACGGTTCTGGCGCACGGTGCCGACCACGTCGTAGCCCTGCTGCGCGGCTTTGACCAGGTTGGGGATCTCCTCCGGCGGGTTTTGCAGATCGGCATCCAGCGTAATGATCACATCACCGGAAACATGGCTGAAACCGGCCATAATCGCCGAGTGTTGTCCGTAGTTGCGATTCAGCAGCACGCCGACCACGTGACTGCCCGGCATATCCGCCGCATCGGCGATCATCTGCGCGGAGCGGTCGGCGCTGCCGTCATCCACCAGTAAGATTTCATAGTCAAGGCCGAGCGTGCGGCAGGCCGCGTCGGTGCGGCGCACCAGCTCCGGCAGGCTCTGTTCTTCGTTGTACACCGGGATCACCACGGAGACTTTGCGAATCGGTTTTTCTTCCAGCATCTCAGGCTCCCGCAAGGTGGCGTAAGGCAGTAATCACACGCGTTACATCGTCATCGAGCATGTCGGGGAACAGGGGCAGCGAGCAGATACGTTCGCTGTTCCATTCGGTGGCCGGCAGCGAGAGCTGCGGATAGCGTTCACGGTAATACTTGTGGGTATGCGCGGCGCGGAAATGCAGGCCGGTGCCGATGTCATGAATTTTCAACTGCTCCATCAGCGCATCGCGACTGATACCGCAGCGCGTTTCGTCCACGCGAATGATAAACAGATGCCACGCATGCTGATGCGGCCACGCCGGCTGCACCAGCGGCAGCAACGGCGTATCTGCCAGCTCGCGCAAATAGCGCGCGGCGATGGCCTGGCGACGTGCATTGATGGCCGGCAACTTTTGCAGCTGCACCAGCGCAATCGCGGCGTTGATGTCTGGCAGGTTGTATTTAAAACCGGGCATGATTACTTCGGCCTGCGGTTTGCGGCCATGGGTATGGCGATCGTAGGCATCGACGCCCAGGCCGTGGAATTTCAGGCTGCGCAGGCGGTCAGCCAGCTGCGCATCATCGGTCACCACAATGCCGCCTTCGGCGCAGGTGATGTTTTTGATGGCGTGCAGCGAGAAGATTGCGGTGCCCTGCTGCCCGACGTGCCGGCCTTTGTAGTAGCAACCTACCGCGTGGGCCGCATCTTCAATGAGCGGGATATTGTGGCGCGCGCTGACGGCGCGAAGGGCGTCGATATCCGCCGGCGCACCGGCATAGTGAACCGGCACGATGGCGCGGGTGCGCGGCGTAATGGCCGCTTCGATCTGTTCTGCGCTCACCATCAGGTTATCGCGATCCACATCGATCATCACCGGCGTCGCGCCCAGCAGCGTAATAATATTGAGCGTGGAAACCCAGGTCAGCGACGGGGTGATCACCTCGTCGCCGGGCTGGATACCCAGCGCCATCAACGTGACGTGCATGCCTGCTGTGGCAGAGCTGACGGCAATAGCATGCTGGTTGCCGGTGAGCTGGCAAAACGCCTGCTCCAGCGCAGCATTCTGCGGTCCGGTGGTAATCCAGCCCGATGCAAATACCGCCTGCACCGCGGCCAGTTCTTCCTCACCCAATGCCGGGCGCGAAAACGGAAGGAAACTCATAAGATAACCTTACTGTTGTGCCTGAAAACATGCTGAAAAATAAAACAAGCGTTATTGCCGCGCATGACAACCTGATGAAACACGCTGTAACCTTTTGTTTAAACGTTACTTAAACGAGTGTGTTCGCAGGGCGGCTGTCATCTGCGCGCAATAAAACTTAAGCAGGTCTGTTTTATCGCTATAAGAAACCAAAATACGGGGGAAAACTTAACTGAACATTAAATGGCAAAGCGGCACGCTGACTTTTTTACGTGATGTTGAAGATTGGTAGAAGATTGCGCGCCGGGGCCGGAAATCAGCATCGGGTCAGACATCATTGGTCGGCTTTACGATACAGGGCAATTAAAGTGGCTATTTTTCAATGCATTAACCAAGAGACTATACTGTTCTTAAGGTTATCCTAAGGTTGGCTGCTTATTCTTCCCTGGGATAGTGACGCCAGAGGCTGGACAGGAGAATGATGATGAGAACCGCGACTGACAGACTTTCACAGGCAGCACTACGCCGGCATCACATTGGCGTGAAAACAAAAGGATTGCGTTTCCGCGGTGAGCTGTATGTGTTTCGCTATAACGCCGGCCATTACGACGTTTTTCGCAACAGCGAATGGGTGATGTCGCTCGCCACCAGCAATGTGCTGGAAGCCATGCAGCAGTTTAAACAGAGCCAGTAAACTCGCTGGCGCATTGATTGGATTATGATCTGTCTCCGCTGGTGTATTGATTAGATTGTTGTCGGCCTCGGCTGGCCCATCGATTGGATTTCTGCCTGTCTTCGCATCGATTTGGTCATTGCCAGCCCGTGAAATTCACGCATCCCTGCTTATATCTTCTCTGTTCTCTGGAGCCCGCTCGTAAATCCTGCTGCAAATCGCTGCAACGCCGCTTTGCTGCTCGCCACGCCGTCTCCGCCGGCGTATTGTGCCTCTCGCACACCGGCCGGGGTTGTCGACAGGTCGCGGTGCGCATCAATGCGCACCCTACAGATTTTGTAGGATCGCCATTCATGGCGACCTGCCATCAAACCGCACAGAACTGGTAGCGGCGCGATTTCGCGGTACGCATAAAGGTACGACCGGGCACATGGGTAACAGATCAGACCGGGCACACAGGTAACACTTTTTGTGGTCAGTCGATCCGGATAATACGCTTTTCTGCCCGGTCATAATACGCAAGGATGAGCCTGTCGAAGAGGATGACGTCAATGCCGTCGTCCACTTCCAGGAACCGCACGTATTCCCCCCGTAACGCCGCGCTCAGGAAGGTTCGCCCGTTCAGCCTCAGGTCGCCTTTTTCACCGACTTTGTACAGCTTCGCCCCCTCCGGATAGCCCACCTCCGGCACTTTTCCGTCCCATTTCCGCGGTGAAGGCGTCCATATTTTCGCGGGCGGCTGCTGCCCGTGCGCCTCATGCGGCTTTTCCTGATTGAACTCGTTCCGCCATCCGCTGCACCACGCCTGCTGCTCCGGCAGCGAGCCAAAGACGTCGTGGTGGCTCATGGCGACCTTCAGCGACCGGTGCATCCGCTCGTGGCGGGCGTTCTGCCCCGGACAGCCCGGCGCGGTTCTTTCCGGCTGTATCCCCAGCTTTATCAGCCACACGCTCAGCTGCGTCAGCGCGAGAATGCCCGGCGCAACGAAGGGCGAGCCGTTGTCGGTGCGGATAACGTCGGGCAGCCCGCCTTCCAGGAAGGCCCTTTCCATGCAGCCGCGCACGAACACCGTGGTCTCCGACGTGCCCGGCTCGCAGGACAGCAGGTAGCGGCTGTGGTTATCGGTAAGCGTGAAGGGGCGGCACCAGCTGCCGTCTTTCAGGCGGAAGCGCCCTTTAAAATCAGCGCTCCAGACGTGGTTATTCCTCACGGGCGTCGTGAGGCTGCGCAGGTTGCCCGGCGTTCGCTTGCGCGGCGTCCGCGGCTGAACCATTCCCGCCGCCTTCAGCAGGTCGCCGATGGTGCTGGCGGCAGGGACGCTGAAGTCAGCGCCGTTGCTGAGGAACCAGTGGCGGATTTTTTTTGGCCCCCAGTCGGGGTGCTGCTGGCGGAACTGAACGAGGCGCGCGGTGATGTCGGGGGCGATTTTATCGGGCTGGAGATGGCGGGCGCGGGAGAGATTTTCAAGCGAGGAGAGCTCGCCGGGGTTAAAGCGGCTGAGCCACTTGTAGCCGGTTTTGCGGCTGATGCCGTGGCGGTGACACAGCTGCGTCATGGATTCCCCGCCTGCCTGGCAGGCGAGGATGAATTCAAGGCGTTGCATGGTAACAGTCTCAGTCCAGGGCATAGTGAGTCTCCTCTGCTATGCCGTTTATAACTGTTACCCATGTGCCCGGTCTAAAGTGTTACCTATGTGGCCGGTTTGTACCTAAATGCGCACCCTACAAAACCTGTAGGGTCGCCATTTATGGTGACCTGCCGTCAGACCGCACAAATCCGTAGCGGCGCGATTTCGCGGTACGCATAAATGCGCACCCTGCGAAACCTGTAGGGTCGCCATTTATGGTGACCTGTCGTCAAGCCGCACAAATCCGTAGCGGCGCGATTTCGCGGTGCGCATCAATGCGCACGCTGTGAAACCTGTAGGGTCGCCATTTATGGTGACCTTTCGTCAAACCGCACAAATCCGTAGCGGCGCGATTTCGCGGTGCGTATAAATGCGCGCCCGGCGAAACCTGTAGGGTCGCCATTTATGGCGACCTGCCGTCAAACCGCACAAATCCGTAGCGGCGCGATTTATCGCGCAAACAGGTTACGCGGCACCTTTATGCCAACCTGTCGTGCAACCGGGCAAAAAATCGCCCCGCTTACACCGGTACGCATCAATGCGCCCCCACGGTAACCGCGCCATGATCTGCACGATCGCCATTCGTGGCGACAGAAAAACCCAACGCTGCATGGACAGCAGGAGAAAACCTCATGGAAATCGCCTACTGGTTGATCGGTACACTGCTGGCGCTGTGCGTCGGCAGCTTTCTCAACGTGGTCATTTATCGCCTGCCGCAGCAGGTAATGAACCCGCAACCCGGCATTACCCTGCTGTTGCCGCGCTCGCACTGTCCACACTGCCAGACCACGCTGCGCGCGATCGATATGCTGCCGCTGCTCAGCTGGCTGTTGTTGCGCGGACACTGTCGCTACTGCCACCACCCGGTGAGCCTGCGCTACCCGCTGACGGAACTGCTCACCGCCGCGATCAGCCTGGCGCTGGCCTGGCTGCTGCCGCCCGATAGCCGCCTGCTTGCCGCCCTGCTGCTCGCCTGGATTCTGCTGGCGCTAACCCTCATCGACATTGAGCATCTGCTGTTGCCGGACGCTCTCACCCTTTCACTGCTGTGGCTTGGCCTGCTGTTCAAAGCGCTGTACTGGCTGCCCGGTACGCTGAATGATGCCGTGTTCGGTGCGATAGCTGGCTACAGCACGCTGTGGCTAGTGGGTGAACTCTATCAGCTGATAAACAAGCGCCCCGGTCTCGGGGGCGGAGACGCCAAACTGCTGGCTGCGCTGGGTGCCTGGCTTGGCTGGGCGCTTTTACCCTTTGTGCTGTTACTGGCTTGCACAGGCGCAATTTTATTTGTTCTGCTGGCCCGATTAGGCTGGCAACGCGAGCTGCATCACGTGCTGCCCTTTGGTCCGTGGCTGGCACTGGCGGGCATAAGTCTTTTTATTCACACGATTATTTAATCGCCTGTTCATATCGCGGCGTTAAAATAAGTGGCCAGTTTCTGTCCAACGTCCTGATTCCTAAATGAAAAGAATAAACAATTCTAAACAAAATTAATCATTGTGATGTGCGTCAAAAGGCTCTATATTGGCCGCGTTTTTTGAGCCACTGATACTTTTTTGTTCAACTAGTCAATCGGCCAGCCTGTTCGAGCCCCGGTTGAAGGAGAGATATGATGACGGATAAAGTCCGTATTGATACTTTTGGTGCCAACTCATTCAACGGAAACAACGACGCATTCTTAGCCCGTCAGGCTGAGTTTGAATCAAACGTCAGGAGCTACCCGCGCAAGTTGCCTTTAGCGATTGCCAAAGCCAATGGCGTGTGGATTACGGATGTTGAAAACAAACAATATCTTGACTGTCTGGCTGGCGCAGGGACGCTGGCACTTGGTCATAACCATCCTGATGTTCTGCAGAGCATCCAAAATGTCATTACCAGCGGCTTGCCGTTACATACTCTTGATCTGACGACGCCACTGAAAGATCAGTTCTCCGAATCTCTGCTCTCGCTGCTGCCAGGTCAGGGTAAAGAGTACTGCCTGCAGTTCACCGGTCCATCCGGTGCTGATGCCGTTGAAGCGGCGCTGAAGCTGGCGAAAAAAGTCACCGGCCGCAGCGGCGTAATCAGCTTCTCTGGCGGTTACCACGGGATGACGCACGGCGCGCTGTCCGTGACCGGCAACCTGTCGCCGAAAGAAGCGGTTGACGGCATGATGCCAGAAGTGCAGTTCATGCCTTACCCGCACCTGTACCGTTGCCCGCTGGGCCTCGGCGGCGAAGCTGGCGTGAAAGCCCTGACCTACTACTTCGAAAACCTGATCAACGACGTTGAAAGCGGCGTGCGTAAGCCTGCGGCCGTGATCCTCGAAGCGGTACAGGGTGAAGGCGGCGTGAACCCGGCGCCAGCTGAGTGGCTGCAGCGCATCCGCAAAGTGACCCAGGAACACGGCATTCTGCTGATCCTTGACGAAGTCCAGGCTGGCTTTGCCCGTACCGGTAAGTTCTTTGCCTTCGAACACGCGGGCATTGAGCCAGACATCATCGTGATGTCTAAAGCGGTGGGCGGCGGTCTGCCTCTGGCCGTGCTGGGTATCAAAAAGCAGTTTGACGCCTGGTCACCTGGCCACCACACCGGTACCTTCCGCGGCAACCAGCTGGCGATGGCAACCGGTCTGGCGACGCTGAAGATCCTGACCGAGCAGAACATCGCCGGCAAAGTGGCAGAACAGGGTGAATGGCTGAAAGCCCAGCTGAACGCGATGGCGAAACGCTTCCCGGTTATTGGTCACGTACGCGGCCTCGGGATGATGATCGGTATCGAAATCGTTAAGCCACACGAGCCAGCTGACCACATGGGTAGCTTCCCGGCCGACGGCGAACTCTCTGCACTGCTGCAGAAAAAATGCTTCGAAGCCGGTTTGATTCTGGAGCGTGGCGGTCGTCACGGTGCGGTACTGCGCCTGCTGCCATCACTGCTGATCAGCAACGAAGAGCTGGCCGTGTTCCTGGATAAATTTGAGCAGGCGCTGCTGGGCGCTGGCGTCAAACCTGTTTGACTGGAAGAGTAAATGTCTGAAGTAAACCCGATTCTGGCCGCCTCGGCCCCGAGCATTGAGGCGTACCAGCAGGCGATTGCCCAGAGCAGCGCCGCGGTTGTGCAGTGGCTGCAACAGCCTGAGATGTACCAGGGCAAAACGGTTGCCGAACTGCGCGAGCGTATCACGCTCGACTTCAATCCAAACGGCCTGGGCAACCAGGCCGCGATTGAACGTGCGATTGAATATTTCCTCAAAGACAGTCTGGCGGTGCACCATCCGCAGTGCGTTGCGCACCTGCACTGTCCGAGCCTGGTGGTAAGCCAGGCGGCTGAAGTGCTGATCAACGCCACTAATCAGAGCATGGATTCGTGGGATCAGAGCCCTTCTGCCACCATTATTGAAATCAAACTGATTGAGTGGCTGCGTGCGCAGGTTGGCTATCCGGCCGGTGATGCGGGCGTGTTCACCAGCGGCGGTACGCAGAGCAACCTGATGGGCCTGATGCTGGCACGTGACGCTTTCTATGCACGTCAGGGCCATTCCGTGCAGCAGCACGGCATCACTGGCGATCTGCGCAAGATTAAAGTGCTGTGCTCAGAAAATGCCCACTTCTCCGTGCAGAAGAACATGGCGCTGCTGGGCCACGGCTATCAGTCTGTGGTGCAGGTGAAGTCGGATCAGTTCGCCCGTATGGACGTGAATGACCTGAAAGCCAAAATGGCGCAGGCTGAAGCCAACGGCGAACAGATCCTGGCGATCGTCGCGACGGCAGGCACCACCGATGCCGGCGCCATCGATCCGCTGCGTGAAATCGCAGCCATCGCCGCTGAGCACAACATCTGGGTGCACGTGGATGCGGCCTGGGGCGGTGCGCTGCTGCTGTCTGAAAAGTATCGTCATTACCTGGATGGTCTGGAGCTGGTGGATTCCGTCACCCTCGACTTCCACAAACAATACTTCCAGACCATCAGCTGCGGCGCGTTCCTGCTGAAAGACGCGCGTCACTATGAGCTGATGCGTTATCAGGCGGCTTACCTGAACTCCGAGTTCGATGAAGAAGCTGGCGTGCCGAACCTGGTGTCCAAATCACTGCAGACCACGCGTCGTTTCGATGCGCTGAAACTGTGGATGGGTCTGGAAGCGCTGGGTCAGAAACAGTACGCCGCGATTATCGACCACGGCGTGAGCCTGGCACAGGACGTTGCGCAGTTCGTTGAATCTGAGCCACGTCTGGAGCTGGTAATGCAGCCACAGTTGGCCAGCGTACTGTTCCGCTATCGTCCAGAACAGCTGAGCGACAGCGCGCAGATCGCCCTGTTCAACCAGCGCATCGGCGATGCGTTGCTGGAGTCTGGCCGCGCTAACGTCGGTGTGACCGAGCATGCAGGCGTGACCTGCCTGAAGCTGACGCTGCTGAACCCGACCGTCACGCTGGAAGACATCAAGCTGCTGCTGGCGCTGGTAGAAAAAACTGCTGATCAACTGCTGAGCGCCTGATTAGGCGTGAAGTGAACAAGCCGCTAACCGGCAACGGTTAGCGGCTTTTTTATGGGTTGCAGACTGATCGCCGCACGCTGGCTCACTGCGGAATGCGCGCAATTACCTTGATTTCGAAATCATAGCCCGCCAGCCAGTTGACGCCCACCGCCGTCCAGTTGGGATAAGGCGCATCGCCGAAGAAGCGCAGCCGTACTTCGTTCACCGTGGTGAACTGCGCTTCCGGATCGGTATGAAACGTAGTGACATCAACTACGTCATCAAAACTGCAACCGGCGGCCTTCAGCACCGCCGCGAGATTGGTGAACGCCTGATTAACCTGACGCGTGAAATCGGGCTCGGCGGTGCCATCATCACGACTGCCCACCTGGCCGGAAACAAACAGCAGGTCGCCGGAGCGAATCGCCGCAGAGTATTTATTGATGTTGTACAACGCCTGACGGCCCGCTGGAAAAACAGCATCGCGTTTGTTCATAATCGTACTCCTGAAGATGAGAGAAGAAAGCGGGTTAGCTATGCCCGCTTTCGCTTTAACATACGCAGCGTATGTATTACTATGTTTTACATACGCGGCGTATGTCAATGCATAATTTAAGGAACAGCGATGGCAGCCAGACGACGGGCAGACCAGGTGGAAGAGACACGCGGCAAACTGATTGCCGCTGCACGACGCGCGTTTGCGCAGAAGGGTTACAGCGAAGCGTCAATGGATGACCTCACGGCAGCCGCCGGGCTGACGCGCGGTGCGCTGTACCATAATTTTGGCGATAAGAAAGGGTTACTACAGGCGGTCATTGACCAGATTGATGGCGAGATTCTTGAGCAGATGCGCGCAGCCGGACAGCAGTATCACACTCGCTGGCACGCGTTTCTGGCGGAAGCCATTACCTATATCGAGATGTCGCTGGAGCCGGAAGTCCAGCGCATCATGCTGCTGGACGGCCCGGCGGTGCTGGGCGATCCGTCGCGCTGGCCTAATCAGACCGCCTGTCTGCGCACCACCGCCGCCATGCTGGCGGAGCTGATTGAGGAAGGTACGGTGAAACCGGTCGATACCGAAGCGGCGGCGCAACTGGTCAACGGCGCCGCGCTCAATGCCGCGCTGTGGATTGCCGCTGCCGATGAGCCGGTCGCGGCACTGCCGCGTGCGGTGCAGGCCTTTCGGCTGCTGGTTTCCGGGCTGCTGGTTAACCCGGCGTCGCATTGAGTTCACGTATCCAGCTGAGAAACGCCTGCAGCGGTGCCGGGATCAGCCGGCGGTCGTTGTAATACAGCCACAGGCCGGGAAAGCTGAGCCACCAGTCGGCAAGAATCGGTTGCAGACTGCCGCTGGCCAGCGCCGGCTTCAGCCAGTCCTCAAACAGATAGACCACGCCGGCACCGGCGATGGCCGTTGACACCGTCAGCTCCATCGCCGCACCGATACTGCAAATCAGCGGCCCCTGCGGCTGTAGTGTGATGCGTTCCGCGCCGCGGCTGAACTCCCATTCGGCCGTCACCCCGGTGGCATAACGACCATACAGACAGCGATGCTGCATCAGGTCGCGCGGATGCTGCGGCGTACCGTGAGCCGCCAGATAGGCCGGCGCCGCGGCCGCGGCAAAGCGCTGCACGCGCGGACCAATCGGCAGCGCCACCATATCCTGTTCCAGATGATCGTCGTAACGGATACCGGCATCGCAGCTGTCGCGAAAAATGTCCTGCACATTACTCTCCGCCACGATCTCCAGCCGGATGTCGGGATAGCGCTGCAAAAATCCCGGCACAATCGCCGGTAATACCAGCCGCGCCGCGCTGACCGGCACGTTCAGCCGCAGCGTGCCGCCCGGCGTGTCACGGAACGTGTTCAGGGCATCCAGCGCCGCATCCACTTCGTTCATGGCGGGTAGCAGCCGTGACATCAGCGCCCGGCCCGCTTCGGTCAGTACCACCGTTCGCGTAGTGCGATTGAACAGCCGAACGCCCAGTTGCTGTTCGGCGCGCCGCACCGCATCACTCAAACGCGACGGATTGCTGCCGCTCATGCGCGCCGCCTCGCGAAATCCACCGGCTTTTGCCACCGCCACTACCGCATGCAGCAACGCCATATCCAGCGCCATTGTGCGTCACTCCGTACAGTCTGTCCTGATTTACACGGATAGTCGCACAGCACCGTTGTGATTACAATTTAAACACTATCCGATGAAGGAGGTTTACATGTCACAGGCTACCACCACTTACACACTGGGCGACCGTCAGGTTGCCCGTCTCGGCTACGGTGCCATGCAGCTGGCCGGTCCCGGCGTATTTGGCCCGCCAAAAGATGAGGCCCGCGCGTTACAGGTGCTGCGCGATGCCGTGGCTGCCGGTGTGAATCACATCGACACCAGTGATTTTTACGGCCCGCACATCACCAATCAGCTGATCAAAAAAGCGCTCTATCCTTACCCCAGCGATCTGGTGCTGGTGACCAAAGTGGGTGCCCGACGTAATACCAAAGGCGGCTGGCTGCCCGCCAGCACGCCGGAGGAACTGACGCAGGCGGTTGAAGATAACCTGCGCAATCTCGGCCTCGACGTGCTGGAGGTCGTCAATTTACGCTCGATGCTGAGCGTTCATGGACCGGCAGAGGGATCGCTGGAGCCGCAAATCGAGGCGATGATTAAACTGCAGCAGCGTGGCCTGATTCGGCACATTGGCCTGAGCAACGTGACCGCCAGTCAGGTGGCGCAGGCACAGCAGATGACGCCGATTGCCTGCGTACAGAATCTGTATAACCTCGCCAATCGTCAGGATGATGCGCTGATCGACCAGCTGGCCGCACAGGGCATTCCCTACGTGCCGTTCTTTCCGCTCGGCGGTTTTTCGCCGCTGCAGTCGGAACAGCTCAGCGCGGTGGCCAGCACGCTCAACGCCAGTACGCTGCAGGTGGCGCTCGCCTGGCTGTTGCAACGCTCAGATAATATTCTGTTGATTCCCGGCACCTCCTCGCCGCAGCATCTGCAGCAAAACCTGGCCAGCGCGGCGCTAACGCTCAGCCCGGAGGTGGTTGCGCAACTGGACAGCATTGGCCGGGCGTAAGGCATATGCCGGGGCTATCCCCGCCCGGCGATGCCCGCTTCCACCAGGCAGGCTTTGAGCACACCAAACGCATCCTGGCACTGGCGCTCATCCACGCAGGCGTAACCGAGCAGCAGACCGCGTCGCTCCTGCGGATGCATGTAGTATTGCGACAGCGGCCGCACCTTGACGCCGCGTCGCAGCGCCAGCGCGGCAATCGCCACATCATCGCAGCCCGGGGGCAGATTCAGCACCAGATGCAGCCCTGCTTCATGATTGACCACCGGCATAAAGGCCGCGCCCAGGTAGCGCTCAATTAGCGTCATCATAAAGCGCCGGCGCTGACTGTAGAGTTTGCGCATGCGGCGGATGTGCGTCATGTAATGGCCTTTCTGAATAAACTCCGCCAGCGCCCGCTGTACCAGCAGATGCCCGCCGCGATAGAGTTCGGCCGCCGCCACGCGCAGCGGCTGCGCCAGCGCTTTTGGCACCACCAGATAGCCGAGACGCAGCGCGGGATAGAGCGTTTTACTGAAGGTGCCCATATAGATCACCGGCGCATCCGGTTCAAAGCCCTGTAGCGAGGGGAACGGCTGGCCGGCGAAACGAAATTCGCTGTCATAGTCATCTTCCACCAGCCAGCTTTTGTGTTTGCGCGCGAGATCGAGCAGCTGCCTGCGCCGCTCCAGACTGAGATGCACACCCAGCGGATACTGGTGTGACGGTGTCACAAAAATCATCTTCGGCGCTTTGCTGCGCGGTGCCAGCTCCGGGATAATGCCCTGTTCATCCACCGCTTTGGCCTGAATTTTTAGCCCGTTAATGCGTAACAGGTTGCGTGTGCCCCAGTAGCCTGGCTCCTCGATCCACACCGGATCGCCCGCGTCGCACAGCACGCGCGTCACCAGATCCACCGCCTGATGAATGCCTTCGGTAATGATGATTTGATCGGCGTCGGCACGCACCGAGCGCGCCACGCTGAGATACTCAGCCAGCGCCTGGCGCAGCTGCGGGCAGCCGCCGTTGCTGCTGTAAATCAGCCGCTCGATGTCAGGTTCGCGATTCAGCCGCGACTGAATCTGGCTAAATAACTTATGCGGAAACTCACGCACATCCGGCGCGCCGGGCACAAATGCACCCCACTGATAAGGCGAGGCATTGGCGTGACCGAGCAGCGTGGCGCCACGTTTTGAAATCGCCGCCGGTTTACTCATCAGGGGTTCACTGAGCGGCAGCGCCGGCGCGCTGTTGAGGCACCCTTCCGGCAGGTTTTCTGCAATCCAGGTGCCGCTGCCGGTGCGCGCGCTGACATATCCCTGCGCGACCAGATTTTCATAGACGTTGAGCACCGTATTACGCGACACCGCCAGCTCGCGCGCTAAATCACGCGTCGCCGGCAGGCGTGAGCCGCGCGGGAAAATGCCCTCTACAATCGCCGCCTGCATGCAGTGCAGCAGGCGCTGCTGCAGCGTGCCCTCCGCGACAAACTGTAGTCGTTCCAATACATGATCGGCGTACAAACTCCGCAATTGGCTCCATCCTTCTCAGTGAAATTGGCTCTGGCAACCGCGCTCAGTGCAGGCATAAATAAGCGTGTTTGTCGTGATTTGTAAAGACGCTTATCGCTAAGGAAAGGTTATGGAAGGTAAAAACAGCCAGTTGCAACAACGCAAAGATGACGCGCTGCCGCGCGGCACCGGTAATCTTTGTCAGTGGTATGTCGATCAGGCCGAAAACGCCACGCTACGTGACGTTGAGGGCAATAGCTGGATTGATTTCGCCGGCGGCATCGCGGTGCTCAACACCGGCCACCGTCATCCGAGCGTCGTGCAGGCCATTGCCGATCAGTTAGCAAAATTCACCCATACCGCCTTCCAGATAACGCCGTATGAGAGCTATGTGGCGCTGGCGGAACGCATCAATCAGCGGGTGCCAATTGCCGGTAAAGCCAAAACCGCTTTTTTCACCACCGGCGCTGAAGCGGTAGAGAATGCGGTTAAAGTGGCGCGCGCCGCTACCCGTCGTCACGGCATCATCACCTTCGGTAACGCCTTTCACGGCCGCACTTTCATGACCATGGCGATGACCGGCAAAGTGGCCCCCTATAAGCGCGATTTTGGCCCGATGCCGGCCTCGGTGTTTCACGCCCGCTACCCTAACGCGGTCACCGGCATCAGCGTTGAGGACGCTATCGCCAGCCTGCACGATCTGTTCAGCCACGACATCGCGCCGCAGGATGTGGCCGCCATCGTACTGGAACCGGTGCAGGGTGAAGGCGGTTTTCACATCGCGCCGGCAGAGTTTCTTACGCAGCTGCGCGCGCTGGCCAATGAGCACGGCATCCTGCTGATTGCCGATGAGGTACAGAGCGGATTTGGCCGCACCGGCAAGCTGTTTGCCATGGACCACTATAGCGTCCAGCCCGATCTCATCACCATGGCGAAAAGTCTGGCGGGCGGTATGCCACTGTCGGCGGTGAGCGGTCGTGCTGACATCATGGATGCGCCCGGTCCGGGCGGGCTGGGCGGTACTTACGCCGGCAATCCGCTGTCGATTGCCGCCGCGCATGCGGTGCTGGATGTCATCGACGAAGAACAGCTGTGCCAGCGCGCCAGCGACCTGGGCGCTACGCTGAGCGAACTGCTGCACCGCGCGCGCCGCGCTAACGCGTCGATTACCGACGTGCGTGCGCTGGGCTCAATGGTAGCCGTGGAGTTTGCCAGTGCGCAGCAGGCGCAGGCGCTGCAGCAACAGGCGATGGCGCGCGGTCTGCTGCTGCTGACCTGTGGCCCGCAGGGCAACGTGATCCGCTTCCTCTATCCGCTCACCATTCCGGATACCCAGTTCCGCCAGGCGCTGGATATTCTCGACAGCCTGCTCAGCCAGCCTTAGCGTTCCACCCATTGTCCGATCGCTTGCCTGCCGCGCGCAGGCAAGTTTCACCTGCATAACAGGCGGGGTCTGCCCTGCCTGAGAGACGATCTGGAGAGATATTGATGACTGCTCAGAATGCCGATGTACTGGCACAAAGCCTGAAACCCCGCCACGTGCGCATGCTGTCGATTGCCGGAGTGATTGGCGCCGGGCTGTTCGTCGGTTCCGGCCATGCGATTGCCGAAGCCGGACCGGCGGTGCTGCTGGCCTATATCGCCGCCGGCGCGCTGGTGGTGCTTATTATGCGCATGCTGGCGGAGATGGCGGTCGCCTCACCGGACTCCGGTTCCTTCTCCACTTACGCCGACAAGTCTCTTGGCCGCTGGGCCGGCTTTACCATCGGCTGGCTTTACTGGTGGTTCTGGGTACTGGTGATCCCGCTGGAGGCCAACGCCGCCGGCACCATTCTGCACGGCTGGTTCCCGCAGGTGGCGGTGTGGGAATACACGCTGGCGATCACCAGCTTCCTGACCATCAGCAACCTGTTCAGCGTGAAAAACTACGGTGAGTTTGAGTTCTGGTTCGCGCTGCTGAAAGTAGTGGCTATCGTCGCCTTTCTTTGTGCCGGCAGCCTGGCGCTGTTTGGCCTGCTGCCCGGCAGCAGCACGCAGGGTATTTCACACCTGTACGACACTCACGGCTTCATGCCTAACGGTATCAGTGCCGTGCTCGCCGCCATTCTTACCACCATGTTCTCTTTCATGGGCACGGAAATCGTCACCATTGCCGCCGCCGAATCTAACGAACCGCGCAAGCAAATCACCCACGCCACCAACTCGGTGATCTGGCGTATCGCGCTGTTTTATCTGCTGTCGATCTTTCTGGTGGTGGCGCTGGTGCCGTGGAATACGCCGTCGCTGATGAAAGCCGGGTCTTACCAGACGGCGATGGAGATGATGAACGTGCCCTATGCCCGGCAGATTGTCGATGTGGTGGTGTTGATCGCGGTATGCAGCTGTCTTAATTCTGCGCTTTATACCGCGTCGCGCATGCTCTATTCCCTGTCGCGCCGTCAGGATGCGCCAGCGGCGGCCTCGCGCACCACGCGCAGCGGCACGCCATGGGTCGCAGTGCTGATGTCTACCGCCGCAGCATTTCTGGCGGTGATCGCCAACTATCTGGCGCCGAGCGCGGTGTTTGAGTTCCTGCTGGCCAGCTCCGGCGCCATTGCGCTGCTGGTTTATCTGGTCATTGCCGCTTCGCATCTGGTGCTGCGGAAAAAGCGCGAGGCGCGCGGCGAGCAGCTCAGCTATCGCATGTGGCTGTTCCCGGGTCTGACGTGGGCCACTATGGTGTTCATTGTCGGCGTACTGACGTCAATGCTGTTCAATGCGCAGCATCGTTCCGAAATTATCGCCACCGGCCTGTTAACGCTGCTGGTGCTGGTCGCCAGCCAGATTGTGCACCGCAAGCGCGCGGCGCGTAAAAACAGCGAGGAGATGGTAGCGCTGCGTTCGTAACGCTCGCCATGACGGGCACGGAAGCCCGCCGTTACTGCACATCAATACTGATCGACTCTTCCGCCACGTTAATCGTCACGGTGCAGTGCGTCCACACCGGCTGCCCTTCAGTCATCTCATGTTCGATAAAGTATTGCTGAAAGTCTTTCAGCGCGGCACTGAGATCGCCAATCGCGCGCGCGTCCGGCTCGAACCAGTCCGGTTCGCCGTTTTCATCAAGGTAGTTAAACTGAAACTGCCCGCCCTCCTCATCGGCAAACAGCTCCGCCTGCACCACCAGCACCTGCGCGCCGTCGGGGCCACAGCTAAAAATGATCTGGCCAATGCGGCGATAAAGGTCTTCGTATTGCATAATGAGAACTCCTGTAAGATGCGGGACGCGCGACAGCGCCGCGGCGGCATTCATCTCAGCCAATGTCTTGACATTATGTCTGAGGATCAGAGAATGAACGCCTGCGAATAACGGACTACAAGAAACGGAGTTTATCATAGCCTGTTCAGCGCGTTACCTCTCTGTTACCCACATTAAACGCGTCGCCCGTCTGCTGTCTGCCGTGCTGTTGCTGGCCAGCTGCGCCTCGGAGCCGCCAAAATCGCTGGTCACCCCGTTTCCGTCGCCGACCAAACCGCCTGTTCCGGCTAAACCCGCAGCGCAGACTGAACCAGTGCGCGGCGTCTGGCTCACCACGGTGTCGCGCCTCGACTGGCCGCCGATATCCTCCGTTACGGCCAGCCCGGCACTGCGTATACGCCAGCAGCAGCAGGCACTGACGGCCAAACTGGATAAGCTGCACAGCCTGGGGATTAACACGGTATTTTTCCAGGTGAAGCCCGATGGCACCGCCCTGTGGCGTTCGCGTATCCTGCCATGGTCCGATACCCTGACCGGCAACATCGGGCAAGATCCGGGTTACGATCCGCTGCAATTTATCCTCGACGAGGCGCACAAACGCGGTATGAAGGTGCATGCGTGGTTTAATCCTTATCGCGTGTCGACCAATACCAAACCTGCCACCGTGACGGCGTTAAACAACACGCTCCAGCTGCAGCCGGCCAGCGTGTTTGTGCTGCATCGTGACTGGATCCGCACCGCCAGCGACCGCTTCGTGCTCGATCCGGGCATTCCGGCGGCACGCGATTGGATCACCAGCATCGTGGCGGAAGTGGTGTCAAACTACGCCATTGATGGCGTTCAGTTTGATGACTATTTCTACACCGAAACCGCGGCATCGCCGCTCAATGACAGCGCCACCTTTCGCCAGTACGGCGCGGGCTTTGCCAGCAAAGCCGACTGGCGGCGGCACAATACCCAGCTGCTGATCGAGCAGGTTTCCCGCACGATTAAACAGCTCAAGCCTGCCGTTGAGTTCGGCGTCAGCCCGGCGGGTGTATGGCGTAATCTGTCGCACGATGCCGCCGGCTCCGATACGCGCGGTGCGGCGGCTTATGATGAAGCCTATGCCGACACGCGCCGCTGGGTGCAGCTTGGGCTGCTGGATTACATCGCGCCGCAGCTCTACTGGCCGTTTGCCCGCCAGGCTGCGCGCTATGACGTCCTGGCGCGCTGGTGGGCCAATGTGGTACAGCCAACCCACACCCGGCTGTACATTGGCGTGGCGCTGTATAAGGTGGGTGAAGCCTCGAAAAGTGAGCCGGACTGGACAGTTCAGGGCGGCGTTCCCGAGCTGAAAAAACAGCTCGATCTGAACGAATCGCTGCCGCACATCGACGGCACTATTCTGTTTCGCGAAGATTATCTTAATCAGCCGCAGACGCAGCAGGCGGTCGAATATTTACGTCAGCGCTGGGGAAAATGATTTATTCAGGCCAGCAGTATTCCTCAGCTGGCCTGAAGCGTTAGCGCGGGTTATCCGGATCGAGTAATTCAATACTGCGCGGCACGCCGTTCACGCGGACTTTCAGGAAACGGCGGGTGATCCACTTCCCCGCGGCATCCTGCTCCTGCCGTTCAAAAAACGGCCCACGCAGCAGCAGTTCCTTATTATTGTTGTAGCCAAAGCCGACATCTTTATTGCCCACCCAGTGCTGTTCAAAGGCGACGACCGGCTGGTTGTCCAGCGCCGTGGCTTCTTCCGCACTGCAGGCGGTAAAACTTTTGCGGAAAATAAAACACTGACCGGACTGATAGCGATCGCGCCCGTTGGTTTCCACCAGCGCAATCGAGAAGCCGGTATAGGCCGGAATTTTAACGTACAGTTTGGTGTGCGCGCCCTTGCCCTCGATATGTACCTTAATTACAGGTGAGGAGCCTTCACCATACCAGCTGCCAATGGTGTTTTCACCGTTACGAGCTTGCAGATAGATATGCGCTACGCCCTCAGGCGTTTTGTAACAGTAATCGGTTTGAGTGCTGTCCTGCGATACGTATTGAGCGCTGCCAACAATGCGAACATGAATTTGGGTAGATGAATCTGAAAAATTAAATTCGCCGACGTAAAACCATTTCGCGTCTTTGCCACGGTTATCCATGTGATGCTGCGAGGTGGTGAAGTCATAACTCAGCGATCCCTGAATGATCGCGCCAAGATCGGAAATCTCCATCACGCCACGATCGCCTTCCGCCAGCAGCGTCCATGGCTCAATACCCTCTTTGCTGAAGTCAAAGCCCGCGCTATCGCGGTGCACGCTTTTCTGAATAATCATCGCGCGGCAGTAGCCCATTTTCATGGGATTTTGCGTCGATTCAATCACCAGCCCTTCAATGGTCCACTGACCATTGGTGAGATCGCCGGCAAATTCGGAGTGCTCGATCCAGCCATTGCGAATAAACGATTGCGTGCAGCGCGGCAGATCGAACACCGGCTGTCTGGTGCTGCGCTGCAAATTAAAGTTGGAGAGTTCAATGGCGGTCGAATGATCCCAGGCACCCTGTTCCCGGTCGGACCAGCGCGCATAGACAATACTGCCCTGACAGCCACGTGAATAAAACTGGTCGATTTTGCAGTCCAGCGTGTCAATCAGTTCCAGTGCCCGCCCGCCGAGGTAGCGAAACTCCATACTGCTGACGCGCAGAAACTGGCCACCGATAATACTGTTGGTAAAGAAGCCGACATTATTAAACGCCGTGCCGCCGTCTTCGCCGCTATCAGAACTCATGCCTTTCACCACAAAGCCGGAAATTTCCACATAGCGTGCGCGTACGCTAAAGAAATGGGTTTTGCGCGGTTTCGGTCCCCAGTTAAATTTCAGCGTGGTGGTGGGGAAATAACCGAAGTTGACCGGCGCGCCGGATATTTTGAAGCGGTTAATCTCTCTGTCGCTGCCCAGCACTTCCGCTAAATCAAAGCCGGACAGGCTGAACTCACCGGCGGTAAAGCGAATGCCCGCGGAGGGTAAAACACGCTGTGACCATTTAAACATGCGGATCACCGCATCAATGCAATCGGTGGTGCCATCGGCTATCGCGCCAAAATCCACCACCGTGACCGCGCTATAATCGAGGACCACTCTTTTCCAGCGCTTTTTACCGGACGTCACGAAATTCAGCCCGCCGTCATCGGGCGTGCTGTTGTCGGTGGCATCGTAGACAAACACGCCGCCGCCCATCCGACTGCCACGGCTGTATTCCAGCACCGACGCAATTTCGCCAATCGAAACAGGTTCCTATTTACGTAAATCGTCAATGGTATGTAATTGAATCACCGTCCCGGTGGCAGATGGTGTGGTAGTGCTGGTGGTGCCAGATGTATTCGCCATGGTGTTCCCCATAAATTATTAACGTAATACGACAGAGCATCAGCAGTATAAGTGATTGAAAATTAATATATTGACCTGTACCAGCTTATACGGGAGCTTTTCAGCGGCGTGATGTGGCGAGAGAGAATAACGATATGATTCCGGAAGGAAAGCGAAGCGACAAAAATACGTTTTACAGATTTATCGCAGAATAATTGTGGTAATCGCCGGTACGAGCGTCCTGATTAATTTGACTTACGAAGAAGAATGGCTTGAATTATCGAAATATTTCCGGCGATCATCAGTTTAATTTTTTACGCGAGATAACGCGCCAGTGAAAATTTCCGACTGGCGCGCCGTTATCAAAATGTCGCGTTCAGGCCAATATTCCAGCTCACCTGATGATACGCGCTGTTGCCTCCGACCGCAGAAACCCCGGCAAAGGCGTTGACCGTTTCACCCAGCGGCACGCTGGCCCCCAGCGACATATCCAGCCAGTTTTTATCACCGGCGTTGACGCTGCGTACAAAGCCGGTCTGCGTTGACTTCAGTCCGGCGCGCACCGCGTTCTGCGTATCGCCAAACTGGTGGTTATAACTGAGCTGCGCCCACGGATTCACCGGCCACTGTTTGCTGTCGATACGCCAGCCAAGCGCGCCGATTTGCGAATGCAGGGTTTGATCGGAAAAGCGCATAGCGGTACTGCTGTCGCCGTTTTCGCTGTAGCCCCCTGCCCGCACATAATCCAGTGCGTAGCTGGCAACCGGACCGGTAGAAAGGTGTTCGCCTATCGGCAGATCCCAGCCGGTTTGCACCCGTAGCCCGAGCATTTTTCCGCTGCTACTGCCCTGTTCGGTGCGCGTTGCCGGGCCGATATTGATGCGACGTTCGATGCTGTCAAAATCGAGATCGGCATAGTGCACATCCGCATTGATCCAGCCCTGCTCCAGCAGCGTCAGCTGGCTATACAGCGCCAGCAAATTGCCGCGCAGCTTGTAATCATAGTGCGCCGAAGGATGCTGGTGCTGCGCGGTGCTGGACAACAGCAGACCTGCCTGCCAGTTATCTGTGAACTGATAGCCTAATCCCAGCGTCAGGCTGCCGGCATTGGCGTCACCGTTGAGCAGGCTATCTCCGCGATAATCAATATGCTGACCGGCATAGCCGCCGAACACGCTAACCTGACCGGCGCTGGCCGGCTGCTGACGCTGCTGCTGTAAATGGCCGTCGAGGGTGTTCTGCATATCACGCGACAGCATCAGCGGCGCCCGTGCCAGTGCCGCCACCTGCGCGGGTGCGTCGAGGATCGATTGAATATAGTCGGCGATCATGGCATGTACCGCCGGGCTGGGATGCAGCCGGTCGGCGAACAGATAGGCCTGCGCGTTACTGAAACCGGGCGTTGACGAGGTGCATTCGGCGGCGGAGGTGCCGACCGGACAGGCCATCCCCAGCGTATTG
Source organism: Pantoea sp. WEP (assembly GCF_041678305.1). Taxonomy (NCBI): domain Bacteria; kingdom Pseudomonadati; phylum Pseudomonadota; class Gammaproteobacteria; order Enterobacterales; family Erwiniaceae; genus Pantoea; species Pantoea sp. WEP. The sequence goes on from NZ_JBGNXB010000002.1 coordinate 184,815, forward strand.
CTCAGGCCATAGCGTTGCGGATCGGCAATTACCTCGTTGAACAGGCCGGCGATGTCGGCACGCACAATGTTGCCATTCAGCGCCACCAGCCCGGCCTCTTCCTGCTGGTTATAGCCATCGGAGAGGGCCGTCACCTGCTCGCTGAGCAACTGCCAGGCCGAAAACAGCTGCTGCGCCAGCGCGGCACGCAGCGCCGGGATGGTCGATACCTGTGCGGCGGCCTGATCGAATGCGTCGCGCACCGCCTGCTGGCGCGCAGCCACGTCGGGCGTGGCATGGCTGTCCAGCGAGGCAAACGCCGCGACCATCGCCGACTGCGCCGCCGGGCCCAGCACACTCAGCACCGCCTGCACCATGAAAGGCGTGGAGCCGAGCTGCGGCACGTTTGGCACGATTACCGCCCCCGCACCGGCATCCAGCAGGGTTTTGATTTGCGACACCGCCGCGCTGGCGCTGTTGCTGATAGTCTCGCGCGCGGTGAGCGGATTGGTCACCGCCGCCGCGATATCGTTAGCGCCTACCCAGTGAATATACAGTCCGTTGCTATCTGCGCGTTCGCCGGTGGATTGCAGATAAGCAGCCAGCTGGTCTTGCGTATTGAGGCTGGCATCCAGCGCCGGCACGGTAACGCCGCCGCCCTGTGCATAGTTGCTGCCACCGCGCGACGACGGCTGCAGCGTTTGCCCGAACTGTGCAGCAAGGATCTCGTCATACAGTGGATGTTGCGCGCCATCATAAGTAAAGCGCCCGACATTACCGCCATCGCTCAGGCTATCGCCGAAAACCGTCAGGTTATCCCACGCCAGGGCGCTACACGGCACACACAGGCAACTCAATGTGGCAAACGCGACCGCCGATCGCGTCAGGTTGCGACTCTTCATCATTCACTCCGAATCAGGTCAGAAATCATGTCTGACCGCTAAAGTTGCCGGCGCGTCAGGATGCCGGCGCGCAGGCTGAAAACCGCTTAAGCAGCGGAAAGGACAGTGATAACAAGGATGCTTAAGGTGTAGTCAGGCAGGCGCGCCTTTACCAGGCAGAGAGCGGAAATTTGCGGGGTAGATCGGCACGTCAGGGATTGCGGACTGGTAATCGCAGCGTGAGGAACGGTGCTTTGAGTGACTTAGCGGTGGCATTACCTGAAGCCGAAATGATTTCGATTGTTGCAGCCTGGTAATCCAGCGCCGACAGGGCTGCTGGAAAGCTTTCAATAGCACCCGAACCAGGAACAGAATTTACCCGAATAACGGGTTTTTCTGCCGCGTCTGAGTAAGCTGGTTATGCATCTTTGCTGAGCACGCATCTGTAAATATCCGCGTTCGCCTGGAGCACAAACCTTCATCCTTCATCACTCTAAAGGCCACTGGTTGATCGGATTGGGATTTGCTACCGGACAGAAGATCGAGGTGATCACTACGCCAGGGCGGATGATTTGCGGTGATATTTTTGACGCTCACAAACAGCGTTGCCCGCGTATTTGTAAGGCTTTTTTTGGGTGTCGGGGCTGCGCCCTGACAGGATCGCTTTTGGAGTGCCGATTATGGCGGTGCTCCAAAAACACATCTCGCCTGCTGTTGGAGGGATTCAAGGCAAAAAAAATCCCGCCAGCTATGGGCGGGAATGATTACCATACAATTATATCAAGCCAAGTGATTCAGGAAGTTCTTTAATATAGACTGCACGATCTCCTTGATATTCTTTTGATACCAGATAAAAAGCATTCGCTACTTTCTTTTTATCATCTAGACTTATAAGTTGTAGTTCAGCCGCAATACTTTCCATCATTCCCACGGCAATATCAGGATCCAAAGACTCTTCATCAGAGAACTCCAGAAAAATAGCCATGTCAGCTATTATCTTTACCAGGCGAGCATAACTATTCATGGATAATTTTCACCTCTATGTTTTTTTATGCCTAATTCGTCAAAAATTTTTGGGCTCCCCGGCTTTTTGCTCCAGTGTCTTACATTCAGATTGTGCCTGCGCAATATCACTCAGCGAGTTATTCTCCACCGCATTCTTCCGTGCCTGAGCGCCAGATTGCCACCCGCCAAACCCTGAATCGCCGCAGTCGCCGCCTGAATCCCCTTCTGGATATCGCTGCCGGTGCCCCAGAGTGCCATGGCCTTCTTATAAGCGCTGCTGTTTTCCAGCGCTTCCTGATACGCCTTCTTTATTACCCGCAGGAGCGTCGGCATCCGGCTGGTTTATGTTGTTTTTTGCCAGTTCCTTCTTACCTGCTTCCGTCGCATCAATCTGCCCCTGCGTCCGGGCGATATCCGCAACCTGGCTGCCTGGTTCACCGATCAGCTGAGCCGCCTGCAGGCGTTTCTGCTCCTTCTCTTTGTCGAAAATCGGGCTGATGCTGTCATTAGCGTGCTCGGTGTCGCGGCTAAGTTCAGCAACATCCTGCTGCTGGTTTGCCTGGTCGCGCACCACTATCGTTCCCTGGGCAACGGCTGAGTACCGCCACACCACGGTGCACCCTGGCGGGTTTTGCACCAGCAGATCTCATAATCTGCACTTATTACGGCATCAAATTTCTCGCTAAATCAAAAGCTCACGATTATGGCATGCAGGTTGCTAAGCCTTTGGTAGAGATGTTGGACCAATTAAGGCAAAGCGATGCATGACCCGGCTGAACTCCATCCCATCATTCCGACGCGCAGCGATACGCTGATTCTTGATGCGCTCACGCGCTACATGGCGCATGCCGGCGCGCAGCCGGGCAGTCGCCTGCCGCCGGAGCGCGAGCTGGCGGAGAAACTGGGCGTCAGCCGTAATACAGTGCGCGAGGCGCTCAAGCGCTGGGAAGCACTCGGTATCATTGTGCGCAAAAAAGGCAGCGGCACTTTTCTGCAGGCGGAAGTCGGTCTGCATGACAGCTTTCTCTCTCTGCGCTTTAAAAACGACTCCGCCAACATGCTTCATGCGCTGGAAGTGCGCCGCATCATTGAGTCCGAATCCTGCGTGCTGGCCGCGCAGCGCGCCAGCGCCGACGACCTGCTGGAAATCGAACGGCGGCTGGAAGAGATGGAGCGTGTGCACCTGGCTATCGGTTCCGCCGGGCCGGAGGATTGGGCTTTCCACACCAGCATCTACCGCGCCGCCGGCAATCCGCTGCTGTTGCAGATGCTTAACGGCGTCTACGACACGCTTCACGCCTTTTTCGAATCCCCGCCGGAGCAGGCGCTGTTTTCAGACTCGTTTCCCCTGCACCGTGAACTGTTTAACGCCATCCGCGCCCGCGACAGCCAGGCCGCGCGCGCCCTCTGCCACCAGATTCTTGATATCACCGAACGCGACATGAAGGACGTGATCCATGCCAAACGCTAAACCTATTGCGCAACAGACACTGCTGACCCACGACCAGCGCCATGAACAGGGCGCCGTAACGCCACCGATTTATCAGTCCTCGCTGTTTACCTTCAGCGATTACGACAGCATGATCGCCCGCTTTCGCGGTGAGAGCGACCAGCCGCTCTATTCCCGCGTTGATAATCCGACGGTTAAAGCGCTACAGGATAAAGTTGCCGCGCTGGAAGGCGGTGACGCCTGCCTCGCCTTTGCCAGCGGCATGGCCGCCATCAGCAACGCGATTTTGAGTGTGGTTCAGCCAGGCGCGAAAGTGGTCTGCGTCAATCATGTCTATCCCGATACCTACCGCTTTTTGCGCGGCTTTTGTCAGCGTTTCGGCATCACGACGCAGTTTGTTGATGGCGACGATGAAGCGGCGATAGCCGCCGCGCTGCCCGGCGCCAGCCTGCTCTATCTGGAAAGTCCCTCCAGCTGGGTGATGAGTGAACAGAATCTGCGGCAGCTGGCCACGCTGGCGCGTGATGCGGGCGTCGTCACGTTGATTGATAACAGCTGGGCTTCGCCCATTTTCCAGCAGCCGCTGCTGTGTGGTATCGACATAGTGGTGCACTCCGCCTCGAAGTACATCAGCGGCCACAGCGATGTAGTGGCCGGCCTGGTGATTGCCAGCCACCAGCACATCAACAACATTGCCCGTCACATTAGCCCGTTCCTTGGCGGCAAACTGTCTGCGAACGAAGCCTCTTTGCTGATGCGTGGCCTGCGCACGCTGCCGCTGCGTATGAAGCAGCATCAGCACAGCGCCCTGCAGCTGGCGGAAAAGCTGCGTGACCATCCGCAGGTCAGCGCGGTTTGCCATCCCGGGCTCAATCCCCCTGAATGGTCCACGCTGCGCGGTTACAGCGGGCTGTTTTCCTTTGCCGTGACCGAACAGGTCGACATACCGCAATTCTGCAACGCCCTGCAACTGTTCCACATGGGCGTCAGTTGGGGAGGCTTCGAGAGCCTGGTGATGCCGGCGATTTCGGTCATCAATCAGGCCAGTGAATTTAATTCAGCCCAGGATTTTGGTGTTTCGCCGCGCCTGATCCGTATCTCTGTTGGCCTCGAAGAGACCGACGATCTTTGGACCGATCTGACTCAGGCACTTGCTGCCGCCACTCACCGTTAATCACGCTCCGGAGAACCAGCCATGACAACACGTTTCGCCCTGAAAGCCCTGATACTCGCCGTGGGTTTAGGCAGCGCCTTTTGCAGCCTCGCCGCCAAACTCACCGTGGTGGAAGTCATCACCAGCCCGCCACGTACCGCGCTTCTGCAAAAAATGCTCGACGAATACAAGACGCAGCATCCTGGTACCGAGATTGAGCTGATTTCGCTGCCATGGGGTCAGGCATTTGAAAAACTGGGCACCATGTTACAGAGCGGACAGGTTCCGGATGTGGTGGAGATGCCCGATACCTGGCAAGGCTTATACGCCAGCAACAATATGCTGGAGGATCTGGAACCCCGCCTGAAAAGCTGGCCTGAAAGCGCCCAGCTGACGGACAAAACGCTGGCAATGGCGCGGGCCGCGAACGGCAAAGCCACCATGGTACCGTACGGTTTTTACCTGCGGGCGCTGTTCTGGAATAAAAAGCTGTTTAAGCAGGCAGGACTGAGTGAGCCGCCGAAAACCATGGACGAGTTTGCCAGCGACGCGAAGCGTATTAGTCAGTCAGGTAACGGTATCAGCGGCTACTGCATGCGCGGCGGTGTCGGGGGAACCAATGCGTGGATGATGTTTATGGCGGCGATGAACGGTTCGCCTGCCTTCTTTGATAAAGACGGCAACAGTACTTTAACCCAGCCGGGGGCGATAAAGGGAGCACAGCTGCTGGTCGATTTGTATCAGCAAGGCGGCGCGCCTAAAGACAGCGTGAACTGGGGCTTCAACGAGATTGTCTCGGGCTTCTATTCCGGCAAATGCGCGATGCTTGATCAGGATCCGGACGCGCTGATCGCGATTAAAAATAGCATGGCGGCTGAGGATTTTGCTGTGGCGCCCATGCCGGTCGGACCGTCCGGTAAAGCCTTCCCGACCATCGGCTATACCGGCTGGGCGATGTTCAAACAGGGTAAACAAAACGATGTCGCCTGGCCGCTGATTACCTTCCTCAGTAATAAAACCAACAACCTGGCGTGGGCGAAGTTTGTCGGCACGCTACCCATCTATAAAGGTGCGGAACAGGACCCGTTCTATCAGACGCCGCAGTTTGCCGGCTGGTTTAAGGAGCTGAACGATCCAAATTATGTGCCGCTCACCATGCCGACCCATCTCAAAGGCTGGGGCTATTTCAATTCAGTGATCGTGAAAGAGAGCAGCCAGGAGACGTTACTGGGCGAAAACGACACCAAAGATATGGTGCAGGACTGGGCCAGCTATCTGAGTAAAGAGCAAAAAGCCTGGCTCGCCAGCCAGTAATCCCGCGTAAACCGGAGCCCTGAAATGACGCCTGAAATCTCTCTTCCTGCCAGCCCGGCGCGCCGCCGCTGGCGCTGGACCCGGCTTGCGGAGCCATGGTGGTATCTGTCACCGGGCCTGTTGCTGATCGCCCTGTTCATCTTCGTGCCGATGGCGATCGGCATTTCTTACGCTTTTCAGAGCATGAACCTGCTCAATCCGCTGGAGAGCGGCTGGGTTGGCTGGGCGAACTTTGCGCAGATGCTCGACGATCGCCGCTTCTTTCGCGCGCTCGGCCATACCCTTAACTGGACGCTGAGTTCACTGCTGCTGCAGTTCTTTTTCGGCCTCGCGCTGGCGCTGCTGCTTAACCGCGAGTTTCGCTTTCGCCGCTGGGTGCAGGCGCTGGTGTTTTTACCGTGGGCGGTGCCGGCGTTTCTTTCCGGCCTGACCTGGTCCTGGCTGCTCAACCCGGTTGTAGGTCCGCTGCCACAGTGGCTCAGCGACGTGGGCATTCTCAGCGAACCTTACAATATTCTTTCCGATCCGCAACTGGCGATGTGGGGACCGGTGATTGCTAACGTCTGGTTTGGCATCCCGTTTTTTGCCATCACTCTACTGGCGGCACTACAGTCGATTCCCAAAGATTTGTATGAAGCGGCAGCCATCGACGGTGCCAGCGGCTGGCAGCAGTTTCGCCGTGTCACCCTGCCGTTTCTCGCCCCGATGATCGCCATTACCGTGATGCTGCGTACCATCTGGATCGCTAACTTTGCCGATTTGATCGTGGTGATGACCGACGGCGGTCCGGCCGGTTCAACCTCGATTCTTTCCAGTTACATCTTCACCACCGCTTATCGCAAACTGGATTTTGGTTATGCCTCGGCGATGGCGGTGTGTCTGTTACTGCTGATGACCTGCTATGCGCTGGTACTGCTGCGCATCCGCCATCAGTTACTTAAGTAAGGAGTCTGCATGCGCCTGTTACCGTTGATCGGTCATCGTCTCAGCATCGCCGCCTATTTGCTGTTTGCGCTGTTTCCGTTGTACTGGATCATTAAAATTGCCGTCACGCCGGACAGGTTACTGTTCAGTCAGGGTGTGACGCTGTTACCTGGCGGTTTCACCCTGAGCCATTTTGCGAAGGTATTGACCGACAGTGATTTCCCCACGTTTTTTATGAACAGTCTCATTGTCTCCTGCAGCACTGCCGCGCTGACCACCTTGATTGCTGCGGGTGCCGGCTATGCCTTTTCCCGCTTTCAGTTTCGCGGCAAGATGGTGATGGCGGCCCTGCTGCTGTTTACGCAGATGTTTCCGCTGGTGATGATCATTGCGCCGATTTACCGGGTGATGGCCCCGCTGGGACTGACGAATAGTCTGCTGGGGCTGATTCTGATTTACAGCGCCTTTAATGTCCCGTTCGCCACCTTCCTGATGCAGTCATTTTTTGATGCCATCCCGAAAGATCTCGAAGAGTCCGCCATGCTGGAAGGCTGCACCCGCTTTCAGGCGCTGTACCGCGTGCTGATGCCGCTGACGCTGCCCGGCATGGCAGCGACGCTCGGCTTTGTTTTCACCGCCGCGTGGAGTGAGTTGCTGTTCTCACTGATGTTAATCAACAAAAACGAAGTTATGACCTTTCCGGTCGGGCTGCTCAGTTTCGTCTCCAAATTCGCCGTTTCGTGGGGCGAAATGATGGCTGCCGCCGTGCTGGCGTTAATTCCAGCCTGTCTGTTCTTCGCTTTCATTCAACGCTACCTGGTTCAGGGACTCACCGCCGGTGCGGTTAAGGGGTAAATAATGGCTGAAATTACGCTGGCGCAAATTGAAAAGCGCTATGGCAACGTTGAGGTTCTGCGCGACATCAATCTGACCATTAAAGATGGTGAGTTCGTGGTGCTGGTCGGCCCGTCCGGCTGTGGTAAATCCACCCTGCTGCGCACCATTGCCGGCCTGGAATTAGCGACGGGCGGCAATATCCATATCGGCAGTCAGCTGATGAACGAGGTGGCGCCGAAAGACCGCGATATTTCGATGGTGTTCCAGAGCTATGCGCTCTATCCGCATCTGACGGTCGCGCGCAACATGGGCTTCAGCCTTGAAATTCAGAAACGGCCGCGTGCTGAGATTGAGGAGAAAGTCCGGCGAGCGGCGGAGATTCTCAGCCTGACGCACCTGCTTGATCGCCGGCCAAAAGAGCTGTCGGGTGGACAACGGCAGCGCGTGGCGATGGGCCGCGCCATTGTGCGTCAGCCGCAGGTGTTTCTCTTTGATGAGCCACTCTCCAACCTCGATGCGCAACTGCGCGGCCAGATGCGCGTGGAGATCAAAAAACTGCATCAGCAAATGCACAACACCATCGTTTATGTTACCCACGATCAGGTTGAGGCCATGACGCTGGCGGACCGCATCGTGGTGCTCAACCACGGCGTCATTCAGCAGGTGGGCACACCGCTGGAGCTGTACGACACACCGGCCAATAAATTTGTCGCCAGTTTTATCGGGTCACCGTCGATGAATTTTATCAACGGCGTGATGACCCCCAGCGGCGTGCGTATCAGCGACAGCGCTCAGTTGCCCCTGAATACGCACTGGGCGGCACAGGCCGCTGGCCGTGACGTTATTTACGGCATCCGTCCGGAAAACATCAGCCTGGCGCAGCCGGGTGAGCAGCATGCGCTGCCCCTTGAAGTGTCGCTGGTGGAGCCGACCGGCCTGTCCGAACTGATTCACGGTTCGCTGTTTGGCCACCCGCTGATGCTGTTTACCACCCAGCGTTCCGGCGCGCGCGCCGGTGATATTTTGCCGGTCACGCTGGACAGCGAACGTGCGATGCTGTTCGACGCCGCATCACAGCGCCGCCTGTAATTGCACGTTTAAGGTGGTCATTTACGTTTAAAACGACCAGCGCACCCCGGCATTGTAGCGCCAGCCTTTGACGCCGTTGCCGGCAATCTCTTTGCGGTAATCCGCCTCGGCATACAGCGCCACGTTGTTGATCAGCGTCGCCGTGCCGCCGAGGCCGACGTCCCACATCTGGCCAAATTTGCCGCTGCTGAAGCTCTGGCTCAGGTCGCTGTCGCTGGTGCCGACCCTGACCTGCGGTGTACCGCCCCAGCCGCGATAGTAGTTTGCGCGCAGATACGGCGTGTACTGGTTCTGACTGCTGTCCTGCCAGCTGCGCGCCACGCGTGCGCCGAGCCGGCCAATGGTTTGATCGTAATCGTTATAAGAGACGCGCGCGCCGTCATCATCGGTAAAACTGTCCATGTTCATACGCAGCCAGCTAACCTGTGCCTGCGGTTCCAGGCGCACATCACCCGCCAGCATCAGTGGATAGCCAGACTCGACTGACGCCGTCCAGCCGTGCCCTTTGGGTTTGGCGACCGCTTTCTGCCGCGCAATGTCGGTTTCGCCACGGTAGCCGCTCCAGCTCAGCGAACCATCTACATACCAGCCACTGCTGCGCAGCCAGGTGCCATAAAGTGACAACGTATCGCTATCAAAGCTGGTGGAGCTGTACCCGTCAGCGGCATGCGGGCGAATGCGCGTGTTGCCGCGCGTATAGGCGACGCCGCCACGTACGCTATCTTCAGCGCCATCGGCGCGCAGCAAATTGCCGCCGAGCTGTACGGCGCTGTAGTTGAGGTCGAAGTCATAACCCCAGGCGTCCAGGCCGCGATTGCTTCGATACTGCAAATCCGAACCGAGGTAGCGGATAAACATCTCTGCGTTGTCTGCAGGCTGCTGGCGCAATTCGCCGAGACGCTTATGCAGATCGTCAGTGACTGCCAGCGAGTAGTACGCCAGCCCGACCGGTGCGGAGATCCAGGACGGCACCTGCGGCGTAACCGCCGGACGTACCGCCTTCACCGCACTGCCCGCCTGCGGCTGGCACAGCGAGCCATCGCTGCAGATGAAATTGTTTGCCAGACGATAGTCCCATACGTTGCCGCCCGCGCTACTGCCCGGTGCAAAACTGTACAGACCATACTGCCACGGCCCGGCTGCCACATAGCCATTGCTCAGCCTGAAGCTGTCGGCGCTGGCGCTGCCGGTCACCTGCGCCAGCGAAACGCCTTCGCTAGCGGCAATAACGTTGTCACGATTGCTGTCCAGCAGCCCGCCGCCCTGCAGGCGGTCATCCACCCAGGTCGTGCCGCTGGCGTTACCGTTAACAAGCAGCACGTCGCTGTGGGTGGCTGTCGAATTGAGTTTCAGGCGGCCCTGCGCGGAGGCCAGACTACCTTCGATGGTCAGGGTATTTGCCGCCAAATTGCCACCGTTGGTCAGGTCGAGCGTGCCTGCATTATTCACTACCAGCGAATCATTGCTGGCCCCCTGCAGCCGCGCGTTAACGCCATCGCCGGCGAACAGCGTGGACCCGGCATCGATATTAATGGTGCTGTGCGCCAGTTTAATGTTGTCGCTCAGCGTCCACTGCGTATCGATGAAGTTCAGCGTGCTCCAGCCCGCGCCGAGGTTGGTGCCTTTGGTGAGGTCGTCCTGCCGGAACGAACCGCCGCGCGCATTGAGCTGGCTGAGGTTCAGCGTGCTATCCGCGCCGCCGCTGGTGATATGACGGGTCTGGTTCAGGCTGATAGCCTGCACCGTCGCCTGATTCGCGCTGCCGTCACCCATACTCAGGCCGCCATCCAGCGTGCCGCCCGTAACCAGCAGCGTATCGCTGCCGTTGCCGGTGTTCACTTCGCCCGTGACTTTGCCCGCCAGCAGTGCCACCACATCACGGGTCGCGCCGCCCGCCACTACCACCTGATCGGCGTACGGCGCATCCAGCGTGCCCTGGTTGATAAACACCGTCTCGCCGCCGCGCAAATCAATGAGCGGTGCGACGCGGCTTTGTGAGCGGATGGTGCCCTGGTTGATCACCTGGCTGGCGCTGCGGGTGACAATCGCCGAACCGCCATCGGCATCGCGGATATCAATCAGGCCCTGAGCGATCACCCGTCCACGGGTGTTGGCACGCACGCCGGTGCCGCTGCCGTTGACTTCAATGCGGTAGTCGCGCCCAATCACTAAATCGTTGCCCGTGGTCGATCCATCTGCGTTTTCGAAACGATAGCCGGTACCGCCTGCGCCGACGTGAATCTGCGCGCTGCCCGCCGGATCGAACGAGGTGGCAGAGCGAATGCCGGTGCCACCATTGGCCTTGAAGCGCACATTACTCAGCGAAATATCACTGATGCCGGCGCGATTGTTCAGCGCAGTGCCGCTGCCGTAAGCGCCGATGATGATGTCGTTGGCTTCAAAGCGCTGCGCACCGCTGTCGAGCAGCAAACCATCGGCTTTGCCGTAAGCCGCCAGCGTGCTGGCCCCCTGCCCGTCGCCGTAAATTTTCATCGCGCCGCCGGAGCCCACGCGCAGCGCGGCGGTGCCGTCATTCACACGTAAGGTACTGTCGAGCGGGACATACTGGCCATAACCGCTGCTGACATCCACGCCGGTGCCGTTGGCGACGCTAACCGTGCCTCGGTTGATAAAGTTACCGCCATCGTGCACCCGGGCCCCGGTACTGTTGCGGCCACGCAAATCCACTACGCCCTGCTGCTGATTAAACAGGCGCGCGTCGCCGCTGACATCAAACGCCGTGGCGTTGTGCCCGGTGCCGGTGATGAGCGAGGCGGCGTAGACCTCGGTGCCATCGCCTGTCGCCTGCGCGCCGAGGGTGTTTTTGCCGTTCAGCGCGATTAGGCTGGTAATGATCCCCTGCGCGCGATCGCTGGCGCGCAACACGGTGGCACCCTTACCGGTGACCTGATAAACATCGGTGCTGGATACCAGCGCATCCGTCCCGCTGACCACGATGCCGGTGCTGTCCCTGCCGCTCAGCGTGACGTTGCCAAAGCCCTGGTTGTACAGCCACGCGCCGTTGCGGATTTCATACAACGTCGAGTTACGACTGCTGACATCAATCGGGCTGCCGTTGACGATCAGGCGTGAGCCGGGATCGAAAGCCTGATAGCCGATCTGCTGTGCGTCATGGAACACCACGCGGCTGTTCGTGCCCAGCGTAATACGACCGCCGGCAAAGGCTTTCGCGCCGACCACGTTATCGCCGTACAGATTAATCGTGCCGTTCTGGTTAATCCGCCCCAGCTGGTGATACGAGACCGCACCGAAGGTGGTGGTTTGCTGGGTGCTCTGACCGCTGTAGAGATTAAGCGTGCCGCTATTGTTAATCTCCGTCAGGGTTTTGCCGTCGCCGGCGCCCGGATAGCCATCGGCGAACAGTGCCCGGCCGTTACGTAAAATGTTGATATCGCCGCGGTTGTCGACCGTTGCGCCATACTGCGCGTAGATACCCGTTACGCCTTCACCCCGCAGGGAGATCGCGCCGCGATTCACCAGCCGCGCATGATTCATCACGGTAAACGGCTGCTGGTTATTGGCGCGGCCGTCTATCGCCGCCTGATTGATCAGTAAAGTGTTCGGGTCGAACTGCGTATTAGGGTTAACAACGTTACCCTGCAGCGTATAGCGATTACCGTCAGCGATGGCGACGCGGGCATCAGACCCGTTGAGGTGAATACGCGTTGCGGCATCAATGGTGGCGCGGGCGCCATCAGTAATGGTCAGCCCGCTGGCAAAGCTGGCGATGTTCAGCGTCGCGCCGTGGGTATCAATGTCGGTGCCGGCACCGCTGCCGTACACACCGGTCGCAAACGGGCTGTTCATCGACAAAGTCAGGCCGCGCCCGTCAAAATCCGCTCCCTGCTCGACGCGAAAAATCGTGCCGTTCCACACGGAGGCGCTGTAGCGGCCGTTGGCCGGCAGATTAATGCGCGCATCCGGGCCGATACGGTAGAAACTGATCTGTCCGCTATCCAGCATGCTGTCGCTGCCGCTGGAGGTGGGAATGGCGCGGGCGCTAACGTTGACCGTTGCCTGGCCTTCAGCACGAATCCCGATGCCCGCTTTGCCGCTGAGCCGGATTGGGCCGGTGATATCGGCACTGGCGTGACCGCCCGGTTCGCCAGTTACCCACACCGCCGTATTGTTGGTGCCGCCAAAGCGGTCGGCGTCACCCGCCACGTTGATCGCGCCGCTGGAGAAGGCGTGCGCCTGATTGCCCGCCGTGGCGATCACTTTCAGGCCGGTGCTGTTATAGCCATTCAGATTGAGGGTACCGCGGTTGCCCACCTGGCCGCCGCTGCCGGAATCCATCGCCAGCATGGCGATATTTTCGCGCGGTAGCGCCTGCGCCATACCGTTGACGTCGATAACACCGTTATTCAGTGACACCGCGTTGGGCCCGGCCTCGATGCGCATGCCAACCGCGTTCTCGACTTTTGAGCCGATAACAATACGGCCATCATTGATGGCACGCGAGTCGAGCAGGCCGGAAATGGCGCTGATGCCACCGCCGAGGCTGACCGCGACATCCTGCGTGACGTCGCCCTTATGATTTTGCGGTGTGCGGCCGAGGTAAATCGTGCCATCGCGCGCGTTGACGAAGCTGCCCTCGCCGCTGAAACTCACCGCTGCTGCTGAGGAGCCGTTCGCCACATCGTGAATGCCGATGTTAATATTGCCGTGGTTGACCGCGCTGCTGCTGCCGAGAAATAAGCCGGCGGTGCCCCACGGCGCATCACCGATATGCACATTGAGCACGCCATTGTTGCGGAACTCACTGTCATAAATCGCTGACACCGCCGTGCCCGCATAGCCGAGGGAATCCTCCGCCACGCCCCGTCCATTGGCGGCGTTGAAAAAACCGCTGTTGATGACACCATTATTGATACCGCGCGCGCCGCTGATCAGCTCCAGCGCGCCCGCTTCGGATGAGAGCGCGTTACTGGTCGCCAGTTTTCCGGCGATAATCGCCGTTGCACCGTTGCTGGCGCGCATCACGGCGCTGGCGCTGTTGGCCACTTCCAGCGTTTTGCCGCGATTGATTTTCACACTGGCTTTCGCGCCATCGGCACTCAGCACCACCTGATCGCCCAGTGCGGCAGCCACTTCATCATCGTAATTACCGGTGCTCATGCGGTAAACCATACGACCGTCGCGCAGGCTGAACGCCTGGTTCAGCGCGGCGTTATAACTTTCCGGGCTCAGGTTGCCGCCACTAATCTGGTCAATCAGCCAGTCGTTATAGTTCCGCAATTCATTGAGATTACTGACGTAGTACGCGTTGCTGCTGCCATCCCTGAGCGTGACATCAAACAGACCGGCGTAGGTCACCACGCCTCCGGCATCAAATGCCAGCCGATCGCCACCGTACGGCGGCGTGGCGGCGGTAAAGCGGATGCGGTTATTACTGTCCCAGTTAATCTGGCCGTTATTACTGCTGGCAAATAACTGACTCTGTTTGGCCGCCATTGACCAGCGATTGGTGCTGGCGTTAGCGGCTGCGCCTTGCTGACCAATATTGATATTTAACCGGCCATTAGTGACTGTCGCCACGCGCGCATCAATATATTGCTTATCGTTCACATCATAATAATCTGGCACTACCGTAGCGCCATTAATTTCCGCCGGCGCAATCATTTCCGCACTGTTATAAACCTGATAGACACGATAACTGCCTGTTTCTTCATCCGGAATACCAATAGCGTAATTTTGTGCGCCGAGTTGCAGGCGGGGCTCGCCGATTAAATTGTCATTAATAATACGCCCAACCTTTTGTAGTTCACCCAGCGTGACGCTGCTCATGCCACTTTCTCCAGCGGTAAAGCGCGGCACGCCGCTTAGCGTCTGGGTGGAACCATTACATAAGCAATAAGCGCCAACTTTATTGTCGTTGCGCTCGGGAGTGAAAGGTTTTAATACCACCGCCGATACCGGTGTGGCAGGCAGCATTAAGCCCTGCGCAGCAAGCAGGCTCAGCAACAAAGGATTTAATTTAAACACACTATTTTCCTCACCAGAGAAAAAACAAATGCCGCACAGCGAATGCGCAGTGCGGGGAAATAGCGAAGCGAAATATATTGTCGTAATAGCTTACGGCTGGAAATCCGTTGAAATGAGTATTACCGCGATCAGGTTAAAACGTCCAGTTTGACTTAAGGAATTGTGATGACGGCGATAAGCTTTAGGAATTGCGCTAACGGCCTGAGATAATTATCTGGAACTAAAAATGCGGAAAATGGCAAAAATCAGATGGCGGGAAATAATACCCGGCACGCCAGTGGCTGCCGGGCATGATGACAATTACAGTCGCGCTTCGACCGGCACCGCCACCTTTTTATCTTTCGGCTTGAGGCCAAACATGAACGAGGCGAAGCGTGAACGTTTGACGATGGCGTAACACACCGCGCTCAGCGCAATGCCGAGGGCAAAATCGATCAGGACATACAGGACTGACAGGTTATCCGGTAACCAGACATCCAGCAGCCATGAGAAAATGATCACCACCGGATAGTGCAGCAAATAGATGATCAGCGCGGAATCCACAATCGCCGTCAGAATGCGACTCTCTTTCACGTTGATACGTTCGAAGCTAAACACCAGCCAGTAGGACAGCATCACCGACAGCACGCTGCCCAGCATCACCGGCACATATTTCATCACCCCGGTGATGTGGTTGTGCGCGACAACATAGCAGGCGGCCCACACCGCCAGCACCAGCGCGGCCACCAGCCAGCCATTCATCAGTTTACTGTTGGCGTACCGGGCAATTTTCTCGCGGTTGACGTATAACGCAAAACCGGCGGTGTAATAGACGAGGAAACGTGCGGTCACCGGGATGAGCTCGACAAATTCACCGCGGCCTTTCACCAGGAACTTCAGCACGAAGCAGGCGTTACCCAGAATCACCAGCGTGGCGATCAGCATTGGCAACGACATTTTGCCCAGCTGACGGGCGCTCCACTGATAGAACGCGCCAGGTACCAGCAGCGACATCACCGACAGCGACACGAGGAACCACAGGTGGTGCATCATGGTATAGCTATTTAGCCAGCCTTCGAGACTCAGCGGGGTGTTATTCATCTGTCCCGCGATAAAATACATCAGCGGCGGAATAAACAGATAGGCTGATATCAGCGGAATCAGGACGCGCTTACGGCGATTATCCGTAAAGAATTTCTGCCCTTTGCGCAAAATAATCAGCGCGGAGAACATGCCCGAAAGAAAGAAGAACACTTCCATCCTGAAGGTGTGCACCATGCTCAGCAGTGCCGTGAATATTTCCGAGGGATCGCGCTGCGCGACATAATACCAGCCATTCTCACCCGGTAAACTCCGTGAGGCGTGTAATAACACCCCTTCCAGAATTAGGCCGGCACGCAGCAGATCCAGGCCAATATTGCGGCTGGATAAAAAGGATTCTGTTTTCACATTGCACATCCTGAAATGAGTTGTAACGCAATCATAATGATTCAGTCAGAATGCTAACACCGGATTAATCTGTATACATTATGTTTAGAAACGTTTCGGAATTTCGCCATAGTGTAAAGAATGTCACTGTGCAATGGCTATAAAGCTTAAGCCAGAATGTTCTGATGGTAAAAGTTATCGTCAGGCAGTGCTTATTCGCAGCTAACCGCCGAATAAATAGTGAAAACCCGATACTATACAATAAGTTATGTATTATCCGTCCCGACTCGCAGTGCGAAAATTCGCTAATCAAACCGC
The DNA here is from genome assembly GCF_041678305.1 of Pantoea sp. WEP. Taxonomy (NCBI): domain Bacteria; kingdom Pseudomonadati; phylum Pseudomonadota; class Gammaproteobacteria; order Enterobacterales; family Erwiniaceae; genus Pantoea; species Pantoea sp. WEP. The sequence goes on from NZ_JBGNXB010000002.1 coordinate 201,178, forward strand.
GTTATGTCCTGAAGCAACCATGATGTTTTAAGCAGGCGACAATGCGGGATTTTCTGGCTGAAGGGAGGCTATCAGGCAGGGATGTTTTTTACCTGATTGAATTTAAATAACTTTTATTCAGCAAGCGGCTTTTTTCTCAGAGTTGACCTAATTTTCACCCGACAACCGTGCTTTCGGATTGTTGACCCGCAATCTCCCCTGTTAAGGTAATTCGCTTACGGTAAACAACCGATTCTCCATGTAACCTTGAGTATCAAAAGGCGGAAATTTGTTATGCAACGAGCGCTATCTGGCATCGTCACTTTGCTGATTACCACAGCCTCTCTGTGCAATACCGCATTCGCCGAAAGCGGCAAGCCCGATAATAACTTTATTATTGAAGCCTATGGCGGTTCCAGCACGCGTGGCGCTATGGCGATAAAGGAAAATGGCAAATTGCGCGCAATCTATATTAAAGACAATGAAATTGCTCTGATTAACCAGTGGTTACAGGAGAAGTACGGCGATGGCATCCGCGTCGTGAATAAAGGCGCGTCCTCATCGCAGGCCATGGACCTGTTAAATGGCAAATATTTCTACAAGAATAATAAAAGCTGGCGCGAAGAGATGAAGAAATCGCCGGCAAAAATCATTTTGCTGAATTTTGCCACCAACGATGCACGCCATTTCCATTTCCGCGATATAGAAAAGGATTACCAGGTTAGCCCGGATAAATATACCCAGGTGATGACACAGCTGATTACTATTGCCCGTGAAGAGGGTAAGCAGGTGATATTACAGGAGCCGCACCCGATTTGTGGCCGCGCGGAGAAATGGCACGTTGCACCTTACGTCACCAAACTGGACGCGCTGGCTAAAGCGGAGTCGGTGCCGCTGGCGCGTCAGTATCAGCGCATCCTGCAGATGAAAGACTGGCAGTCGCTGATGTCACCCGACTGTATTCATCCGTCCGAACAGCTGTACCGCATGAAAGCAGAGGAAACGTTTTCGGTGCTGGTCTCCCACTTTAATACCGAGCTGGCTGCTGCCGGGCATGGCAAAACCCCGGATGGCGAGCAGGTGGCGAAACGCTAAGCCGGTGATTGGCTGACCGGTAAAAACGGCTTAACGCGATAGTGTAGCGGCATATTAACGGTAGTCTTTACCACCACGCTGTGTTATCCCTCGGGTTGTCGCGGAGGGATAACAATGAATATCAGTTTACTGAGCCAGTGTCCGCAGTTGCTGGATACGGTGGCAACAATGCTTCATCAGGAGTGGTCCGGGTTTTCTCACTGGCGCGACCGGAGCGCCATTCGTCAGCGCCTGCTGATGCGCAACGCGCAGCCGGCAAAAACGTTTACGCTGGTCGCGTTGAATGCAGAAAATGAAGTGCTTGCCACCGCCAGCACGATTCTTCACGAGCTTGATGACATCCATGAACGCCAGTTCTGGATGGGCGAAGTACTGACTGTCGCGGCACACCGCGGTAAAGGCGTGGCCTCTGCTCTGGTATTGCGTTTAATTGAAGAAGCTCGCCAGCGCCACATGCCAGAGTTGTGGCTGTACACGCCGGATCAGCAGGCATTTTACCGTCGCTATGGCTGGCAGGAAATCGAGCAGCGCATCGTGTCGTCAGAACAAGTTAGCGTGATGCGAAGGGAAATCTTTTAAGGAAAAGAAACAGAGGCAATTGTGCTCCCCGATGAAGTTGTAATTCTTTGTTTTAACGATGCTTTGATTTAAAACGATTCTTGTATGGTCGTATGTTGGCTACACAAGTATTCCCTGGTCGCCATAAATAGCGACCCTACGGGTTAATTGCACGGTTTTGTAATGTGTTTTAGGTCGCCATAAATGGCGACCCTACAGGGTAACGGCACGGTTTTGTAGGGTGCGCATTGATGCGCACCGGCTTTAACAGGGTATTTTTGAACTGAACGGCATTGCACGCTTTATGGCGGCCCGTTTTACGCTGGCGGCCACTGCGGGCGTGATTAACTTACCTGGGCGATTGCTGGCTCAGCTTCTGCGGTGCCGCTGCGCCGTTCCGCGCCAGCGAAGCCGGTCGGCGTCTGGCCGGTGAAGCGGGTGAAAGCGATGCTGAAGGCGCTGGCAGAGCGGTAACCCACCCGTTCAGCCACGTCGGCCACTGACAGGCGGCTGCTGCGCAGCAGATTTTTCGCCAGCGCCATGCGCCACGTCAGCAGATATGCCATCGGCGCCATGCCCACTGCATCGCGAAAACGCACGAAAAACGCCGAGCGCGATAGCGCCGCGTGTTTCGCCAGCTGGGGTACTGTCCAGCCATGGGCTGGCCTGGCGTGGATGGCGCGAATCGCCCCGGCCAGCCGCTCATCGGCCAGTCCCCGCATCACGCCAGGCGATGCATTCGCCGCGGGCATTGCGCGCAGCGCCTCGATCAGCAGTAATTCCAGCAAACGTTCCAGCACGATCTGCCGTGCCGGACGCTGTGCACGACACTCATCCCTGACCAGCTGCACCAGCGTGGTCAGACGCGATGCGCCATGCACATGAATAAACTGTGGCAGCAACGAGACAATCAATCCCGCGTCGGGTGCGGCAAACTGGCAGTAACCAATCAGCGTCTGTACCTCGGCTGGCTGCTGGCGATCGCCAAGCCACACTTCGCCCGGCGCAAGCATCTCCGGCACAGAATCAGGCGCATCTGCTGCCGGTGGCTGCTCGCTGGTCATGCAAAACTCCCACGCAGCCGGAATCAGGACAAAATCCCCCTGCTCAAGCGCAACCGGAGGATGACCTTTCATTTCCAGCCGGGTGCGCCCCTCCAGCACCACGCAGTAAAACGGCTGGCCGGTCTCACTGCGCTGCACACGCCATAATCCATTGGCACGCGCGCGTTTGGAATAAGCCGCCCCGGGCTGTAACAGTGACACCATTTCGGCGAGCGGATCGATCATAATGGACTCCTGCAAATGAAACCAGGACTGTACGTTGTAGTGAGTCCGGTAGTGGCACTCTATAGTGAGCTCTTACCCAACGCAATGCAGGAGTGAACCATGAAAACCATTTTAATCACCGGCTGCTCTTCTGGTTTTGGTCATGCTACCGCGCTCTGGTTTCTGGAGCGCGGCTGGAAAGTCATCGCCACCATGCGCACCCCGCGCGCCGAACTGTTTCCCGAATCCGCCCATCTGCGACTGCTGCCACTGGATGTCACCGATGCCGCCAGCATCAGGCAAACGCTGGCTGAAGCAGGAGAGATTGATGTGCTGGTCAACAATGCCGGCATCGGATTATTAACCTCGCTGGAAGGCGCGCCGATGTCCTCGGTGCGGGAAGTGTTCGAAACCAACACGCTGGGCACCATCGCCATGACGCAGGCGGTCATCCCGCAGTTCCGTGCGAAAAACAGTGGCATGGTGATCAATGTGACCTCGACGGTGACGCTGAAATCCCTGCCGCTGCTGGCGGTTTATACCGGCAGCAAAGCGGCAGTCAACGCCTTTACCGAGTCGCTGGCGCTGGAACTGCAACCCTTTAATGTTCAGGTGAGACTGGTATTGCCCGGGCTGGCACCCACCACCGACTTTGGCAAAAACGCCCGGCCTCGCATGGAAAACACCTTGCTTGAGCCTTACCAGCCGATGTTTGATGGCATCATCGCCGGCATGCAACAGCCTCAGCCAACCACTAAAGCACAGGACGTTGCCGCTGCCGTGTGGCGTGCCGCGACCGATCCCGCCGCACCGATGCGCATCCCGGCCGGAGAAGATGCCGAAGCTTCGATGAAGCAATACGGTTAGCGATCTTTACGCTGGGCCAGCGCCTGCAGTGCCGCCAGACCGTCGCGCGCCAGCCAGCTTTGCAGCGGGGCAAACAACGGTTCAGGCAGCGCCTCAGGCGCGAACCAGTGCCAGCCTGCGCACTTATACGGTTCCCGCAGCTGCGGCTCACCGCTGGCGTCCGGCGCCACCATCAGCAGCGTAATATAGTGGCGGTTGACCGCCGGAAACACATCGCTGACGAAGGCGCCGTTGTGTACGCTGTGCAGCTGTAAACCGGTCTCCTCCAGCACTTCCCGCCGCGCACAGGCTTCCGGGGATTCACCAAACTCCAGGTGGCCGCCCGGCGCCGACCAGTCACCGGCACCGTGGCTGCCTTTACGCTGGCCGAGCAACAGCTTGCCATCGCGGAAAATTAATACGCCAACACCGACCTGCGGGGACATCATTGCTCCTGATTTATCGATCCTCTCACTCTGCACGGTTTATAAAACAGCGTATTCCGTCTGACAATGGTTTCCTGCCGTTATCGCTGGGGTTTGAGTCGCAGCGCCATCAGCATCAGTAGCAACACGCCCGCCGCCATGATCTGCCACGCACTGTCGAGTGATGCCGCGCGATCGCGCACAATGCCGGCCATCAGCGGCATCAGCGCGGCCAGTATATAGCCGCCGCCCTGCACGAACGACAGCAGCGCAGTGGCTTCTTCCGGCGTATGGGCATGATCAAGCGTGACAATCAGCGATAGCGGAAACAGCGTACCAATCCCCAATCCCAGCAGCAGCGTCGGTAACCAGGCGCGTTCGCCGCCCAGCCACAGCAGTGCGATCAGCCCCAGCAGGATGGAAGCCAGCACCAGCAGCAGCGGCCAGCGGCGATCGCGGCAGCGATGAATCAGTGCGGAGAGCATAAATCCGGCGGCGACTTCGGTCAGGGTTAATGCGCCCAGCACGTAGCCGCTCTGCGCCGGCAGCCAGCCGTGTTGCATGTAAAATGGCGGCAGCCACGCCAGCACCAGCGTGTAAGCACCGGTGCCGATGCCAAAAAACAGCATCAACAGCCAGGCGCGCGGCGTGCGGTGTACGCCGCCGGCCGGTGGCGTGTTTACTCTTGTGGTCATAGGTTGCAGGCGCAGCCACAGAATCAATGCGATCAGCGCCGGTAGCGACGGCAGCATCAGGGCGATCGTCAGTCCGGCATGGCTGGCGAGCGGCGCGGCGCTGGCTGCGGCCACTGCAGCTCCGGCCATAATACCGGTGGTGAACAGTGCCATTAACGTACCGGCACGCGAGGCGAAGTGACGCTTGATGAGCGCGGGCATCAGCGCCTGAATCAGCCCGATGCCGCAGCCCGCCAGCAGCGCGCTGGCGGTTAGCATGGTGGCACTGTGATCAACGCCACGCGCGCCACCCGCGAGCACCAGCACTATCAGGCCAGCGGTAATCCCGCGCGCTTCACCCAGCCTGCGCAGCAGCAGCGGCCCGGCCAGCGCCGCCAGCCCCATCATAATGACCGGCAGCGTCGTCAGCAGGCTCAGCTGTGTGGCACTGAGCCCTGCATCGTGCTGCAGTTGCAGGAACAGCGGTCCGATGGCCGCCATCACCGGACGCAAATTTAGCGCCACCACAAAAACCAGTAAAGCAAACATGCCAATAGCAGGTAAGGTACGATTCACATTCTGTCTCCATACGCCAAAGTATCTTAACGTTAAGATACTTTGCGGAAGAACGATAGCGGGTGCGCACAAAGCGACACATTGCCCGCCGTGAACTGATGAGAATTAACATGACTGACCACGTAGATTTTGTCGTTGCGCAATGGGCCAGCGCCATGCCGGAGCTGGACGCCTCTTCCATGGCGATTTTTGGCCGCATGCTGCGCCTGATGAAGCATCTGGCGAAAAAGCGCGCTGAGGCGCTTGCGCCCTTTGGTTTTCGCGACGGCGAATTTGATGTACTGGCTACGTTGCGGCGTGCCGGCGCACCTTACCGGCTGTCGCCCACGCAGCTCTACAAATCGCTGCTGGTCACCTCCGGTGCCATGACCAACCGGCTTAACCGGCTGGAAGAAGAGGGATTGATTGCGCGTGTTGCCGATGCCGATGATAAGCGCAGCATGCTGGTGACGCTGACGCCGGCCGGGCTGGCGAAGATTGAGCAGGCGCTGCAGGTGCATACGCAAACGCAGAACGCGCTGCTGGCCACGCTGGACAATCGGCAGCAGCAGCAGCTTGCCGCCCTGTTGCGTCAGCTGTTGCAGACAGCCGAACAGTAAGCCGGACGGGATGTGGCAAAAAATGAATTAATTCAGCGCGTTTTTCGCTATGTTAAGCATCCCACACCGCTTATTTTCGGACTGGCTATGCGTAACAAATATGCCCCTGCGCAAATCTTTATTCACTGGCTGACGCTGGTACTGGTGGCCACCGCTTACTGCACCATGGAGTTTCGCGGCTTATTCACGCGCGGATCCTGGCAAGGCTACACCATGATCGTCGGACATTTCAGCGCCGGCAGTTGTGTGCTGTTGCTGATGCTGTCACGCATTGTGCTGCGTTTTCGCCATCGCAGCCCGAAAATCGAACCCCAGCCGCCACACTGGCAAACCGGACTGGCGCATCTGATGCATCTGGCGATCTATCTGTTCTTTATCGTGCTGCCGATTCTCGGCATCCTTTCGCGCTTCTACATGGGCCGTAACTGGTGGATTTTCGCGATTCCGATGCCGGTCAGCGCCAGCCCGGATCCCGATTTTGCCGATATGCTGAGCGACTGGCACGAAACCCTCGCGCCATACGGCTACTGGCTGATTGGTCTGCACGCGGCGGCCGCGCTGGTGCATCATTATCTGATTAAAGACAATACGTTGCTGCGCATGATGCCGTCACGGCGAAACGGATGAAAGGAATAAGACGGTCGCCTGATGTGGCGACCGTCCTGATTTACGCGGCGTGCCGGCGATCGGTCACCGACCTCAGCTGAGGTGAAAACGTCCCACGGTATGCGCCAGCTGTGCCGCCTGGTCTTCCAGCGAACTGGCGGCGGCTGACATCTGCTGGACCAGCGCGGCGTTCTGCTGGGTGGTGCCATCCATCTCGTTCACCGCGATCGTTACCTGGCTGATGCCGCGCGCCTGCTCGTCTGACGCGGTAACAATCTCGCCGATAATAGTGCGCACCGAGTTTACCGCCTGCGTCATCTCCTGCATGGTTTTACCGGCATCCTGCACCAGCTGCACACCGCTGCCGACGCGCTGCCCGGACTCTTCAATCAGCGCAGCGATATCCTTCACCGCATTGGCGCTGCGCTGTGCCAGATTACGCACTTCCGACGCCACCACGGCAAAACCGCGTCCCTGTTCCCCGGCGCGCGCCGCTTCAACCGCGGCGTTGAGCGCCAGAATGTTGGTCTGGAAGGCGATGCTGTTGATAATGGCGGTGATGTCGCCGATTTTCTTCGCGCTGTCGTCGATTTGCGCCATGGTCTGCACTACCTGGCCCACCAGTGACTCACCGCGGCTGGCGATGTGCGTGGCGTTATCGGTCAGCGTCGTCGCCTGATGCGCGTTAGCAGCGTTGTGTTTCACCGTCGCGGTAATCTGCTCCATGCTGGCGGCAGTTTGTTCCAGCGCGGCCGCCTGCTCTTCGGTACGTGACGCGAGGTTGAGGTTGCCGCTGGCGATTTCACCCGCGCCCTGGCGCACCGACGCGCTGGCATCCTGAATCTGCCCGACAATCTCGCGCAGCTGGTTTTGCATGGTGTGCAAGGCGAAGAACAGACTGCTATTGTCGCGCGCTTTCAGTGGGATGGCGTTATCCAGTTTGCCATCGGCCACCGCCAGCGCAATGGTGGCTGCGGTCAGTGGCTCACCGCCAATCGGCTTCAGCACTTTGCGACTGAATACCAGCCCAAGCAGTGCGCACACCACCAGGATACTGATCACCATTAAAATCACCGCGTTAATCAGCTGACGGTGCGCCGCTTCCATCACCTTGCTCACCGGGGCCACCACGCCGAGATACCATTTCTGATCGCTGTTACCGATCACCACAGGCCGCCAGGCTACCAGCGCATCCTCGCCCAGAATAGCGTCATGCTGTTCGGTGACCGTGCTGCTGAAATTATGCGTGTCGCCCTTCCAGGCTTTGCTGGTCTGGCTTTTGTCCGGATAAGACACCACATTGCCCGCGCTCGAGAGCAGCATGGCGTAACCGCTGCCTTCCCACGGTTTGATGCTGTTCACTTTTTCCTGCAGTGACGCCAGTGAGATATCGGACGTCACCACGCCCCACAGTTTGCCCTGGCTGATAATTGGCGCGGCCACCGAGGTCAGCAGCGTTGGCACACCGTTATAGGCATAGCTATAAGGTTCGATCAGCGTATCTTTCTGGCTTTTCTGCGGCAGCAGATAGTAATCGCCCTGGCCTGGCGTAAAGATTGAGGTCAGCGGATGCAGGGCAAAATTGCCGCCCTGGTCGCGATCGACGAAATAGGCGTAACGTCCTTTAGGTGCCGCGCCAGCCTGAGAGGCAAACTCAGCATCGCGTCCGTCAAACGCGTTTTCTTCGAAGATGACCGATATAGAGAGATAGTCCGGATTATCACGCAGTGCAGAGACCAGCAGCTTATCGGCCACTTTACGGTCCTGCACGCCGGCAGCCGGCAGAGCAATCAGACTGTGGCCGAGGTTGTGTGCGACATCGCGTGCGTAACTCAGCTCCTGCTGGATTTGCAGCGCCTGACTCTGCGCAATCTGCTGTAAGTAACTTTCCGCCAGCGATTTTTGCTCATTGCTGGACTGCCAGCTGAGCACGCCGATAGTCACGGCGAAGCCGAGGGTGATGGTTAAGGCACCCGTCAGCAGCATTTGTGTGCGGGTGCTCATTTTTTTCTTATTAGATACGGTTGTGGCCATGTCGGCGCTCCTGGTGTTGACACTTTATTACTGAAAAAGAATCACGCCCTGTGCACCTGCATCCCTGTAATCACTCTATCGGCGCACAATCCGGGAACTTGATGGCCTGGCAGGTCCGATCAGAAAACCATCAACCGCTGTTGCGGCGTCGGGTCGCCATTAAAAACGCTAAGACGATGCAGTAAAAAAGAGGGAATTTGATCTGGCGCAAGATCGCCACTTCGTTGTGCTGTCAGGTTATTGCGTACGGGCGCAACGCGCCGCATAACAAGAGGAATGCAACATGGCAGGTAAATTGAGTCTGGCAGGGTTAATGGTGGTCTGGCTGGTGTATGTGGCGTGGATGATCAGTTACTACTCAGGCACCTTCTCTCTGTTCACGCACTGATCCTTAGCACGGATCCCAGGCCAGCACAGAGGCTGGCCCGGATTCAGCAGCAGTAAAAAGCGAACAAGCTGTTACTCAGGCGGCTTTGACCGCACGCACCTTCTTCTCTTTTTCCGGCACAGCCGTATCGCTGTAGTCAGCAGCGGTTTCGCCGCTGTCTTTCACCGCGTCCGGCAGTTTGCTGGTGCGCAGAATGTGTTGCACCGCGTCTTTCTGTTCGGCCAGCAGCATGCCCAGCGCTTCGGCCTGGGCCTCATCCATCGCTGGCTGATGTTGCTGCAGCCAGTCGGTGAACGCGTCGGCCATATCGAGCATCTTGTCCCATGCATCTGCGTCTTTTTTATTGGCAAACGTCATCTTCTCTTCACCCTTTCTGACCACAACATATTTGGTTTCGACTGCCATGATGCACCTCATTTACTGTGTTTATATACAGTATATTTCATTCGGCTTTTTTTCGCCAACGGTTTCTGCTTGCCGTTTAAGCCAGCAGCTCTTCGAGGAAGGTTGCCAGCGCTTTGCGCGGATCGTCCTCTTCAGACACGATCATCTCAATGCCCCACTGCCCCAGTACCTCTTTCGCCACCGGATTATTACGGTTGGTGAACAGGTAGGATTTAGGCCGTGCGGTCGCCAGCCCGGTGCGGCCCCACATCTTGGTCAGGCGATAAAACAGCAGACGGATATTGAAATCGCTGATGCTGTAGCCAACAAACAGCACGGAGTTACCCATAACATCATGGGTCAGTTTGATATCCAGCGGCGAGTCAAAATAGAGCCGCTCAAAGTAGCTGCTCTCATCCAGCACAATGGAGGTATCATCGTCAAAGTCGCCATGGAGTTTAATAATATGGCGCTTATCTTCGGTCAGCGACACCAGATCGGCGGCATTAGCGACCTTGCTGTACGGCACGTTGTGCGCTTCATGCGCCATCTCCAGCCAGCGGTCGTAATTAGTGGTATAGATGCGCGAGAAATTGCCCTGAGTGATCATGGTGTGGATTTCAGAGCTGCGTACGTCGATGTCCGGACGGTGCCACTCGCGATCCATCCAGCTGCGCAGCGGGCCGAGCGAGCCTTTGCGCTGTTTGTAATACTCCGCCAGCGACAAATGGGTGCCGTAGGTATTGAAGATCTTCGGATCGTAGCCCAGTTCATTAGCCAGATGTGCAATCAGCTCGTGCCACTCCGGCAGTCCGAGATTGCGTGAGATGCCCGCACCGGCGAACAGAATCAGTTTGCCGGCATCGTAAGCGCGTTTGAGTTCCGGTTTCATGCCAGTCCCCGCGAAGTTTTCAGAAAGGTGGCAAAGCGATCCAGCGCCAGGCGGCGCATCGAGATTTCGTTTTTCAGTTCGCCCATTTCAGCGAACGTCTGGGTGTGCCCTTCGGGGATAAACACACAGTCCCACTGAAACTCACGCGGCCCCGCCGGCTCTCGTGCAATGGTGCCGCGCAGCTGGCCTTCAAACTGGTACATTTTGCGCCCGTCACAGTAGCCGAGGACGGTTTTGGCGGTCACGCCCGGACTGTCCAGCCCGTTCACCAGTTTGGTAAAGCGTTCCGCATTCAGCCGGCTCCAGAAGATGCGCGTCAGACCGGCGGGCAGGCCATTGAGCCCATCCAGATAAAGACCGGTATGCTCGACAAACAGCGGGCGGCCAATGATTGAAAAGGCTTTAGTCAGTTTGTCACGAACCAGCTCCACCTCATTTTCGGTCTGAATCTCTTCAATACGGCGCGCAATGGGCACCACTTCGACACCCACCGGCTCAAGGATGGTACGCACCTCGGCCAGCTTGAGTTCATTAGCAGATAAGAAACGAATTTTCATTGCAATCAGTATGTTGAAAGTGGGTTAGTCCAACCTGGTGACGCGTATCCGGCTGCGGTTCCGGCTGTTATTGTCCGGCACGCTGTCGCCGCGCCGCGTGGTCATTCTACTCTGCGGCGACGTCACTGGCGAGGAACAATCGGGCCGCGCTGCGCGCGCCTTCGCCGGTATAGCGCATCGCTTATCGCTGGCGGCGTTAAATATTGCGCCTGAATGCGTTAATAGCGCTATTTGACGCCGCTTATGTCAAATATAAAAATCCGCGCTTAACGCGCAAATAATCTGAAAACAATTATGACAGTCGTCTCGCTTAAATATATTATGTGGCGTTTACACCTTCACGCGTCATGACAATAAAACCCGGAACCGTTTATGGACCCTTTGTTGAGTTCAGCCTGGTCGCGCATCCGTAATCTGCCCTTCATTCTGCAGGGTGATAGCCCGGAAAAAAAGCTCCGCCTGACGCTGCTGATTGCCGGCGTCGCCAGTATCGTGGCTGGTATCTTTATGGCAACCCTGAATTTCAGTCGCGGTCATCATGACATTGGCTGTCTGTATATCGCCAGTATAGCGCTGGGGGGCTACATCATCATCGGCGCCTTCAGCGACCGGCTGGAGCGGCATCTGGCGATCATTACCCATGCGTTATTATTTACCATCATCGTGCTGTTGCTGGTGGATAATCATCACGCTGCCGGCAAGCGTTCAGAATATAACTATCTGGTGGCCTTGATCATCGGTTCGGCACTGGTGTTGCGCCAGCAATCCTTTTATCTGAGTAAAATATTTCCGCTGCTGTGCCTGCTGTGTTATCTGTTTTTTGTCACCACCGGTTTGACCTGGGAAAATAATCGTTTCCATCTGAATATTCCGCAGGAAGCCGTTTTTACCGTTTTCAATTGTGCAGTGCCGGTGACGGCATTGCTGTCGACCGTGTTCACCTATGGCGGCAATTATTCCGCCACCGATCTTATCAAGCGCGAGCTCGCGTCCGCCATTGAGCGCCAGCAGCTGGAGCTCTATTACCAGCCGCAGGTCGATGGCGACAAAAATCTCATCGGTTTTGAAGCGCTGCTGCGCTGGAAGCACCCGGAGAAAGGCTTTATCTCGCCGGAAGTGTTTATTCCGGTAGCCGAAAAAAGCGGGCTGATTATTGATATTGGCAAGTGGGTGCTGGAGCGCATGCTGCAGCAAATCGTTGAGTGGGATCGCGTGCTGCGGCTGCCCCCGCTGGTGTTTTCCATCAATATCAGCCCGCTGCAGTTGATGCACCGCGACTTTACCCATGACACGCTGCTGACGCTGTCGCATTACAAAATCCGTCCCGAGCGGCTGAAGTTTGAAATTACCGAGACCACCTTTATTTACGATCAGCAGCGCATTGGGGATGTCATTAACCACTTCAGCCAGTTAGGGATTAAGTGGGCGATCGACGATTTCGGCGTCGGTTACTCTTCGCTTAAGTCGCTGAGTGATTTCGCTATTGATGATATTAAGATTGATAAATCCCTGATCATGCACATTTTTGAAAACGAATCGGCGGCGATTGTGGTGCAAAAGACCATTGAGCTGTCGCGCGCGATGGGGCTGAACGTGCTGGCGGAAGGGATTGAGAGCGAGGAGTATTTCGAGCACCTGCGCAATAAGGGCTGCCATTTATTCCAGGGCTACCATTTTGCCCGCCCGCTGCCCGCCGCCGAAGCATTGCAGTGGATAAAAAAAGCAGGATAAACCAGGCGAGCCTTCATTTTTTAAGCCGGTGCGCAGCAATGCGCACCCTACGAAAGCCCGTGCGAGCTGTAGGGTCGCCATTTATGGTGACCACACCGTGCGCCTGACCACCCCGCCCTAATTATCCTGATAAACAATCCCGGGCGGATTAACCTGCGAAATCTCCACCGCCTCGCCCTCTTCACCCCATCTTGCCAGCACCTGGTGGTACTGGCCACCAGCGATAGCGCCGTTGATCGCCTGCTGCAGCGCCACGTCCAGGCCATTGCCCTTCTTCGTGGTGACCGCCACCCAGGCGCGAAACGGTCCGTGCCCGACAATTTTGGTTTGCCCGCGCGAAGCCACTTTCCACGCCGCCATGGCCTGCGGGCCGAATGACGCATCGGCCCGGCCAGAGAGCAGCGCCAGCGTGGCGGAGGCATCATCGTTGAGATAAATCGGCTGCACCGGGGCAAGGCCCTGCGCCCGATTCTTCTCATCCCAGCTCAGTAAGATTCGCTCCTGATTGGTACCGGAGCCCACAATAATCCGTTTGCCGGCCACGTCTTCCCGGCGACGAATCGCGCTGATTTTACTGTCCGCTTTCACCGCGAAGGCGTGGTTATCCGCGCGATAGGTGGCGAAATCGAATTTCTGCTTGCGCTCCTCGGTCACCGCGATATTAAACATCGCCACATCATAGCGCCCTGCCGTGATGCCCAGCGGCCAGTCCTCCCACGCCGCCGGCACCAGCCTGAGTTTCAGACCGAGGCTGTCGGCCAGCAGGCGCGCAATGTCCGGGTCGCTGCCGATCAGCGTTTTATTATCGGACGCCCAGAGGCCAATCGGCGGTGAATTATTGGCTGAAGTGGCGACGGTTAAATAGCCGGGGTGAACAAAATGAAATCCGGCGGGGATCTTCGCGATCGCCTGCGGATTGGCCGCCATGGTGATCGGCGTTTCGTTATGACTGGCGTCCAGCTGTTGCGCGCCTGTCGCGGGTGCCGCCAGCACCGCACCCGCCAGCGCGACTATGATCACTTGCTTCATTACAGCACCCGGGCGAGGAAACGTTTGGTGCGCTCATGACGCGGCTGATTCAGCACCTGCTGGCTGCTGCCCTGCTCAACCACGCGCCCGTCAACCATAAACACCACGTTATCCGCCACTTCGCGCGCAAAGCCGATCTCGTGCGTGACAATCACCAGCGTGGTGCCGGATCGCGCCAGTTTTTTAATCACATCCAGCACTTCGCCCACCAGTTCCGGGTCGAGCGCCGAAGTCGGCTCATCAAACAGCATCACGCGCGGGTTAAGCATCAGCGCACGCGCAATCGCAATGCGCTGCTGCTGACCGCCAGAGAGATGCCGCGGCCAGGCATCGGCTTTGTGCCGCAGGCCGACCACATCCAGCAGCTCACCGGCGCGATCGATCGCTGCCCGGCGCGACAGCTGACGATGGGCAATCGGCGCTTCAATCAGATTTTCCAGCACTGTCAGGTGCGGAAACAGATTGAAGTTCTGGAACACATAGCCGACGTTGATGCGCTGCCGCAAAATCGCCTTCTCTTTCAGCTCATAGAGTTTATCGCCGCGCCGCTGGTAGCCGATGTAATCGCCATCGATCTGAATAAAGCCTTCATCCACGCGCTCCAGATGATTGATGGTGCGCAGCAGCGTCGATTTGCCAGAACCGGACGGTCCGAGGATCACCGTCACCGAACCGGGAGCCAGCTCAAGCGACACCTCATCCAGCGCTTTATGCCGGCCAAACGTCTTGCTGACGCCGGTAATACTGATGGCGCCGGCGGTATGCAGATAGCGGTAATCAATGGCTTCGGACATGAGACAGCTCCTCGTTGACGGCAGGGTTCACGCTGCGGTTACGCCACTGGCGCCAGCGCGAAGGTTGCGGTTCACGCGTGACGCTGCGTGCCAGCCAGCGCTCGACGCTGTGCTGCAGCAGCGACAGCACGGTGGTGATGATCAGATACCAGGCGGCCCCGACCATCAGCAGCGGGATCACCTGCTGGGTGCGGTTGTAGATCATCTGGATGGTGTAAAACAGCTCGGGCATCGCCAGCACATACACCATTGAGGTGCCCTTGGCGAGGCTGATGATCTCATTAAAGGTGGTGGGAATAATCGCGCGCAGTGCCTGCGGCAGAATGATGCGAAACGTGCGGCGCGACGACGATAATCCCAGCGCCGAAGCGGCCTCAAACTGACCGTGATCGACACCGAGAAACCCGCCGCGAATAATCTCCGCGCTATACGCGCTCTGCACCAGCGTCAGGCCAATCACCGCCGCCGGGAACTGGCCGAGCACGTTGATGGTCTGGAAGTGCCCCCACGACAGGGCGGTGAACGGAATACCGAACGACAGCGTGTCGTACAGGTACGAGAAGTTATACAGAATGATCAGCACCACAATCAGCGGCAGCGAGCGAAACAGCCAGATATAGCCAAACGCCAGCGTGCTCAGCAGCCACGATGACGAGAGCCGCGCCAGGGCCAGCAGGCCGCCGAATATCAGGCTCAGCAGCGTGCCGCACAGCGTCAGCAGCAGCGTTTGCCCCAGGCCATTAAGGATCACCGGATCGAAAAACCAGCGGGCAAACACGCTCCACTCCCAGCGCGGATTAAAGGCCACGGAATCGATCACCGCCGCAAGGATAAATAGCGCGATGATGGCACCGACGGTACGCGCCGGATAGCGTGCCGACACCACGGTCAAAGGTTGTTGCTTACTCATGGTGGCTCTCCTTAGCTGGCCTGCGCCACGTTGTGCACATCAATGACTTTGAGAAAACGCAGCCGGCCATCGTGCGGCGGCTGGCCGTAAATCTCCATATCTTCGCGCAGCTCAAACTGCGGCTGATAGCCGTGGCCGATATACAGCTGTACCGCTTCCGGCTGACGGAAACCGGTGGTGAGAAACACGCGCTGATAGCCTGCGCGCAGCGCCCGGCGCTCCAGTTCCTGCAGGATCAGCAGTGCCAGTCCCTGACGGCGCAGGTCACGCCGCGTCCAGATGCGCTTCAGTTCGGCGGTGGTAGCATCCCACGGTTTGTAGGCGCCCATGGCGATGATCTCACCGTCGCGCTCCAGCACGATGAACAGCCCGCGTGGCGGCAGATACCACTCGATCAGCTCAACTTCATTGTGTTTCCTGAAGAAATCGCCGTAGCGTGCTGCATATTCACCAAACAGACCGTCAAGAATCGGCTGCAGCTCCGGCGCTTCCGGTGACACTTCGCGGAAAAATTGCTGGCTCATGCCGCCTCCTTAATCGCCCAGTCCGGGCGGATTGATCTCGGAACGATCCAGACGCTCCACGCCTTCACCCCAGCGGTTCAGCACCTTGTCGTAGTCACCGTTTTTGATCACGCCGTTGAGCGCGGTGTTGATTGGCTGCACCAGCCCGTTGTCTTTCTTCACCGTCACCGCGATGTGCGCCGCCTTCGGCCAGCCGCCGTCCACGCTACCCACCAGCCGGGTCTTTTTGGTCAGCGCCGCTTTCCATGCGCCAATCACGTTAGGGCCGAAGTAAGCGTCGGCGCGCCCGGCCTGTAGCGCCAGCGTCTGCGCAGCGTCATCTTTGGTATAAACCGGTGTGAAAGGCTTCAGTCCCTTAGCCTGATTCTCTTTATCCCAGGCCAGCAGGATGGCCTCCTGATTGGTGCCGGAGCCGACGATGATGCGCAGGCCGGCGATATCTTCTGCCTTGCTCAGCGAGGTAATCGGGCTGCTGGTTTTCACATAGAAGCCCAGCGAATCTTTACGGTAAGTGGCAAAATCAAAACGCTGTTTACGATCTTTGGTCACCGTCACGTTGGTGATCGCCGCGTCATATTTGCCCGATGCCACGCCCAGCGGCCAGTCTTCCCACGAGGTGGGCACGATGTTGAGCTTCAGCCCGAGGCTGTCGGCCACCAGACGCGCGATATCCACCTCACTGCCCAGCAGCGTTTTATTGTCGTCGCTGAATACCGTGAGCGGCGGCGAGTTGAGTGCCGCCACCGCCACGGTGAACGATCCCGGCACGGCAAATTTGTGGCCCGCCGGAATTTGCGCCACGGCGGCAGGATTCTCTGGTGTGTTGATGGGCGTTTTATTGGCGGCAAGACTCACCTGCTGGCCATTGACGGCCACGTCCTCGGCCAGTGCCGCACTGCTCAGGCTCAGTAACAGCAGCGCAATCAGGGATTTTTTCTGCATAGCATGTTTTCTCATCGTTATTGTGGTGTGAACTGGTTGAGCGGTTGTTTCAGACCAAAGCTGGCGCGCAGCGTGCTGCCCGGGTATTCGCGACGCGTCAGGCCGCGCGCCTGGAGAACCGGAATCACCTGATCAACAAAACGCTCGAAGGTGTCCGGCGTGCCGCCCTGAATAATGAAACCGTCAGTGGCTTCGGTTTCGAACCACAGCTGCAGACCATCCGCTACCTGCTGTGGCGTGCCGTGAAACAGCGGACGCGGCGTCGTGGCTTCCAGCGCCGCCTGGCGCAGCGTATGGCCGTGTTCACGCGCTTTGCGTTTGATTTCGTCGGTGGTGCTACGGAAACTGTTCTGGCCAATATCGCCAATGTCCGGGAAAGGCTGGTCGAGCGGATACTGCGAGAAGTCGTGATGGTCAAAGAAGCGACCAAGGTAGTTGAGTGCATCCTCAATCGAGACCAGCGCCGCGGTGGTCTGGTACTGGCGCTCGACGTCTGCGTCATCCTCCCCCACGATCACACTGACGCCCTGGAAAATGTGCAGATCGCCCGGTTCACGCCCGTTCGCCACCAGCTGCTGCTTCACATCCCGGTAGAACGCCTGCGCCTCTTCGCGCGTTGGCTGATGGGTGAAGATGGCATCGGCATGACGCGCCGCCAGCTTGCGGCCATCTTCCGAGGCGCCCGCCTGAAAGATAATCGGCCGGCCCTGCGGCGTGCGCTCAATGTTCAGCGGCCCCTGTACCTGGAAAAAATCACCGTGATGATTCAGCGTGTGCAGTTTGTCAGGCGCATAGAACTGACCGCTGGCTTTATTGCGCACAAACGCGCCCTCTTCCCAGGAATCCCACAACCCTTTCACCACCTGCAGGTACTCGTCGGCGATGCGGTAGCGCAGCGCATGCTCGGGATGCTGCTGACGCGAAAAGTTTTTTGCCGAGCCCTCCAGCGGCGATGTCACCACATTCCAGCCCGCGCGCCCGCCGCTGAGATGGTCGAGACTGGCGAACTGGCGGGCGACGGTGAACGGCTCACTGTAGGAAGTGGACACCGTACCGACCAGACCGAGATGCTCGGTGACGCCGGCCAGCGCCGACAGCAGCGTCAGCGGTTCGAAACGGTTAAGAAAGTGCGGGATCGATTTCTCATTGATGAACAGGCCATCGGCGACAAACAGGAAATCCAGTTTGCCAGCCTCGGCTTTACGGGCGATACGGCGGGCGTAATCAAAACTGATGCTGGCATCCGCCTGCGCCGCCGGATGACGCCAGGCGGACATGTTGCCGGATGCGCCGTGCAGAATGGTGCCGAGGCGCAGTTGTCTTGCAGTCATAATCGTCTCTCTTTGCTCATGGCGCAGCCTGCCGGCGATAGCCTTATCGCCGTACAGCGCTGCCAGAAATGGAAGGAAATCAGTTAAGGATGGCGTCGCGACATCGCGCGTTTAGCTGCTGCAATGCCTGTTGCGCCAGCTGACTAAAGTAGTGTGCCGCCGGAGCGATCAGCGCTTCATCGGGGTTGAAGCCACCGTGATGCAGGCCAAATTCACTGGCGCTGCCAATGCTGACAAACGCGCCCGGGAGCTGCTGCAGGTAATAAGCGAAATCTTCGCCGCCAAGGTGTAGCTCAGCCTGTTGCACCTGATAACCCACCTGCTGCGCCACCTGACTGGCAAACTGTGCCCAGTGGGCGTCGTTCTCCAGCACCGGCGGCCCCGGATGCCAGCTAAAGGTGGCCGTGGCACCGCTGGCGGCGGCGATATTGACCACCACCTCGCGTGCACGCTGCTCCAGCTGCGCGCGCACCTGTTTATCGTGCGTGCGCACCGTGCCGCCAAATTCCGCTTCAGCCGTCTGCTGACCGTCGTGCCTGTGTGCATCAATCCGCGTGACGCTCAGCACCAGACTGTCCAGCGTATTAAAGCTGCGGCTGGTGAGGGATTGCAGCGCCTGAATAATCTGGCTGGCGACCAGGATGCTGTTCACGTCCGCGCGGGTGCTGTGCACACGCACCACAAATTTATCGGCGTTGGCATAAAACGCACCGCTGCGCGTGGCAAAGGTGCCCGTGGGTAAACCCGGTTCGTTGTGCATGCCAAAAATCGCCTGTACCTGATCCAGCACCCCCGCATCGATGAACTGCCGCGCGCCCTGGGCAATCTCTTCCGCCGGCTGGAACAGGATTCGTACCCGCCCCGCTAGCTGAGCTTCCCGTGTTTTCAGCTGCAGCGTGGCACCCAGTATCACCGCACTGTGCACATCATGACCGCAGGCGTGCATGACGCCGGCTTGCCGTGAACGAAAAGGCAGCCCGGTGGCTTCATGGATCGGTAATGCATCAATATCGGCACGCAGGGCGATCAGAGGCGCGCCCTGACCCACTTCCGCCACCACGCCGGTGTGCAGCGGATAATCCAGCAGGCGCACGTCAGCCTGCTGCAGCCAGCGGCGCAGCCGCGCGCTGGTTTCCACTTCATGACCGGAGAGTTCCGGCCAGCTGTGCAGCTCGCGCCGCCAGTCAATCAGCTGCTGTTCGCTTACTATCGTCACAGGACCTCCCGGTCAGGCGCTAACCAGACGATGCGCCGCCAGCAGTTCGAGGGATTTCACCCGCGCCTGCTCCTCCGCCACCGGCGTATCAATAACAAACTCTTCAATGCCGTAGCGCTGGTGCAGCGCATCAAGCTGCGCGTGCACCTGTGCCGCGGTCCCTTTCAGCAGCGACGGCGTGCGTGGCTCAATCACGTAGTCACTGAAACCTCCCTGACGCACATAGCGCTCAGCCTGTTCAATGCTGCCGACGTTAACACTCTGTCCGCCCGTCACGCTGACGTGATAAATACGCAGTGTGTCGACCAGCAGGTCAGCTTCTGCCGGCGAATCCGCCACCACCACCTGTACCGCCACCAGCGCACGCTGACCCTGACTGTGCTGGCGATAGCTGTTCAGCACCTGAGCCATCAGTTGCGGATCGCCGTTGTGGTGTGCGGCGAACACCAGCTGCCAGCCGAGCTCTGCCGCCAGTCGGGCGCTCGCTTCGCTGGCTCCGAGCAGAAAGCGATTGGCCGGACGCGGCGGCTGCGGCGTGGCGCGCAGGATCTCCTCATCCCCCACCGGCGGCACACTGAGCCAGCTATCCAGCAGCGCCAGCTGTTCGGCAAAGCTGCCTTTCTCCTGCTGGTGCACCCCCAATTGCAGCGCGCGGGTGGAAAGCGGCAGTCCGCCGGGCGCTTTCCCCACGCCCAGGTCGATACGTCCAGGTGCCAGCGCAGCCAGCAGGTTAAAGTTTTCCGCCACTTTATAAGGGCTGTAGTGTTGCAACATCACGCCGCCGGAACCCACGCGGATATGTCGGGTCTGGCCAATGATCCAGGCAATCAACAATTCCGGCGAAGGACTCGCCAGCTGGTCGCTGTTGTGGTGTTCCGCCAGCCAGAAGCGGTGATAACCCCAGGCTTCCGCGCGCTGAGCCAGCTGCAGTGTGCGATGCAGGGCCTGCGTGGCGCTCTCACCTGCTGCAATCGGTGATTTGTCGAGCAAACTCAGTCGGTATGACATGCGCCTGTTCCTTATTTCGATGAATAGGGTTGCGATGAATATGGCGCTTAGTGTGGCGGGGAGATTTATATTTCGTAAAACAACTAAATCGGCAAAGCGATTCAGGAAATGAGAAATAGTCATAATACTTGCTGGTGAAAGCCTGATTTTTCGTAAAGCGGTTTTCGCTTTCTGTCGGATTAACATTACGCGAGCCGGTAATGATCCGCAGCAGCAATAACCTCAGTGCAGGTTTTCAGGTTGAGAAAAAACAATTTTATCGAGCCAGGAAAACAACCCGGTAATTGCGGCATACAATTAATTGTCCGCTTTTGTTATTTTCGCAAAAGCTTAGTGCAATTCATTGGTTCAACTCACGGGTTGCACATTTGATGATGATTTCAGCCCACCGGGCACTTGATAACAAAGGAAATCATCATGAAGACGCATTTTCACTTGCGGGCGCTGAGCTTAGCCCTGCTGACAGGGATATTTAGCGCCCACGCGGCGGAGACGCCGGTCAAAGGCGGCACGCTGATTTATCTGGAACAGCAGGCACATACCAATCTTTATCCGCCGGCCGGGGGTTTTTATCCCAACGGCGGCATTCTTAATCAGATCACCGACAAACTGACGTGGCAAAATCCGAAAACGCTGCAGGTGGAACCGTGGATTGCCGAAAGCTGGAGCAGCAACGCGGATAAAACGGAATATACCTTTAAAATTCGTCCTGGCGTCACCTTTTCCGATGGCACGCCGCTGGATGCGAATGCCGTGGCGAAAAACTTTGATACTTATGGACTCGGTAATAAAGCCCAGCGCCTGCCGGTATCTGAAGTGATTAATAATTACCAACGCAGCGAAGTGATTGATCCCCAGACGGTGAAGTTTTATTTCAAACAGCCCTCACCTGGATTTTTACAGGGCACGACCACCATTGGCTCCGGCCTGGTTTCGCTCAGCACGCTGCAGCGCAGTTTCGACCAGCTCGGCGATGCGCGCCATATTATTGGCTCCGGGCCGTTTGTGGTCAGCGATGAAAAGCTCGGGCGGGAAGTGGATTTAACCGCGCGCAAAGATTACCAGTGGGGACCGAAAAACAGCACCCAGCAGGGACCGGCGAATCTGGCTGGCATCAAATTTATCGTCACACCGGAAGATAGCGTGCGCATCGGCGCGCTGCTGGCCGGCCAGGCCGATTTTATTCGCCAGGTGCAGGCGTATGACGAAAAACAGGCACAGCAGCAGGCGTTCCCGGTTTACGCAGCGCCGACGCGTGGCGTCAACGACAGCATCAGCTTCCGCCCGGATAACCCGCTGGTCAGCGATCTGCGTGTACGTCAGGCGCTGTTGCACGCGACCAACGCGCAGCAGGTGGTGCAAACGCTGTTTTCACCTAACTATCCGCAGGCCACCTCGGTGATCGCCGCTTCGGCCGCCGGGTATGTCAACCTCGCGGACAAACTGAAATACGATCCCGCCCGCGCCGGGCAACTGCTTGACGAGGCTGGCTGGCAGCCCGGCAGCGACGGCATCCGCGCTAAAGCGGGGCAAAAGCTGGCCCTGACCGTGTATGAATCGCTGCCGCAGCCGCAGAACAAAGAAGTGCTGCAGCTGGTGGCTCAGCAGTGGCGTCAGGTTGGCGTCCAGCTCACGGTGAAAGCCGGTGACGCCGGCAGCCGCACGCTGGACAACCTCGATCCGCTAAAAACCCCGCTCACGGTCTCGGAAGTGGGCCGCGCCGACCCGGACGTGGTGAAGAGCATGTTTTATCCCGCCAACCGCGATGCGCTGCTGCAAAAAGGCGGCTCCAGCGACAAAGTCCGGCATTTCCGTGACGACCAACTCAACAAGCTTTTGGTGGCGATCTCGGCCGAAGTCGATCCGACTAAACGTCTGGCGCTCACCGGAGACGCCCAGCGTTATCTGCTGGATCAGGCTTATGTGATCCCGATCTTTGAAGAGCCGCAGGTGTTTGCCGGCGCGCCGTGGCTGAAGGGCGTGAGCTTTGAAGCCGTAGGCCGACCGTCGTTCTACGGCGCATGGCTGGAAAAACATTGAGAGGATGATGATGCGACACGCACTGCTGCATAGAGCGGGACAAAGCCTGCTGGTGTTATGGGCGGCGTTTACCCTGTCGTTTCTGCTGCTGCAGGTGCTGCCGGGCGATGCGGTGCTGATCAAGTTCCAGAATCCGGATCTGGGTCTCAGCCCGCAGCAAATTGCAGAGATGCGGCAGGCCTACGGTGCCGATAGCCCGATCTGGCAGCAGTATCTGCATACGCTGCTGGCGATGCTGCGCGGTGACTTTGGCTACTCGGTGCAGGCAGGTGTGCCGGTCAGCGATCTGCTGCGCAGCAATCTGCCCGCCACGCTGCAGCTGGCGCTGGCGGGATTTGCCGTTGCCTGCGTGGTGGCCTTCGCACTGGCGGCGCTGGCGCGACTGCCTGCGCTGCGCCTGCTGCGTACGCTATTGCAGTCGCTGCCGGCACTGTTTATTTCGTTGCCGACGTTCTGGCTTGGCATCGCGCTGATTCAGCTGTTCTCCTTTCAACTGCGCTGGATCCCGGTGATCAACCCATCGCCCCTGCAGGGGCTGATTTTGCCGGTGCTGACCGTCGCCGTGCCCATCTCCGCCCCGCTGGCCCAGATTCTGCTGCGCAGCATCGATCAGGTTGCTACTCAGCCGTTTGTCGCCGTGGCCCGCGCCAAAGGTGCCAGCGCACCACACGTGCTGTGGCGCCATATCATGCGTAACGCGCTGCTGCCGGTGCTCAATGTGGCCGGTTTGCTGCTGGGGGAACTGATCGCGGGCGCGCTGATTACCGAAACCGTGTTCGGCTTAAGCGGCATTGGCCAGCTGACCCAGCAGGCGGTCAACAATCAGGATGTGGCGGTGTTACAGGCGGTGGTGATGATCTCCGCACTGGTGTTTGTGCTGATCAACCTGCTGGTCGATCTGCTGATGCCGCTGTTCGACCCACGTCTGCAAACCGTAGCCGGAGGAAATTCATGAGTCTGGTCGATTACTCTACCGCGCGTCAGGGACAGCCGGCCTTGCGGCGCGATCGTGCCCGCCGCCTGCAGCCCGGCTTGTGGCTGGCATGGACGGTGCTGGCGCTGGCGTTTGTGGCGGCCGTGGCACCGCAACTGTTTACCCACTATAGCCCGACCGAAGGCATTGCCGGCGCGCAGCGCTTAGCGCCGCACAGTGCGCACTGGCTCGGCACCGATCAACTTGGACGCGACCTGCTGGCGCGCATCGTCTATGGTGCCTCGCAGTCGCTCTCTGCGGCGGTCGCAGCGGTGGCGATGGGGCTCACTGGCGGAACCGCGCTGGGCGTCCTGGCCGGGGCCGTGGGCGGCCGCACTGAACAGGCGCTGATGCGACTGGTGGATGTGCTGCTTTCAATCCCGGCGCTGCTGCTGTCATTAAGCCTGCTGATCCTGCTGGGTTTTGGCACCGTGCACGCTGCGCTGGCGGTGGGCATCGCCTCGATTGCCAGTTTTGCCCGGCTGGCGCGCGGCGAAGTGGTGCGGGTACGCCGCAGTGAATATGTGGAAGCGGCTTTCGGCAGTGGCGGCCGTTTCTGGCAGGTACTGTGGCGCCACATTGTCCCGAGCTCGCTGACCGCGGTGATTGCCTTCGCCGCACTGCAGTTTGGTCAGGCCATTCTGGCGCTCTCAACCCTCAGCTTTCTCGGCTATGGCACGCCGCCACCGACCCCCGAATGGGGTTTGCTGATCGCCGAAGGCCGCAACTATCTGGCTACCGCGTGGTGGCTGACTACCTTTCCCGGCGTGGTGGTAGTCGCCGTGGTGCTGGCGGCGAATCGCGTCAGCCGTCAGCTGG
This sequence comes from Pantoea sp. WEP, assembly GCF_041678305.1. Taxonomy (NCBI): domain Bacteria; kingdom Pseudomonadati; phylum Pseudomonadota; class Gammaproteobacteria; order Enterobacterales; family Erwiniaceae; genus Pantoea; species Pantoea sp. WEP. The sequence goes on from NZ_JBGNXB010000002.1 coordinate 225,376, forward strand.
CAGGAGGTGACGCATGACAGCGCTATTAAGCGTGGAAAACCTCAGCCTCAGCTATCGCCAGCGCGGTGTGTGGCGCGAAGTGGTGCATAACGTGAGCTTTACCCTGCAGCCGGGCGAAATGGTGGCGCTGGTCGGTGAATCCGGCTCAGGCAAAACCACCACGGCCCAGGCGATTATCGGTCTGCTGGCGGACAATGCCCGGCGCGATAGCGGTAAAATCCTGCTGAACGGCACCGATATCGCTGGCTGGTCATCCCGGCGCATGGACAGCGTGCGCGGCGTGCATATCAGCCTGGTGCCGCAGGATCCCGGTAATTCGCTTAATCCGGTGAAGACCATTGGCGATCAGGTTGGCGAGATCCTGCAGCTGCATCAGAAGATTAGCCGGACCGCGCGCCAGCAGCGCGTGCTGGAGCTGCTGCAAAAAGTTGGGCTGAGCCATCCGGAGCAGCGCCTGCATCAATATCCGCATCAGCTCTCTGGCGGGATGAAGCAGCGCGTGCTGATTGCCATCGCCCTCGCCCTGCAACCACAGTTGATCATCGCCGATGAGCCGACCAGCGCGCTGGATGTCACGGTGCAAAAGCGCATTCTCGATCTGCTCGACCAGCTACGCCGTGAGTTCGCCACCGCCGTGCTGTTTGTCACCCACGACCTGGCGCTGGCTGCGGAACGCGCTGACCGTCTGCTGGTGTTTCGTCACGGTGAGATCCAGGAACAGGGAAGCGCAGCGACGCTGGTCAGCGCGCCACAGCATCCTTATACCCGCCAGCTATTACAGGACGCGGTGCCCGACGCTACTGCTCTGCCTTATCCGTCCGCAGCCCGTTTTTCCACACCGGCGATTCAGCTCAACGCCATCGATAAACAGTTTGCGCTTGGCAGGCAGCAGACGCTGACGGTGGCGAAAGCGGTCAGCCTGACGGTGCCACGCGGTACGACGCACGCGCTGGTAGGTGAATCCGGCTCCGGCAAAACCACGCTGGCGCGTATTCTGCTTGGCTTTGAACGCGCCGATCGCGGCAAAGTGGTGATCGACGGCATTGATGCCAGCAGCCTGCGCGGCGAAGCGCTGCGTCAGCTGCGGCGCAAAATCCAGTTTGTTTACCAGAATCCGTTCGCCTCGCTCGATCCGCGCCAGACGCTGTTTAACATCATTGAAGAACCGCTGCGCAACTTCGGCTCGCTCAGCGCCGCCGCACGCCAGCAGCGGGTGCACGAGGTGGCGCAGCGCGTGGCACTGCCGCTGGATCTGCTGACGCGCAAGCCGCGCGAGCTGTCCGGCGGCCAGCGTCAGCGCGTCGCCATCGCACGGGCGTTGATCCCGCAACCGGCGATTCTGGTGCTGGATGAGGCAACGTCAGCGCTGGACGTCACGGTGCAGGCGCAGATTCTGCAATTGCTGCAACAGTTACAGCGCGAGCTGGGCCTCACCTATCTGTTTATCACCCACGATTTGGCCACCGTACGACGACTGGCACACAGCGTTACCGTGCTGCGCGCCGGCGAAGTGGTTGAACAAGGTGACACCGTCACACTGTTTAATGCGCCGCAGCATCCCTACACCCGCGCGTTAATTGACGCCATTCCGGTTTTCCGTCCGCTGATTAAGGAGTCTGCATGACGCGCAAACGCATCGGTTTTTTTACCCGCCTGCTCGACGACACCACGGCGCAACAGCGCTACCGGCTGGCGACGGAACAAATTCAGCACGCTGAACGCTGCGGATTTGACAGTGCCTGGATCGCGCAGCACCACTTTCATGAAAAGGAAGGCGGGCTGCCCTCACCGCTGGTGTTTCTTGCTCACGTGGCCGCGCACACCCGTCATATCCGCCTCGGCACCGGCATCATCACCCTGCCGCTGGAAAATGCCCTGCGCGTGGCCGAGGACGCGGCGGTGCTGGATCTGCTGAGCGACGGACGCCTGGAGATTGGGCTCGGCTCCGGCGGCACGCCAACCTCATTTTTGCCGTTTGGCCTGACCAGCGAACAGCGCGCCGGCGTGTTTGCCGACCAGTTACATACGCTGCTCAGCGCATGGCGCGGCGACACGCTGGCCCATCCGGACAATCATCTCTATCCGCCGGCTCCCACGCTGGCGCAGCGTGTGTGGATCGCCACCTTTTCCGTTGCAGGCGCGACGCGTGCCGGCCAGGCCGGTCATGGGCTGATGTTATCGCGCACCCAGCCGCGGCCGGTGGGTCAGCCGGACCTGTCGCTGCAGCAGCTGCAAAACCCGATGATCGATGCTTATCTCGCAGCGCTGCCGTCGGGCGTTGCGCCCCGCATCCTCGCTTCACGCACCGCGTTTGTTGCCGACTCGAACGACTACGCGCGCCGCCTTGCCGCACCCGGTCTGCAGCGTCAGGCGGAGCAGTTTCGCAAGGCGGGCCACGACATCACCGGCAGCACGCTGGAGAGCCACGCGCGCCAGCTCGATGCGCATATCGGCGATGCCGACGCGGTGCTGGCTTCGCTGCTGGCCGACAGCACGCTGACGCGCGCCACCGACATCACCTTCCAGGTGCACTCTATCGATCCGCCGCACGCCGATACGCTGCGTTCGGTGGCGTTAATTGCTGAACATATTGCCCCCACGCTGCGTGCGCTGGGTACCGCTTAACAGGAGAAAACCATGTCTCAGGCTACAGATTTACTGGCGGCACTGGCCGATATCGACCCGGCGGCGCAACTGGCAGAGGCGCGCAACGTGCGTCAGGCCGCGACCCGACACGCCCAGGGCAGCTATGAGGTGCTGTTTGGCCAGGATGATGACGATTTCCCGCTGGCGCAGCGCTACGCGCTCGCCGGGCAGGTCGCGGGCTGGCACGGCGTCACATCATTGCAGGCACACTATCAGCATCAATCCAGCGAAACTCCGGCAGATGCGCGCTTTGCCGCCGGTCGCGCCTTTGCTGAACTGCTGAGCCTGCATCCGGTCGACGCCACACCGCAACAACTGACCACGCTGCGCCATGCCGGCTGGACGCCGCGCGGCATCGTCACGCTGGCGCAGCTGGTGGGATTTGTCAGCTTTCAGAGTCGCCTGCTGACCGGCCTGCGCCTGCTGAGCGGTGAAACATCGCGCGCGCAGCCGCATGCGGTGGCCGGCAAATGGCATAGCGCCCCGCTCACGGCCAGCGGTCAGACTGCGCTCACCGCATTTACCCAGCAGGAGCTGGGCTGGGAGCCGTGGCTGGCAGCCAAACCGCTCAGCGAGTTTACGGTGGAAGAACAGGCGACGCTGGCAAAAAACGGTCATAGCGAGTCCGACTATTTCCGTCTGCTGGCGCGCAATCTGCCGCTGCTGGAACAACGCACGCTGACGGATAAAGGCATCTTTTATACGCCGGGCGGTTTACCTCGCGCCGAGCGCGAACTGGCGGCCACGGTGGTGAGTAAAGTCAACGGCTGCATTTACTGCGCATCCGTGCATGCCCGCAAAGCCAGTCAGCTGTCAAAAGATGAGACTGCGGTGCAGAAACTCCTGAATGTCGCGCCGGGTGCCGAGCTGGCACACGGCCAGTCTGCGCGCTGGGCGGCGATTATCGATTTTGTCGCCACCTTATCGCTAACCCCGGTCGCCAGCAGCCAGACCCAGCTGCAGACGCTGCGCGAGCACGGGCTGGATACGCTGCAGCTGCTGGACCTGATCCAGTCCGCCGCGTTTTTTGCCTGGGCCAACCGCCTGATGCTAACGCTGGGCGAACCTTTCTTACCACAACAGCCGCAGGGATGACCATGACACACACGTTATCTGCCACACCGGCAGCGTTTACTGACCATTTTCATATCACCATTCACGGCAAAGGCGCTCACGCTGCACGTCCGCATGAGGGCATCGACAGTATCGTTACCGGCAGCCACATCGTCAGCGCGCTGGCGGCCGCCGGCCTGGATGTCACCCGCTTTCAGGGCGGCAACAGCTGGAACGTGCTGCCGCCAGAGGTCGTCGTGGAAGGCGTACTGCACAGCGAGGATGCCAGTGCGCGCCAGCGGTCATCGGCGCAGGCCGCGACGCTGGTCAGCCATATTGCCCGGGCGTTCGGCGCCGAAGCGCAGCTCGCCTGGCAACCGCAACGCGAAGCCGAACGCAGCGCGACACCGCGGTCATCGTAATGATGCGAACCAGGAGGCAGATAATGGCGATACCGGTACCCGTTCCACAGCTCGATCATGCAGTGATCAATGTTGCCGATCGGCTGGATGACGCCAGCGCGCTGTATCGCCGGCTCGGTTTCCAGCTCACGCCACGCGGCCATCATTCGCTGGGCTCCAGTAATCATCTGGCGGTGTTTGGTGATAATTATCTGGAACTGCTGGGCTATGAAGCCGGGCGTGCGCACCGGCGTCAGGATATCTGGCAGGCACCGGCGGGCCTGAGCGGTCTGGTATGGAAAACCGGCGATGCCGATGCAGTGTGGCGCTATCTGGAAAGTCAGGATATTGATGGCGATCCCGCCGCCAGTTTTTACCGACCGGTGCAGTTGCCGGATGGCAGCGCACAGCAGGCGCGTTTTCGCACCGTTCGCCTGCGCCCCGCTCTGGTGCCAAATGGACGCAGTTTTTTCTGCCAGCATGAGACACCGCAGGCGGTCTGGCAGCCAGTGTGGCAGCAGCATCCCAACGCGGTGACCGATATTATTGAGTTTGTGGTGGTGGCACAGGATCCGGCAGCCGCCGCGCTGCCCTACAGTCGTTTATTTGGTGCCGATAAGCTCACCGCCTGCCAGCAGGGCGCGTTTGTGCTGAAAGCGGGCGTGGCCACCGTGCGCTTTGCCGCTGCGCACTATGTGACGCAGCGCTTTACCGGCCTGCCGCCCGATTATGACGGCAGTGCGCGTATGGCCGCGCTGACGCTACGCAGCAGCGACTTACGCAGGGTGAAAGCCAGCCTGCTGCTGGGCGATGTGCCTTTCCGCGAAGAGCCAGACGCCATCGTGGTCAGCGCGGAACAGGCCAGCGGCGTGGCGCTGCGGTTTCAGGCGTAATCTACGGTTTGAGCTGCGCCCGCGCGGTGTAAAAGCGACGGTAGGACAGATACGCCGCGATGATGGTCGACAGGCTGGCGGTGGCAATCAGCATAAACGTCACCATGATCTGGTACTTGATGGCCTTTACCGGATCGATCCCGGCGAAAATCAACCCGGACATCATGCCTGGCAGACTCACCAGCCCCACCGTTTTCGCGCCGTCAACGGTGGGGATCATCGCGGCACGAATACTGTCACGCATCAGCCCGGCGGATGCGCGTTTGATTGGTGCCCCCAGGCTGAGCATCTCCATGATTTTTTGCTGGTTGTCGCTAAAGCGCTGATTGAGATTGGTGAAACACAGCCCGACCGCCACCATGGCGTTACCGGCAATCATGCCGGAAATGGGGATCACCTGCATGGGAACAAAGGCAATGGCGCCGCTCAGCAACAGCACCGTTAGTGTCAGTGCCGTACCGCTGGTAATCGCCACCAGCGCGATGATAAAACCATGATCGATCTGCCGGCTGCGTTTGCGCGCATTCAGCGCTGCATTGACGCAGATAAACAGCACCATCAGTAGCGTCAGCCAGTCATTATTGACATCGAAAATTGACTTCAGCACGTAACCGACGATCACCAGCTGGATAATGGCGCGCGTGACACTCCACAAAATGTCTTTGCTCATCCCCAGCTTCTCTTTCTGGCTAATCAGCAGCGCCACCAGCACCAGCATGAGTGAAAGCAGCAGCGAGCTGTCGCTGATATTATGCTGATTCATGCTGTTCTCCCGCTGCGGGTGGGGTCAGCCGCAGAATACGCTCAGCGGCATCAATCTCCTGTACGTCATGGCTGATGCGGATCACCGCCAGCCCTTTTTCCGCCACCAGCGTGGCAATCAGCTGGTTAACCCGTTGTTTATTGGGCTCGTCCAGTGCGCTGGTCACTTCGTCCAGCAACAATATCTGTGGCAGAAACTGCAGATTGCGCAGCAAAGCCACCCGCTGCTTTTCACCGCCAGAGAGTCCGGCAACGTTTTTGTCCAGCATGTCGCCGGATAAATGCAGACTGCGCAACGCCGCCACCAGCTGCTCGCGCGACGGTTGTTGCTGACGCAGTTGCCACGGCAGCGCCAGGTTATCGTAGACCGTGTCACCAAACAGTTGCGGTGTCTGGAAACAGTAGGAGACCTGCTGGCGATAATGTTCGACTTTCAGCGTGTGAATATCCCGCTGCTGAAACAGGATCTCGCCGCTATCGGGCTCCAGCAGTGAGGCAATAATTTTCAGCAACGTGCTTTTGCCGCTACCGGACGGGCCGGTGAGCAACAGCGTTTCACCTGCGTACAGCTGCAGTGATACCGGCGCCAGCAAGGTGCGCCCCTGCACGGCCAGCGTGACGTCTTGTACCGCCAGCAAAGGAGAATCAGCAGACATAAAAGGCATCCGTGAGAAATTGTCGGCAGATTATAGTCAGCTGCACAAGGCAGGGGAATGCGTCACGATGCGGAGAGCGGCTGCCGTTTAACCGCCGTGGCTTTACAACGCGGCAGAAATCCGCATGCTGGTGACATTCAGGACCACTTTCTTCATTACTATGACCGCCACCAAAACCGGATTTCTCTACGCGAGCGTGCTGCTGCTGAGCGCGCTGACGCTGCTGTCGTTGCACTGGAGCGCGTTTCAGACATGGGCGCTGCAAAGTCAGATTCAGCTGCACCGGCTGCTGGTTACCCATTTACTGCAAATCAATAGCGGCCAGTACAGTGCCGGACTGTGGCTGCTGGCTGTGACCTTCATTTACGGCATTCTGCACGCGGTGGGTCCCGGACACGGTAAATTTATCGTTACCACCTGGCTGACCACCCATCAGCCCCCGCGCGGCGTGGCGCTGAGCGTGCCGCTGCTGGGCAGCCTGGTGCAGGGCCTGAGCGCGATTGCCTTTGTCTTTATTCTGGCGGTTGGTTTTAACCTGACCACCGGCGATCTCAGCCTGAGCCGCTGGTATCTGGAGAAAGCCAGCGCTGTGTTCATTGCCGGGCTGGGCCTGATGCTGCTGCTGCAAGCCTGCCGCAGGCCGCCAGCGGAGCATCATCATGATCATTGCGGCCACGCGCATGGCGTCGCGGCTGGGCACGGCAGCGACTGGAAAAGCTGGGCGGGTATTATCATTGCCACCGGCGTGCGGCCGTGCAGCGGTGCGCTGACGGTGCTGCTGTTCGCCAGCGTCATCGGCATTACGCGCTGGGGCATGCTGGCGGTGATGAGTATGGCGCTCGGTACCGGCATGGCGCTGGTGGCGCTGGCACTGTTTGTGCAGCATTATCGTCAGCGCGCCGGGCAGCTGTGGCTGGCAGAGCGCTCACCGCAGGCGGCATCGCTGCTGAGAGCGGTGCGGATCGCCGGTGGGATATTGCTGGTGATGTTTGCGCTGGTGCTGTTTTTTACCGTGGTGCCGGTGAGTGCCAACGGGGATTATATTGCGGCGGGATGTTGAGGTGCATGGGTTGGTGAGGGTGCGGTTTTCCCCTCACCCTAACCCTCTCCCGCACGCGGGAGAGGGGACGTCAGGTGCGGCCTGTTCCCCGGGAGAGGGGACGTTAAGTGCTACTTTGGGCACTGACTTAATGATCAGAAACGGTATTTCGCGGACAGCATAAAATTGCGCGGTTCGCCGTAGACGATGCCGGTGCTGTCAACGTTTTCGTCGTACTCTTTGTCGAACAGGTTATTCAGGTTGGCCTGCAGGCTGAGGTTTTTGGTCACGTCGTAGCGCGCGAACAGATCCACCAGCGCATAGCTGCCCTGACGGGTGCGCCAGGTGCCATTGCCATCCGGGCCACTGATATCCGCGTAAGTTCTCGCCTGCCAGTTCACACCGCCACCCAGCGTCAGCTGGTCCAGCATCGGCAGGCGATAGCTGGTGAACAGATTGAACGACGTGCGCGGCAGCTGTGAATTATAGCGATCGCCGTTGGCGTCATCCGCCACATACGAAGTCCCGCCAAAGGTCATCTGCCAGTTATCGGTCAGCGCCCCATTCACCTCAAACTCGACGCCACGACTTACCACGCCCTTCTTCGCCACGTAAATGGTGTTACCGGTCTGCGCATTGGTCTGTCCGGTGCTCTGACCGACGTTATCCAGTTCGGTGCGGAAGATCGATACCGAGGCGGTCAGACGGCTGTTGAACCAGTCAGATTTCACGCCAGCTTCGTAGTTTTTGCCAATCACCGGCGAGAGATAAGCGCCTGACGCATCCTGATAATCCTGCGGCTGGAACACCGAAGTGTAGCTGGCGTAGGCAGACCAGTTATCGTAGAAGTCCCAAATCACCCCACCGTACGGCGTGATGTTGTTTTTCTCCATCTCTGCCGTCAGCGTCTGGCGGTTCCAGTTGGTGTAGCGCGCCCCGACAATCAGGTGCAGCGGATCGGCCAGATTGATGCGCGTCGCAAGATACGCTGACTTCTGCCGCACCAGTTGGGTGTCGGCCGCGGGTTCACGCGGATTCCAGTCGGTTTCCGGGAAATCGCCGTTAAACTGGTTGAAGTTGCCCAGCTCGGCTGACGAAATGTTGGCCCAGGCGCTGTAATATTTGTTGTCCTGACGGCTGTAGTTCACCCCGACCATCAGCTCATGCTGGCGGCCCAGCAGTTCATAAGGACCGCTGGCGAAGGCATCGACCGCATCCACCTTACGTTTGCCGGTGTTGTAGCCGGTTCCGCCCACCACCGGATAGCCGGCATAACCAGAGACGCCTGCGCCAGTGGTTTTATCGAAGTAACCGTCGAGATACAGCTGCTTGCTGTCGAGGAACATCTCGTTATGCGTGCCGTTAAGGGTGATGTTCCAGCCGTTATCGAAATTCTGCTGCAGATTAACAAAGACCTTTTTATTTTCTTTGTTGTTGTAAGCCCATTCAGGTGCGGTGTTATAGCCGCGACGGGAGTGGATCTGCGTGCCGTCGGTGTACCAGCGCGGCGCACCGCCCCACATCGGTGAATCGGTATTTACCTGGCTGAATTCATAACCAACAGACAGTCTGGTGGCGTCCGTCACGTCAGCGTCGACCACGCCGTAGATAAACTTCTTATCGGCGCCGTAGCGTTCAATGAAGCTGTTTTTGTCTTCATAGCCGGCCACCAGGCGACCGCGCACGTTGCCTTCCGGTGACAGCGGTGCAGAAAGATCGGCGACGTAACGCTGCTTATTCCAGCTGCCATAGCCAGCTTCAAGGCTACCGGTAAACTCTTTGCTGTCGGCATGTTTACGCACCATGTTGATGGCGGCGGAAGGATTGCCCGGTCCGGTCAGCAGGCCCGTTGCGCCGCGCACCACTTCGACGCGCTCGTACAGCGCGGTATCGGTCTGCGCATCACCGAGGTTCCAGCGCTGGGCAAACGCGGTCGGAATGCCGTCGGTCATGTAATTATCGATCAGGAAACCGCGCGAATAGTAATTGATGCGGTCCATATCGGCGGCCACACCGTGGATGCCGGTGGTGTTGCTCAGTACGTCGTTCAGCGACTGCAGCTGTTGATCCTGCATGCGCTGCTTGCTGACGATGGTGACCGACTGGGGAATATCACGTGCGGTCAGCGCCATTTTGGTGCCGGCCCGCGTCACCGGTACGCTGTAATCCGCTGCGGCCTGCGCCTGCTGCGCTTCTGCGCTGGCGCTGGCATCAACGATCAGGGTGGCCTCACTGTTTTGCGTATCGGCCGCCTGAGCGACACCCGAGGCAACCAGCACTGCCAGCAGTGACCGGCGCAGCGCGCGCTGCGGCGCAAGACCTGCGTCCCGGACGCGCATCTCTTTGCAAGACATAATATTCCTCAATCGGCTTATCGTTATTTTGTGGTGAGCATTTTGTTAAGAAAGCAAATGAGAAATATACGCATTAAGATTAACATTGCAAGAATTTGTTACTGCCTTTCTGACGCCTTTACACTGCGAAAAAATCTTATGCTTCAGGGAGTAACGGCCCTGAGGCTGCTTTACAGGAAACTATCACGCCTGAAATCATCCTTAATCTCAGTCAACCGGTGCGTGAGCTACGGCCTCCCCGCCTGAACGGCTGTGCCTGCATCCTGATCTGGCATCTGAACACCACGCATGTACCAGCTTCGTACCCGGTCACCGCCATTGATTTATAATTACGCTGCCGATAGGAAAGGCGTTTATAAAGTTTCCTTTTCTGCGCTAAGGTGGACCAGTTATGCTTTTAATCCTGCAGCAATCGCTGCGTTGTTAACATGGCGCCATTTATTAAGCTGTAAATCGCCGTGACGTATATTGCGTGAGATGCCGCGATGTTAAATGAACGGCTTAACGTAGGTGGCGAGTAATATTAAATCAGCCGCTAACATGTTTATGCGTAATCAATGAAGAGACAAAAATCTTTACGCCCAATCAAAAACTGTACAGGTCGGGGCATATTTCCGGACAAATCTGTCGGCGGGTGAATATTTCCATTTGAATAAAATTGCCGTAGAATGCACGCTTTCAAATCAGTGGTATCAGTAATAAGGGTTTATACATGAGCGATGCACTCAAGGCATTGAACAATCTTCGTACGCTGCGTGCTGAAGCACGTAATATTGAGGTTGCGGTATTAAACGAAATGCTGGAGAAGTTTGCCGTGGTGGTCGCCGAACGCCGCGAAGAGACGGCTGCAGAGAGTGCTGCACAGCGCGAAAAAGAAGAGAAGCTGGCGTTATATAAAGAGATGCTGCGCAAAGACGGCATTACAATTAATGAACTGGCGCAATTAAACCAGGGTGAAACGAAGAGCAAAGCAAAACGTGCACCGCGTCCGGCGAAGTATAAATTTACCGACGAACAGGGTAATGAGAAATTCTGGACCGGTCAGGGTCGTACTCCCTCGCCGATAAAGTCAGCGATTGACGCTGGCGGTTCGCTGGATGATTTTCTGATTTAATCCAGTCGCAGGAAATCGGGGCGGAACCGGCTAATTGCCGCATCACCGCCCCTGTATCCCGGCACCCTAAATGCTTTCATGCAATCCTTTCATGCATTCCTTTCATACAGTGTGCCGCGAGGTGATCAGGCCATTACGCCTTCCCACACCCGCCCGTCAGATTAACGCTGCACAGGCGCGCGCAATACGTTTACCCGCCTCCTGCACGCTATCGATATCCGTGGCGATCGACAAACGGAAATACGGCGACAGGCCGTAAGCACTGCCCGCCACGCCGGACACACCGCTCTCCAGCAGATAATTCAGCACATCCTGTTCGTCATGCAGTACGGCGCCGTCAGGCCGGGTTTTGCCCAGCAGGCCAGCACAGCGACAAAAGACAAAAAATGCGCCCTGAGGTTGCAGCACTTCAATGCCGGCCACCTGCTGCAACTGCTGCACAATGACATCGCGTCGCGCCTGATACGCGGCGCGCTGCGGGGGCAGAAAATCGAGCCCACCGCTAAAGGCCGCAACCGCCGCCGCCTGGCTGATGGCGCTGGCGCCAGAACTGTTCTGCGACTGCACCACCACCATGGCATCAATCAGCGGCTGCGGCCCGGCAGCAAAGCCAATGCGCCAGCCGGTCATGGCATAGGTTTTCGACACGCCTCCCACCAGCAAAACGCGTTCAGCCAGATCCGGCGCCACCTGCAGCAGACTAACATGCTGACGATCGTCAAACAGGATATGTTCGTACAGCTCATCCAGCATAATCAGCACATCGGGATGATCGCGCAGCACCGTCGCCAGGGCCTGCAACTCCTGTGCGCTGTACACCATGCCAGAGGGATTGCCGGGATTGTTCAGCACCAGCCAGCGGGTTTTCTCAGTGATCGCCTGCGCCAGCTGCGCCGGCTGCAGCTTGTACTGCTGCTCAAGCGGACAAGGCAGCAGCACCGCCTCGCCACCATTGAAGCGCACGCTGTCCGGGAAAGTTGGCCAGTATGGCGTGGGCACAATCACCTTATCGCCGTCGTTTAGCGTCGCGGCAAACGCGTTGAAGATGATTTGCTTTGCGCCGTTGGCGATACAGATTTGACCCAGCGCGTACTGCAGCTGGTTCTCGCGCGCCAGTTTGGCCTGCACCGCTTTACGCAGCGCGGTGGTGCCATTGGTCGGCGTATAACGGGTTTCACCGCCATCCATCGCGGCGCTGGCGGCGGCACGGATGTGCGCGGGCGTATCAAAATCCGGCTCACCGGTGGTGAGGTCAAGAATATCCACGCCCTGCTCTTTTAGCTGGCACGTCAGCTGACGTGCCGCCGCGTTAGCCGAGAGCGACACAGATTGTACGCGCTTCGATAGGGTGATCATGTTTCGCTCCTGTCTCTCACACCACCGGCAGGCCGAGGTTTTCACGCAGCGTGGCGAACTCGTACTCTTCGCGGAACAGACCGCGACGGCGCAGTTCCGGAATCACCAGCTCCACAAACAAATCAAGCTGCTCGGACATGATCGCCGGCATGATGTTGAAACCATCGGCACCGCCCTCGTTGAGCCACAGCTCAAAGTCATCGGCAATATCCTGCGCGGTACCGACGATTACCCGGTGACCACGCGATCCGGCGGCTACCGCGGCCAGTTCGCGCAGCGTCAGATTTTCACGTTTCGCCATGTCGGTCATCAGCTTCACACGGCTCTGGTTGCCTTCACCCAGCGGCACTTCCGGCACCGGACCGTCGAGCGGATACTGGCTCAGATCCATATTGAAGCGCAGCGAGAGCTGACGCAGACCGTTGTCTATATCAACCAGCGTGTTGAGCTCTTTCCACAGCGCTTTGGCCTCTTCGCGCGTGCGGCCAACAATCGGCATCACGCCAGGCATGATCACCACGTGATCCGGATTGCGTCCGGCGGCAATCACCTGATCTTTCTGCGAACGGTAGAAGCTCTGTGCTTCTTCCAGGCTGGCCGAGGCGGTGAAAATCACCTCGGCGGTCTCTGCCGCCAGCTTCTGCCCATCGCTGGAAGAACCGGCTTCGATAATCACCGGACGCCCCTGCGGTGAGCGGGTAATGTTCAGCGGGCCCTGCACCTGGAAGTGCTCGCCGACGTGGTTAATCGGCTGAATTTTGTCATCAATGAAGTACTGACCGGTCTCTTTGTTGGGCTGCACCGCCCCTGCCTGCCAGCCGTCCCACAGCTTATAGGTAACATCAAGGAATTCACGGGCGCGCGCGTAGCGCTCCGCATGATTAGGCATATCGCTGCGGCTGAAGTTACGCGCCACATCGGTAGAGAACGACGTCACCACGTTCCAGGCGGCGCGGCCGCGGCTGATGTGGTCCAGCGACGAGAAGCTGCGCGCCATGGTGAACGGGTCGCTGAAGGTAGTCGAGGCGGTCGCCGCCAGGCCAATACGTTTGGTGTTGACCGCCAGCGCCGACAGCAGCGTTAACGGCTCCAGACGCGCCATGGTAGAAGGCAGACGATACATGCTGGTCGCCAGTGCATCACCCACGAAGAACAGATCAAACTTGCCGGCTTCGGCTTTTTTCGCGATGGTGATCAGCCAGTCAATATCCGTCGGATCGCCCAGATTTTCCGTCAGCCGCCAGCCGCTCACGTGCTGTCCTACCGGTTGCACAAACAGCCCTAAACGGATGCGGCGTGAAGATGAAGTAGCCATATTTTTTCCTGGTCAATAAAAGGGTCAATAACAATTAAAAGGCGTTCTCGGTCGCCAGCAGCGCCTGCTCTAAGGCATCCGCGCTGATGCGGAACGGCAGACGTTCGGCGCTGGCCGCCGGGAATTTGATCTGTTCAGCAATGCTTCTGATGGCTGCGCGACGATCGCCGTGCAGCGGCGCTAAGGTCAGCGGCATATCATACTGCCGCAGCAGCGCCAGCAGCGCGGCGTCCGGCTCACCGTCGTGCTCAATCAGCGACTGCACCAGCAGGCTGTAACCGACTTTTTCACCGTGCAGCCAGTGGTGCAGCTCCGGCTGATGGGTCAGACGGTTATGAATCGCATGGGCAAAGCCTGGCGTTGGCAGCACGTCACGCACGCTGTTGGCCAGGCCGGCCAGCACAATGCTGGCATCGATCACCTTCACCAGTTCCGGCGTTACCTGCTGTTGCTGGTTGGCCAGCACGGCGGCGGCACCGTGCTGGCGATAGACATCCAGCGCGCGCTGCGCGGTCATCACTTTAAGATCGAGGGCGAGATCGTGGGGGTTGTGCCGCAGATAAGGAGAGAACTCGTAGTATTTAGCCAGCGCGTCGACAATGCCCGCTTTGAGGTAACGCACATCACTTTGCGCAATCACTTCGCTGTCTACCAGTACCAGTTCAGGCATTTTGCCCAGCGGCTGGCTGCGCACGTGGCCGCCCTGCGCGTCATAAATAATCGCCACCGGCGACCAGGCGGCACAGGTCGCCGCGACGGTGGCGAAATTGACGACGGTGATTTCCGGTAACTGGCTGCCGACCGCTTTAGCCGCATCCAGTACGCGCCCGCCGCCAATTGCCAGCAGCAGTTCAGCCTGCTGCTGTTGCAGATTGCTTTTCAGCGTATCAATGGCGGCATCGGTGCATTCGCCGTGCAAATACTCGATTTCCCAGCGAATACCACAGGTTTCCAGACTTTGCGTTAATTGCGGATTAACCGCCTGCCAGGCGCGCGGAGAGGTGAAAATACGGATATGCGTAGCATAAGGTTTAATGAATTCACCGGTGCGCGCACGCAGTCCCGGTTCGTGTGCGTAGGCACGCGGAGATTTAATCGCTAACACGTTGTCACCCTGATTAGGAAAAACGCCATAACAAAATTGTTATATTTCAGAGGATTAATGCGAAATAGTTATAGCGCTATGTATTTTATGCATACTACGGTAAATGGCGATTTGTGCAATGAAAAAGCCGTCATTTCATTTTCACAAATTTGCATTAGCTTATCCGGATTTCACATATAGCCCGTCAGCGCTTTACTGCTACTCTGAGCCTTCTTTTTTTATCGCCCGCCGGGCGGTTTTCCGGGGATAGCTATGACACTTGAGTTTCGTCAGGTCACAGAAGACGAAGTGGACACTTATCAGGCGCTGATGCATGCCGCCTATGCGCCCACGCTGGCGCTGGGGATCAAATTTGATGCGGCCACCGCTGACCGCGAGAAAACGCTGCGGCATCTGCAAAGCCACGGCGTGTATGCGCTGTATGCCCAGGGCGTGATGGTCTCCTCGGTCACCGTGCGTTATCCATGGGGCCCGCTGCCGGGTCCGTTCGGCCTGCCGCATATCGGCTGGTTTGGCGCTCACCCGGACTACGCGGGGCAGCAGTTTGGCCGCCAGGTTCAGGATCGCCTGGAGCAGGAAATTTTACGCGGCCAGTTACGCGCACCGGCGGTATCGCTCGGTACCGCCATCAGCCATCCGTGGCTGATTGATATGTATCGCAAGCGCGGTTTTGTGCTCATGCACACCACCGATCTCGGCAAAGGCCACATCACGCAATATATGAAAAAAGTGCTGGATGAAACCGCGCACGATGCCTGGCTGTCGCGCCAGGCGGCATCACAAGGAAGCCAGGCATGAGCCAACTGAATGAAACAGCGCTGGGCGAGCAGCTGATCGCCTTTCGCCACGAACTGCACCGTTTTCCGGAACTCTCTAATCAGGAGTTTGAAACTACCGCCCGCCTGCGCCAGCAGCTGGAACAGCACCAGATTCGCATCGTTGATTTGCCACTGAAAACCGGTCTGGTGGCGGAGGTCGGCCCGGCACAGGGACCGCTGATTGTGCTGCGTTCGGATATTGATGCGTTGCCGATTGAGGAGCAGTCGGACATCGCTTTTCGTTCGGAGCGTCCCGGCGTGATGCATGCCTGCGGCCACGATTTTCACGCTTCCGCTGCACTCGGCGCGGCGATTCTGCTTAAGCAGCAGGAGGCAACGCTGCCCGGCCGCGTGCGGATTCTGTTCCAGGCCGCCGAAGAGACCGGCCAGGGCGCGCCGGATGTCATCGCCACCGGCGCGCTGCAGGAGGCGGTGGCGATTTTCGGCATTCATAACGATCCGTCGCTGCCGCCTGGCGTGGTGGGTAGCAAAGCCGGTGCGCTGACCGCGGCGGTGGATCGCTTCGATATCCGCATCACCGGCACCGGCAGCCATGCTGCCAAACCACATCAGGGCAACGATCCGATCGTTATCGCGGCGCAGATTGTCTCCGCGGCGCAAACGCTGATTAGCCGTAACGCCCCCTCCGCTGACAACGCGGTGGTGTCGATCACCCAGCTGCACAGCGGCAGCACCTGGAACGTCATTCCGGACAGCGCCTGGCTGGAAGGCACGGTGCGCACCTTCTCTCAGTCCACGCGTGAGCGACTGGAGCAGCGCTTCCGCGAAATCGTGCTCGGCCTCGGTGCGGCTTTTGCCGCAGAGGTTGAGTTTAACTGGCACGCCGGTCCGCCTGCGGTGGTGAATGATGCGCACTGGGCGGATTTTGCTCTGCAACAGGCCACCGCCAGCGGACTTGAGGCGCGCGTGGTGGAAGCCAGCCCGATCGGCGAAGATTTTGCTTTTTATCAGCAACAGCTGCCCGGCGCCTTTGTGATGATCGGCACTGGCGAACCTTATGCGTTGCACCATCCGGCTTTTCGCATCAATGATGCGGTGTTGCTGCCCACCTCACGCTACCTCGCACAGCTCGCCGTGGCGGCGCTGCGCAGTCTGGAGCAGGCATGAACCTGAGCCACGCGCTGGCTGAGCGCATCCTGCAAAGCCAGCCGGATGCGGCGGCACGTGATGCCGCGCGCACTGGCGTGCAGGATTTTCTGGCTGTGAGCTGGCCGGTGTTACAGCAGCAGGTCCCGGACAGCGGCTTACCGGCGCTGCGACAGGTTTATGGCGACGGCAGCGTACGCTCACAGGCGTTACTGCTGGGCTATGCCGGTCATGCGCTGGATTACGATGATTTCCATGCCGATTTTCGCGGCCATCCCAGCGTGGCGATTCTGCCTGCGCTGTTTGCCTGGCAGCAACAGCAGCCCGCCACTGCCGAAGCGTTCCTTGATGCTTATGTCATCGGCGTGGAAGTGGCTGGCCGGCTGGGACTGGCCGCCAGCCAGCAGCACTATGCGCTGGGTTATCACAACACGGCCACGCTGGGCACGCTGGCGGCGGCGGCCGCGCTGGCACGCCTGCTGCAGCTTAATGCAACCGACTGCGCCACGCTGATCGGCATCGCGGCGACCCAGGCCAGCGGACTGCGCGCCCAGTTTGGTTCAGCGGTGAAGCCGCTGCATGCCGGACTGGCGGCAGAGCGTGCAGTGATGGCGGCGCAGCTGACGCTGGCGAAATTCGATGGCCGGCATGAAGGCGTGATCGACGCGTTTCTCGCCGCCAGCAGTAACGGCGAGGCGCAGCCGCATCGGCTGGTGGAAAACTGGGGCGCGCCGTGGCGCATCAGTACCCCCGGTCTGGAGTTCAAACCCTTCCCCACCTGCGCCGGGACTCACAGCGCTGCCGAAGCGGCACGTCTGCTGCGGCGCGCCTGGCTGGCAGAAGGTCACTCGCTGGACTCGCTGCTGGAAAATATTGATGACATCACGGTCGCCTTCCCGCCGGGTGGTGACATCGCGGCGGCAGTTCGCGTGCCGGCTAACGGCATCGAAGCACGCTTTAGCCTGGAGTACGTGATTGCCGCGATGCTGATGTATGACGATTTGCGGCTGGAAGATTTTGCCGAAGGTGCACTCAATCCGGCGGTGATGCCGCTGGCGGCCAAAGTGCGTCGCACGCCGGATGCGTCCGCGCCGCCCGATGCGCTCAACCCGGCGCGGCGTTTTCATCTCGTCACGCTGACGCTGAAAGAGGGTCGTCAGCTGCAGCAGCGCCGCACGCGGCAGCAGTCGCTGGCGGATGGCGTAGATGTGGCGGCCAAACTGCGTCAGGCGCTGCGCCATGAAGTGCCGGCGCGCCAGCAGCAGTTACTGGCTATCAGTAAGCTGCAAAGCACGGCGGATTTGGCTACATTAAGCCAACTGTTGCGTGCCTGAATCCTGGCGGCGCGCGTTCTTCGCTTAAGGCTGGCGTATCATGTCTAAAACTCAGCGGCTTCCCGAACTGCTGCAATTGCTGCGCTGTCATCGCTATCCGCTGACCGCGCAGCGTATCGCTGAACAGCTGCACATCAGCGTGCGCACCGTCTATCGTGACATTCTTAGTTTGCAGCAGCAGGGCGTAGAGATTGAGGGCAGCGCGGGCGTTGGTTATTTACTGAAATCAGACGGCCATTTGCCGCCGCTGATGTTTTCCCGTCAGGAGATTGACGCGCTGGTGCTCGGGCTCAACTGGGTCACCCGACACACCGACGATGAGCTTAAGTCCGCCGCGCGCCATGCGCTGGCCAAAGTCCAGGCTGTGATTCCGCCGCATCTTACGCAGAGTATCGATCACCAGTCGCTGCTGATCGCCTCCCAGGGCGAAGCGTTGTTCGAAACCCATCTGCCGCAGATTCGCCAGGCAATCCATCAGCGCAGCAAGATCAGCCTGCGCTACAAAGATCTGCAGGATAACCTCTCCACGCGCACCATCTGGCCGGTGGTGATTGGCTACTTTGAACGCGTGCGCCTGCTGTGCGGCTGGTGCGAACTGCGCCAGGAGTTTCGCAATTTCCGCGTCGATCGCATTGAAGCGATCAGCGTCACCAGCGAACTCTATCCCGGCACGCGTCATCAGTTGCTGAAGCGCTGGCGGGATTATCAGAATCTGCGTTACCCGGTAGACTCCTGACAAAATCTGTCACAGCCTCCCCCTACTATGCAGCGGTAAACACACAAGGAGATCACCATGCTTACCGCTAACATGACCATTATTTATGTGCCCAACGTCGTGAAAAGTGCTGACTTTTATGCCGCGCTGTTCGACATCAAACCCACAGAACTCAGCCCGACCTTTGCCATGTTTGTGTTTGAGAGCGGCTTTAAACTGGGTATCTGGTCGCAGTATACCGTTGAACCCGCACTCTCCCTGCCCGCCAGTGCAGCGCGTAGCGAAATTGTGTTTAAAACCGCGCGCAAAGACGATGTCGATTTTCTTTATCACGAATGGGGCGTGCTGCGTGAAATCACCATCATTCAGTCGCCGGTGCGTATGGACTTTGGCTACACCTTTACCGCGCTGGACCCGGACGGGCACCGCCTGCGTGTTTGCTATTTACAGCTGGATGAGTAAGTGAAGAGACCTGGCGCTGACGGTTGCAGGTTGTTAAATACGCTGATCAATCATTAACTATATTTATATTTTTAATTGCCGATTAAGAACATAAACGCTGCTGTTCAGTTAAGCAATGTGCAGGTAATTCATCCAGGTAGATAGCGGTGCGATTTATCACGCCATAAGTTGCACCGCTACACAGTGCGCGAGATGCTTATATTACCTCAGGATAATCACCATATATTTCAGTTCATTAAAGTAATTCTTGTCATCGTTGACTTTACCCGTCATTACCGCTCCCATCCCACATCGCGCTTTTTTAAAATGCCTTCCGTGTATGCCATAAATAAAATCTACTGAATACAGCCACCTGAACACGCTACGTCATTTCCAGGACAAGTCTTGTTACTGTTAAATATCAATTACGTTTTTATGGGCCTCTGCACAGGCTGCAGTGTACCTGTAGCCCGACCATGGAGAAGGCCAGGCCATGAAACGCCGTACTACACCGGGATGTGATGATGACCAGTAATCTGCTTAACCTGCGCCAGCAGCGCGCGACGCGCACGCTATTTTTTATCGCCGGACTGGGCATGGCCGCCTGGGCGCCGCTTATTCCCTTCGCCAAAGCGCAACTGGCGATCAATGACGGCATGCTGGGGCTGCTGCTGTTCTGTATCGCCGCAGGCTCCATGTCAGTTATGCCCTTTACCGGCGCGCTGATTGCCCATTTTGGCTGTCGCACGCTGCTGCTGCTGTGCGGTGCCGGACTGGCCCTGGATCTGCCGCTGCTGATGCTGCTGAACTCACCGCTGCCAATAGCGGGCGCGCTGTTGCTCTTCGGCGCGATCAACGGACTGATGGATGTCAGCATGAATTATCAGGCGGTGATCGTGGAGCGCGAGGCCGGGGTCAGCAAGATGTCGGGCTTTCACGGCTTTTACAGTCTTGGCAGCATTGCTGGCGCCGGCGCGGTGAGTCTGCTGCTGTGGCTGCAGGTTGCGCCCCTGCTGGCGCTGCTGCCGCTGTGTGCGTTGATTGTATTGCTGCTGCTGATGAGCCATACCGCCCTGTTGCCCCGTCGTCGCACGGATGCAAAACCAACGCGCGGTACGCTGCGCGCCCTGACGCACCGTAACGTGGTGCTGATTGCCCTGCTGTGTTTCCTGCTGTTCCTCACCGAAGGCGCCATGCTCGACTGGTCAGCGGTGTTTATGAACAGTGAACGCGCCATGTCGATGCAGCTGGCCGGTTTCAGCTTCACGCTGTACGCCACGGCTGTCGCCACACTGCGCCTGTTTGGCGATCGGCTGATTAATCACTATGGCAGTCGCCGCGTGCTCACCTTGGGCGGTCTCGTCGCCAGCGGAGGGCTGGCATTAGCGATTTTCTCCGTCTGGCTGTGGAGCGCCCTGCTCGGCTTTGTGCTGGTGGGTATCGGTCTGGCCAATATCGTGCCGATTTTATTCAACGCGGCGGGTAACCAGCGCACTGTCGCCGCGCATTACGCCATACCGGCCGTCACGCTGTGCGGTTACTCCGGGCTACTGCTGGGCCCGGCGCTGATTGGCTTTAGCGCCCAGTTTACGTCCCTGACCACCACGCTCAGCGCCGGCATCGTGATGTTGCTGCTGGTGACTTTCGCGGCGCGTTTCGCTCTGACAGCGAAGTAGCGCCTCTGCCCTGTCATATTCACAAGGAGTTTCTATGACAACCTCAACGCAACCGGTGTTCAGCCTGCACTACGTCGGGCTCAATCTGAAGAAAGGCGTTAATGCCGCAACCTTCGAAGCCTTTCTCAAGGCGCGCGGCACGCAGATTCCTGCTTATCCGGGCTGGCAATGGTCGCTGTTAAAAGGCCTGCGCGGCGAACGCCAGGAACAATACCTGATGCTGTATCAGGCTCCCAGCCAGGCAGACTATGACCGCTATATCACACCGGCTGGCGAACTCACGGCTGAGGCCATCGCCTTCTGGCAACAACGGCCCGAGGCGAGCGCGCTGCTTGAGGAGTGGAAAAACTTTGCCACCTATGGGGAGTTACCAACGCTCTTCTCCACGTTCTCGCTGCTGGCAGAAAACCGCCACAGTTCACTGCCGCCCGGCCCGAATTTTCAGCCCGATGCTCAACCTCCGGTGGCACGCGTGGTCGGTTTTCATCATCTGGCGCTACGCACGGGCGTGACGGCTGCCGACTTCGATCGCTTTATGATTGAGAACGTCGCGCGCATTGATGACTATCCCGGCTGGAAGTTTCACATACTGAAGGGCACCGGCGGCAATCGAAGTGAGCAATATGCAGTGATGCTGGTGATCGAAAGTCTCGACTCGCTCAACAGCTTCCATCCGGCGATGGACGTCTCAACCGAAAAATCGCTGACGTTTGTGAAAAACCATCAGGAGAGCGAGCGTATGTATGATGAATGGCGCACCATGGCCTCGTTCTCCGGCGCACCGCAAATGTATACCGACTATCTGACGATTGCCGGCAACGTCGGCTGAGGTTGGCCATGACCGGCGGAGGCCGGTCAGACTGCATCATCACGCCCGCGCAGGGTTGGTGTGCGGTTGTGGCTGGCCCGGCACCTCAACGCCTGGCCAGCCCGCCGTTCGCGTCCGTTGCCGGATTAGCTCACCCGTGCCGCTGCCGGGCTGTTCAGCGCGGCCAGCAGCGTTGCCGAGTCTGCCACTGCGCCGAATATACCGCCTTGCATATGAATCATGCTGAGCGCCGCTTCATGATGCTTCAACTCCGTCGCCGCGCAGCAGTCGCTCAGCACCAGACATTCAAAACCGCGATCGTTGGCTTCGCGCAGTGTGGTATGCACGCAAACGTCGGTGGTGATGCCGCTGATGATTAAGTTGCGGATACCGCGACTGTGCAGAATCAGCTCAAGGTCGGTGGCGTAAAAAGAGCCCTTGCCGGGTTTATCAATAATCACTTCATCCGGTAGCGGCGCCAGCTCGGGAATGATTTCCCAGCCTGGCTCACCGCGCACCAGAATGCGACCACAGGGCCCAGGTGCACCAATCTCCGCCTGCATGCGCCGCGAGCGCCAGCGCTTGTTAGCCGGCAGATCGCTCAGGTCCGGACGATGGCCTTCACGGGTATGGATGATCGGGAAGCCGGATTCGCGCATGCGCGCTAACACCTGCTGCAGCGGTTTGATGGGGGCGCGTGTCAGGGAGATGTCGTAACCCATAGTGTCAACATAACCGCCCTTGCCGCAAAAGTCGGTTTGCATATCAATCACCAGCAGCGCGGTGTTTTGCACCGTGCAGTTGCCGTCAAACGGCCACGGATAGGGGGTTGAATCTACGATATAATCAGGCATTGCTTTTCTCCATTACCGCCGTGCTGCTTTCCGGTTTCCATTTCACAATCAGCGTATAGCTCAGTGCCGCGGTGACCAGGCCGATAACCGCTTCACCAAACTGCGGGAATTCGAGGTGGGCCATCACCGCACACAGGCTGCCGATGGCCCAGGCGGCGAACGCGCTGCCGCGCAGGCGCCGGGTTTGACGCTGTTCGCTGATTTTTGCCATAAAGATCAGATCAACAATCATCACTGCGCCAAACGGCGGCACCACCATGCCGAGCAGGCTGAGCCATTCAAGGAACCAGGACCACACGCCGGCCAGCGCCAGCACGCCACCGATGGCCCCGAGGATCAGCGTCCACAGGCGCATTTTGCTACTGAACAGATGGCTGAAACCGACCGCGCCGTTATACAGGCAGTGCGTGCACACCGAACCGAGGTTGATAAACACAAACAGAAAGGCAATGACGGAGAGCAGCATGCCGTGCCCCATCAGCAGCGGCAGGAAGTTACCGCCGTTGCTGAGCGGATCGACCGCCGCGCCGACGGCGACAATCACCACACCAAACAGATAGGAAATCACATTCGCCAGCGGGAACGCGGAAAACGCGGCGATCACCGCTGATTTGCCGTCCTTCGACCAGCGGGTAAAATCCGCTGTCATGGTGCCGGAATCCGCAAAGCCGGCAATCACCATGGTGACCGCCGTGCCCATGCTCATGGCGCCAGCGGCTGCCGGACTGCCCTGCCACTGGGTCAGCGTGGTGAAATCATGATCCTTGCTCACCAGCCACAGCGCCACCAGCCCCAGCACCACAAACAGCGGAGCGGCAATCATTCCCAGCACCGAAAGCGCCCGCACCCCGAGAAAGGTGACGCCGGTATACAGCACCATGGCAAACGCGGTGACCGCCAGCGCGTTCCAGCCAAAAGTCTGGTTGATCACCGTCCCGGTCAGGCCGGTCTGGAAGGCGTACCAGCCTATCACCACGGTAGAAAGAAAGCCGGACACCAGGATATAGCCTTTGGTGCCAAAGGTCCGCTTCGCCTGCAGCGCGAAGTTCATACCGGTATGCCCGGCGAACCAGCTAAGTGCGCCGACATAGGCAAACAGCACCAGGTTACCCAGCAAAATCGCCAGCAGTGCCGGCCAGAAGCCAAGATGCCAGGTGATAATGCCGCCGAACCAGCGCATTGGTAAGGATCATCGGAAAGCCAAACCACACAGCCGACACCGAGCCCGTCGAGTGGCGATGGCTAAGCGGCACCGGCTCATGCTCGAACTCCTGCTCCAGCGCAGGGGAAGATTTGTTACTCATGGAGAACTCCAATAGCAGCAGGATAGTGATGATTCCATGGTTGGATGCGCTCAAAAGCGGCACTGGCCGCCAGCACCAGGCCATCGTCCAGATGACGACCCACAATTTGCATACCGATCGGCAGACCACTGGCCGTGAAGCCGGCAGGCACCGAGGCGGCAGGCTGACCGGTAAAATTGAACGGGAAGCAGAACGACAGCCAGTGATCGCTGCGCACCATGCGGCCATCAATGACTTCCGGGCCCTGCATATGCAGCGCAAACGGCGGCACCGCCAGCGTCGGCGACAGCAGCAGATCGTAGCGCTGCATAAAGCGCCACAGCTGGTTGCAGAGCTTTTTGCGCGTGGTGTTGGCGTCGGTGAAATGCTCCGCGCGCCAGTCGCGCTGCAGCATGGCGCTCAGGTGCGGTGACATCGCTGCTCCCAGTTGGCTCTGCATCTGGCGCATGCCGCTCAGGTCGCTTTCGAACGCCACCAGCGCTGCAAAGCTGGCGCTTTCGTCAGCGATGCCGGGATCCACCTCCTCCAGCTCTGCGCCCAGCGCCGCAGCGAAACGACGCGCGGCTGCGGTGACCACGGCGCGCACTTCCGCATCGACGGCGATATAGCCAAAGTCGGCGCTGAAAGCGATGCGCACCCCCTGTAGTGGCCGATGCAGACTGGCCAGCCAGTCAACATCGCTGCATGGGATGGAGTGCCGATCGCGCATGTCCGGACCGGCCATCACCGACATCATCAGCGCGCTGTCGCGCACGCTACGCGTCATCGGACCGATATGTTCAAGGGATTCCCAGCTGGAAACGCCAGGATAACGCTCATCGCGGCAGCCCGGCCACAGCGGCACCCGCCCCATCGAGGCCTTGAGTCCATAGACACCGCAGTGGGCGGCCGGGATACGTACCGATCCCCCGCCATCACTGCCGAGCGCAATCGGACACAGCCGCGCCGCCAGCGCCGCGCCGGATCCCGCACTCGATCCGCCCGGCGTTTTGCTCACATCCCAGGGATTACGCGGTGAGGGAAACAGGGGATTATGGCCGACACCGCTGTAACCAAACTCCGGCGCGGTGGTCTTGCCCAGCAGGATGGCATCCGCCGCCAGCAGGCGCTCAACAGTGATGTCATCTTCTTCGGGAATAAAATCGGCGTAGGCGGCCGATCCTGATGTGGTTCGCACACCTGCGGTACAGATCAAATCTTTTACCGCCAGCGGCACACCCGCCAGTGCGCCCAGCGGCTCGCCGCGCGCACGACGGCGGTCGATCTGCTCTGCCTGTGCCAGCGCCCGCTCCGGCGTCAGGGTACAAAACGCCTGAATCAGCGGCTCCCGCTGTTCCAGGCGATCCAGCGTCGCCTGGGTTAACTCGCGCGCGGAAACCTCGCCGTCGCGCACCCGCGCCGCCAGCTGGGTGGCATCTTCATCCAGCAGTGCATCAAACATGATCGTTCTCCGGGGTTAATTGGCTACCGGGAGGAGTGCAGTTTGCGTGCCAGAATAGTGTGGTGTGCGCGGCCGTTATGCGCCGGACCAGATGGGATACGGTCTGGGATACAAGATGGAATACTTATGGATGCGGCAGTCATACGAATGCAGGCAATACGCACAAACCGTGCGCACCGCTGCATCATCGCGTTGCCATTTTAGGGTGCAGCCGGCGGAGGCGGCGTTGCTGCCGTGGCGTGCGTCAGAAGGGTTAGCTTTGCGCGCTGACTAACCGCACGGCGAAGCCAAAAAACAGCATGCCGGTCAGCATGTTCGCCAGCTTGACCAGGCGGGTGCGGCTGCGCAGATAGCGTACCATCACCGCGCCAGCCACCAGCAACAGGGAATAGTAGCTGAAACTGATCACCTGGATCAGCGCACCCAGGGTGGCAAACGCCGGCGCAGTATGGGTTACGCGCGGATCGATAAACTGAATGAAGAACGAAACGTAAAACAGAATCGCCTTGGGATTGGTTACGCCAAGCAGCAGCGCACGCAGGAAATAGTTTTCCTGTTTTACCACTTCAGCCGGTTGATCGCCGCTGCGTTTGCGCAGCGCGCCGATGATAATCTTCACGCCAAGATACAGCAGGAACATGGCGCCAAGATAACGCACCACCATAAAAATATGCGGACTGGTACGGATCAGCGTCGCGACGCCCGCCCAGGCGAGGAAAATCAAAATCAAATCGCCCGCCATCACCCCGGCTATCGCCTGACAGGCCGGCTTTGCCCCACGACTCATCCCGGTGCGCAGCACATACAGGCTGTTGGGTCCGGGTAATAGAATGATCACCAGCGCGCCCGCCAGGAAAGTCCAGAGATTGATGATGCCTAAATCGTGAAACATTACGGTGCTACCCCATGCCGTTAAGCAGGTAAAATGAGTGAAAGTGGAACCCGGCGCGCTGCTCAACTGCCGCGGCGCGGCGCATAGTAGCAGTTGTGCGGTGGATTTGTCGCTTAACGCCAGGGTTCAGGTGGTCGAAACGGTGTTACGTAACACATACAGCGCGTGACAGTCACAGTGACGTTGTCACAGTGATGATTCAGAGGTTTCGCAACTGCTGCATCACCGCATCCAGAAATACCCGTAATACCGCAGGCTGGCGTTCGCGCGACATATACAGGCCATAAATGCCTAAGGTGCGCGGTTGAAAGCCGGGCAGTACGCAACGTAACTGACCGCTGGCGAGCGCAGCCTGTGCCTCCATTGCCGGCACCATGGCAACCCCACATCCGGCGATAGCGGCATCACATAACACGGATGAAATACCGGCGCTGAAATTGCCGCTCACCACCACGGAAACCGCCTCGCCTTGCGCATCGTGAAACTGCCAGCGCTGCCCGGCGAAGCGGCTGTAGTGCAGGCAATTATGTTGTGCCAGATCCGCTGGCGTCTGCGGTTCGCCCCGCTGCGTTAAATAGGCCGGCGCAGCGCAGACTACCGAAGCACATTCACCCAGCCTGCGGGCAATCGCGCCGGGCTCCGGATCGTCGGTAATGCGAATGGCCACATCGATGCGCTCACCCACCAGGCTGACCGGCTGATTATTGATCTCCAGCTCAATACGCACCGCCGGGTAACGCGCGAGGAACGCCGGAATCATCGGTCCAAGAATGTGTGTGGCGGTTGAATGTGCACAGGCCACGCGCAACGTGCCCTGCGGTTTGCCCTCATCGCCCTGCTGTTCAATCTCGTCGGCCAGCCGGGCCAGCGCGCGTGTCTTATGCAAAATCTGCTCACCCGCCGGGGTAATGGTCAGCCGCCGTGAAGAACGGTGCAGCAGGCGTGCGCCCGCCCACTTCTCCATTTCATCAAGATAGCGACTGACCATCGGGCGCGAAATATCCAGCGCGCGCGCCGCCGCGCTCAGGCTTCCCAACTCACAAATCCGGTTAAACACCCGCGCTGCCGTCACTCTGTCCATGCAGGCTCCATCTGATCGTTTTATGCAACTGATCATATCTGATTGCGGGAATTCTGCCAGCTGGCGATTTGCTTACAATAGCGTCTTTCAGTGACGGCACGTTGCCGTAAAAAGGAAGATGCCATGAAGATGAAATCACTCGCGCTGCTGGTCACCTTAGCCGCCGCGCCGGCTTTTGCCGCTCCGTTGCAGTTAGACGTGTATAACCCACAGGAACAGGGAGTTTTTCCGGTCTCGTCGACGCTGGTCTCCGGTCCGCATGAAGCGATTCTGTTTGATGCGCAGTTCAGCCCCAAGGATGGCGAGAAGCTGGTGGAACTGATTAAAGCGCGCGGCAAGCAGCTGACCCACATCGTGATCACCTCGGGCGATCCGGATTTCTACTTCGGTCTTGAGCCGCTGGTGCGGGCGTTCCCGCAGGCCAAAATTGTCGCCTCGCCGCTGGTAGTGGAACATATCGAAGCGACCAAAGATGCCAAGCTGCAGTACTGGGGACCGCAGATGAACGGCGCTGCGCCGCACCAGCTGTATGTGCCGCAGATTACCCACCAGACGCGGTTTAGCGTCGATGGTGAGCGCATCGAGCTGCGCCACGCGGCAGAAAAATCAGCCTACGTGTGGATTCCCTCCAGTAAGGCAATACTCGGTGGCACAGTGGTGGATTCCGGCATTCACGTCTGGACCGCGGACACCCAGACCGCAGCCAGCCGCGCAGAGTGGCGTCAGGTATTGCGAGAAATGCAGCAGTTGAAGCCGCAGGTGGTGATCCCCGGCCACTATCTGGGTGCGCGTCCGGCGGGCGATAAGGCGGTCACCTTTACCCTGGATTATCTGCAAAGTTTTGAGCGGGCGCTGCAACAGCACAAAGGCTCCGCGGCGGTGATTCAGGCAATGAAACAGGCGTGGCCAACCTTAGCGGATGTCAGCTCGCTGGAGCTGAGCGCGAAGGTGAATACCGGTGAGATGAAGTGGAAGTGACGCGAGGATAAATGAACGGGCCAGACGCCGCCGCGCCTGGCCTGAAGCTTACTGCAAATGGGTTTTCAGCTCTTCCGCCGCCTGGCGAATCGCAGTGCGAACCGCCGGCACCTCGCTCAGCGGATTGAGCAGGCCGTAGTCATGAATCAGGCCGTTATAGCGCGTCACGGTGACATCCACTCCAGCAGCATCCAGTTTGCGACCAAAGGCTTCACCCTCATCACGCAGCACATCCAGTTCTGCCGTCTGAATCAACGTTGGCGGTAGGCCCTGCAGCTGCTCTTTCGTGGCGCGCAGTGGCGAAGCCAGGATATTGTCGCGTTCGCTCTGTTTGGTGGTGTAGGCGTCCCAGAACCATTTCATCATGTTCCGCGACAGGAAATATCCGTTGGCAAACTGGTGATACGAAGCGGTATCAAAGCGCGCATCGGTTACCGGCCACAGCATGATGTCATAACGAATTGCTGGTGTTTGCTGCTGTTTAGCCTGCAGCGCGACCGCCGCCACCATGTTACCGCCGACGCTGTTACCAACCAGCGCCAGGCGCTTGCCATCGACACCAATTTCACTACCGTGTTCCGCCACCCAGCGTGTCGCCGCATAAGCCTGATTGATGGCCAGCGGATAATGCGCTTCGGGGGACGGCGTATAGTTCACAAACACGGCCGCAGCGCCAGATTCCACCACCAGATCGCGCACCAGACGTTCGTGGGTCGGGAAATCACCGAGGATCCAGCCGCCGCCGTGGAAGAACATAAATACCGGCAGCGTACCCTGTGCGCCCTGCGGTTTTACGATATTCAGCTTAATGGGCTGGCCGTTTACCTGAATGGTTTTTTCAGTGACATCGGCCGGCGGCAGCGTTACGCCCTTCTGCGCATCAATCAGGACCTGACGCGCCGCCTGCGGTGACAGTTGCTCAATCGGTTTGCCGCCGCTGCTGTTCAGCGCCTGTAAAAACTGTTGCACGTGACGTTCAGGTTGTGGTGCGTCAGCAAAGCTATTTACCGACGCAGTAGCCATCGCCATGGCAAGCAGAGAGTGTTGTAATTTCATGGTGTTACTCCTTTAATGTTTTTTGCGATTATATCGCACGCTATTTAAATGATAATGACTTGATGGTCGTGTTCTGAACTGAGACTGAATTTATATAGCGCGCTATTTAATAGCAAGATATTTTTTAGCGAAGATTTACATCACTACTCTATTACACTGATTTTAATCAGGATATTTTTTCAGATTCTTGCCTGCAGGCGGGTGCGCTTTCCGGCCAGTCACATCGGCAACCTGCAGATTCATCTTGTCTGCGTCCCCGCCAGCCGCCACACTGGCGAGCACGCCGCGATTTTTCACACATTGAGGTAACGGGTAATGCCGCAGAGTAAAGCTACCCTGACTGGTCTGCTGGCCATTCTGCTGTGGAGCACGATTGTAGGATTAATAAAAAGCGTCAGTGAAAGTTTTGGTCCGGTAACCGGTGCCGCGCTGATTTACAGCGCCAGCGCCCTGCTGTTGCTGCTCACCGTGGGTTTTCCTGACCTGCGCCAGTTTCCCCGCCGCTATTTGCTGATCGGCAGCCTGCTGTTTGTCTGCTATGAGCTCTGCCTGTCGCTGTCGCTGGGTTTTACTCATAGCGGCCATCAGGCGATTGAAGTCGGCATGGTTAATTACCTGTGGCCGGCGATGACCATCGTTTTAACGGTGATGGTTAACCGGCAAAAGACCAGCCCGTTGATTATTCCCGGCCTCCTGCTGGCAGTCGCCGGTATTTGTCGGGTACTGAGCGGCGATCGGGGATTTTCACTGGGCGAAATGATCGACAACGTGATGGATAATCCGCTCAGTTATGGTCTGGCATTTGGCGGTGCGATGATTTGGGCGGTTTATTGTGTGGTGACAAAAAATAGCGCGAAAGGCAGTAACGGCATCACGCTGTTTTTCATCTTAACTGCGCTGACGCTGTGGCTGAAATCGCTGCTATCACCGCAGCCGCCCGTGGTGTTTTCGCTGCAGGCGTGCATCAGCCTGGCGCTGGCAGCGATGGCGATGGGGCTCGGCTATGCGGCGTGGAACGTCGGCATTCTGCACGGCAATGTCACGCTGTTAGCCGCAGCATCCTACTTTATCCCTATCATTTCATCGCTGATAGCCGCTTTTATCCTTAACTCCAGCCTGACCTTCTCCTTCTGGCAAGGCACGGCCATGGTTTGCCTCGGTTCGCTGCTCTGCTGGTGGTCAACGCGCGGGACTGTAACGCGTAAGCTGGAAAGCAACACGCTGGAATAACCGGCTGGATGGCGCAGCCGGACGAGAATACAGACAGTGGTGCAGACTCAGCGCGGCGGCGGGAACATTTTGCGATACAGCGACGGCGTCATGCCGGTCACTTTGACAAACGCGCGGCGCATTACATCGGCACTTTGATAACCGCAGGCCGCCGGGATCGCTTTGAGCGGCAGCTCACCGGCATCCAGCAAAGCCCGCGCGTGGCTGATGCGTGCCTGCTCCAGCCATGCGCCAGGCTGGATCTGCATCTCCTGCTGAAACAGACGCGCTAAATGCCGCGTACTGAGGTGCATGTGCGCCGCCAGGTCATCCAGCCCGCGAATCTGTGCCAGATGCGCGATTGCCCAACGCTGCATCTCCTGAAAGGCGCTGCGTCCGGCCAGTGACACCTGCTGTTTACGCACAAAATGTCCCTGTGTGACCGGGCGCTGGAAGAACATCACCAGGCTGGCGGCCACCTCCTGCGCCAGCTCGCGCCCGAGATCCTCTTCCACCAGCCGCAGCGCCAGATCCAGTCCGGACGTCACCCCGGCAGCCGTGCGTAATGCACCATCCGCCACATACAGCGCATCGGCTTCGACCTGCGCATCGGGTAGCAGTAATGCCAGCCGTTCCGCACACGCCCAGTGAGTAGTGACTTTCCTGCCGTTCAGCAAACCCGTTTGCGCCAGCAGCAGCGCCCCCGTACACACCGAGCCGTAACGCTGGCTGCGCTGACAGAGCGCGGTAATCTGCTGGCGCTCACTGGCGGAAAGCTGCATCTGGCTGGCGTCAGGTGCTCCGGCAACCAGAAAGGTATCGGCGCGATGCTGTGTCGCCGCAGTTAGCGCAACGTCGGCTTCCAGCCGGACACCAGACGAGCAGCGGATGCTGGTGTGCTGCAGCGACATCACGCTGAGCTGATACACCTGACGATGCAGCAGCCGATTTGCCTCGGCAAACACATCCAGCGGCCCGGAAATATCCAGCAACTGGGCGCCGGGAACGGCCAAAAGGGTAATGAGATGATGAGTCATTATCTGGCTGTCCGCTTAAATCGCAATGTCTGAAATCATCGTTAAACAGAGATTCATGACATTGTCGCGCGGCTTTATGCTGAACGCAACTTCACTAAGCGGAGACATCACCATGAGTTTTACAATTAACGGCATTCGTATTCCGGACAGCAAAATGGCGCGCGATGTTACCGCGCTGGTACGTGACATCGAATCGGATCTGTTATTTCATCACTCCAGCCGCGTTTTTTACTGGGGCGCTTTGGCAGGTCAGCGACTGGGGGTCAAAGTGGATGCTGAGCTGCTTTACGTTGGCTGCATGTTTCATGATGTGGGTTTGACGCAACAGCATTGCAGTTGCGATAAGCGCTTTGAAGTCGATGGCGCCAATGCGGCGCGCGATTTTCTGCAACATTATGGGGTTGCCCAGGCGGATATTGATAAAGTGTGGACGGCGATTGCCCTGCACACGACGCCCGGCATTCCGCAATTTATGGCCGGGGAAATCGCCCTGGTGACGGCCGGCGTTGAGATGGATGTGCTGGGTATTGACTATGACCACTTCAGCGATGAGCAACGTGAAGCCGTGGTGCAGCAGCATCCCCGTCCGGCACAGTTTAAAGAAGAAATTATCCAGGCATTTTATGATGGCATTCAACACAAACCGGCGACGACTTTCGGCAACGTGAAAGCTGACGTCATCGGTGATAAGCAACCGGCATTTCGCCCGATGAATTTTTGCCGGATTATCCGCCAGTCGCGCTGGGCGGGTTAACGTGGACAGCGGAGATAGCTCACCGCGAACGGGAGAAATGGCGACGGAAGCGTGCGCTGTGAATCCCGGCAACAAAATTAACTCATCGAACATTGTCAGCAGGAGAGAATTTTCGTTGCTACTATAGTGACGCAACACACAGCTCAAGCGTTGCGACGAGAATTTTTCCTGTAGTTTTTTGTTATGCCCGCTCTGCGGGCATTTTTTTATGCCAGAAATGGACTGCCGTCCCCTGCCGCTGCCGTGCTGCCTGATGTCCGCTGGACGTATACCCGGTACCGGATGTTAATGAAAACGACCATTTCATAACAATTCGCCCACCACGCATGTATATCTTCGTTACAAATAGGGTGACAAAATGACCTTGTTGCATATGGTACAACACTGTTTCACCATGTAAAATCGCAACGACTATCCAGTAAAACTGCTTACAGCATGCATCGATCCCTGAGAGATCGGGCTGCCGCATGGCCAGAGGATTGAATACAGAAAAACAATTAGTTGAGGTTATTTATTATTCCCCTGGGAAAGAAAGGGGGTGGGCAAAAGCAAGTAGTGCAAAGCGCCATGTCTTTGTACTCAGGAATCATTTGAATGAAATCAAAAGAGCAACCAATCAAAACATCCAGAAGGTCATTTCTGCAGAAAACCCTTTCTGTCATCCCCTTCACCGCGATTGCAGGCACCACAGCAGTCAGCGCGATGGCTTCTGCAGCTCCGGCTAAAGAAAAAAGTGAGACCTATCACTACGTTCCGGTATTTTTTAATAATGACGAATGGCGATTTATTTTATCCGCAACGGACCTGCTGATTCCTGAAGACGAATTCGGCCCCGGTGCGGTGAGTGAAGGCGTGCCCGTTTACATCGATAAGCAAATGGAATTGCCTTATGGCTATGGTTACCTGTGGTATATGAGCCCGCCATTTCAGGAGTCGATTCCTGAGATGGGATACCAGACTAATCTGGTGCCACGGGAAATTTACCGCCGGGGTATTATCAACCTGAACAAATACTGCCGTGAAAATTTCCAGAAAAATTTCGCAGATTTAAGCAAAGAAAAACAGGAAGCAATTTTACACGATCTGGAGTCGGGAAAAATCGTGCTTGATACTATTTCAGGCAAGTTATTTTTCTCTCAGTTACTACAGAACACTAAAGAAGGTTATTTAGCCGATCCGGTGCATGGCGGTAATCAAACCATGGCATCCTGGAAATTGATTGGTTTTCCGGGCGCGCGCGCGGACTTTATTCAGGTTATGGAGAACCCAGATAAACCTTATCCTTTAGGCCCTGTAAGTATTTCTGGCAAGTATGGTGCAAAAAAATGACGATTAAAAAAGAACCTGTAGATGTAGTTATTGTTGGCTTTGGCTGGGCTGGTTCGTTGATGGCGATGGAATTAGCCTCAACCGGATTAAAAATTGTTGCGCTTGAACGGGGAGAACAGCGAGATACTTACCCTGACTTTGCCTATCCCCGTATCATTGATGAGCTGACATATGGTGTCAGGCTAAAACTTTTTCAGAACATATCCAAAGAGAGCGTGACGGTAAGGCATACCACTAAAGATACCGCTTTACCTTATCGCCGCATGGGTTCTTTTTTACCCGGCGACGGCGTGGGCGGCGCTGGCGTACACTGGAATGGTCTACTGTGGCGGCCACTGGAAGCGGATCTCCGACTGAAAACCGTGGTGACTGAAAAATATGGTGCCAGTTTTATTCCTGATGGTATGACGCTGCAGGACTATCCTTTCAGCTACAGTGAAATAGAACCCTATTTTGATAAGTTTGAGAAAATTTGTGGTGCTTCAGGCCAGGCCGGGAACCTGAATGGCAATATCATCGAAGGTGGTAACCCCTTTGAAGCGCAACGCGCGAATCCTTTCCCGACCAAACCGTTGCTTTACCAGTATTCTGCCATGCTGTTTGAAAAAACCACGAAAGAACTGGGCTACAATCCCTTCCCGGGTCCCGCCGCAATCTGCACTGAGGCATATACCAACCCGTACGGCGTTGCGCTGGGCGTCTGTAACTATTGTGGTTTTTGTGAAAAATTCGGTTGCTATAACTATTCTAAAGCGTCGCCACAAACCAGTGTTATTCCCGCCCTTAAGCAATACGATAACTTTGAATTGCGCTGTAAATCACATGTGCTTCGCGTCAATAAAGACAACACGGGGAAACTGGCCACTGGCGTAACCTATATTGATGAAAATGGCAGTGAAGTCGAACAACCCGCAGCGATGGTTATCCTCAGCGCCTTCCAGTTGCATAATGTCCGGCTGCTTTTGCTGTCTAAAATCGGTAAGCCTTATAATCCCGAGACAGGCGAAGGCGTGGTTGGCAGGAATTATGCCTATCAAATGTTAGGCGGCGCAAAACTGTTCTTCAATAAAGAGACCTACTTTAACCATTTTGCCGCCACCGGTGCGTCAGGCGCCTATATTGATAATTACAACAGTGAAAACTTCGATCACTCTGCTGCAGGCTTTATTGGTGGCAGTACGGTCTCTGCGCATGTTACCGGCGCCCGGCCTATAGAGCAAACTGTCACGCCTAAAAATGCGCCTAAATGGGGCAGCGGCTGGAAAAAAGCAATCAGGGATAGCTACCTGCATAATATGAGCATTGGCGTCAGTTCATCTGTCATGCCTTATAAGCAATGTTATCTTGATCTTGACCCGACCTATACCGATGGTTATGGGCTGCCTTTATTAAGAATGACGTTTGACTGGCAGCAGAATGAACTCAAAATGACCCAGTTCATGGCAGGCAAAACGGAAAATATCATTAAGGCTATCGGGCCAGATTCTTACGACATGGGCTTCAAAAACTTATCTACGCATTACGATGTTCGTCCTTATCAATCTACCCATACCACCGGTGGCGCCATAATGGGTGACAGCCCGGCGACCAGCGTGGTGAATAAATATCTGCAGTGTTGGGACGTGTCCAACGTTTTCGTGGCCGGCGCCAGTTGCTTCCCACAAAACCATGCATACAACCCCACGGGAATCGTCGGCGCAACCACGCTATTTTCAGCTAACGCAATCAAAACGATTTACCTGAAAAATCCAGGCCCAATGGTTCAGGCTTAAGGGGATAAGGATAAGAAGATGAAAATGACCTGTTTGAAATGGCTGTCCTTATTAACACTATTCTGTGCTTTATCCTCTGCAGCGGAAGATGTCTCTCCGGAACTCATCAGCAAGGGTAAATATATTGCCACTGCCGGAGATTGCGTTGCCTGTCACTCGATTGCCGGAAAAGAGAGCTTTACCGGCGGATTAAAAATGATGACGCCGGTTGGCGCGATTTATTCGACCAATATCACCCCGGATAAAGCCACCGGTATTGGCGAATATAGCTATGACGACTTTGCTAAAGCATTACGTCAGGGAATAGCGAAAGACGGGCGCCATTTGTATCCAGCGATGCCTTATACTGCTTATGCCAAAGTTAACGATGAAGATATGCATGCTTTGTATGCTTACATGATGCATGGCGTAACGGCGGTTCACGCGGAAAACAGAAAAAGCGATATTCCATGGCCACTGAATATGCGCTGGCCACTGGCCCTGTGGAATCTGGCTTTCCACGACGATAACGCTTACGCAGCGGATACCACCAAAAGTGCGGAGTGGAATCGTGGCGCTTATCTGGTGCAGGGATTGGGTCACTGCGGCACCTGTCATACCCCGCGTGGCATTGCTTATCAGGAAAAATCGTTAGATCAGCAGGGTAAAACGTACCTGACCGGCGGGACACTGGAGGGCTGGCATGCGCCGGATCTGACCGGCAACGCGAAGTCGGGACTCGGCAGTTGGTCAAATGAAGATATTGCGTTATTCCTGAAAACCGGTCGTACCAACACCTCAGCCGCGTTCGGCTCTATGACGGATGTGGTAGAGCACAGCACGCAATATCTCAGCCTGGCCGATCTTGCAGCGGTGGCGAGCTATTTGAAGTCACTGCCGGCTTCCGCCCCTGATGCGCCGTCTGCGCCATCCGCCGATACCACTACTGCCGCACTTATCCGGGGAGACATCAGCGCACCTGGTTCACGACTGTATATGGATAACTGCTCAGGTTGCCACCGCCTGGATGGCAAAGGCTATGCCAAAACCTTCCCTTCTCTTGCCGGTAACTCAGCGATCCTGAGTGATGATCCTTCATCGGTGATTAGCATCGTACTGCGCGGCGGTAAAATGGCTGTCACGAAGGAGGCGGTCACCGGGCTGGCTATGCCTGATTTTGCCTGGCGGCTCAACGATCAGCAGGTGGCGGATCTGGTGACATTCATTCGTAACGGCTGGGGCAATCAGGCACCTGCGGTAAGCGCGGATCAGGTGGCAAAACTGCGTAAAGATCTGCCAAAGGCAGCGGAGGCGGATAAGGAAAAGAGTCAGTAAAAACTGACGGAGAAAACGCCCTGTTCAGGGCCCCGATAAGGGCCCTAATAATGACGCCGGATAGCCATGGCAACCTGAGCAGTTACTGCGCAATGCCCCATCGCCAGCCTGAACTAAGCTTTGTCGGCGTCGGTCAGGGTGGCTCTCACCTGCGGCAGACTCTGCGGGTAATTCTGCTGAATGAATTCAATCATTTTCTCGCGGACGTAGCAGCGTAAATCCCATGCCGTCGGTGAGTTCTGCGCGGTCATCAGTAAACGGATGGTCATGGTTTTTTCCGTGGTATCGGTCACCTGCAGTACCTGAGTTTCGCGATCCCAGAGCCGCGTCTCATTGAGGATTTTTTCAAAATGCTCACGCAGCGGCGCCAGCGGCATCGAATAATCAACATAGAGAAACACAGACCCTAATATCTGTGCATTATTTCGCGTCCAGTTCTGAAATGCATTCTCGGTAAAATAGGTGATGGGCAGCACCAGACGGCGTAAATCCCAGATGCGCACCACAACATAGGTCAGATTGATTTCCTCAATCCAGCCCCACTCCTTTTCGACCACCACCGCATCGTCAATTTTTATCGGTTGGGTGAAAGCAATCTGAATGCCGGCAAACAGATTCACCAGCGACTTTTGCAAAGCGAAACCAATAATGATACCTGCTACCCCGGCACCCGCGAGGATGGTGGTGCCGAATTTACGAACACCAGGGAAGTTGAGCAGAATTAAACTCAGGCAAAACAGCACCAGAATGACAATCGCTACCTTTTTGACGTAAATGAGCTGCGTACGTATTTTTCGTGCACGCAGGTTGTTCGACAGGTTGATATCGTAGCGAATAAATAACATATCCTGCGCTACGTTAATCAGGCGAATCAAAATGGAACAGAACGATAAGATGATAAAGATATTAAGCGTGGTGGCGATAAAGCTCAGTGAGCCAGGATCAAGATGCACATAATTCATCCCCATATTGATCAGCAGTAATGGAATGAATAAAAATAACGATCCCCGCAGATGCTTTTCCAGCGATTTAAACAGCTTGCGATCGCGGCTTTGCCAGTAGCGAATAAACCTGAGAAGAATAAAGCGGGCCAGAAAACCCAGCAGTAACGAGAGTGTGACGAGCAATACAGCAGGTACCCATGTCGGCGCACCAGATAACTCACCAAGCAGTAATGGCATGATATTCCCTTCTGTTCAGCTAACAACCGTGGTTGTCAGATAAGTCACCAAAATCAGTAACCGTTATCGTGCCGGTTATCTGCTAAACCCATGATTTCGCACTTCAGTGGGTAAAAATATAGTTCACTGGCCGTTGTTAGCAGGGGAAAAACCCATCAGGTAATCAGGTGCTCTGCTGGCGATCATCGCAAGATTATGAATTGGTAGTTTTTTTCGGCTTTATTGCTAAAGGTCTGAAATTGCAGGCAGGTGATGAGGCACAGCGTCAGAGGGTGCTGACGTGAAATGCGCTGACAGGCAGTGATGCTGCACCCGGGGAAGAAGTACAGACAACCTGTTGCGCCAGCTCGCGCTGACCACGCGCATAGCGCAGCAGGTTGATGCAGAGAAAAAGCGCTCGATTAAGCGCGCAATGCATTATTTGGCGTACGCCTCGGTAGAGAGCGTAATCGTCACTTCGTCGCCCACGGCCGGAACATATTTATCGATTTTAAAATCCGAGCGTTTGATGACGCCGGTAGCATCAAAACCGATCGCCTGCTTTTTAACCATAGGATGCATATCCTGCTTGTTCAGCGTGGCATGCAGCACAACCGGCTTAGTGATCCCTTTGATGGTTAAATTACCCTGCACATCATATTTATTATCGCCTCTGCTTTCCACATGGGTGCTGTGGAAGGTGGCCTGAGGATATTTTTTAACGTCAAAATACTCATTACCCAGAAACTCTTTGGTCAGCGCTGGCACATGCGTGTCAATCGTTTTTAACGGCAGGGTCACATTAACCTGTGACTTTTCCGGGTTTTCTTTGTCAAAAGCCAGCTGACCGGAAACATCAGAAATATCAGCAGTCGGATGAGAGAAACCAAAGTGATTCCATGCGATCACCACGGAAGTATGTTGCGGGTCAAGGTTATATTCCGTCGCTGCGGCATGTGACAGGGGAACATATAATGCCACCAGAGAAAGCAGCGCCGTTTTTTTCAAAAATTTCATGGAAACATCCTCAAATAATCAAGTGCTAATACTGTAGCGCACACCTGCAGAGGTGTTATTGAAATCATTTGCTTTACCCATTCAAAATTTTTAACCGTTTTTTCCCGCACGCAAATAATAACGCAGCGTGAAATTTACTGAAATGACGTAATTAAATTCCGGTGAGTCGAATCTAATAAGTCCGTTTTTATGTGGGCTAATTTAGCGGCGAAGAGAAGAACGGCAAACCATGTTGAGCATGCGATTAACAGACCGCCTGAATAGCCGGCGGCCGCCACGCTTTATTCTTCGCTGGCACGACGTTGATCATAGACAAGCTGTGCCTTTTCAATCGCGTCGCCCTGCTCTCTGGCCCACTTCACCAGCGCAACAAACGGATCCTGCAACGTCTGGCCCAGCGGCGTAATGGCATATTCCACCGCCACCGGGGACGAGGCGATCACGCGACGGCTAATCAGGCCGTTACG
This sequence comes from Pantoea sp. WEP, assembly GCF_041678305.1. Taxonomy (NCBI): domain Bacteria; kingdom Pseudomonadati; phylum Pseudomonadota; class Gammaproteobacteria; order Enterobacterales; family Erwiniaceae; genus Pantoea; species Pantoea sp. WEP. The sequence goes on from NZ_JBGNXB010000002.1 coordinate 264,634, forward strand.
CTCCAGCCGGCGCAACGCCTCCGTCAGTGCCTTGTGGGTAATCGGATCAAGACGGCGCTTGATCGCGTTAAAGCGCGCGGGTTCAGTGCACAGCACGGTCAGAATTAATACCGACCACTTATTGGCGACCTGTTCCAGGATCGGACGGGTGCTGTTGATCTCTGCCAGCAGCGCCGCGATATCAGTCGGCATGGGGTTTCCTTATGTATATCTAATGTAGATAAGGTGCGTAATTGACACTAAATATACGAAATGTATCATCAGCCGTCCACCCCTCTTATTCTGGAGCAGCCATCATGAAACTCGAAGGAAAAGTCGCGCTGGTGACCGGCGGCGGCAGTGGTATCGGCCTCGCCATCGCGCGCCGTTTTGTGCAGGAAGGTGCCCACGTTTTCATCACCGGGCGACGCGAAGCGCTGCTGGCCGAAGCCGTCACGCTGACTGGCGGCCGCATTGAGGCAATAGCGGGCGACCTCACCAGCGCAGACGATGTTGCCCGTCTGTTTGACACCGTGCAGGCCCGCGCCGGACGTCTCGATATTTTGGTGAACTCCTCTGGCGTGGCCGAACCCGCCAGCCTCGAAGAGACCAGCGCAGAGCACTTTGACCGCACGTTCGGCCTCAACGTGCGTGCCATGGTATTCACCGTACAGCATGCGGTGAAGCACATGACGGAAGGCGGTGCCATCGTGCTGGTGGGCTCGATTGCGGGCAGCATGGCCAATCCCGGCTATGGCGCTTACTCGGCCAGCAAAGCCGCGGTGCGCGCCTATGCCCGCACCTGGAGCAGCGAACTGGCACCGCGCGGCATTCGCGTCAACACGCTCAGTCCCGGCCCGACGGACACGCCGATGTTTGACCAGGTCAGCGACGAGGTACGACAGACATTCAGCGCGCAGATACCGGCCAAACGCCTCGGCCATCCTGGCGAAGTTGCGGCGGCTGCCCTGTTCCTCGCATCGGACGAAAGTGTCTATGTTACCGGCAGCGAACTGGTGATTGATGGCGGCATGTCCGCGTAGTGGCTATCGTGCTGCACAGCGCGCCGGCCGGGCGTTGTGCAGCCACCGATAACGTTTCTCAGAAGGTGTAGCTAAAGCCGACCGTGCCGGTGACCTGGTCGCGCCGGGACACGATCGGGCTGTCCGCGGCGCGATCGCCCAGCCAGCTGTAACCCGCGCTGACCAGCGTGCCCCAGTGGGCATCAAACTGGTGGCTCCAGGTGAGCGTAGTCGCAACACCATAAAAGCCGCCGCCGGCATCGTAGCGTGAAAACCGGCTGCGCCTGCTCTGGACATCGCTCACGCCATACCAGGTATTCATATAACGCGCATCGCCAAACAGTGCCGCCGTCTGCAGTGCAACGGTATCGCTGTCGCGCTGGAGAGGCACCAGCGTAACGGATGCCTGATAGTTCACGCCCTGATCATCGCTGAGCGGCAGCACCGCTTTGCCCTCTGCACTCAGCCACGGCGTGAGCTGCCAGCCCAGCGCCAGTGCAGTGTTCACCGTCGCACTGATGTTTCCCATGCCTTGCAGCCGGCTGGCGCCGTCGCGCCACGTTGAATCTTTATCGCTTCGGCCCAGGCCATAACCCAGCGTGTGTTCCAGATAAAACCCGCTGTCGCTCTGCAGGTCGTACCCGATGCCTTTCTGGGCATCAGCAAAAAATGCGCCATCTCTGGCCTGGAAAATCGGTACCGGCTGCACCCGTGTTTTATTCGATCCGCTGTAGCGTGGCGCGAATTGCGCCCCCGCGCCGAGCGTCAGGCTGGTCTGTACGTCGCCATCCGCCCTGGCGGCAGCGGAAATCATGAGTAGCAGATGGGTCATGTACATCAGCGTTTTTCTGGTTATCATCGTGTCACCTCTTTATCGGTCCGTTTACCGCCCCTTGCCCGGGCAGCCGCAGCGCGAAGCCGAAGTATCCCGGGGCTGTGTCAACAAACAGCCAGGGATTTATGAAGAAACTGTCAAGGTGAGTTATGCAGACCAAAAATATCCTGATTATTGAGGACGACGCTGACGCGGCTGAGGTGCTGGAGGCCTATCTGCTACGGGAAAATTATGCGGTGCGTGTTGCCGCGGATGGCCTGAGCGGACTTGAGCTGGCCCTGCGCTGGCAGCCCGATCTGATTTTGCTTGATGTGATGCTGCCCGGCCTGAACGGCACCGAGGTGCTGGCAAAACTCCGGCGCAGCAGCGAGGTGCCGGTGATTATGGTCACGGCCATGGGGGATACGCCCGATCGCATCGGTGCCCTGCGCTACGGCGCGGATGATTATGTGGTCAAGCCTTATCATCCCGGCGAAGTAGTGGCACGCGTGCAGGCAGTACTGCGGCGCAGCGCGGTAAAAACGCTGCAGGAAGAGATCCTGCGCTGGCAGGGGCTGGAGGTGAACAGCGGCGCGATGACGGTTACCGTCACGCAGGCCTCGGGTAACGTGCTTTTCGTTGATACCACGCCAACCGAATTCACGCTGCTGGTCACGCTGATGCGCGCACCGGTGCGCGCGCTGAGCCGCCCGTTTTTGCTGGAGCAGTGTATGCCGGACAGCGACGCGCTGGAGCGGGTGATTGATACCCACGTATATAACCTGCGCAAAAAGCTGGAAGCGGCCGGTATGGCGGGCGTGCTGCTCAACGTGCGCGGCGTAGGCTACCGGTTCCGCCAGCCATGACACAAAAATCCCCACAAACGCTCTGGCGCTGGCTTTGTCTGCGCATTCTGACGCTGGCTATCGGTACCGTGGTACTGATTGCTTTGTGCATGTGGCTGCGCTTCACGGTGCAGTACCTGTGGATCACGCACCATATGCCGCCGGCGGTTCTGCATGAATTTCTCGCCCTGCGTGCACATCCGGAACGCGATCCCGCGCGCTTTCACCAGATCATCGATAGCTGGTGGGGCATACGCTACTCCGACCCGTCCATTGCCTCCTCGGACTGGATCACCGTCGGCATCCTGGTGCTGGTGACCATTCCGTTTATTGCCTATTTCGGGCTGCGCCACGCGCGCCCGCTTTCTGCGCAGTTCAGCCAGCTCAGACGGGCGGCAGACCAGGTGACCGCAGGCGACTTCGGTGCGCAGGCGGCGTTGACACCGGATGCGCCCGCCGAACTGGTGCAGTTCGCGCACAACTTCAACGCCATGACGCGCCAGCTGGCGCGTTACGACAAAGAGCTGCGTACGTCGCATGTCGCCATGGCGCATGAGCTGCGGTCGCCGCTCAACGCCGCCATGGTGCGTCTGCAGGCGCTGCTTGATGGCGTGTTCAGCGCTGACTCACGTCAGCTCGCCCTGATCATGGCGCAGCTCAGTTGTCTGCATCGGCTGATCGATGAGCTGCATCTGCTGTCACTGGCGGATGCCGGCCAGCTCACGCTGGAGAAAGTCCGCTGCAACCCGGCCGATATCCTGCGCGAGCGCCTGCAGTGGATCAAACCGCAGCTGGATGAAGCGCGCATCAGCACCGGGGTAGCGCTGGCTGAAGAGACATTGCTGCCGGTCGATCCGTTCCGTCTCGGACAGGTTTTCACCATCCTGCTGGAAAACGCCCTGCGCTATGCCGGAAGCGGCAGCCAGCTGCAGCTGCGCACGCGCAACACCGTTGATCATTACGAAATCATCGTGCAGGACAGCGGCCCGGGCGTTCCTGCGGCGTTTCTGGCGTTGATGTTCGAGCGTTTTGCGCGCGGTGAGGCGTCACGCGCCCGCCACTCGGGCGGCAGCGGGCTGGGCCTGTCGATTGCGCGGGCGATTTGCCAGGCGCACGGCGGCACGATTAATGCCACGCTGCCAGCAGCGGGAGGCTTGCAGATACAGATTTTGTTGCCGCGCAACGCCTGACGTTGTTGCCCTTCTTGACACGCTCTTGATGGAACATCGCCGGATTCTTGATAATCGCACGGTGTAATGGCGCAAATACCGATAAAGGAATTGCGCCATGACCGACGAGCTTCCCTGCCTGATCAAACAGGGTGTGCGCCACCTGCTTAACCCGCGCCACCTGGTTTCCCTGCTGCCGCTGCTGCCCTGTCTGCTGCTGACGGCCCTGCTGCTGACCGGCTGTGACCGCAAGCGTTCACCCATGCCGCCGCCACCGCGTCCGGTAAAGTTCATCACGGTTGGCCCGCCCACGCCCGCCGGGCAGCAAACCCTGACCGGCGAGATCCGCGCGCACGATGAAACCTCGCTCAGTTTCAGGCTGGAGGGGCGGATTCTGACGCGCAGCGCCGATGTCGGCAGCCGCTTCAGGCAGGGAGAGACGCTCGCCGTGCTTGACAGTCCCGGCGCGCTGAATCAGCTGGCGAGCGCACAGGCGGAGCTGAACAGCAGCCGCGCGGCCGAAAAGGTGGCGGCCCTCAATCTGCACCGCATGCGCCTGCTGATGCCGTCCGGGGCAATTGCCCGTGCTCAGCTCGATAGCGCCAGCGCCGACTGGCAGGCTGCGCTGGCGCGGCGGCAGAGCAGTGAAGCGGCATTGAAAAATGCGCAGGATAGCCTGCGCTGGACCCACCTTACCGCGCCTGAGGATGGCGTGGTGACGGGCGTCAGCGCCGCAGCCGGTCAGGTGGTCAGCGCCGGTCAGACGGTGTTTACGGTTGCGACCGGCACAGGCCGTGACGTGGTATTTGACGTTGCCACACCTGAAACCCTCGATCGCCGGGCCAGTGCCCGTTTCCGCGTTGCGCTATTGCAGAATCCGTCCGTGATGGCCGAAGCGCACCTGCGTGACGTCAGTCCACAAGCCGACGCCCAGACACGCAGCTGGCGGGTGCGCATCACACTGGACAATCTTCCCGCGGAGATGGTGCTGGGTGCCAGCGTCGCCGTCACCCTGCCGCTGGCCGACACGACGGCGGATGCGGTGATGGCGATTCCGGCCACCGCGCTCACCCGCCGGGCAGGCCAGCCGGCGGTGTTTATTCTCGACCCGGTGAAAAACTGCGTTATCCGGCGCACGGTTGCGATTGCCGGCTACACGGCAGATGCGGTATGGATTCGCGCCGGCATCATGCCAGGCGATCGGGTGATCACGGCGGGCGTAAGAAGCCTGCGTGATGGTGAACGCGTTGCTGGCAGCCAGGAGGATCAGCATGAAACCGGCGTTTAATCTTTCTGCCTGGGCGCTGAAACAGCAGCAGCTGATGGCCTTTCTTATGCTGCTGATTGTGGCAGCAGGCATCGTCAGCTATGAAAAGCTCTCGCGCAACGAAGATCCGGCGTTCACCATCAAAACTGCGGTGGTGTCTGCGCAGTGGCCAGGTGCCGACATCAACGATACGGTCAGACTGGTCACCGATCCGCTGGAGAAAAAGCTGCAGGAAATTCCCTGGCTGGATTATGTGCAGAGTGAAACGCACGCTGGCCGCACGGTCATTTTCGTCAATCTGCGTGACGACACCCCGCCCGCGCAGGTGGCCGGAATCTGGTATCAGGTGCGTAAAAAAATGCAGGATGTGACCCCGGCTTTGCCGCAGGGCGTGCAGGGCCCGGCGGTCAACGATGAGTTTGACGATACCTTTGGCACGATTTACGGCTTCACCGCTGACGGTTTTTCCCCGCGTGAGCTGCGGGACCGGGTGGACGATATTCGCCGCGATCTGATGAGTCTGCCGGATGTGGGTAAGATCCAGCTACTGGGCGAGCAGGAAGAGCAGCTGGTGGTGGCCTTTTCCCCGCGCCAGCTATCCGCCATGGGGCTGGATTTGCAGCAGGTAGCAGAGGCGCTGCGGGCGCAGAATGTCGTGGAGCCGGCGGGCAGCGTGCGCACCGCCACCGATAACATCGCCCTGCGCGTGAGCGGCGCGTTCAACAGCGAGGCGAGCCTGCGGGCGGTTACGCTGCGCGTTAACGATCGCTATGTTCCGCTGACGGCGATCGCCACCATCACGCGCCGCCCCGCCGAGCCGCCTGCCCCGCTTTTTCGCGTTAACGGCCAGCCGGCCATCGGACTGGCCGTGTCGATGGCCGCCACCGGCAACATGCTGGAGTTTGGTCAGGCACTGCGGACGCGCATGGAGAGCGAAGCCAGCCAGCTGCCGCACGGCATTGAGATGACGCGCATCGCCGATCAGTCAGCGGTAGTGCAACAGGCGGTCAGCGGATTTGTCGATGTGCTGGGCGAGGCAGTGATCATCGTGCTGGCGGTTTCGTTTGTCTCGCTGGGACTGCGCGCCGGACTGGTGGTCGCGGCGGCGATCCCGCTGGTGCTCGCCATGACGTTTATCGGCATGCATCTGGCCGGTATCGGCCTGCAGCGCATCTCGCTGGGCGCACTGATCGTGGCGCTGGGCCTGCTGGTGGACGATGCAATGATCACGGTGGAAACCATGGTGGCGCGGCTGGAGGCCGGCGATTCCCGCACTGGCGCAGCGACCTGGGCGTTCAGTACCACCGCCTTCCCGATGCTGACCGGTACGCTGGTGATGATTGCCGGTTTTATTCCGGTCGGCTTTGCCGCATCCAGCGCGGGCGAATATTGCTATACCCTGTTTGCGGTGGTGCTGATGGCGCTCATCAGCTCATGGCTGGTAGCGGTGCTGTTTTCACCGCTGACCGGCAGCTGGCTGTTGCCGGCCACGCTAAAGCAGCACCGCGCTGGAAACGGGCGCCTCAGCCAGTGCTATCGCCGCCTGCTGAGCAGCGTGCTGCGCCACCGCATGCTGACACTGGCGATGGCGATGCTGGCGCTGTTGCTGGCCGGCGTCGGCACCACGTATATGCAGGGTGAGTTTTTCCCGGCCTCCGATCGGCCTGAGCTGCTGGTGAGTCTGGCGCTGCCTGCCAGTGCGTCGCAGCAGGCCACCCTGCGTCAGGTGCAACGCCTTGAGCAGATTGTCTCCGCCAGCCGGGATGTTGACCACTATTCGTCTTACGTCGGCACCGGTGCGATACGCTTCTACCTGCCCATGGATGTGCTGCTGGACGATGAAAACAGCGCTCAGCTGGTGGTGGTGGCCAAAAGCCTGGCCGCCCGTGAACGACTGCAGCGCTCGCTGGATGCGAGGCTTGCCCGGGACTTCAGCGACATCACCACGCGCGTCGCGCCGCTCGAGCTCGGTCCGCCGGTAGGCTGGCCGATTCGTTATCGCATCAGCGGGCCGGATTATCGCCAGGTGCAGCAGCTGGCAGAGCGGCTGGCCGCCGCGCTCGGCAGCTCAGCGCTGACGCGTGACGTCAATCAAACCGCCGGTGAGCCCGAACGCGTTATCACCTTGCAGGTGAATCAGACGGCAGCGCGCGCAGCCGGCCTCTCTTCTGACCTGATTGCTCAGTATCTGCATACGCTCTGGTCAGGAACGCTGATCACCACGGTACGCGATCGCAACCGGCTGATTGATGTGGTGCTACAGGGCAACGCTGCGGCGCGCCATGACCTGAGCAGCCTGTCCGGACTGCAGCTAACCGCGCCGTCGGGCGCAAAAATTCCGCTGACGCAGGTCGCAACACCGCAGTGGGGGCTGGAGGATCCCGTTATCTGGCGACGCCAGCGCCTGCCGTTTATCACCGTTCAGACCGATACGGCGCCGGGTTTGCGCGCGGAAGCCGTCTCCGCCGCCCTCACGCCGCTGATTGCCACCTTCAGGGCCAGCTTGCCGGCCGGTTACCGCCTGAGCGAGGACGGGGCGGTAGCAGAGTCTGACAAGGGCAACCAGTCGGTGATCGCTATCCTGCCGGTCACGCTGCTCTGCATGCTTCTGCTGCTGATGTTACAACTGCGGCGGATTTCCCGCATGCTGCTGGCCCTGCTGATGGCGCCCTTTGGTCTGCCGGGCATTGTGCTGACCATGCTGCCGACCGGCACGCCGATGGGCTTTGTGGCGCTGCTGGGTATTATTGCCCTGGCTGGCATGATCATCCGCAACGCGGTGATTCTGATCAGCGAGGCGGATAACAACGTTGATGCAGGTATGCCGCCGGACGCGGCCATTGCGGCTGCCGCCGAACACCGCGCACGGCCGATCGTGCTCACCGCCAGCGCCGCGATTCTCGGTATGATCCCCATCTCGCGTCAGGTTTTCTGGGGACCGATGGCACTGGCGATTATCGGTGGGCTGTTAGTGGCGACGCTGGTGACGCTCACGGTCTTACCCGCCGCGATGAGTCTGGTGATGCAGGCAGCAGCCCGTCGTGACAAACTGAAATCGCTGCGCTGGCGGCCGTTCAGAAAATAACCGCCTGCTGGTCAGCCCTGCTGGCATGGGGCAACGAAAGGTTTATCCACAGGGTTCCGGGCGGGATATGCACGCCAGATGTGGACAGTATCAGGAGAGAACGCGCAGCACCGGCTGCGCGTGGCCACGGGCTATTTCACTACCGGATGCTTCTCCTGCTGCAGCGCATTCATAAAGGTGTCGCTGAGATGCAGATGCTGGCGCACCAGCGCTGGCGGCGTGCTGGCCAGCCACTGGTTAAGCGAAATATCCGCGTAATAATCGCTTTTAAACAGTTCCAGAAAGCGCAGCGGCTTGTCACCCGTGTTTTCGATATAGTGACCCATGGCAAAGGGCACATAGCCGACATCACCGGCGCGGAAGTCAAACGTACGCGCCTGACCCGACGAGGCAAACACGCCCATCCGCCCCTGACCTTCCAGATAGTATTGCCATTCGTCGTTATTGGGATGCCAGTGCAGTTCGCGCATCGCGCCGGGAGCCAGTTCCACCAGCGCGGCGGCGATGGTTTTCGAGACCGTAAAATTACTGGAATCAGTAATGCGTACCGTGCCGCCCGGCAGCGTCAACGGCTTCTGCGCCAGCATTTTATGCGAGAAGACCTGCTTCGATTTCACCCCGCCGCTCACCGCCGAAGCCGGCGCGCCGTCCGGTGCCTGTCCGGCAAAGATGTACTCCTCTTCCGGCGAAGGCAGCGTGTTAAACACCTCAGCCGGCACGCCAAAGTTTTTTGCCAGCACTTCTGGCGGGATATGTTTGAACCAGTCGCTGAGCAGAAAGGTACTGTCTTCATCGAAATTGCCGTTGTCGAAGGCCAGCAGGAATTCACAGCCGTCCGGCCCGAGCCCCTGAATCGAGTGCGGTACGCCCGGCGGGAAATACCATAAATCGCCCACGCCAACGTCATCGACAAACCAGCCACCTGCGGTATCCAGCGCGGTAATGCGCGCATTGCCGTACAGCATGTAGGCCCACTCGCCCTCTTTATGCCAGTGCAGTTCGCGGATGCCCCCCTTGTCCAGCCGCATATCGACGCCAGCAATGGTGGTGGAAATGCCCAGTTCGCGCTGCGTCACCTGGCGCGTCCAGCCGCCGCTGCCCTTGCGCACGTGCGCATCGCTAAACGAAAAGCGCAGGTTGGGTAACGTGCCGCTGTCGGTTGCTGGCGGATCGACCAGATCCGGATTCAGCGCTTCGCGCACCGGATCGTGCGGGCCAGGATCGCGCGGATGGTTGGGATCATTCGCCGGATAAGTCGCCACCTTGCCGTCGTGGGCATGGACCTTGCCGGCCGCCAGCGCCACGGTGCCACCAGCCGCGAAGGCCATAAAGCTTCTGCGAGATAAGTTTTCCAGTTTCATACCTGCTGTCTTCCTCAGTTTCTTATGGTTTGTGTCATGCCCCTTAACCATAATCAAACTGTGGCTTCCGCCAACCTTGTGTCACCGCTGAAATCAATAGAAAACCTTTATCATCGCGTAATCCCGCTATTCACCCGCCTCACGCCATTTACGCTTCGTTGAGATCGCGTTGACGTTCAGGTTATATCAGCCGACAAATAAGGCACAAAGTGATTAAATCCCCTCTCCGATTAAACAATTTTTTTAATGATATCCCGCCGAAAAAGTTAATTTAATGTTACAAAAGCATCGCAATTGCAATAATTACCCGACTACGTTTTTTCTCCGGCGAGACGAGGCCGTTCCGGGCGAAAGCCCATGCCAATCAACCGGCCAAACAGATGGCGCAAAAACGGATAGCGGCTGATGAGCTGCGGAACCTTACTGGGCGTAGTACGCGGGCGCTTGCCGCTGCTCATTTTGATCTGCAGGAATTGCGTCGCCACGGTCGGAAACTGCCGCCGCCGCTGCACGTTCTCTAAATCGCGCAGCGTGAGCGTGCCGTTTTGCAAGGGCCGCGTCAGATAATTGGCGCTGGCCACCGCGTCCTGAATCGCCAGGTTCACGCCCACGCCGCCAATCGGTGACATCGCATGTGCGGCATCGCCAATGCACAGCACGCCGGGCTTCATCCATTTGTCCAGCCGATCGATACGGATGGATAACAGACTCAGCTGCTGCCACTCCTGCAGCTGCGCCATGCGCGCCACGCTGAACGGCGCAACCTCTGCCATGCGGTTTTTCAGCGCGTCGAGCCCGGCCTGCTTCAGCGCCTCGAATTCGCCTTTCTGAATGGTGAATCCACACTGCCAGAATTCGCCGCGGTCAATGACAATGAAGTTTTGCTTCGGCCCCTTGTGGCCCATCCCGAGTTCAGGGTCGTCCGGTTGTTTATCCAGCCGGAACCACACCACATCGCGTGGAGCACCAAAGCTTTTACCCACCAGCCCGGCTTTCTGCCGCACCGCCGAGCGACGGCCATCAGCGCCTATCACCAGCGGCGCGTGAATTTCGTGACCTTGTAACGTTTTCACGCCTGCGATTACGCCATCCTGATAAAGAAAATCGTCAAAACCGGTGGATTGCAGCAGCGTGAAACCGGGATAGTGCGCCGCCTGGGCGGCGAGGAAAGTGAGGAAATCCCATTGCGGCATGAAGGCGATGAAACGGCAGCGCAACGGCAGACGGGAGAAATCGGCCATGGTGATCTCCTGCCCGCCCACTTCCGCCTGTAACTTCTCCGCGCGCTGATGCGGCAGCGCCAGCAGCGCGTCGAGCAGACCCAGCTGGTGCATGATCTCCAGGGTTGAGGGATGAATGGTGTCGCCGCGAAAATCGCGCAGAAAATCGGTGTGCTTCTCAATCACGACCGCGCGCAGGCCGGCGCGCGTCAGTAAATAGGCCAGCATTAAGCCGGCCGGACCGCCGCCGACGATACAGCAGTCGGCGTTTATCACCTGTGGAGACGGCATGATATCCTCATCAATCGCTATATATGATAATTGTTATCATTTATATAGCATCTGCGCGTCACCAGGGTGATGATAAATGCCGCAGTCAGACTAGTGATTTGCCACCAGTCCCAGCGCAATCAGGCTGCGCGCGGTGGCAAGAATGGCCTCCTGCGGACTGCGCGGGTGCCAGTTCAGCAGCCAGCCAGCTTTAGCGGCGCTGACGTTCATATCAACGCCCAGCAGTTTTACCATTCCCGTCATCAGCGGATTTTGCGCTGCCGCCGCCCGCACCATGGCGTCACTCATTGGCTGCAGCGAAACTTTCTCTGCTTCTGCTACCAGATGGGTTTTGAGCGTGCGTGCCACCTCAATAAGCGGCAGGCTGTGCCCCGAACTGGCAAGGAAGCGCTGCCCCTGCGCGGCGGCGTGGGTCATCGCCAGCACGTGCAGACTGGCCACGTCACGCACATCGACAAAACATGAATTGATGTCAGGACAGCCTGGCTGCCCCTCCAGTAGCTCCTTCACAATGCGAATCGAATGTGAATAGTCGGCACCCAGCACCGGTCCCAGCACCGACACCGGGTTCACCGTGGCCAGTTCCAGACCGTTACCCTGCTCAGTGATAAACTGCCAGGCAGCGCGTTCCGCCAGGGTTTTCGATTTCTGATACGGCCACACATCGCCGCTGACATCGCTCCAGTCGCGCTCGGTAAAGGGGCGCGGATAGTCCGCTGGATGTCCGATACCGACCGCGCCAAACGCCGAGGTCAGCACCACACGTTTAACACCTGCATCGCGCGCGGCGCGCAATACGCGCAGATTTCCTTCAATCGCCGGATTCACCCAGTCAGCTTCGCTTACCTGGCTGCCGGTCGGGGTGGGTGAAGCGCCATGCAGCACGAAGCGACAGCCCGCCACTGCGTCTTCCCAGCCCGCGTCTGCCGTTAAATCGGCAACGACAAATTGCAGCGCCTCGCCTGCGGCCACCCCGGCCTGCAACAGATGCGCCCTGACTTCAGCTTCACGTTCGGCATCACGTAAGGTGGTTCGCACCTGATAGCCCTGCTGCAGCAGCGCAATAATGCAGTACTGAGCGATAAACCCGCTGCCGCCGGTAACCAGAACCTTTTCATTACTCATTTTTCTTCCTCATCACAAGCATCGTTCATTCGACGCGCTTTACGTTAAGCGGCGGAGGGCGGATTTTGAATGCTTGTAAATGCACTTTACTTGCGTGATAGTACAGAAATGAGCCTTGATCCCTTTTCCGACATTCTGCGATTCGTTCGCGCTGAATTATTGCTGACCGGCGGTTTTACCGCAGGCGGACGCTGGGCGCTGCGTTTCCCTGCGCCCGATAAAATTAAATTCTTCGCCATTATCAAAGGCAGTTGCTGGGTCATACTGGAGGGCGAATCTGAACCGTTCCACTTTGCCACCGGCGACGTCGGCTTGCTGAGCGCTAAACGCGCCTTCGTGCTGGCCAGCCATCCGGACGAGCCGCCGGTTGACGCCATGAGTGTGTTTTATGGCGCAGGAAAAGGCCATGCGCCGATTGGCAGCGGTGATGATTTTGTCCATATCGGTGGCCATGTACTGCTTGATCCTGCCAGTGGTCGTTTACTGACGCACGTATTACCTCCCTGGATTCAGGTACCGGCGGCGTCACCGCAGGCGGCGTCATTCCGCTGGGTGCTGGATCAACTGGTGCAGGAAGGCCAGCATGTCCAGCCGGGATCGCAGCTGGCAACGGCCCAGCTGGCACAACTGCTGTTCATCCAGATTCTGCGGGCGCATTTGCAAACCAGCAGCGCACTGCCCGCCAGCTGGCTGCGGGCGCTGAGCGATGCGCGATTGGCACCGGCGTTACAGCGGCTGCATGGCGATCCGGCGCGTAACTGGCATCTGGACGAACTGGCGCGTGCCTGTGCCATGTCGCGCACCCGTTTTGCCCAGTATTTTCGCCAGGTGGTCGGCATCACGCCGATAGCCTATCTGACGGCGTGGCGCATGCGGCTGGCAGAGCGTGCGTTGCAGGAGGAAAATGAGGCGGTGGCCGTGGTAGCGCAGACGCTGGGTTACGCCTCTGAGAGCGCCTTCAGCCATGCTTTTAAGCGTGAAACGGGTCAGTCACCCAATGCATTTCGCCGCGCCGTGCGGTTACAGCAGGCGCAGCGATAAAGCGCGCCGCGTTGCGCGGCGCCGGGCATTATTTAAGTTGCGAAGAGACGCGCCACATATCCACCCCGCCTTCGGTGGCGTAGCGATCAATGTCCGCCAGCTCCTGTGCCGTAAAGGTCAGGTTGTCCAGCGCGCGCAGGGAATCGCTTAACTGATCAACCGTGCGGGCACCAATCAGCGCAGAAGTGACCCGCTCATCACGCAGCGCCCAGGCGATCGCCATCTGCGCCAGCGTCTGACCGCGCGCTTCAGCAATCGCGTTGAGCGCGCGAATTTTTGCCAGGTTCTCTTCGCTGAGCATGGCAGAAAGACGCGGATCGCTGCCGCCGGCGCGCGCGCCCTGCGGTACGCCGTTGAGGTATTTACTGGTCAGCATGCCCTGTGCCAGCGGTGAAAAGGCGATGCAACCGCTGCCGAGCTCCGCCAGCGTATCGAGCAGCCCATGCTCAATAGTGCGGTTTAGCATCGAGTAATTGGGCTGATGAATAAACAGCGGCACTTTCTCATCGGCCAGAATCGCAGCGGCCTGACGCGTCAGCTCTGGCGAATGGGAAGAGATGCCGACATACAGCGCCTTGCCCTGACGATGCAGCTGTACCAACGCGCCCATGGTTTCTTCCAGCGGTGTATTCGGATCGACGCGATGACTGTAGAAGATATCGACATAATCCAGCTCCATGCGGCGCAGGCTGTTATCACAGCTGGCAATCAGATGCTTACGGGTGCCGGTCGGGCCACCATACGGACCCGGCCACATATCCCAGCCCGCTTTGCTGGAGATAATCAGTTCATCACGATATGGGGCAAAATCCTGCGCCAGCCAGCGACCAAAGTTCTCTTCAGCCGATCCCGCTGGCGGACCGTAGTTATTCGCCAGGTCGAAATGGGTAATGCCGTTATCAAACGCGTGGCGCAGGATCGCTCTGCCGGTCTCAAACACGTCAACGCCGCCAAAATTCTGCCATAGCCCCAGCGAGATCAGCGGCAGCACCAGGCCACTTTTGCCGGTTTTACGGTACTGCATGTTGGTCTGATAACGCGCTGGCGATGCAACATAACTCATAACAGATTCCTCTCATTAAATGCCGCCGTACAGGTGCACAGAAGACAATGTTCTGCCTTCCTGCAAAATCGCGCGGCGAACAGGCGATTGCCGGACAAATTTTTACCGCGTATGGTTAATCTGTAAAATTCATTATTGTGATTAAATTCATCTTTTATGGAGATAACTGATGGAATTGCGCCAGATGCGGCACTTCATCGCCGTGGCGGAACATGAAAATTTCACCCGCGCCGCACAGAGTATGCATATTGTGCAATCGGCCTTGTCCACCTCGATCAAACAGCTGGAGGAGGAACTGGGCGCGCCGCTTTTTATCCGCTCTACTCGCCAGGTGCGCCTGACCATGGCCGGGAAAGTGTTTCTTGATTACGCCAGAACCATCGGTGCCTTTGTCGAAAAAGCGTCGCAGGAAGTGGCGGCGATCGTGGCGCTTAAGACCGGAACCCTGTCGATTGGCACGGTGCAAAGCGTGCCGCCGTTTATCGATCTGCCGCAATTACTGGAAACCTTTATTCGTCGCTTTCCGGATTTTGACGTCAAGCTGTGCCAGGGATCATCGGCGAAGCTCAATGCAAAAGTGCACAATCAGCAGATCGATCTGGCGATTATGCCGGTGGAGGAAGTCTCCGACCGGCTGTCGTCGCGCATCATCGCCTGCGATGAAATCGTGGTAGCGTTCGCCGCGGATTATGCCGGATTCACCGCGATGCAGCCGGACGTCACCATGGCACAACTGGCGCAGCAGTCGTTCATCGATTTCGAAGCCGGCCAGGGCACGCGCAAGGTGAATGACAACAGTTTTGCCCTGCAGGGGCTGAGCCGCAAGGTGACGTTTGAAGTGAGCGATCTGGAAACCCTGCTGAGTCTGGTTGAGCGCAATATGGGGATTGCCCTGCTGCCCGAACAGGTAGTGAAAGCGCGCAGCACGACGCTGCATTATTGCCGCATCAGCGACGTTGATGTGTGTTGGGAATTGGCAGTGGCCTGGCTCAGCGATCGTCCCGGCAGTATGAACGTTTACGACCGGCCAGTGCAGGAATTTATGGATATTCTGGGCAGCAGCGATTAGCGCCGGGGCGGGTAACGGCGGGATAGATACTAACAGGCATAAGATCTATGCCTGCTTTTCATCACTTCAACCCAGCGTCACAGCGTGATTTTGGCTGCGGCGTCACGACAAATTCGTTGTATCACGCAATGTCAGGCCACCTTATCCTGTGGCCGCAAAAAATGATTAACGCAACACCTCAAGACCCTTTCTATCAATGAGGTTAAGCAGGCGCAGCGCAGCGCCATTTGGCTTCTTCTCCTCACGCTCCCATTTCACCACGGTGGCCGGGGACAGGCCAATATAGGCCGCTAACATGGCCTGACTCAGACCATGACGCTCACGTAACTCACGAATAGCCTCGCCTGACATCAGTTGTAAAACCGGCAGAGAGGTACGCAGCTCACGTAATCTGACACGTGAATCGATTTTTTCGGTAAGCTCATCGCTAACCACCCCCAGCGGGTTAAAATCATGCGCGATTTCCTGCAGATCTTTTAGATGATCAACCATCGCATATTACCTCTCGCATTTTTCTCGCCTTTATCGCTGCTCTTTCCTGCTCAGTCGTCATGGCAAACAGTTGACTGGCTACCTGCCTGTAGAGATTAAGCTCATCCTCTTTAATCTCACGTATGCCACTCTTCGTGGTCGATTTAGCGTAACCGTTAACAAAAAACAGGTGTTTTTGTGATTTGAACGCGACAATCGCTCTGGCTCCGCCGCTTTTGCCGGCGCCGAGCGGAATGCGTTTTTTGTAAACACCACCCCCCAGGCTGGCCTCATACTGTCCGGCAATCAATTCGCGGGCAGCCAGACAGAGCTTGATGTCCGCAATCATGTCACCTTTGAAATTTCGGTCGAAGGGCTTCAATACATAAATGGCCATGCTGTTTCCCTGCTTTATGAAGAAGAGGACTGTCCTTGTCCTTGCCTGAACCACCTATGCTACTAAGTACAATAGCAACCTGCAACGCCAGCGCGCATTAAAGCGCTAAATAGTGAAAGGGATGACACTCCCGCCTGTACAGAAGCGCTTTTGTTGTATAAGTTTAAGGGTGCTGTCGGGGAAACATTTCGCTCAGCAGGTCACACATTTCCGACAGAGGAAGAGCGACACTATCAGTCGTTGATTAGGCTTTGGTTTACCTGCACCAGGCAATGCTAAACGCAACGCGGATACTGAGAGCTTTTATGTATAGAAGTGAAGATGAAAAACTGGCCGACATTGTCATGGGCGATGCCGTGCTGCAATTGTTAAAACAAGCCGGACCGGTAACCACTCTCGCGCTGCTGGAAAAACTGCGCGCGATGGCGGCATCAGAAACCGATCCGGCCCGCCAGCGCGCGTTTCGCTATGCGATTGCTGAAGTGCAGAACAGCAAAAGTGCGCCTCAGGGCGAAGCAGTGGCGTTAAAAGGTAGCGATAACGTGACCCATATTTTTCGCAATCGTGATAATACGGGCAAGAACACCCGACATTAGCCCCGCTCTGCCCCCTGTCTGCTTATCAATAACGTAACCTCCCGCTTATGCCTGCGCCCGACAGGTGACGGCTACACAGCTGCACACTCTCCGGCTGCTGCTCATCCATTAACAGGGCGAGGAAGCTGTCGGCCCACCAGTGACAATCATAGCGGTGCAGATTATTCAGCAAGCGCGCATGACGGTTCTGACGGTCGCTGAGCGGCAGCCGCAATGCCGTATGGATGGCATCCGCCATTGCATCAGGATCGTAAGGATTAACGATCAGCGCGCCATCCATCTGTTCGGCCGCACCCGCGAACTGCGACAGAATCAGCACGCCGGGATTCGCCGGATCCTGCAGCGCAGCATACATTTTCGCCATCAGGCTCATGCCCGCCATCAGTGGCGTCACCAGCGCCACCCGCGCCGCGCGATACAGCCCGGCCAGCTCCTCACGGCGATAATCGTGGTTGAGATAGCTGACCGGATACCAGTTGAGCATACCGTGCACGCCATTAACCTCACCGCACAGATTTTCCAGATTGTGGCTGATCGCCTGCTGCCGGTGCGGGTGTCCGCTGGCAGCAGAAGCCAGCTGCAATAACATGATGTTGCCCGCATAGTCGGGATGATGGCGCAGCAGCACTTCCAGCGCGCTGATGCGATACGGCAGACCTGCGCTGTCGTCGAGATGACCGCCGCTCAGCACCGTGTTGGCTGGCAAATGTTCGCGGCTTTGCTGTTCCATGTACTGGCAGCTGTTGCTCTCAAGTAACGCCTGAACCTCAGCCAGATCGATCCCGACCGGAAACACGCCGGTAGTGATAATGTGACCGTGCACGCGCAGACGGTTCCTGCCTAAGCGTTCAGCGCGAAACTCGCTCTCCAGCCACAGCAGAAAGTTATTCATATCCTGCGCGGTCTGGAAGCCAATCAGGTCGCAGCACAGCAGCGACTCTGCCAGGCTGCGCCAGTCAGGGATCGCTTCAAACAGCTGACCGGACGGAAACGGCTGATGTAAAAACAAACCGATGCGGTTAGTTAAGCCGGTATCACGCAGCATTTTTACCGTTGGGATGAAGTGATAATCCTGCAGCCAGATCACATCGTCCGGCATGGCATATTCGGCGATGGCGTGGGCATAAGCCGCATTCAGCTGGCGATAGGCCTGGAAGCTGGCGCTGGTGAAACGTGCCAGGTCCGGACGCTGGTGAAACACCGGCCACAACCCCTGATGTACGTAGCCGTGATAGCCCTCTTCGTATTCTGCGCGCGTCAGCGCAAACTGCAGCCTGTCGTATTCGTTATCCTGCTGAAAGCTAAGCGTGCGCGCCGCTTCCTGCGCAGCGACGGTACGTTGTCCATCCCAGCAGACCCAGAGGCCACCGCGTCGCGCCATCAGGCGATCGTAAATGGCTGCCAGCGTGGAAGACTGATGCTGATTATGTGTGACCAGAATAGTGCCGGGCATGATATTTCCCTTTAAGGTTAAGGCGCGCCACAGTGCCGCCTGCTGCGCTGATTTAACCGCCGGCAATATAAAAAAGGCGTAAAGAAAAGCTGCGCGGATATAAAAATCCGGCAAAGATCAGCGCCAGTGTGTGGAAATCAGCCCGGCGCCAAAGGGGAAAGGCTTGCAGCGATCAGTGACGGATGGCGCAGCCGCACTGCGACATTTCGCCAGGCACATATTTGCCGTGATGCGAATGGCGCACCTGCAGCTCACCCTGCTGCCAGGCGCGGCTGTGGTCCGGACGCTGATCCAGCAGCCGGTTGAGGGCTTCCGTCACCAGTAAATCACGGCGCGGTGCCCAGCTGCTCAGGTGCCATGTGGAGCCGCGCGCCTCGTCAGCATCATCAAAGCCCACCACGGCGATATGCGCGCCCTGACCGAAGTCGCGCACGGCCTGCAGTGCGCCAAAGGCCAGCTCGTCGTATTCGCACATCAATGCATTGATGCGCTCTGCCGCACGGGTTTTCTTCAGGTAAGCCATCATCGTCTGATAAGCCTGCTCACGGTGAAGGGCACCGGCGTGCAGTGCTGCGTGCAGCGTCTTATCTTCCGCCTGCAGGCTGGCAATAAACCCCTGAACCTGGCGCGGCGGCGTGTCACTTGCCTGCACCTGCATAGCGCCCAAACGCTGGTGCCCCTGCGACAGCAGCAGTGCGCCAAGCTGCTGCCCGGCGTGATACGCATCCGCAACCACCACATCAGCGCCCGCGCTGTCGCTCGGGCAAAGATGCACCGCGCGCAGCGACGGCAGCAGGTGCGCGGCGATCTCCTGCGCATCCCGACACGGCGAGCTCAGGAACAGCAGTCCACCCAGCGGCAGCGACGACGCGTTACGCAGCGCGGCCTGAAAATCCTCGCGCGTGGCGGCGCACAGCAGCACGGGCAGCAGATCACGCGCACTGAGCTGACGCATGACTTCTTTGAGCATGTGCATACTGTGCGGATGGCTGACATCATCGCTGACGATGCCGATGAGCGGCGAATGGACGGACATAACTGACCTCTTCTGTTACGTAGGGTACGGGAAAAATTTTGACGTATTAGTATGAAATTCCACGTTACCCGAATAATGAGATATCGCCAATCGGTGGATGCGAAGGATTGCTGCTCTCCCCCTTCACCCGGTGCGTGTTGATGGCGGCAAAATGCGCAGCCGCTGCAGCGGACGCCCGGTGAGCTTCGTTTTACGTTACACTGACGCCACGAATATTTTGCTAGCGGAAAATTTATGCGCATCACCCTCGATCAGGCCGATCAGCCTTTTATTCACCGCTTACTGGGCGAGGAGATCGCCAGTATCGATTCCCCGTCTGACGAACAACTGCGCCTGCAACAGGCGTTGCAGGATGCGCGGTTACAGAGAAATCATGAAGCAGAGCTCGACTGGAAACGCAACGCGCTCTATCTGCTGCTGTTTGTGTTCCTGTATGGCGCACTGGGCTGCTCGCTGACGCTGGATTTGAGCGCGGTCGCACAAGCATCGAGCCATAAAAGCATTGCCTATGCGCTGGAAGCGGTACCGGTCCTGATTGCCTTCTCTGGCCTGTTCCTTTCGCTGCTGTTTCTGTTCGCCGCGCGCGGCAGCGCCCGCCGCCTGCACAACTGGGATCACACTATCGTGCTGCTGGAAAAATACAGCGGCTGCAACCTGAGCCTGCAGATTAATGAAATGGGGGCGCGTACCACGCATTACTCGCAGTCGGCGATTACCGTGGCGCTGGCGATGTTTATCTGCCTCACCTGGGTGGTGATGTACAACTACTTCACCTTCACCACCAGCGGCGTGATTGGCAGTGTGATTTCGCTGTTTATTACCACTATGACCTACGTGATTCTGGATATTCAGCTGCTGAAATCCGGCAAATCGATCGCTATCGATGAGCCGGTGATTCCGCCAGAAGATGAGGTTGAGAAACGCCGGTAATCGACAGACCGGCAGCGGCATAAGGTTTTGCGCCGCACCGGTTTCGCTATCCTTATCTATACTTCAGACAGGATTTTGAGAGATATAAAGGAGTTGCGATGAAAATCTGGCCGTTAGTCGCCATTACGGCGCTGTCTGTTACCCTGGTCGCCTGTAAATCCCCGACGCCACCTAAAGGGGTGCAGCCCATCACCCACTTCAATGCCGATCGCTATCTCGGCACCTGGTATGAAATTGCCCGCCTCGATCACCGTTTCGAACGCGGTAAAGATCATGTGACCGCCACCTACGGCAAACGCAGCGACGGCGGTATCAGCGTGCTGAATCGCGGTTACGATCCGGAGAAAAAAGCGTGGAGCGAGAGCGAAGGCAAAGCTTACTTCACCGGCAAACCTGACGTCGCCGCGCTGAAGGTCTCGTTCTTCGGACCTTTTTATGGCGGTTATAACGTGATCGCGCTGGATGAAGATTATCAGTATGCACTGGTCGCCGGGCCGAACCGGGGGTATCTGTGGATTCTGTCGCGTCAGCCCACCATTCCGGCTGAAGTCAAACAGCGTTATCTCGCCTATGCCCAGCGACTGGGCTTCGCAACCGATCAACTGATTTGGGTGAACCAGTCACGATAAGAGGTGCAGCGCCAGTGACTCCCGCGCGGGCGTCAGTGATTACCCTCGCAATAAGCAGAGTGAGGTCAGCAGCAGGCACTGCGTAAATTGACGGCCTTAGTTTCTTATTGAAAACGGGTGTTGATGATCTGTTAAGTCAGCAGAGATAAAACGGATGGTAGTGTATCTCTTCGTGAGTATTACCCGCCGCGGCAGCCTGAGCTGCCCGTTACGAATCGAGAGGCTAACAATGAGTAAGTATTTTCTGGCCTGCTTTTTGGCACTGTTTGCATGCTCTGTCAGCGCTGGACAGGGAGGAGCCGGAGGTCAGGGAGGAAATGGCGGCTATGCGGGAGAATCCGGCGCTGACGGTGGAAACGGTTCAGATGGAGGTAATACTGATGGCTCTGCCGGCAGGCCGGGATGTCCCGGCGGCACCGATCCTGATGCGGACGGAAAATTTTATCTCCCTGGTACCACTCAGGAGTGCAATCCAGGCAAGCATGATTCGATGAAGATTCATCAGCCGACGGTAACCGGCGCTTAATTCGCTAGCGTGTTGCCGGGTAAATGCATGTTTGGGCCAGCGTGTCAGTTACTTCCCCGTCATGTACGGTTTAAGTCACTCTCTAAGCGTCAGCAGCAGGCTGGCGCCGCCAAAGGCCAGTAGCAAACCTATTCTCTAATGCGCCGCCGCCGGTAAGTATGCTCAACCTACGCATTCCAATACATGGCACACAATGTACTGGCTGCATACTGCCTGTCAGTGTCAAATGCCTCTGGACAGCTGGAAGTGCTGTGAACGTCCGCTTTGTGCCAGTGACGGATGTTCATACAATTATTGCTTCTGTAACAGCAGCCAAATCAGCAAAACAAGGTTTGTCTAAAGCACTATTACTACCAGAACCATGCACAGCAGCATCACGTAGATTCGCGCGTGCCAGACATCGGGGACGGCGGGGATAGCCCGGCGGCTGAAAGCAATACCCGCCCAGCCGGTCACCAGGAGCAAGCCCAATATTTTCAGGCTGATAAATCCCAAAAATCCGCCTGCCTGAATTTTATGCCAGCCGCTTATCGCATATGTCATCGCACCGCACAGCGCTACCGGCAGGGAAAGCGGGTTGGCCGCACTAATACACGCGCGCATTGCATGGCCGTGTCGTCGTAACAGTGGCACCGTCATTACGCTGCCGCCAACGCCCAGCAGTGCAGCAATCATGCCGATTAGCATACCGCCACCGGCAACCGTCAAAAGTGATAAACGACGCGGCGCGCTGCCGCTGAAGAAGCCTTTGCGTAACAGACAATCCCCAATCGTCGACAGCATATAAAGGATAAAAAGCGCGCGAATCAGCGCCTCGCTCATCATTCCCGCTAACCACGAACCGACTACCGCGCCTGTGGCGATAAACCACAGCAGCGGAAACAAGACGGTTGAAGAAAGCCTGCCCGCTTGCCAGTTTTGGTAACTAACCCAGCCTGCGTTGAAAATCATCACCGCTGTCGAGGTGGCCACGGCAATATGCATCGCATTTCCTGCCAGCAGCGGCTGCCGCATCAGCAACTGATAAATAAATGGCACGACAACAAAGCCGCCGCCGAAGCCAAAAAGGACCGTGGTTATGCCGGTAGTAAAGCCGGCAAGTACTATTATCAGCAATTCGTTCAAGGAGGTGTCCCGTTTACAAGTGAGGCAGCAGCATATCGCGCCAGCGGCCCGCTTCCCATTTGCGCAGCGCTCAATTACCCTTGCAAACTGGTCAGATGGGGACGGATATGCGAAACGAGAAAATTGACGGCTTCGATCGGCTGAATCGCGATGTTGTAGCGCTCGGCAACGACTATGCGCAGGGATTTTTCCTGCCGCAACATCAGCACCGCCGTGCGCAGCTTCTGTATGGCGCAACCGGCCTGATGCACGTTTCAACCCGTGACGGGGAATGGGTGGTGCCGCCCCAGCATGCGGTATGGATCCCCCCCGAAATCCTGCATGCCGTCAAGTTTACAGGCGTAACGACGCGTAGCCTGTATATCGAACCCGCATGCGCGTCCAGATTGCGTAACATCAGCCGCTGCGAAGTGATTGCCGTATCGCCGCTGTTGCGGCAGCTACTACTGGAGGCGGTGGATTTGCCGCCGTGCTATGACAGCGTACGCGATCGGGCGCTGATAGATTTAATGCTGCTTGAAGTGGCGGCAATGCCAGTGTGCGCGCTCGAGATCCCTTTGCCGCAGCAGCCCGCGCTGTTGAGGCTATGTCAGGCTTTTTTACTTGCGCCAGCCATTCACGATCCGGCAGAACGCTGGGCCAGCGCGCTGTTTATGAGCGGCAGCACATTTCGTCGCCATTTTCAGCAGCAAACCGGCATGTCGTTTTCAGCCTGGCGTCAGCGAGCCTGTGTGGTCAGCGCGCTGGCAATGCTGCTAACGGGAACACCGGTAAACGAAGTCGCGTTGTCGCTCGGCTATGACAATGGTTCATCCTTCGCGACGATGTTCCGTCGGATTACCGGCCAGCCACCTTCATTTTATCACCCGACTTAACAGGGGGGCTTTGTCCACTGCTACCAGCTCAGGTCTGATAGCTTTCCTGCGCCATTGACTGAACAGACGCATGGCAGTTGCTATTTTGAAGGTAGAATAAGCTTTGTAAAGCCAAGGTAAAGACGTAATGTTGGAACAATAACGTTCGCGTTGTGCTAAAAGCGGGCATCATTCTATGTTTGTTCAAGTACCCGCACTCTTAAAGCGGCTTCGCTTTCAAAGCATCAGCAATAAAATCAACGAAAGTGCGAACCTTAAATGGAATGCGCATCGCACTCGGGTACACTGCCTGAATGGTAAGCTCTGATGTCCGGTAATCTGGCAGCAGCTCAATCAGTTGGCCCTGCCTTATGTGCTCTCGAAAAACAAAACAGGGGCCATATACAATCCCTGTACCGCCCAAGGCCGCTTCCATTAACAAATGGATATTGTTTGATGTGAGCCGGCAACGGCTTTCAATAGTGTGTGGCCTGTTATCTGTGTCATAGATTGTCCAGTCTCCGGCAGAAATTGCCTGGCTGAAAGCCATGCGCGGCATACGCGAGAGATCATCTGGCGTTTCAGGCATGCCGTATTTTTTCAGAAAGTCTGTTGATGCGCATAAAACCATTTTACAGGGTGCCAGACGTCGGGTGACAAGCGTCGGATCGTCCAGATGTCCTATGCGTATGGCTACATCTATCCGTTCCTCAAGCAAATCAATATACTTATCCTCAAGGACAACACCTGCACTGACTTCCGGAAATTGCTCAAGGTAGCGTGACACAATCTTCCCCAGATGCATTTCGCCGAAGGCAAGAGGGGCGGCGATGCGTAACAATCCCCGGGGAGTGGCCTGAATGTCACTGGCTTCCCTGTCTGCGTCATCCAGAGCCTCGATAATCACTTTGCAGCGGTCATAATATCGCTGACCAACATCCGTAAGGCTCAGTCGGCGTGTAGAGCGCTGAATAAGCCGCACGTGTAAATCGGATTCTAAAGCACTGACATGTTTTCCTGCCATGGCTGATGAAAGTTTAAAACGTCTTGCGGCCGCAGCAAAACTGCCTTCCTCAACTGCCGCAATAAAAATTCGCATACTGGTAAACTTGTCCATTACGCACACCATTCGATAATATGGTTATCGACTGTAAACACTATTCAGCCAATTATCATTTATAAGAACTGTAATTAACATTGTTTTAAACCATGAGGAGAATGAAATAATGAAAATTACAGTGAACAATACAGGTATTAATGTACAGCAACATGGTCGCGGTGAGCTTGCACTGGTGTTCCTGCATTACTATGGCGGATCATCCCGAACGTGGCAGAGCGTGATATCACAGTTACCTGATCACTATCGCACGGTAGCTATCGATCACCGTGGCTGGGGATTATCAGATGCGCCGAAGTCCGGATACCGGATTGCGGACCTTGCAAGTGATGCTGAAGGCGTCATTGCCGCGCTCAAGCTAAAGCGATATATCCTGATTGGCCACTCAATGGGAGGAAAAGTTGCCCAATTGATGGCATCCCGTCGGCTTCAAGGCCTTGAAGGGCTAATGCTGATTGCACCCTCTCCTCCTTCGCCCATGATGCTTTCTAAAGAAGATCGCGACAGGCTTACCAGTGCATATAGCAGCCGTGAATCAGTCGAGTTTGTTATCGACAATGTTCTGACGTCGAGGCCGCTTAGCCCGGCGCTCCGTGAGCAGGTCATTGAAGACAGTCTGAGCGCCGGAACTGAAGCGAAGGCTGCCTGGCCCGACATCGCCATGCGCGAAGACATTACAAGTGCAGTTGCCTCCATTAATGTTCCCGTAAGAGTCATATCAGGAGAGCTGGACCGGGTCGATACCCCGGAAACGTTGCAAAGAGAGCTGCTGCCTCGCATTCCTCACGCAGCAATGATGATTGTTCATGGCACAGGACATCTTTCGCCGCTGGAATCACCTCAAGAAATTGCAGGATACATTTCCAATTTCGCAGCTTCGGTTGAGAGGAGCGATACTGTCCATCGATCGCCAGCTGAAACCATTGCTGCATTTGATGAAGCATTTAATGCCGGAAATATTGACGCATTGATGTCTGTTTTCAGTAACCGTGCCTCGATGAGAATGCCCAGCAATGTTGTCATCGAAACTGATCCTTATGCATTGCGTATGGCTTTTACCACGTTGATAGCATCAAGGCCAATTATCAGAAACCAGATCCATACTCTTATCCCTTCAGGTGACCTTATTCTTGCCATCATTAAATGGTCGCTGACTACGACATTAGAAGACGGCACTCAAAGAGATGATTGCGGCGTCGCCACACAGGTGATGGAACAAGGGGCGGATAAGGGCTGGCGGATACGCATTTCAAACCCGACGGGAATTAACTGACTGGTCAATGTCCGCTTTTGCTCAAAGCGGACATGGACTTGTGCACCGTCCGCTTTATGCCAAAGGCAAACATCTCAACATAACCAGGTTTTCATTCGATGCGTTTCACATCGGGATGATGCTCAGTTGCAGCTTCATGAAAGATATCACCCAGCCAGCCTGCAATGTCGTCTTCTGGCATATCATCTGGAATAGCGATATCAAACATTCGTGAGAATTTTCTTTCTGTCACGTCGGCGCGAAATACCTGCCAGGCATCCTCCTTGCGCAGAACGTCAATGTGCCGGCCAAAAACGTCATAAATCAACATATTCACTCTCCTGTAATATCAATCAGACTCTGACGCCATACTATACCAACGCTGATACAAATCGCTGGAAAAAGCCGCACACCGCCACTATTATCTGCTGACTTATTCACCTGCTGATAACTAAGGAGGATCCCTATGCCGTCGTGTGAACTGTTTGTTTACTCACACTTCTATGGTGACTGGACCCGCTCAGGTTTTACCGCACTCGTGCTGCGATAATCCGCCTGAGCGAAGTTCTGACAATCTAATCCCTTCTCTCCGGCTTACCGGGTTGTCGTCAGCGAAATTCTGACGTCAGGCTTTTTTGCGCCTGCAACTTGAGAGTAAGTAGATGAGCACACTCCTTTCCGCACATGCCGTCGGCTTCGACAATGCCTTTGGCCCGCTTTTCCATTCCCTGGATTTCAGCCTGAAAAAAGGCGACCGCATCGGCCTGATTGGCGACAACGGCAGCGGTAAAAGTACCCTGCTGAAAATTCTCAGCGGTGAACTGGCCGCCAGTCACGGCAGCGTCACACCCGCCAGCCACTGTCTGCTGGCGCGCATCGAACAACACCTGCCGGAAACGTTATTCGGGGCCTCATTGCTGGATGGCGTGATCGCCCGGCTGCCGGCAGCACAGCGCAATAGCGAGCGCTGGCGTGCCGAGGCGCTGCTGCATACGCTGGGTTTCAGCACAGCGCAGCAGTCACAAACTGCGGCGACGCTGAGCGGCGGACAGCATATGCGGCTGTTGCTGGCGCGCGCGCTGATTCTGCAGCCCGATTTACTGTTGCTGGACGAACCGGGTAACCATCTCGACCTGCCGACCCTGCTGTGGCTGGAGAATTTTCTGATCGGCTGGCAGGGCAGCTTTGTGCTGGTGTCCCACGACAGCGCGCTGCTGGACCGCGTCACCAACTGCAGCGCAATCCTGCGCGATCGCACGCTGCATGTTTTCCGTCTGCCCTGCACGGCCGCCCGCGAGGCGCTGGCGCAGCAGGATGAAGCCGATGCGCAGCGCCACCAGGCACAGCAGCAGGAGATCGCCCGGGTTGAGAGCAGCGCAAAACGGCTGGCGATCTGGGGCCGGACCTATGACAACGAAGGTCTGGCGCGTAAAGCAAAACAGATGGAGAAGCGCATCGACTGGCTGAAAGCCGCGCAGACCACGCTCAGCGCCGGCAGTCCGTGGCAGCTGCAGTTACAGGGCGAAGCGCTGCAGGCGGATCGCGTGCTGGCGCTGCCGCCGATGTCGATTCAGCCTGCTGCCGGGGCGCCGACCCTTTTTTCCCTGCCCGCGCTGCAGGTGAAAAGTGGCGATCGCATCGCGATTGTCGGCCACAACGGCTGCGGCAAATCCTCACTGCTGCGCCAGCTGTGGCACAGCTGGCAGCAAGGCGACAGCCCGCTGTTTCATCCGCGCGCCCGCGTCGGCTATTACGACCAGAGCCTGCAACAGTTGCGTGACGACCAGACGTTAAGCGCGGCGCTACACGGTTTCGCTGCGCTGAGCGATG
This sequence comes from Pantoea sp. WEP, assembly GCF_041678305.1. NCBI lineage: Bacteria > Pseudomonadati > Pseudomonadota > Gammaproteobacteria > Enterobacterales > Erwiniaceae > Pantoea > Pantoea sp. WEP. The sequence goes on from NZ_JBGNXB010000002.1 coordinate 292,201, forward strand.
AGCAGTGCAAAATGGCGCTGATTAGCGCAGGCTTTCCCTGGCTGCGCCATCAGCAGAAGGTTGCCTCACTCAGCGGTGGTGAGCGCTCGCGCCTGCTGTTTGTTGGCCTGACGCTGGCGCGCTACTCGCTACTACTGCTGGATGAACCGACCAACCATCTGGATATGGCAGGCAAAGAGGAGCTGGCGCAGGCGCTGCAGCAGTTCGCCGGCGCGGTGCTGCTGGTGTCTCATGACCGCAGCCTGATCGCCAGCAGCTGCAATCGCTTCTGGCTGATTGAACAGCAGCAGCTGAGCGAGTGGCATGACTGGCCGCAGGTGACCGCCAGGCTGGCCACCGCTAATGTGCCAGTCGATCACCCGCTTGCCGCTGCCGCCGTCGATGACCGCCCGGGCGATGAAGATGCGCTGTTGCAGGCGCTGCTGGTGCTGGAAGAAAAGCTGCAGCAGGACGAAGCGCGTAAGGCAAAGCATCAGAAACCGGCGCAGCAGCAGCAGTGGCGCAGGGAGATTGCGCAGCTGAAGCAACAGCTGAATCTGCTCTGAACGGATTGACTGACGGGGTATCGCAAACCCATAAACTGCGCCAGGGATGGCGCACTCCCCTGCGGCTGACAAAATTCCGCAGAATTTTTCTCCAGTTTGTCCCGCTTAGTGATTATTATTCTCGCTAAATTTAAGGGACGATGATGCACACAATGACGAAAAAATGGCTGTTTGCCGCGCTAACTGCGCTGGTGATGATTCTGGTTCTCTGGGGGTATTCGGCGTCACGCAGTAAACCCAATCCGCTGATGACCGTCGCGGTGCGCCAGGGCGACATCGAAAACGTGATTGCCGCCACCGGCAAAATGGACGCGATTGAGCGCGTTAATGTCGGTGCGCAGGTCTCCGGTCAGGTGAAAAAGCTGTATATCAAAGCTGGCGACAACGTTCGCAAGGGCCAGCTGATCGCGGAGATCGATGATCAGCCGCAGCGCAGCGATCTGCGTAATGCGCAGGCGGCGCTGAGCGTGGCGCAGGCGGATTTACAGACCCGTCAGGCTACGCTGGTACGCCAGCAGGCACAGTTTCAGCGCCTGCAGCAGATGGTTAAAACCAATGCCGTTTCCCGCCAGGATTTTGATACCGCCGCCGAAGCGTGGCGCATCGCCCAGGCAGAGCTGACGGCGCAGCAGGCGCGGGTGATTCAGGCGCAGATCGAAGTGGATAAAAAGCAGCTCGATCTCGGCTACACGCGCATCATGGCACCGATTGACGGCACGGTAGTGGCGATCGTCACGAAGCAGGGCCAGACCGTAAACGCCGTGCAGAGCGCCCCGACCATCGCCAAACTGGCGCAGCTCGGCACCATGACCATCAAAGTGCAAATCTCCGAGGCGGACATTACCAATATTCAGCCCGGCCAGCAGGCGTGGTTTACCACCTTCGCCAACCCGGATAAACGTTATAACGCCACGCTGCGCAGCATCGAACTGGCTCCTGAGTCGGTGATGAAAGATGATGCGCTGATGGGCAACAGCGAAAGCAATACCGTGAGCAGCACGAACGCGGCGGTGTATTACAACGCCCTGCTTGATGTGCCGAACCCGGATAATGCGCTGCGCATCTCCATGACGGCGCAGGTTAATCTGCTGCGCGACCAGGCGAAAAACGCGCTGCTGGTGCCGGTGCAGGCCACGAAAAAGGCCAGCGATGGTCGTACTTACGTCGAAATCGCGGATCAAAATAATCAGCCTGAGAAGCGCTACATCACCACCGGCATCAGCGACAGCGTTGACATTCAGGTGCTGAGCGGGCTGCGCTTAGGGGAAAAAGTGATCCTTGCCACGCAACAGCCGGGCGCGGACAAGGTGGTGATGTGAATATCATCGAACTGCACAACATTCAGCGCAGCTACGTCAATGGTTCCCAATCCCTGCAGGTGCTGAAAAACATTAATCTGCAGATTGCCAGCGGCGAAATGGTGGCGATCATCGGCCCCTCGGGCTCAGGCAAATCCACGCTGCTGAACATTCTTGGCTGCCTTGATGCGCCGGACAGCGGTGATTACCTGATTGGCGGCAAAAATACCGCCACGCTCTCGCCCGATGCGCTGGCACAGGTGCGGCGCGAGCACATCGGCTTTATCTTTCAGCGCTATCACCTGATGCCGGATCTCAGCGCGCTGAGCAACGTTGAAATACCGGCGATTTACGCCAATTTATCCGGCACCGCACGCCGTCAGCGCGCCGCACAGCTGCTGGCACGGCTCGGATTACAGGGGCGCGAACAGCATAAGCCGGGCGAGCTATCGGGTGGCCAGCAGCAGCGTGTCAGTATTGCGCGTGCACTGATCAACGGTGCCGAAATTATCCTCGCCGATGAGCCCACCGGCGCGCTCGATTCGCACTCCGGTGAAGAAGTACTGCGCATCCTCAGCGAACTGAACCGCGAAGGTCACACGGTGATTATCGTTACCCACGATATGAAAGTGGCGCAGCACGCGGAACGCATCATTGAAATTCAGGACGGCGAGATTTTTGCCGACAGCGGCAGCGCTGCCACGGCCGCAAAAACGCGCTTTACGCCAGCGCCACGCAAGCGGCAAAGCCGATTCCGCGGTCTGCTTGACCGGCTGCGCGAATCATTGCGCATGGCGCTGAATGCCATGAACGCCCACCGCCTGCGCACCGCGCTGACTATGACCGGCATTATCTTTGGCATTGCCGCCGTCGTCACCGTGGTGGCGCTGGGCCAGGGCGCGCGGGAAAAAACGCTGGAGAGCATTTCCGGACTGGGTACCAATGTGGTTTCTATCTATGCCGGGGGCGATTATGTCGAGGACGATGCGCATCCGGTACAAACCCTGGTGATGGCCGATGCCGATGTGATTGCGCGCCAGCAGTTTGTCGCCGCCGTCAGTCCGGAAATCATCGCCACGCAGCCCATTCGCTACCTGGCCAACGCCTCCAAAACTTCAGTTTCCGGCGTGGGCGTCGACTATTTTCGCATTCAGGGCATTAAGCTGGTGGAAGGCAGCAACTTCAGCGATGAGCGGCACGCGCGCCAGGAAATCATTATTGATATCAACACGCGCAATAAATTATTTGGCGAACAGGGCCCGAGCCCGATTGGCAAAATGATTGTGCTGGGATCGGTGCCGGTGCGGGTTATTGGCGTGGCCAATAATGAAGATGGTCTGTCGCCCAACCGCCTCAGCGTCTGGCTGCCGTGGAGCACGGTGATGTATCGCATCAGCGGCCAGACCGCGCTCACCAGTATCAGTATTAAACTCAAAGATGATGTGGTGAGCGGTGCGGCGGTGGAATCGCTCACCCAGTTGCTGACGGCGCGCCACGGTACCAAAGATTTCCTCATGTTCAACCGGGACAAGTATCGTAAAGCGATAGAAGGTGCGGCGGCCACGCTGACGCTGCTGATTTTACTGGTGGCTTCGATTGCGCTCATGATCGGCAGTATTGGCGTAATGAACATCATGCTGGTGTCGGTGACCGAGCGCACTCACGAGATTGGTGTGCGCATGGCGGTAGGTGCGCGACGCGGCGACATCATGCAGCAGTTTATGATTGAAGCGGTGCTGGTGTGCCTGGTGGGCGGATCGCTTGGCGTGGCGCTGTCTCTGGTGATAGGTCCGGTCATTTCACTGCTGGCTGGCGGCGTGCTGACCGCCATCTACTCGTGGCAATCGGCTGGCGCAGCCTTTGCCTGCTCAACCATTATCGGCATGATATTTGGTTATCTGCCCGCGCGCAAAGCCGCACGAATGGATCCGGTCGCCGCGCTCGCCAGCGAATAAAATCAGCAACCGGACCGGCACATTATTCATGCTGGTCCGGCTATTTCAGGTCTAATCCGAAAGTCATTAAATCAATTAGCCCCGCAGGTCATCATCGGCGTAGACTGAATGCGTCTCTAATTTAGACACATCACCGATTATCTATTCGATGGCTATCACTCGCCCGAGAGTAAGTTATGTTAGAACCGCACTATTTTTATTTATGTCACGATCCGGACGCCGGCTGGGTATTGCATAAAAAAGGCTGTTACGTACTGGAATTTGAGGAAGATAAGCGCTTTATCGGCTCTTTGTATACCGTGCATCAGGCGCTGACGGTAGCGCGTATCCACCATCCGCAAATAGCCTGTTGCCGCGACTGCCTGCTGGACAAAGGCCGGTCGAAAAGAACGCCGGTTAATAAAGAGAAAAATCTGATCCCCTCTCGCCATTTTGACGACGACGCGAAAAAATAACGGTGCAGATTACGCAAACCTAATGTGTTTTGAAATGGTGAAATAAACTCTCCCGCTTCGCGTTTATTTAGCCGCAACCGGATTCATTTCTGACAAAATAACCGACGGGTAAGTCGGGAAATCCACTCAGCGTTTATCGCCTGACGGTTTGATATTAAAGCAGTTATCCACAACTGACGTGCAAAGAGGCTGGCTTATCCTGTGGATAAACGCCTGGGCTCCGCCTGTTGCGCCCGCTGAGCAGGATTGGTCAAATTTCGAACGCCAGTCTGCTGCTTTTGTTTGTTTCAATCCTTCCGGAAACAGCAAAGCCGCCCGAAGGCGGCCTTAACGCAGTGAACCAGTCTGAACTTAGTTATACAGTTCAGCCGTCATGTGCACGCGGTTGTTAGTGTTGGCTTCAGTAATTTTATATTGAGCGCCCTGCTCTTGCGCCTGCGCGGCGATTTTAGCTTCTGCACCGTCCAGCGTAGAGGAAGTCACGGTTACGCTCTGGGCAAAGCTGGCAGCTGACATCAGAGAAAGAGCGGCAACAGCGGCGATTGACATAGCTTTAATGGTTTTCATGGTCTTATTCCTTAATGGTTGTGGCTGAAGGCTGTGTGCCTTCGATGGAACTAATAATAACTCAGGTTACTATACTGCAATTGATAATTAGTGCGGTTATCGTGATCGTGCTAATTATTTCTGATTGCCCGGTTGCGCCAGCTCAGCGCGCACCGTCGCGATAAATTGCGGCCAGTGGGCAAAACGAATCACCGGAACGTGAGCATGGCGTTGCGTGCGTAATGCATCGGCAAAAGCCAGCGCCTGCCGGTTGATATCCACGTTGTTCAGCATATTGCGTTCTCCTGCCAGACAGTCTGCGCTGCAAATTCAGCAATATCGCCAGAATGATTGATACGCTGCGAGCCTGACTGCACGACAAAAAAGGCCGCCCGTCAGGCGACCCGTTCTGGCACATCCCTGTGCAACCATCCGTTATTTGTAGAGTTCAGCGGTCATGTGCACCAGGTTGTTGGTGCTGGCTTCCAGAATTTTATATTGCGCACCCTGCTGCTGAGCCTGAGCGGCAATTTTCGCTTCGGCACCATCCAGTGTGGTGGAGGTGGCTGAAACGGTTTGCGCGAAGCTGGCAGCAGACATCAGGGAAAGCGCGGCGGCGGCGGCAATGGTCAGTGTTTTGATAGTTTTCATGGTCATATTCCTTAGTGTTTGATGAGAAGGCGCTGCGCCTTCGATGGAGGTAATAATAACCATGTTTACTATTACAAAATTGATAATTAGTGCGAACACTATGATCGCACTAATTGTTAATGCATGATATTTAAATTTACTATTTATAATCAATAGGTTGATTGGATTTCAATACCCATAAAGCGGCACAGAGCGTTAAAGCAGCCATCATGTTGGATGCGAATTGCCACTGAAACAGGAGATGGATGGTTGACGGCAGGATGGGTCTGAGCACGGGCGCGAAAATGTCGCGCCGCGGCTTTAAGGAAGGATGTCTGACCTCAGACTTTATTTTTATAATTGAAACTGATCTGCGAATTTTGCTCGCGCGGAAGTCGTCTGGCTTCTAAATATACTGATTTCCAGTACGGATTATTCAGTGACGAGCGCATCACGCCCTGGCTAACTGATGCATGCAGGAACTGGCGATCGGTGTCGTAAAAGCCGACGTGCAGCTCATGCTTGATGCGGAAGAACACTAAGTCGCCAGGCTGTAAATGCGCCTGATCGACCGGCTTACCCATGGCAATCAGTTCACGCGTTGTGACGCGATCCATGGGAATATTGAAACGATCTTTTAAGGTGCGCCAGACAAATCCGGAACAGTCAACGCCGGATAATTGCGTTCCGCCCCACTGATATTTGGTGCCTTCCCACGAATGCATTTGATCGTGCAAAGCGGCTATTACAGGAATTAAATCGGGCTGTTTACCACCGTCCTGTGAGGTATCAACACTTTCCTGCTCCGGTGCTGGCGAGGAGTGAGACGAGCAGCCAGCCAGGGTTAATAACATCAGGCAGGCAATCAGGTTGCGGGCCGCAGTAGCAATCATAGGGTGACGTTTCACAGTGGATAACAGGGATAGCAGATTTATACCGTAAAGAAGTTGCAGAAATAAAGCGTCTCCGCCCGAATTCTCGCTGTCTTCACTATTTTTACCTAAGTTTACAGAAAGGTAACGCTATGTATTTAGGATAAAAATCTATATCTTTTGCTGCTTTGCGCCGACAACGCATATTTATCCGGCAAATTGCGTTTAAATTTTATTCCGCAGCCTGTCCGACTGACCTGCTGCGAAATAACCGGAAAGCTTATTTGCGCACGTTATCGCGCAGCGGCGACTCCGGCAGCAACAGCGAAAGTATAAACGCCAGCAGCATAACGCCGGCGGCCATCTGAAATGCGGCATGCACCGCATCACTGAACACCAGCAAATAAGCCTGACGCAGCGCTGCAGGCAAATGGTTCACGGCGACCGGATCCAGCGAAGGCGGCAGCACGTTACCCTGCTCTATCAGTCGGGTGGCTCCGGATTTCAGCACGTGACTGAACACAGCGCCAAACAGCGCAACGCCGATTGAACCGCCCACCGAGCAAAACAGCGTAACCGATGAGGTCGCTACGCCGATGCGATCGGGCGTCACCGCATTTTGCACCGCCAGCACCAGCACCTGCATAGTCATGCCCATTCCCATGCCGAGCACGCTGGAGAACAGATAAATGTGCCAGAGCGGCGCATCCAGCGTCAGCGTGGTCATCAGCGCCATCCCGGTTGTGGCCAGTAGCGTCCCGGCGATGGGGAACAAACGGTATTTCCCGCTGCGGCTAATCATGCGACCACTAATGATCGAGGTGACCAGCAGCCCGCCCATCAGCGGTAACAGCTGTAGTCCGGCCTCGGTGGGCGTGGCGTTTTTTACCACCTGCAGATAAAGCGGCAAAAACGTCACGCTGCCAAACAGCGCCATGCCGATAATAAACGCCATCAGACTGGCGAGGGAAAAACTGCGATTGCGGAACAGATCGAGCGGAATGATGGGTTCCCACGCACGTCGCTCCTCATAGATAAATCCCAACACGCCAACCAGCCCCATGGCCAGAATGCACCATAGCTGGGGATCTGACCATTCGCGCAGCGTGCCGCCTTCACTGGTAAACAGCGTCACGCCCACCAGCGCCAGGCTGAGAAACACCGCACCCGGATAATCGATTTCATGGGGTTTGCGTCGGCTATCCGCTTTAAACACCGCATTAATGATCAGCAGCGCCAGCAGGCCGAGTGGCAGATTAATGTAGAAAATCCAGCGCCAGGACATGTGCTGCACGATAAAACCGCCCAGCAGCGGCCCAATCACCGTCGCCAGACCAAACACGCCGCCAAACAGGCCCTGGTACCGGCCGCGATCGGCGGGCGGAATGACATCCGCGACCGCCGCCATGCTCACCACCATCAATCCGCCGCCGCCCAGTCCCTGCAGCGCGCGGGTAAAAATCAGCTGCGGCATGTTTTGCGCCAGCCCGCACAGCGCCGAACCCAGCAAAAACAGCACCACCGAGATTTGCAGCACCGTTCGGCGGCCAAACAGATCGCCAAATTTGCCGTACAGCGGCACAACCAGGGTTGAGGCCAACATGTAAGCGGTGACAATCCACGACAGGCGATCCAGCCCGCCCAGTTCGCCGACGATAGTCGGCAGCGCGGTTGAGACAATGGTCTGATCAAGCGCGGAAAGCAGCATCACCAGCATCAGCGCGCCCATCAGCAGGCGAATGGAAAGCGGGCGGGTTGCCCCGCTGTCGCGCTGCGATGTGATAGATTGAGGTTTCATAACGACACCGTTTGAAATTAATTAAATGCACAATTAATATTAACCGAAGTCTGACACGAAACCCGTGAGTACGTAAAGATGACCGCACAAAAAGTGATGGAGAGCGAGACAGCGCCTTCTGATAAACCCCGCCGGCCGGGCCGTCCACGCGGCGGCGCAATCAATGCCCAGCAGCGCGAGCATCTGCTGGACATCACGCTCGCGCTGTATGCGCAAAACGGCATCGCGGAAACCTCGCTCAACGCCATAGCCCGTAAAGCTGGCGTCAGCCCGGCCATGCTGAATTACTATTTTCAGTCGCGCGAGTCACTGCTGGATACCGTGGTCGCGGAACGCTTTGTGCCATTACGGCAACGGCTGGAAGCGCATTTTGTCGAAGAGAGTAGTGACCCTGTCGCTGCGATCAGCGGATTCATTAAAGAGTTCGCGGATATCGTGCTGAGTCATGACTGGTTCGCACCACTGTGGCTGCAGGAAGTCGCCAGTGGTCAGGGGCTGGGCGGCACGCTGAAACAGCGTCACGGTCATGCCGGACGCGAACGGATTCGCGCGTTGCTGATTCAGTGGCAGCAGCAGGGATTACTGAATAACCAGCTGAATGTCGATGTGCTGATGACCTCAATTCTCAGCATGGTGCTGGTGCCCTTTACCCGCTTTGCCCACGAGCCGGGCTTTGATACCGAAATGATTCTGCAGCACACCCTCAGCATGGTGTGCCACGGTATACAGCCGGCCAACTGAGTCAGGCGTCGTCGCCGTGGGTCAGCGTCTCCAGCTGCTGCCAGAAATCTTCCGGTACCGGCTGCACCCGGGGTGCCGGCTCGGCAATGTGCTGTTCAAGGGAGGCCAGCAGCTGCTGGGTTTCACTGTTCTGTTTATCGCAAGACGTTGAAGACATATCTAAAACCTAAAAAAACATCAGGCGATTATTGTAAGGATTTCACGCAAAGAATAAATAAACGAGACGGGAAAAAGGGATCTGCCCTGCTTTTTTTTGCCCTCCGCGCAACTTTTTACCGACTGCGGCGAACTGTCTGGCTGAACACCCCTAACCGGACCTCTTTCACCGCAGGAGCAGATCATGACAACTATCAGGCATCTCATCGCTACCCTCACCCTCGGCACCACGCTGAGCCTCGCCGCCTTCGCTGCTGGCGCGGCGCTGCCCGTCGGGGCCAAAGCACCTGACTTTGAACTTCAGGGCGCGCTGGCCGGTAAGCCGCTCACCTTCTCGCTGCAGCAGGCGCTGCAAAAAGGGCCGGTGGTGCTCTACTTCTTCCCGGCGGCCTTCAGCGCGGGTTGTACCATTGAGGCGCACGACTTCGCCGAAGCCACGGATGATTTCAAAAAAATGGGCGCCACGGTGATCGGCGTCACGGCCGGTAACACCGAGCAGATCAGCGATTTTTCTAAGCTGGAGTGTCGTGACAAATTCGCCGTAGCTGCCGATCCGGGTGCCAAAGTGGCCGCCGAATATAAAACGCTGATGCAGATAAAAGGCAAAACGCTGTCTGACCGCACCTCTTATGTGATTGCCCCCAACGGCAATATTCTGCTGAGCTATACCGACAGAAACCCGGATACCCATATCGAAAAAGCGCTGGCGGCGGTGAAAGAGTATGACGCTGCGCATCCGCAAGCGCAGTAAGTGAGAGGGCAGCCATGTTAACCGCGATGCTGGCCGCCTTTTTGGGCGGCATCATCCTCAACCTCATGCCGTGCGTCTTTCCGGTGATTTCGCTGAAAGCGCTTGGCCTGCTACGCCATCAAAGCCAGGCTGCCAGCGCGCGCCGTGAAGGCCTCGGTTTCCTGCTCGGCGTGCTGGTGACCATGATGGCGCTGGCCGGCATTCTGCTGGCCGCGCGCGCGGGTGGCGCCGCGGTCGGCTGGGGCTTTCAGCTGCAGTCACCGCTGGTGATCGCCCTGCTGTCGCTGGTGATGCTGGCTGCCGCGCTTAACCTGCTTGGCGTCTTTGAGGTGGGACTAACGGTGCAGCGCGTCGGGGCCATCGACATCCAGCGCGGCGCTTTTTTGCGTTCCGCGCTGACCGGGGCACTGGCGATCATCGTAGCCACGCCCTGCGCCGCGCCCTTTATGGCCAGCGCCATCGGCTACGCGCTGGTGCAGCCCCCTGCGGTTGCGCTGGTCATTTTCTTTGCGCTGGCGCTCGGCTTTGCCGCGCCCTTTACCCTGCTGTCGCTGTTCCCGCCGCTGGCGCGATTTTTACCGCGTCCTGGCGTCTGGATGGATATCCTTAAGCGCGGGCTGGCCTTTCCCATGCTGGGTGCCTGGGCCTGGCTGGTGTGGATTCTGGCCCAGCAGGCGGGCAGCAGCGCGCTGGCTATTGTGCTGGCCGCCTCGGTGGTGCTGGCGTTTGCCGGCTGGCTGTATGGCATGGCGCAGCAGCGCCGCTTTGCCGGAAAAGGGCACAAAGCGCTGTTCAGCGTCACGGCGATATTGCTGATTGCGGTGATCGCGCCGCTGCCGGGGCTGATCAAGCCAGGCGCGGCGCTGCAAGCCGATGTGCAGGCGCAGGTCAGCAAACAGACGTGGACGCCGCAGGCGGTGGCTGCTCAGCGCGGGCATGGCAAAGCGATTTTTGTCGATTTTACCGCATCATGGTGCATCACCTGTCAGGTGAACGAGAAGACCTCGCTGTCGACCCAGGCGGTGAAAACCGCACTGGCGAAAACCGGTACGCTGTACATGGTGGCAGACTCGACTAAATTTAACCCGGACGTTGATGACGTGATGAGTGAGTTTGGTCAGGGCGGTTTACCGATGTACCTGGTGTATCCGGCTGATGGCGGACCACCGAAAGTACTGCCGCAGGTGCTGACACCCGGCATCGTAGTGGATGCGTTAAACCAGGCGGCAGCGAAGAAGACGTAACGGCAACAAGGCAGCGTATGCACACAGGCGATAGCGCACGTGAAAACTGGCCCGGACTGATGGAACGCGCGCAGGCCGGGGATCAGTGTGCCTATACCCGGCTGCTGCGGGCGCTGGTGCCGGTGATACGCGCGCAGGTGCGGCGCAGGCTGAGCGATGAAGCCTTAACGGAAGATGTGATTCAGGATGTGCTGCTTACGCTGCATCGCGTACGCCATACCTACGATCCCGCTTACCCTTTTCTGCCCTGGCTGACGGCGATAGTCTCGGCGCGCGCGATTGATGCCCTGCGCCGCCGCGGCCGCCAGCAGCACTGTGCGCTTGACGACGCCCAGGCCGCCGATCCCGCCAGCACGGCAGAACAGCAGCAGCTGGACACCCGGCAGGAGCTGGCGGGCTATCTCAGCCAGCTGCCGCTGCGTCAGCGTGAAATCGTTGAGCATGTTCATTTGCATGAAATGAGCCTGAACGAGGCGGCGGCACACCATAATCTGAGCGTGTCGGCCGTGAAATCGCTGTTGCACCGCGCGCTCATCAATCTGCGCCGCTTTGGAGCAAACCATGACTGACCATCATTTGCTGATTGAAAAACTGGGGCGCGATCTGCGCCCGGTGAAACGCCCGCCGGCGACCGGAAAACGCGTGCTGGGCTGGCTGGCGCTGGCGCTACCGGCGGGCATCGCGGCCAGTTTGCTGGTGCCGCGCACTCTGACCGACTGGTCGCAGACCGGCGCGATGCAGGCCGCGCTGCAACTGATGCTGGCCTTTATCCTCGGGCTGCTGGCGATGCGCAGCGCCTTTGAACTCAGCATTGCAGGGCGGCGCGGCATCAGCGCAAAGCTGTTGTTGCCGCCGGGCCTGCTGTGGCTGGGATTGAGCGCCAGCAGTCTGCTGCAAACGGCCACGCCGCTGCAGCAGCACGACACACTGCCGTGCTTTGTTTTCCTGCTGGTGGTGAGTCTGCCGATGCTGCTGCTGACCATCCTCAGTCTGCGCCGGACGCGAACACTCTATCCGGCCCGCAGTCTGGCCATGGCGGGCCTGGGCGTCGCCTGCATGGCGGTAAGCCTGCTGGCGTTCTGTCATCCGGTGCATCTGCATGCGCTGGATTTGCTGCAGCACCTGGCGGCCATCGTGAGCATCATCGTGCTGACCGTATTGCTTGGCCGGCGCTGGGTGCAGATCGCCTGACGACGCCGGCCAGTAACGCTATCAGGGAATGATGCGCTCCGCCCGCAGCCGGTCGAACAGCTGGGTGAAGGAATCCAGCGTGGCGCGATAGCCGGTAAAGCCGGCTTTACGGCTCTTGCTCATATCGGTAAACGCCTCCATCGGCCGGCCCAAATCCGCATCGGTGTGCCACCACGACGCCAGTTTATCGATGTCCGCTTCACGCAGTTGATAGCGCGCAGCGATCTCACGCCAGGCCGCTGATGCTTCCTGCATGCGTCCTTCCAGCGGCATCATCTGCGCCGGATAGTCTGCAGCTTCAATACCGAAATAGTCTGCCAGACGCGGCCACAGCCAGTTCCAGCGGAACACATCGCCGTTCACCGCGTTGAAATCCTGATTGGCAGCCCCTTCAGCACTGGTCGCCCACAGCAGCTGTTCCGCCAGTAAACCGGCTTCGGTGACATCGGCCAGACCGTTCCACTGCTGCGGCGAGCCGGGAAAGATAAACGGCCAGCCTTTTTCACGGCACAGCGTGGCGTAAACGGCCAGCGTCTGCCCCATGTTCATGGCGTTACCCAATGCATAACCGATGATGGTGTGCGGACGGTGCACGCTCCAGCTGTAGCCATATTGCTCTGCGCCGGCAAACACTTCATCTTCCTGCGCATAGTAAAAGTTATCGACTGGCTGACGTCCCTGCTCTTCGCGGAACGGCGTCACCGGCACCGCACCTTTGCCATATGCTTCGAACGGACCAAGATAGTGCTTCAGCCCGGTCACCAGTGCCACATGCGCGCCGTTCAGCCGCTCGCCGAGCGCGGCAATGACGTTATGCACCATGCCGCCGTTAACGCGAATGTTCTCTTTTTCATTCGCCTGGCGTGACCAGACGCTAAAGAACAGCGCATCCGGTTTTTCCTGCGCCAGCGCATTGCGCACCGCTTCTGCATCGGTCAGATCGGCCGTCAGACTGCGGCAGCCTTCCGGAATAGCACCGCGTCCGCGCGACAAACCGGTTACCTGCCAGCCCTCGCTTTGCAGCCTTTCCGCCAGCGCACGGCCAATAACCCCGCTGATCCCCACGATTAACGCCTGTTTTTGCATGTCGAATCTCCTCTGTTGCAGTTATCCTTAGCGTAATAGAGAATTAAATTCTTAGCCGTGGCATTAATTCACATCATTCCTGAACTGGGTTCACTAATACATGCGCGATCAGCGTCTGAAAGACATCGTTCCTTTTGTCGCCAGTGTTGAAAGCGGCAGTTTTGCCGCTGCCGCTGAGCGTCTGCACCTGACCGGTTCCGCCATCAGCAAAAGCGTGACGCGGCTGGAAGCGCGGCTCGGCTCTCGCCTGCTGGAGCGCACCACCCGCAGCCTGACGCTCACCGACGCCGGCAGCGCCTATTATCAGACCTGCCTGCGCATTATGGAGGAGCTGGCGGAAGCCGAAGCAGTGCTGGCGGCGCAGCGCACCATTCCTTCCGGGCGATTGCGGCTGGCGGTGCCGAATACCTATGGCCGGCTCGGCGTCATGCCGCTGCTGATTCCGTTCTGTCAGCAGCATCCGGATGTGGAACTCAGCCTGACTTTCTCGGATCGCTTTATTGATCTGTTTGATGAGGGCATTGATGTCGCGGTGCGCATCGGCGGTTCGCCGGATCTGCCCGCCTCGCTCGGCTACCGGGCGATGGGCCGCGAGCGTATGGTGTTTTGCGCCGCGCCGGACTATCTGGCGCGCGCAGGCAGACCGACCAGCGAGAGTGAGTTGCTGCAGCATCGGGCGATTCTGTACGAGCGCGTTGACGGCAGTACCAAGCCGTGGCTGTTTACCACGGAGGATGGACATCCGCACTGGCGTCAGGTGCCGTCTCGCATGGCGCTGGGCGACGTGGATGCACAAATGCAGGCGCTGTGCGCTGGCCTTGGGGTGGCGCAGATGCCGTCATGGCTGGTGCGTGACGCGCTGGCGAGCGGCGCGCTGGAAGTGATTGTGCCTCAGCAGCAGCCGGACGGTCTGCCGCTATCGGTGATTTGGCCGCGGCGCAAACAGCTGCTGCCGAAGGTCGACGCGCTGCTGGCGGCGCTTGACGGCCTGCAGATCAGGTGAAATGCCTTTAGCGATGGTTCAGCCGGCGCGACAGCCGGTCGCCACACAGCTGCAGCAGCGTGACCAGTGCCACCAGCACCACGATCACCGTGAGCATGACCTGCATATCGAAACGCTGGTAGCCGTAACGATAAGCCAGATCGCCCAGCCCGCCGGCGCCAATCGCACCGGCCATCGCCGAGGCATTAATCATCGTCACCAGCGTGATGGTAAAACCGCTGACGATGCCAGGCCGCGCTTCCGGCAGCAGCACGTGCCAGACAATATGCCAGCGCTGAAAGCCCATCGCCTGCGCCGCTTCCGTCAGCCCTTTATCCACTTCGCGCAGACTCACCTCCGCGATGCGGGCAAAAAACGGCGTCGCCGCCAGCGTCAGCGGCACCACGGCCGCCCAGACGCCGTAGGTAGTGCCGACAATCCAGCGGGTAAACGGGATCAGCGCCACCATCAGAATCAAAAACGGAATCGAGCGGAACAGGTTCACCAGCCAGCCCAGCAGCCGGTTGAGCAGCGGATTGGGGAACAGATCGCCGCGCCCGGTTACCACCAGAATCACCGCCATCGGTAAACCGATCAGCAGCGCCAGCAGCGACGACACGCCGACCATCAGCAGCGTATCCAGCAACCCCTGCATAAACGATCAATAGCCAGTGACATAACCTGCAACCTCCAGTTGGTCCGCCAGCGGATGAAGCGCGGTAAGGGCTGCCGGCGCGTCGTGGCGGGTATCCAGCAGCAGCAACAGCTGGCCGGTGGGTTTGCGATCGACCCATTCAACCGCGCTATACAGTAGCGTCAGCTCGCCGCTGACCTGTGCGCTGATCGCCGCCAGATCCGGCTGCGCGCCCTGCCCGCTGTAGCGCAGCCGCACCAGCAAACGCGAGTCCACGTCCTGACGTTGCGGCGTCAGCAGCGGCTGGATGGCCTCCGGCAGCGCGCCGAATTGCGGATTAAGCAACTGCCGCGTCGTCTCATGCTGCGGATCGCTGTACACCTGCCACACCGGACCGCGCTCAATGATTTCACCCTGATCGATCACCGCCACCTGGTGACACAAGTCGTGCACCACGTCCATCTCATGGGTGATCAGCACAATAGTGATATGACGCTGCTGATTGATTTTTTTCAGCAGCGCGAGGATGGCGCGCGTGGTTTCCGGATCCAGCGCCGAGGTTGCCTCGTCGCACAGCAGCAGTTCCGGATCGTGCACCAGCGCGTGCGCAATGCCGACGCGCTGCTTCTGCCCACCGGAGAGTTGCGCCGGCCAGGCATGCTGGCGCGCCTCCAGTCCAACCAGCGCCAGCAGCTCATCCACTTTTTGCCGCCGTTGCGCCGCCGGTATGCCGGCCACCTTCATCGGCAGCTCAATGTTTTGCCGCACCGTTTTAGCGGACAGTAAATTGAAGTGCTGGAAAATCATGCCGGTGCGACGCCGCCACTGCACCAGCTGGCTGGCGCTCAGTGAACTGAGATCGATACCGTCAATCACCACCGCACCCTGCGTCGGATTTTCCAGCCGGTTCAGACAGCGGATCAGCGTCGATTTGCCCGCGCCGCTGCGGCCAATGATGCCAAAAATTTCGCCGCGTTTAACCTGCAGGTCGATGTGCTTCAGCGCATCCTGCGACTGGCCGTCATAGCGTTTGCTCAGCCCGCGGATCTGCACATGCGCACGGCCCGCGACCGGCGTCGTGGAGTGCAGCGCCGCCTGCTCGCCAGGAAGAGTCAGGCTGACCATGATTACTGGCTCCAGCCCGGCTGATACAGCTTGCCGTAGAACTCATCCAGCTTCGCGCGCACCACCGGCGAGTGCTGATAGATATCAACAAACTTTTTGAGACGCGGATCGTCCTGATGTCCGTCACGAATCACGAACTGAATCACATATTCCGGATGCTCAAGGCCATCAAATAACAGGGCCTTGTTGGGGTCGATGGTCTTCGACAAACGCAGATAGTGCGGATATCCCTGCGCCAGGTCGACCTCATCCAGCGAGCGCGACAACTGCACCGCCTCCACTTCGATGATTTTCAGGTGTTTTGGATTGCTGGCGATATCATCCACGGTGGATTTCAGCCCGCTGCCCGGTTTTAACGTAATCAGCTGCGCTTTTTGCAACAGCAGCAACCCGCGCGCACCGTTAATCGGGTCATTGGCAATCGCCACCGTGCCGCCGTCCGGAATCTGATCGATTGCCGTGTGCTTCTTCGAATAGAGCCCGATGTTATTGATGATGGCGGGCGCATACGGCACCAGATGGAAACCGCCCTCGCGGTTGGCATTGTCAAGAAACGGCTTGTGCTGGAACAGGTTGACGTCAATGTCGCCATTTTCCACACTCACGTTCGGCGCAGTCCAGTCGGTGAACTCCACCAGCTCCACCTGCAGTCCCTGCTTTTTCGCTTCAGCCACGGCGGTTTCCAGCGGCGGCGCGAAAGCCGCCGTGGTACCGACTTTGAGGGCGCCGCTGTAGTCACCGGCGGCAAACGCGCTGGCGGTTAATATTGCGGCGCTCAGCGCCACTAATGAGGCAAATTTCATCCTGATTCCCTGAGGTTAAATTAACGAACGTCAGCCGCAGGCCGCCAGCGCGCGGCCGGGTGGCGCGCGGGCAGACGATCCTGCTGTTGAAAAATTTTTTGCCGGAGCGATCCCGGCTGATAAGCGGTTTTAAAGCGGCCGCGCTGCTGAAGTTCCGGCACCACCAGCTCAATAAAATCGCGGTAGCTTTGCGGATTCAGGATGCGCGTCAGATTGAAGCCGTCGATGTCACCTTCATCAATCCAGCGGATCAACTGGTCGGCGACCTGAGACGGGTTGCCGACAATCACCGGGTAGCGGCTGCCAAGCGCGTGCTGCTCCAGCAGCTGGCGGCGCGTCCAGCCGTTATAGGCTTTGCTCACCGATTCAATGGCGCGCGTGTCGCCGCTGTGAATCGGTTCATCGAGGCCAAACGCGGCGAGATCGACGCCAATTGAGCTGGAGAAGTGCGCAATGCCGGCTTCGGCACTGGCGTATTCCAGATAGCTGCGGTGCTTCTCCTGCGCTTCGCGTTCGCTGGCGGCGACGATCACGCTGACACCCATAAAGATGCGTAAGTCGTCCGCCTGGCGACCCACGGCCACCGCCGCGTGGCGCAGACGCTGCGCCTGCTCGCGCAGCGCCGCCGGCGAGCTGGCATTCACGAAACTGCACTCGGCGTGCCGCGCAGCAAACGCCACGCCGCGCGCGGATGAGCCTGCCTGGAACAGCAGCGGCGTGCGCTGCGGCGAGGGGCTGCTCAGGTGATAGCCCTGCACCTGATAAAATTCGCCCTGATGATTGATCGCGTGAATCTTCTGCGCATCGGCATACAGCCGGCGCTGTTTGTCGGCCAGCAACGCATCGTCCTGCCAGCTGCCTTCCCACAGCTGATAAGTGACATCAAGAAACTCATCGGCCTGGTCGTAGCGCCGATCGTGCGCCAGCAGTTGCTGCTGCCCCATGGCGCGCGCCGCGCTGTCGAGATAGCCGGTCACGATATTCCAGCCGATGCGGCCGTTGGTCAGATGGTCGAGCGTCGACAGGCGGCGGGCAAAAGGATAAGGGGCTTCGTAGCTCAGATTGGCGGTCACGCCAAAGCCCAGATGCTGCGTCACGCTGGCCATGCCGGAAATCAGCATCAGCGGATCGTTCACCGGCAGCTGAATGGACTCGCGCGCCGTCAGGCCGATACCCTGCTGATACACATCGTAAACGCCGAGAATATCGGCAATGAACAGTCCGTCGAACAGGCCGCGCTCCAGCAGACGCGCTAAATCCAGCCAGTACGCCAGCGAATTGAACTCCACTGAGCGGTCCTGCGGATGGGTCCACATGCCATGGTGAATATGCCCCACGCAGTTCATGTTAAAAGCATTGAGCAGAATCTGTTTGCGGCTCATAGCGTTCCCCGTCGCGGTGGCAGCACGCCGTTAAGCAGATAGTTGCCGATGACCGGATATTTCCAGCGTACCGGGTCATGCAGCGTGTGGGTGCGCGCGTTGCGCCAGTGGCGATCGAGATTGTGCTCGCGCAGGCTGGCGCGCGATCCGCCCAGCTCAAACAGCAGGTTGCCGGCTTCCAGCGCCACCTCAGTGGTCCAGGCACGCGCTTTCGCCACTTCAACCGATGCCAGCGCGACGTGTTCAGCGCTCGGGTTGCGTTGGGCGACATCGACCGCCTCCCCGGCGACATCCAGTAACGCATCACCGGCGCTGAGTCGTGCGGCAAGCCGCCCGGTGCGATCCAGCGTCAGCGGATCGTCACAGGCTCGCTCAACGCCGCTGTCCGGCCACGGCCGCGCGCGCTGCTGCACAAAGGCCAGCATGTCGTTGAACGCCGCGCGGGCAATGCCCTGGTCGATAGCCGCATGCATAATCTGGGCAAACGGTCCGACGGTGGTCGGCCGCTCAAACGCGCTGTGAAACGGCACCACATCGTCCGGCGCGATCGCCACATCACGAAACTGCACGCTACCGCTGCCGGTGGTGCGCTGGCCGAAACCGCTCCAGTCATCAATCACCGTCACGCCCGGCTGATGGCGCGGCACAAACACCAGCTGTTCTTTGCCGTCATCGGCGATGGCCAGCGTCGGGATGCGGTCGGCAAACAGCGCCCCGGTGCAGTAAAATTTGTCGCCGTTGAGCCGCAGCCCGCTGGCGGTCTGGCTAAAGGCGGTGGTGCGCTGATGCGCCGCCGCAGAGCCGAACTCCGCCAGCGCGTTGCCATAGTGAACGCCCGCCAGCACTTCGTTGTACAGCCGCTGCTGCTGGGCATCGCTGCCGTTAACGCGCAGCACCTCCAGCGCGTAGAAGTGGTTTTGTGGCACCTGACCGATCGATGCATCGGCAGCGCTGAGCATGACAAAAATCTGCGCCAGTTCTGCGCTGGAAATCTCAATGCCGCCCCACGCACGCGGCACGGTAATGGCACCTAAGCCGGACTGGAAATAGTGCTGAAGTTCAGCATGTGGCAGCTCGCGCTGCCGATCGCGCTGCGCTGCGCCGCTGCGAAAGCGTTCAGCCAGCTCCTCTGCCACCTGCAGGGCCTGCTGCGCACTGCGGATGCGTGCTGCCGGCTGTTTAGCGAAAACCTGCGTCATCATCGCTCCTTAAATCCACGCATGACGCGCGGGCAGAACATCATTGAGGTAATAGTTGCCGATGGCGTGCGTTTTCCAGCGCACCGGATCGTGCAGCGTATGGGTGCGCGCGTTGCGCCAGTGGCGATCCAGCCCATGCTTCAGCAATGTGCCGCGGCTGCCGCTCCACTCCAGCAGCTTTTCGCTGGCTTTCAGCGCAATTTCAGTGGTCAGCACTTTGGCTTCTGCAACCGCGATGGAGGCGCGCGCGCAGTGCGCAGCGGTAAGCGCGTGCGGGTCAATGCTGTCGAGTACGCGCGCCGCCCGCACCAGCAGCGCGTTGGCGGCGCTCAGTTCGGTGCCGATACGCCCGACATCGGCGAGAATGTAAGGGTCGTCTGCGTTGCGGCTCACGCCCGCGTCCACCCACGGACGCGAGCTGCTGTGAATAAACGCCAGCGCCTCATCCAGCGCGCCCTGGGCGATCCCGGCGTCAATCGCGGCCTGGATCAGCTGCGATACGGCACCGCGTAGCGTTGGCTTATCGGGCGACGGTAGCACGATGGTCAAACCGGCATCGACCGCCACCTGCTGGAGCTTCACCGTGCCGCTGGCGGTGGTGCGCTGACCGATACCCGACCAGTCATCGATAATCTCCACCCCTGCCGCCGGCAGCGGAATGAACGCCATCACCGGCTGGCCCTCCTGCTGCGCGGTGGTCACCAGAATGTCGGCAAACAGTGCACCGGTGGAATAGAACTTTTCACCGCTGAGCCGTAACCCCTCCGGGCCTGACACCAGCTGCGCCTGCACATCACGCGTGTGTTTGCTGTTCTTTTCCGGACCGCCGTTGCCCAGCCGCTGGCCCTGTACCACCGCGCTGAGCAGGCGCTGCTGCTGTTGCGCGCTGCCTTCCCCCAGGATGAACTGGATCAGCCCGAAGTGGTTTTGCGGAATCTGGCCAAGCGACGGATCGCTGGCGGAGATCAGGCGGAACACCTCCGCCACGGTACCAAACGACAAACCGCCGCCGCCAAACTGGCGCGGTACGCTGATACTGCCCAGCCCCAGCTGGGTGAACTGATCGAGCAGTTCACGCGGATAGATACGCTGTTGGTCGCGTTCGGCTGTCCCGGCTTTCGCCTGTTCCGCCAGGTGGCGGGCGGCGTCGATTGCCGCCGCGTCAGACGTGATCACCGCCGCGCGCTGAAGTTGTTGAGCCCTGATTTGCGTCATCGCTGGATTCACTTTTTATTTTGCTGTGATTCACAGGCTCATTCTGCCGGGGCAGAGAGCCGTAATTTAATAACAGATTGAGCGCGATGATAATCAGCGGGAATAACAGCGGTAAAGAGCGCGGTTATGCTATATCCGGCAAACGGCATGCAGAAAGAGAATAAAGAATTTTTCAGGGATAAGAAGGCGTTAGCGGGCGCGGAGATGCAGGGTTATTACGCTGAGTGATACGGGTGAATTATCTTAAGTATTAATTCCGCTATCGATAGTGATAAATGACATTATTGCTTTATTGCGCCATGGGCTGGCGCAATAAAGTGGGCATTACGCCATCCTGGTATTACGCCTGCGCCAGATACATCGCCGGAGAATAGTGGCGCGTCGATTCACTCTTCTCACTGTGCGGTGTGCTGGTACTGTCGATCAGCTTCGCCAGCTGATAAGTCTTCACCGTTTCCTGCTGCGTCAGCTGCCGGGCGAAACGGGCGGTGAGGTTACCCTGCGCATCCTGCGTCATCTCAGTGGTGCTGCGCGTTTCATCGTGAATCTGGTGGTAGTGATAGTTTTGTGACTCTTTGGTTTCATTGAGCGCCAGCGGCGAACTGGCGCTTAGCGCGGTATGAAAACTGGCGTTCAGCTTAAACAGGGTTTCCTGCGTCATGCGCTGCGTATCGCCGTTCTTCTGCTGGCTGCTGCGCTGCGCCACATCCAGAGCGAAAGTATCTTCTTCTTCCGGCTTCAGCGGATTGCTGGAGCGCGCCGTCTGGTGATAGCTGGCCGAGAAATCTGCCAGGCCGCTGATGGCACCGGCCTGCGCCGCATGCGCGCCTACGGTGATCGCCTGCGGGGTGCGCATCGCCACGCCGGCCGCCGCGCTGGTGCTGTTTAAGCTCTCGAAACCCTGCTTGAACAGTGCCAGCGCCGCGCGATCGCCGTGACCGCGCGAAGCGGCCTGATCAAATTTCGTGCTCCACTGCGCCAGGGCGCTCTGCTGCTGACCGGCGTTGCTGGCCTGCGCCAGGCTACGCATGTCCGTCGTCAGTTTGAAACTGGCGTCGGCATTATGGAAACCCAGCCAGCGTGAACCCGGGCCGGCATGCAGATTCAGCGACTGCATCACTTCGCCGCTGCGACGCAGGTCGGTTTTCAGATCAACGCTGGCCAGCTGGTTACTGTCAAAACTGAGCAGGTCACCGACATCCAGTTTACCGTTGCCGTTATCCAGCCCGCTCAGGGTTTTATCCAGCGCGCCAGAAAGTTTGGCAATTGCCGCAGCTTCGTCATCGCTCAGCTTACCGTGAGTGGTTTTCAGTGCCACCGCTACGCCATCCTGCTGCCGCGTCATCTGCAGAGTCAGGCTCACGCCGGACTGAGTGGTAATCTCCAGCGCCACCGCGCTCTGCGTGTCAGTTTGCGCGCCGCCGCTGGCCGGTACGCTGATGGTGACATCGTCACGCTGCTGCGTCAGTGCGCTCAGCAGCGCGCTGCCAATGCCATTCATGCTAACGCCCGAGCTGCGCAGCGCACCCATCGCCTGCGTCTGCATATCAGGCGAAAGAGGCGTGCTGGCGGTGACGCGCGCCGGCGTCATCTGGTACACCGCAGAGATGGCGTCGGTGGCTTCGCTAAAGGTGACTTTCGCTGAGGCGTCTGCCGTCAGACTATTTTGCCGGGTCGCATTGCTTGCCGTGCTGCTGTTCACGCGTGCGCTGGCGCTGCTGAGATGGAGCGGTGAGAAACTACCCGGTCCGATACCGTTAATCATCCTGACTATCCTCGCTGGTATTATACCGCTACGTTATCGGCGATCCTGACGAAATCTTTACACTTCCGCGCGGCGCATGACGGTGCAAAATGGTTGTTGAAATTAATAATCATTATCACTAATCTGTCTGGCGCTTTCGCTGTGACACGGAAGTAATTGACTCGCCAGCTAGTAAGGAAGCGCCATGATTTATCGCTTTATCATTCCGCTGTTCACCCTGCTGAGCCTGCTGCTCAGTCCGGCTGTCGGTTTCGCCCGGCCTGATATGACGCCGCTCGGACCCAATATTGCCGACAAAGGCTCTGCCTGGTATCGCTTCACTGTTAACACGTTTGATTCCGCTGACGGCCAGCGCCACTACAAGGTGTGGACGGCGGTGCCACGTAAACCGGCACCGGCCACAGGTTACGCGGCGCTGTATATGCTGGATGGCAACGCGGTGATGAACCATCTCAGCGAAGCACTGTTGCAGAAGCTGGCAGCAGGCAACCCGCCGGTGCTGGTGGCGGTAGGCTATCAGACCCCGCTGCCGTTCGATCTCGCTGCGCGCACGCTGGATTACACCCCGCCGCAGCAGGTGCAGGATCGTCGCGGCCGGCCAGCCGGCGGCAGTGCCGCATTCCGCCAGCTGCTGGAACAGACTATCGCGCCGCGTGCCGAACAGCATCTGCCGATCAATGCGCAGCAGCGTGCGCTGTGGGGCCACTCTTACGGCGGGCTGTTTGTGCTGGACAGCTACTTGACCTCCGGATTTTTCCAGCGCTATTTTGCCGCCAGTCCTTCCCTGCGCGGCGACGCAACGCTGTTGCAGCAAATGGCGGCGGTGACGCCCGCATCGTTTAAGCAGAAGCAGCTGGTGCTGATGGAAGGCAACGGCGAATCCCGTTCTGGCGTCAGCGATGTGCTAAGCCGGATTCGCACCACTCTCGACGGCATGCATGAAAAAGGCCTGGCGGCTCGCTTCCAGCTGTTTCCCGGGCTCAGTCACGGCCAGATGTTTCCGGCTTCGCTGGAAAGCGCGCTGTCGGCTATGGCGGAAGACGGTGCGCCGTCACGCGCACCTGATGAGTGAAAGGGCAGTTAGTTAAAGAATTTGATGTCGGTTGGCGTTGCCAGCTTCGCCGCCACACCGCGCGCGCTCAGCTTGCCGCTGTGCGCATCAAAATCAAACAGCGTAATGGTGTTGGTAAACACGTTGGTGACATAGAGGTGTTTACCGCTGTTATCAAACGCCAGCGCGCGCGGCTCAATACCGTCGGCGGCATAGCGCTGTGCATCTGTCAGGCTGCCATCGGCGGCAATCTTAAACACCAGCAGATGATTGTCAGATCCGCGGTTAGCGGCAATCAGGAATTTACCCTGCGGGCTGAGAATGATGCCGCCGCCGCTTTTGTAGGCGGCGCTGCTGTTTTGCGTATTCAGCGCCACCTCTGCCTGCCGTTCCAGCCGGTCATCAGTGACGCGGAACACCACGATTTCGCCCGCCATTTCAGTAATCACATAAGCGTGTTTACCGTCGGCGGAGAACACCATGTGGCGCGGACCCGCACCTGGCGCAAAGCTCACATCACGGCTGGTATCCGCCTGCAGCGGCTCTCGCCGATCCGCGTGGTAGCGATAGGCGTGCAGTTTGTCGTCACCGAGATCGGC
Organism: Pantoea sp. WEP; assembly: GCF_041678305.1. Taxonomy (NCBI): domain Bacteria; kingdom Pseudomonadati; phylum Pseudomonadota; class Gammaproteobacteria; order Enterobacterales; family Erwiniaceae; genus Pantoea; species Pantoea sp. WEP. The sequence goes on from NZ_JBGNXB010000002.1 coordinate 316,224, forward strand.
CGCATACAGATAGCGGCCATCATGGGTAAAGGTGGTGGAGTGCGCATGGCCGCCATCCTGCCGATCTTTTACCACACCGCTCCCCTCGCTGAACGCGAAATGCTGGACCTGTTCGCCCAGCTTGCCGTCCGACGCAATCGGGAACACCGTTACCCCTGCTCCGCCTTTCGCCACCGAATAGTTGGCGACAAACAGGAATTTGCCGTCCGGGCTAAGAGTGGCGTGCGTCGGCTGCTCGCCGTGGCTGTCGACCTGATTCAGCACCCGCACTGCGCCCTGTTTATCGATCGCCAGCGCGGTAACGGCACCGGCATTCTCTTCATTGGTGGTATAAGCAAACCGCCCGTCGCGTGATTTAACGATCCACGACGGGCTTTTCATCCTGATCACCTCCAGCGGCTTGAGCGTCCCGTCGCTGTTGACCTGCATGCGATACAAACCTTCACTGGGTCGATCCGGCTTTTGTACCGCAGGGGCATCCGGAATACTGGTCCAGGTGCCGACTAATGCTGTTTGATGATGTTCCGTGTTCTGCGCCATAGCACTCCCCGCCAGCGTCAATAGAGCCAGTGATATTGCCACGGTTAAGTTAGTTGCTAAACCGCCAGTTGCCGGTTTTGGGTATCCACTCATTGTCTTTCCACCATAATCGGAATTTTCACGGGCCTGCGCCCAAACCAGGTTGATTTTTTTGTATTGAAACGGACGTTGTTAACGTCTCGTTAACGACTATAGTGGCATTCGCTGCGCGCAAAGCTGCGCAGGCCGATCGGCTTCACAAATCGGTTTATTTAATTGTGCCTTTGCTAATAGGTCATAGCGTTTGGTTATGGATGGCAGGAAGCAGTGTAAAAAGCCCCGGCACGCATGCTTTAATCTTTCCTTTACCGAACTCAGGGATGGTCACGACGTTATGCTGCCGTTTTCTAATGGTTTTTTATTGAGTTTATCGCTGTGTCTGGATATCGGACTCGCCAACATCGCCATGCTGACGCTGGCGATGCAGCGCGGTTATCTGCACGGTTTCTGGCTGGGCATGGGCACCTGCGTGGGTGATTTAATTTACGCCTTACTGGCGATGGCTGGCATGGCGGTGGTACTGCAGTTTACGCCGGTGCGCTGGTTGCTATGGATTGGCGGCGGCATCTTGCTGCTGTGGTTTGCCGCTAAAATGCTTTACGCCGCGCTGGCCAAAAAAATCGACATTCCCACGGCTGAAACCCAGCCTTATCGTTCACTGCTGCGCGAATTTCGGCGCGGCATCGTGCTGGCGATGTCGTCACCGACGGCGATTCTGTGGTTCGCCAGCGTGGGCGGCGCGCTGATAGCCCGCATCGGCCACAGCGATGCCGCTGCAACCTCATGGTTTCTCAGCGGATTTTTCCTCGCCGGGGTGGTGTGGACCTGTGTGATCTGCCTGATCGGCAGCATGGGCGGAAAGCTGTTAGGCGAGCGCCTGCTGAAGTATTCGTATCTCGCCTCAGCGCTGATTTTCTGTTATTTCGCGGTGTATGTGATTTGGTCGGGATACCGCGAGTTCGTGGCGGTTTAAGTCACCACGTAATCGTTAAAAATCAGCGATTATCCAGTAACGACAGCGCAAGCGTTGTAAGGTCGCCATGGATGGCGACCCGGAAAACGTCGCGCGGCCGTGAAATACACCACTTAAACGCCGGCAATCCGCCTCAGCTCCGCCTGTGCACCCGGCGCCACCGCCAGCACCTGCGCGCCTTTCAACAGCCGATCGCCCTCGGTGTTAAACGGGTGATACCAGCCGCCGGCCTCTTTCACCAGACAGTAACCGGCCAGGCAATCCCACGCGTGCATGTAGGGTTCGAAATAGCCCACCACGCGTCCGGCTGCCACCCACGCCAGCATCAGCGCACCAGATCCGATACGGATAAAGTTGCCACCCGCTGCCAGCAGTGACGCCAGCAGGCGGCCCACCTCTTCCGGGCTGACATAGCTATTAGCGCCAAAGCCGGTCACGTGATTTTGCAGCGTACGTGACGGATCCACCTGCAAACGGCGGCCATTCAGCGTTGCGCCCTGGCCGAGCGCGGCGACGTAGCACTCCTGATAGGTCGGCGCAAAGATCACGCCAATCACCGGCACGCCGTCATGCAGCACCGCAACGGAAACACACCAGTTTGGCATACCGTTGAGGAACGGGCTGGTACCGTCAATCGGGTCGACCACCCAGGTATAGCCTGACGTGCCAGGCTGCAGGCCGTACTCCTCGCCAAGAAAACCGTCGTCCGGGAAGCTGGCGCGAATCTGCTGGTCGATCATCTGTTCCACCTCGCGGTCAGCGCGTGATACCACATCCTGCAGGTCGTGCTTGGTTTCGACCACCAGCGTGTCACGCTGATTGAAGTAGGCCAGCGCCTTCTCCCCGCCCGCCCGCGCGACGCGTTCGGCCAGCAGCAGACGCGATTGCAGCGCGTCATTTTTCGTATCACTCATGCGTTATCCTTAAATTAACCGGCAATCAGGGCCAGACCCTGAGGTTTAAAATCAATCGCCACCCGGGCGGCCAGCGGCAGCTGCTGCTCCATCTGCGCATCGACGATAAACAGCGAGCCCAGTTCCGTGTTGACCTCGTATTCGATGTGATCACCCAGCCAGGTGGCATGCGTCACCTCACCGCGCAGTGCGCCTTCAGCACCGCTGTGCAGGGTAATGAACTGCGGTCTGACCGACAGCTGCGCGGATCCGGTCGCAACGCCGTTACCGCGCACGCGATAGCGCTGCCTGCCGAGTCGCACCAGCGCTTCGCTGCCTTCTACCTGTTCGACTTCGCACGGCAGAATATTGGCTTCGCCCATAAAGTCAGCGATGAACACCGAATTGGGCGCGTGATACAGGCTTTCCGGCGCGCCCTGCTGAGCAATATCGCCCTCTTTCATGACAATAATTTTATCCGACACCGCCAGCGCCTCTTCCTGGTCGTGCGTGACATACACCGCCGTGAAGCCCAGCCGCTGCTGCAAATCACGAATATCGGTGCGCACCCGGCGGCGCAGGCGCTCGTCGAGATTGGAGAGCGGCTCATCCAGCAGCAGTACCTGCGGCTCGAGCACCAGCGCGCGCGCCACCGCAATGCGCTGCTGCTGCCCACCGGAAAGTTCGGACGGCAACCGCTGCCCCTGACTCTCGAGCCCCACCAGCTTTAGCCCTTCGCGCGCACGATCCTGCGCTTCCTTTTTGCTCATGCCGGACGATTGCAGGCCGTACATAATGTTGTCGAGCGCACTCATATGCGGAAACAGCGCGTAGGATTGAAACACCATCGCCACGTCGCGCTCGTTGGCTGGCAGATGCGTCACGTCTTTACCACCAATCAAAATGCGCCCCGAGGTCGGATGCTCCAGGCCGGCCAGCAGGCGCAGTGTGGTGGTTTTGCCGCAGCCGGAAGGCCCCAGTAGCGTCACCAGCGTACCCGGCTCCACCGTCAGCGATAAATCCGGCAGCGCGGTAAAACCGGCAAAGCGTTTTTCGACGTGTTCAAACACCACGGAACCAGCAGTAATCGCGGTCATACGGCACTCTCCTGAGTTAACGAAGGGGAAGCAGGTGGCGCGGCGACGTCCACCGGGCGCGCCACACGGCGCAGGCGACGTTCGCCCACCAGCCACTGGAACACGCCAATGATCAGCAGCATCACCACAATCAGTACTGTCGAATAAGCAATGGCGACGCCGTATTCGCCATTCTCTACCAGCCCGACGATGTAGGACGTCGCCATGTTGTACTGGGCGCTGACAAGGAAGATCACCGCGCTGATCGAAGTAATGGCGCGGACAAAGGCATACACCAGCGCCGCGCTGATCGCCGGTTTCAGCAGTGGCAGCACCACTTTGCGCAGCGTGCGGAAACTGCTGGCACCCAGCGTCAGTGACGCTTCATCAAGGCTTTTATCCAGCTGGCTCATCGCTGCGATACCGCCGCGCACGCCGACTGGCATATTGCGGAACACAAAGCAGGCAATCAGGATCATTGCGGTGCCGGTAATCTCCAGCGGCGGCAGGTTATAGGCCATCACGTAACTGACGCCGATCACCGTGCCGGGAATGGCAAAGCTCAGCATCAGCAGGAACTCAAACGTCTGACGACCGGCAAATTTCTGCCGCACGATGAGCCAGGCGGTCAGCAGGCCCACCACGGCGGTGAGCGGTGCGGCAATCAGGGCAATTTCCAGCGTGGTCCAGAACGAGTTCCACGCCACGCCGCTCCACAGCAGATGACCGTCACTGACGCTGACGCGGAAAGCGCGCACGTAGTGTTCGATGGTCAGCGCATCGTTCAGGCCCCACGACTGCACAAAGCCGCCCACCACAATCATGCCGTAGATCACCAGGGTAAACAGACCCCATGGAATCACCATGCCGTATACGCCGTAGCGCAGCAGACGCGGCAGCTGACCATGTTTGCCGCCGTCGCCCTTGCCGGTCACCGTGGCGAAGTTTTTGCCACCCAGCCACAGCCGCTGCAGCACAAAGGCGGCCAGCGTGAAGCACAGCAGAATCATCGCCAGCACCGCGGCGCGACTCGGATCGTTTTGCGCGCCTACCACCGAGAAGAAAATTTCGGTAGAGAGCACGCCGTGACTGCCGCCCAGCACCATCGGATTACCAAAATCGGCCATGCTTTCGATGAAGCTGATTAAAAAGGCATTAGCCAGACCCGGCGCCATCAGTGGCAGCGAAACGCGGCTGAAGGTGCGCCAGCGGTTAGCGCGCAGCGTTTGCGACGCCTCTTCCAGCGACGGACTGACGCCTTCCACTACGCCAATCAGCACCAGAAAGGCAATCGGCGTGAACGACAGCACCTGAGCAATCCAGATACCGGTCAGGCCATACAGCCAGCGGCCGGGCTCGATGCCAAACAGCTCCGCCAGATGCTCCGTCACTACGCCCGAGCGACCGAACAGCAAAATCAGCGCCAGACCAATCACGAACGGTGGCGTGATGATTGGCAGAATAGTCAGCATGCGCAGCGCTTTTTTGCAGGGCAGCGGCGTGCGCGTTGCCGCCAGGGCAAAGGCCAGACCCAGCAGCGTCGAACCGCTGGCAGTCATCAGCGCCAGCCACAGCGTGCGCCAGGCGGTGCCGCAGGTGCCGCCTTTCAGACAGGCAAGGCTCCAGATCGACGGATCCTGTAAATTGCTGATCAAACCGTCCGGTTTGAAACTGCCGTCAACGTCCTGCACCGACACCACAAACATGCTGAGCACCGGATAGAGTACGAAGATGCTGACCAGCGCAGTCAGCAGCACCAGCGACGCCACCACAAAGGCATCGCCTTTCAGCACGCCGCGTTCGGCCAGCGCAAACGAGAACAGCAGCAAAAACACGGTCAGCAGCAGAAGCGCGCCAGCGCCCATCGCTGGCTGTCCCTGCGGCAGCGCGCCGAAGCGATTTTCCAGCCACAGCCAGCTCCAGCCGCTGTAGCCAATCGCGTGCCCTTCCACAATCAGGAAGATCACGCCCAGCGCGCTGAACAGCAGCAGCAACCGGCTGCGCGCGCTGCCGGGCAGTAAACCGCAGGCGGCGCACAGCGCCAGCAGCGCCACGGCGAGCGCCAGCCATGGATGGCTGCCGATCTGCCACAGCGCCGGCGCGCTGGCTTCATCACGCCACAGGTTAAGCAGCCAGCCGCTATCGAAAAAGCCTGCTTCCAGGCTGTACCACGGCAGCAGCAACAGCGCGACGGCGCCCAGCAGCAGCGCGCCTGTCAGACGGCGATTATTTGCGTTCATGTGTTACCTCAATGCGGGATCATCGCGCCATCCTTAGCGCTGTCGGAATCGGTATGCCGCCGTCAGCGGCAGCGTCCGGCGATGTGGCATTACTGCGCGCTGGCGCCGATCTCTTTATCCCAGCGGCTTAGCAGCGCTTTACGTTTGGCGGAATCGCCGTAGGTTTTGAAGTCATAATCGATCAGTTTGATGTTCTCGAAGCGCGGCGCGTATTCGGAAATCTCTGCACTGCGGTTTGACGGCAGCTGGAAGGATTTGGCCTCTTTCATGTGCGACTGCGCTTCGGCGCTAAGCGCCCAGTCGTACCACACTTTGGCATTGGTCAGATTGCGTGCCCCTTTGACGATCGACATTGAGCCAATCTCATAGCCAGTGCCTTCACAGGGCGCGACGGTTTTGATCGGAAACCCGTCGACTTCCATCGCCACCGCGTCGTGCATAAATACGATGCCAACGGTGGTTTCGCCGCGCGCCGCTGCCTTCACCGGTGCCGAGCCGGATTTGGTGTACTGGGAAATGTTGGCGTTGAGCTTTTTCAGGTAATCAAACGCTTTGTCCTCGCCCATGATCTGCACCAGCGTCGCCAGGGTGTTATAGGCGGTGCCGGACGAGTTCGGATTGGCAATCTGAATTTCGCCTTTGAAGGCCGGATCGAGCAAGTCAGCCCAGCAGGCTGGCGCTTTGAGCTTTTTATCCGCCAGCAATTTGGTGTTGTAGCCCCAGCCGAGCGCACCGGCATAAATTCCCACCGTACGGTAACCTGAGTTTTCCGCCTGCTTCTGCGCCCAGTCCTGCTGCTGGTCGAGCAGCGGCGATTTATACGGCTGCGTCAGCCCCTCTTCCGCCGCCTGCATATGCGGATCGCCGGTGCCAGCCCACCAGATGTCGGTGCGCGGGTTACGCGCTTCGCTGCGCAGGCGGGCATAGGCTTCACCCGCTGACAGGCGCACCATGCTGACTTTAATATCCGGATGTGCCTGGCTGAAAATGCGCGTCATATGTTCGCACACCACCACGTCCGCCGAGCAGACCATATTGAGATTGCCAGCGGCCGTCGCAGCAAACGGCAGCGCGGTGCAACTGAGGGACAGCGCAATGGCCAGTGAGGTGTAGCGCATGATGTTCTCCTTGGTTGGCAGGGTTCCGTGCTTAACAGAGGTTTTTATTTGCACGTGTGTGCAAATTAGTAATGAACAGAAAATAGCCTGTCAAATAGCGCAATCTGCAATTGACAGGCTGTGTCACAAAAATGCAACAAATGTGATCGCAGACAAATTGCACAGCTTTGCAATTTACGGCAGACTGCTTTTCAGCCGTAATTGTGAGGAGTTGAAGATGCAGAATGACAAAGCCGGGGTGAGCGCACAGGATGTGGCGGATCGGGCGGGCGTGTCGCGCTCGGCGGTGTCGCGCGCCTTTACGCCCGGTGCCAGCGTTTCTGCAGCCACGCGTGCCCGGGTGATGAAAGCGGCGCAGGAGCTGGGCTATCACGTTAACCACCTGGCGCGCGGGCTGGTGCGCAACCGCAGCGGCATCGTCTGCCTGATCGTCTCTGAAATCGCCACGCCTTACCGCGCCACGCTGGTGCGCTGGCTGACACAGTTTTTACAGGAAGCAGGCAAAGTGGCGATGCTGATTAATACCGATCGTTCCGACAACAGCGTCTCCGCCGCGCTGCTGCAGGCGATCAATTTTCGCGCCGACGCCTCCATCATCCTTTCCGGCATGCCGGATCGCACCATCACCCGCCAGTGCTATCAGCACGGTCAGCGCATCATCCTGATCAACCGCGACGAAGCGCTGCCGGGCTCGCTCAGCATCAACCTCGACGCGCAGGCGGCGGCCGAAACGGCGGTGATGGCGTTTCAGCGCGCCGGCTGTCGTCAGCTGGCGTTCGCCAATTCGCTGGCCGGTACGCCGAGCCTGATCAAACGTGAAGCGGCGTTTATCGCTGTGGCAGAGCGCGCCGGACTGACGGTCAGCGTGGAGCGGTTCGGCACCACCTCGTATGAGAGCGGTCAGATTCTGGCGCATCGCCTGCTGACGCGTCATCAGCGCCCGGACGCAGTGTTCTGCGTCACCGACCTGATGGCCTGCGGTTTCATGGATGAAGCGCGCCACCGTTTCCAGCTGCGCGTACCGGAGGATTTGTGCCTGATTGGCTACGACAATATCGCGCAGGCTGGCTGGTCCTCTTACAATCTCACCACCTTCGCCCAGCCGGTGGAGCGCTTTGCCCGCGACGCCATCGCCTGGCTGACGCAGACCGAGCAGGCGGAAAGTGGTTTTACGCCGCAGAGTGAGCAGCAGCACGACACGCTACTGTATCAGGCTGATGTGGTATGGCGCGGATCGGTGCGCGGCGGCTGATCTAAGCGCGGCATACCTGCCGCACCGTGTCACGCAACCAGCGGTGCGCGGCATCCTGCTCCAGTCGCGGATGCCATAGCTGTGACACCGTCACCTCTGGTGTGGCAAACGGCAATTCAAACATCGCAAACGCCGGATTATCTTTGATTAACGGATGGTGCAGGCACAGCGTATGCGGCACCAGCGCCAGCCAGTCGCTGTGCAGCGTGAACGCGACGGCAGTAGAAAAAGCGGGTACCACGGCGGCCACCTGGCGGCAAAAACCGGCGGCGAGCAGCGCCTCATGCACCGGCCCGCCCAGCTCACCACGCCTTGACGCCACGATGTGACCATATGCGGCCAGCTGCGCCAACGTCACGTCCGCGAGTAACGGATGCCCGGCGCGCACCACGCCGACGAAGCGATCGCGAAACAGCGCCTGCAGCCGAATCTCCGGTCCCATATTGCCCAGAACACCAATCTCCAGATCGACGTCGCCACTGCGCAGCGGTCGATCATTTTTCTCTGCTTTCGGCATGAAGCGCAGCTGCACGCCGGGCGCCTGTGCGCGGACTGCGGCGATCAGCGCGCTGCCAAACGCTTCGACAAAACCTTCGTTGGTACGCAGCGTGAAGTGGCGCTGCAGCTCGGCGGCAGCAAAGCGTTGCGCGGGTGGACTCAGCAGCGCCTGCGTGTCCCGCAAAGTGGCATGCACCTGGTTGCGCAGCGCTTCGGCGTGTGGCGTCAGCACCATCACGCGCCCGGCGCGCACCAGTAGCGCATCGCCGGTGGCGGCACGCAGTCGCCCCAGCGTGCGGCTCATTGCTGACTCGCTCAGCCCCAGGCGACGCGCAGCGCCCACTACGCTGCCTTCACTGAGCAGCGCGTCCAGCGCAGGGAGTAAATTCAAATCGACGCTATTCATCGCATTATCCTTATTGATTGAGCGCCATCTGGCAAGGCGTTTGCTGCAGGTTATCTATGCAGATGCTGCGCGTTCCGCCTGTTGTCATGCAAGGGTAGACTTTTCACTCACCCCAAAACCAGGAGAGGGTCATGAACAAGGCTTCCCGTGCTTTATTGATTGGTGCTTCGCGCGGCCTCGGCTTCGCGCTGGCGGAGAATATGCTGCAGCGTGGCTATCAGGTGGTGGCGACCGGCCGCCAGCACTCCCTTCACGCGCTGCAACAGCTGGCGCAGCGTTACCCGCAGCAGCTGACGGTGGAGAGCGTGGACATCACCATGCCAGCAGAGGTCAACGCTCTGCATCTGCGGCTAAGCGGCCAGCAGTTTGATCTGCTGCTGGTCAACGCGGGCGTGAAAAATGACGATCGCGAAACCCTTGCCGATGTGTCGACGGAAGAGTTTATTCGCGTAATGGTCACCAACGCGCTGAGCCCGCTGCGCGTGCTGGAAACCTTCAGAAATAACGTCAGCGCGCGCGGCACGCTGGCGGTGATGTCCTCCGGCCAGGGCAGTCTCACCAACAACACCCATGGCAACTACGAGGTGTATCGCGGCAGTAAAGCGGCGCTGAATATGTTTATGCGCAGCTTTGCCGCGCGTCACGACGATGCACGCACGCTACTGCTGCTGGCCCCAGGCTGGGTGCGCACCGACATGGGTGGCGCCGGGGCGCGACTGAGCATTGAGGAGAGCATCCCGAATCTGCTCAACACGGTGGAAGGCCAGACCGGACGCGGCGGCCTGCACTATCTCGATTACCTCGGCCGCGTAGTGCCGTGGTAAGCATTTCACGCCAGCTTGCGTTCGATCAGCTGACGCAGCGTGGCGCGCAGCCAGCGGTGCGCCGGGTCTTCGGTCCGGGCGTTATGCCACAGCAGCGAAAGCGCATAATCCGGCATGCCGATCGGCACCGCCGTCGTACTCAGCGCATAGCGCTGTTGCCATGCCTGCACCAGTCCCTGCGGAACGGTCGCGAACAGCGGCAGACGCTGCAACATTAGCGGTAACACCGAGAAGTGCGGCGTGACATAACGCACGCGGCGCGTCAGCCCCTCGCGGGCTAACGCGGCGTCCAGCGCACTTTCACTCACGCCGCGATAGGAGACCAGCGCATGCTGATACTGCACGAACTGCGCCAGCGTCAGCGGTGGCGCAAGGTCAACTTGTCCACGATGCCATACCGTGCGGAAGCCGGCGCGCGCAATGTGCTCCCGCGTGAGATCGTGACTGGTTTCCTCTCCGACGGTCACCACCACGTCAGCCTGCTGCTGCTCCATCAGCGGAATGGCCTGCCACGGATCGGCAGCCACCACCCGGATATCAATATTTTGGGCCGAGGCGGCCAGCTGCAGCAGTAAATCGGGCATCAGCCAGTGCTCAAGCCAGTCGCTCATGCCGAGCGTAAAACTGCGGCTATCGTGCGCGGCATCAAAGCGATCGGCAGTGAAAATAACGCGATGGACGCTCTGCAGCAGCGGTGCGATCTGGCGCACCAGCTGCTCTGCGCGCGGCGTGGGCGTCATGCCTTGCGAGGAACGCACGAACAGCGCATCGTCAAACATTGCCCGCAGTCTTTTTAATGCCGCGCTGACCGCCGGCTGCCCCAGATAAAGCCGGTTTGCCGCCTGAGTTACGCTGCGCACGTCATACATGACCAGCAGCACAATCAATAAGTTAAGGTCGATTTTGCTGAAATCATTTTCATTGATGCTTTTCATGATTTTAATCGATTTAAATAATGAAACAGCCCTCAGTATAGTGACCTGCAGTAACAGGCACCACGCTTTAGGAGGCAATATGACCCTGCACATAGGTGAATGCAGCATTGATAAAGTGATCGAGCAGACCAGCTCACTCCCCTTCGCTGCGCTGTTTCCGGCACACCGCGAGACGATGAGCGACACGCTGGCACAGCAGCCGGCAGAGATATCCATCCATAGCTGGGTGGTGCGCACCGCTCGCGACACCATCGTGATTGATACCGCAACGGGCAATGGCCGAAACCGCGATAACAAGCCGCTGTTTCACCAGCTGCAAACCGCGTGGCCGCAACGTCTGGCCGAAGCGGGCGTCGACCCTGATGAAGTGACGCTGGTGCTGATGACGCATATCCACACCGATCACGTCGGCTGGAATACCTGCTGGCGCGCTGGCCGCTGGCAACCGATGTTTCATCATGCGCGTTACATCTGTTCAGCGCGTGAACTGGCACAGTGCCGCAGCACGCCGTCGATGCAGGCGCTGTATCACGACAGCCTTGCGCCGCTGCTGGCGAGCGGCCAGCTGGAAACCATAGATGTGCAGCACTCCCCGCTGTTTGCCGGTGTGCTGCGCTATATGCCGACGCCGGGCCACAGCGTCGATCACGCTTCAATTGTGCTGCAAAGCGCCGGTGCCCATGCGGTATTTAGCGGTGATGTGATGCATCATCCAGTTCAGTTTGCACATCCGCAATGGAACTCAGTTTTTTGTGAGGATTTACCACGCGCCGTAACGTCACGTCAGTTACTGATAGACTGGTGCATCCGCCATCAGGCACTCTGGTGCAGCTCACATTTTGCCGGCAGTTCGTGCGGCCGGGTTTCGCCAGAGCGGCAATGGATTCCTGTGGAGGCCTGAACCATGCAATACGCTGATTACCTCACCGCGTCGCTGGGGGATATGCAACAGGCGCTGGCCCAGCGCCGGGTGAGCGCACGCCAGCTCACCATGTTTGCGCTGCAGCGCATTGCTGACGTGGATCAGCCGCGCTACAACGCCATCAGCTGGCTGTTTGCCGATGACGCGCTGGCTGCGGCCGCTGCCAGCGATGCCGCACGGCAGCAGAATGCGCCAGTTGGCCCACTGGCCGGTATTCCGCTGCTGATTAAAGACAACATTGAAGTCAAAGGCTGGCCGACCAGTGCCGGTTCGGCGCTGCTGCGCGATGTGATTGCCAGCGAGGATGCACCGCTGGTTACGGCTCTGCGTCAGGCTGGCGCAATCCTCATCGGCAAAACCACCATGCATGAACTGGCGGCAGGCATCACCGGCGCCTCGTCGCTGAGCGGCTTTACCCATAATGCCTGGCAGCATGGCCGTTCTCCAGGAGGTTCAAGCAGCGGTTCAGCCGTGGCGGTGGCCGCAGGCTTCGTGCCGCTGGCGATAGGCAGTGATACCGCCGGTTCGGTGCGCATTCCGGCCGCATTCAACGGCCTGTTTGGCTTACGTATGACGCGCGGTGCACTGAGCAGCGCTGGCATCGTGCCGCTGTCGCCTACCCAGGATATCCCCGGACCGCTGGTGCGCTACGCGGCCGATTTGCGGCTGATCAGTGAAACACTCACGGGCCAGCGTTTTTCCCGTCCCGACCGGCCGTTGCGCATCGGTATCTGGCAGGAAGGATTTGCCGTAGAGGAAACGGAGATTAACCAGGCGGTGCAGGATGCTGTGGCACCGTTTCAGCCGCGCATGCTGAGCTGGCCGCAGCTGGAGACGCTGGCGGCGGAAGCCAATATTATTGCCTATGAATTTGCTGACGCGCTGGCCGCCTGGCTGGCGGATAAACCGCAGGCACCGCTGCGCACGCTGGCGGCGATTGCCGCGTCAGGGCGCTATCATCCCCAGTTGGAGGCCACTTTTAAAACCCGGGCGCAGCATCCCGGCATGCAGAGTGACGGCTATCGCGAGGTGCAGCTGCGCCAGCAGAGGCTGTATCAGCAGCTGGCGCAGTTTTTTCAGCAGCAGCAGATCGACCTGCTCGCTTATCCGGTAGTCCGCCATCCACCAGTGAAGCATGGCGAGTTACAGCCTGGCAGCAATGCGCTGATCTCAGCCGTCACCGGCGCACCGGCAATCAGCATTCCGGTCGGCCTGAGTACGGAGGGGTTACCCATCGGCCTGGAGCTTCTGGCGCTGCGCGACCAGGAAGATGTGCTGTTAATGGCGGCAGAACAGATTGAACAGGCGCACCCGCCGTTCAACCGTGCAGCGCCAGCCCTTTGATGGCTTTATCCACCGCCTTTTTCGGGCCGCGCAGCGCGATGCCCACCAGGTTGAGATTATCGGCGTCTTCGGCCAGAAACACCGCGCGGTTGGCGGCATCGTGGCCGGTGGAAAACATCGCTTCGACGTAAGGAATCAGCGTTAACTCACGCTCTACGCCCTGGCAATGCGCCCGTTGCAGGCCGGCTAAATCGGCGGCAAACACCAGCATCGGCTGGCCGGCCATGTTGCCGTACTGACGACCGAGCGCGTCGACGTAGGGTTCACCCATCATCTCCGGCGCGGCTGCCGCAATGCCGGTCGCCAGAAAAGCCACCACATTCAGGCGCTGCCAGGTGGCTAAATCATCGCGTACAATCAGGGCAATTTTGGTATCAAACATCTGTCAGAACTCTCCGGTGAGGATTAAAAATCCCATCATCGGATAGCCGGCAGAGAGCGGTATAGAACGTTTGTGCACTGGCGCTGATAGGCGGCGGGCGTGAGGCGATAAGCACGCTGGAACCAGCGGCCAAGATGGCTTTGGTCGGCAAAGCCCACCTGCGCTGCGACCTGCACTGGCTCAACGCCCTGTGCCAGCAGCGCGCGGGCGCTACGCAGCCGCAGCCGCACCAGATAGGCATGCGGCGACTGACCAAATGCCTGCTTAAACTGGCGCGTCAGGCGGAAACGATCAATGCCGGACAAGCGCGACAGATCGTCCAGCCCGATATCCTGCGCCATAAAATCGTGCAGATAGTCACGCAGCAGATGCATCTGCCGCTGGGCGTCACTGAGCTGCACGCCGGGTTTATTTTCCAGATGCCGGGAAAGCAGTGTGAGCAGATGATCCAGGCTCTGATCGCGCGCCAGTCGCCCTTCCCGCTGATGCACCGCAAACCATGCCTGCTGAATCGCACTGGCCAGCTGCGCATCATCGGTGAGCGTGGAGCGAAACGCCCCCTGAATATTCGCCACATCGCCCAGCCCGCGGCGCTGCATCATCTCCGCCACCCAGGGTTGTGGCAGATAAAGCATCACATAGGTAAAACCGGCGGCATCGGGCGCGTGACCATCGTGTACCGCGCCCGGCTCAATCAGAATAGCGCGGCCCGGCGTGCTGGTGTGCAGCGCGCGGTGACAGTTAAAGCGCTGCAGCCCCTGCTGCGTCACGCCGACCAGCAATTCGTCGTGGTCATGCGGATCGTAAGCGTGGCCGCAGAAGTGCGCGTTAACACTTTCGATGCCCGTCTCCTCATCGCGACGGAAATCAACCCAATCGTTAGTAGCTGACATAGCGAATTCGTGACCTCTGACGGCGTATCAGGCATAGCCTAGCAGCCGGAACCACAGATAATCCAGCGGTAACAGCAGCAGCGCGCTCAGCACGAACACCAGCAGACACAGCTGCAGACCGGCTCTGGCAGGCACATTCCCCAGCCCCATTGCCACCACGATGGGCGACGCCTGATATGGCAGCAGCGGTGTGGCGTAGGCAAAAACCTGCAACATCACCACGCTCAGTAGCGGAAAGCCTGAAGCGGCAGCCAGCTCCTGCGCCATCGGCGTGACCATCGCCGGCACGCCGTTGGCGGTGAGCACAAAATTCAGCAGCGTCACCAGCGCATTGAGCACGGCAAAATTACTGAATGACGGCGAGTCATGCAGCGGCAGCAGGTGAAGCAGTGCATTGGCGATGAGCCGCCCCAGGCCAGAGTCCACCACCACCGTGGCGACGCCGAGAATGCCGGCGATATAGATGCAGGTGCGGAAATTGACGCCGCTGGCAAAATCGTCGCCCGAAAGAAAGCCCACACGCGGTAACAAACACAGACACGCCGCGGCCAGCCCGACCCACGCAGCGGATAAGCCGTGCAGGCTGTCGGTCATCCACAACAGTAACGTGACGGCCAGTAGGGCAATCAGCCGCCATTCGCGCCCGCTTAGCGCCGGCAATGCTTCCCGCGTTGCCACCGGCTGCGGCTGAGCGCGGAACAGCAACGTAATGCAGGCAACCAGCAGAATACCTTTGCCCAGCCCCACCACCGGCATGTGCAGCATCCACCACTGCAGCCATTGCAAATGCAGCTGATACGCGCTTTCCGCCGCGCCGCTTAGCACCAGGTTTGGCACGTTGGCGGGCAGAATACTGGCGGAGAGTTGAAAGGTGCCGAAGCCCACCGCCAGCGCCAGCCCAATGCTGCCGCGACTGCCCGGCCGGATACCGGCCCGCTCGCCCAGCGCCAGCACCACCGGCATCAGCAGCGCGATGCGTCCCATGTTCGACGGCATCACCAGCGCCAGCAGATAACTCAGCATCACCGTGCCCGCCACCATCCGCGGCCAGCTCTGGCTGAACGGCACCACCAGCCAGTTGGCCCAGCGTTGGGCAAGGCCCACTTTGCGGATCGCCGCGCCCAGCACAAAACCGCTCAGCACCAGCCAGAACGCTGAGGAGGCAAAACCGCTGAATACGCTGCTGGCTGGCGCTATCGACAGCAGCATCGCCGCCGCAAAAAACAGCAGCGCGGTAAGGTATTCCGGCAACCGCGCCAGCGCCCACAGCAAAATTGTGATGCTGACCACCAGCGTGGTCAGCCAGAATGAGGTATCAATCATCGTGCCTGAACTCCCTTTCTTCGCAACTGCGCACAAAGCGCATCAGCATAGGGCAATCCCTGTCGCAGAACGCTGCGGCAGTTAACAGTTTGTTAACTCGCCAGCTGCGTTAGCCACTGAATCAGCGCCTCGCTGCCGGGCTGACTGCGGGAGCGCTGTGGCCAGGCGAGGAAATAGGGTTTGCTCAGCGGCAGGCTGAGCGGATCCACCACCTGTAGCGCGCCGCGCGCCAGTTCGCCGGCAATCAGACGACGCTGTCCCAGCAGCACGCCGACCCCGGCTACCGCCGCGTCGATGGCCAGGGAGGTGAGATTAAAACTGAATGCCGGCTGGACCGCCGGCTCCATGCTGCCTTTGGCCTGAAACCAGCTGCGCCAGTCGGGCAGAAAGCGCCCTTCATTGCCCCAGTCCAGATGGATCAACGGCGCCTGGCTTAGCAACGATTCGCCCGGGTAACGCTGGATCAGCGCCGGACTGGCGACCGGCAGCACCTCGTCACAGAACAGCCGTTGCTTGTCGAGTTGCGGGTAGCGATCCTCACCAAAGCAGATGACAAAATCTGCCGGTGTGGCGCTGAAATCCACCGGCGCATGAGTGCCGTGCAGGCTGAGATCGCAGTCCGGGCAGTGATCCCGCCAGGCGGTAATATTCGGCAGCAGCCATTTCGACGCCAGCGCCGGCAGTGAATAGAGCGTCAGCTTTGGCATGCTGGCCGCATGGCGCAAATTTTGCTGCCCCAGATGCAGAATGTCGAACGCTTCACTGACGTAGCGCAGATACTCTTTGCCGGTTTCCGTCAGCATCACGCCGCTCTGGGTACGCACAAACAGTGCGCTGCCCAGCTGCGCTTCCAGCTGACGAATTTGCTGGCTGACGGCAGCCGGCGTCAGCGCCAGCTGTGCGGCGGCTTTCGCCAGGCTACCAAGTTCCGCCGCCACTTTGAACGACTGAATCACGCTGATTTTCGGCAAACGCGACGCGGGTGCAGGCATTAAGGTTTCCTTAGCAAGGCGTTAAATATTTATCGTTAGGCATCAACATATCAGGCCGTTACAGTCTCTACACCTGCCAACTCAGAGAACCACCGCGATGTCTGCTTTGATTCGATTTGATTTGCACCCCCTGGCCGACGCCGACTGGCGTCGGCACTGTCGCCAGCAGCTGGAGCAACACGGCGCGCTGGTGCTGCGTCAGTTTTTGCAACCGACTGCGCTGCAGGCGATCGTGGCTGACGGGCTGGCCCAGCGCCATCTGGCTTACCACACCGTCAGCAAGCACAACGTCTATCTGCTGAAGCCGGACGAGGCGTACCGTGCCGATCATCCGCGCAATCGTGACGTAATCAGCACCAAAGGCTGCATTACCGACGATGTGATTGCAGCGGAATCGCCGCTGCGTCAGCTGTACAATGACGAACTGTTTAAACGCTTTCTGTGTGATGTGCTGGACGAAGACGCGCTGTATCCATATGCCGACCCGCTGTCGTCCATAAATCTGCATTACGCACCTGACGGCCAGGAACTCGGCTGGCACTTTGATAACTCCTCTTTCGCCATCACGCTGCTGGTGCAGAAACCGCACGCTGGCGGTGTGTTTCAGTACGTGAAAGATCTGCGCGATGCGGACGCCGGCGAGATGAACTACGACGGCGTCGCCGCCGTGCTCGATCAGCGCCAGCCGGTTGAGGCGCTGGAGATCGATGCCGGCGATCTGGTGCTGTTTCGCGGCCGCAATTCGCTGCACCGCGTGACACCCACCGAAGGTGATGTTACGCGCATGCTGGCGGTGCTGGCCTACAACACCCAGCCCGGTATCGCACTGTCCGAAATCGCGCGCATGACCTTTTACGGCCGGTTGTAAGCCACCAGCCCGCGCCAGCCGCGCAGGAAAATTTGTTGGGTACGAAACGCAGTTAAGGCGCGCCAGTCCTCATCGGCGGGCCAGAACCCCTCCACCAGCTGCTGCTTCAGCGCGCGTCCGGCGTGGCTTGCCGGATCGCCCTGCAGATGCAGCCAGTGATCGTCGCGCACCCGGCGGTGCATCTCTTCGCCCGGATAAGTGCCACACTCCACCACCAATGGCAGCAGCTGCGTGTCAGGCAGCGAGGTCAGCAGAAACTGCGAGACATAGCCGGTGGCGGTCGCCGTGACGCCAGTGTCGCTGTCGCGCCCGCTGCCGGTAAACAGCAGCGTCAGCCACTCAGCGTATAACGATTTGCCCCAGTGATGCGCCGGATAGCGCTGCTCCGCAATCGCCAGCAGCATCGGATGGCCCCACGCGCCGGCACCGGTGTGCAGGTCGAAACTCAGGATGACCTGCGCCTGACGCAGGTGCTGTTCGACGATGGCGTGCAGCGTGCGGTGCGACCAGGCCGGCTGCTGCCCGCCATAAAACAGGCCATCTGCTGCCTGATATTGGCCCGCTTCCACCACCCGTTTTAGCGCCGGCCAGCCTGACTGCTGCAGTGTCTCCGCCAGCAGCCGATCGGCATGTGCGCGGTCGCCCTGATACAGATCGTGCCATAGCGCATAGTGCGGATTAGCGGGTGCGGGCTGGCTGAAATCGATGAAATTCCGGTTGAGATCGATATTGTCTTCATTGACGCGCCGCAGATGCGCAGCGCCCCATGGATTCAGCAGATGGACCAGCACAAGGGCGCAGTCGGGCGGTAACGCGGTGACATCGAAGCTATCAAGCCAGGCGATCTGGCTGTCTGAACCGTAATAGCCCTCCACACCGTGTGTGCCGGAGAGAATCAGCATGCGTTTGGGAGCCGCCGGATCGCCGATCACCGCGACGTCGGTGTACAGCGCGGCCCCGTCGGGCGCGGTCAGCGGATGGCGATAGGCAGTCAGCGCGCCGTGCTGGCGCGTGACGGCGGCCAGGAATCGCGCCCGCTGCTGGGTATAATCAGGGAGTAAAGACATGATTTTCCTGTGCGTGATGAAGGCAAATCGCCCTGCGATTAGGGATAAACCTTAACCTTAAAGTATTTCTGTGCCAGCCGGTCGTAGGTGCCGTTGCTGTGCAGCGCGGCCAGCGCATTGTTGATTAAAGTAAGATTGGCCGTATCGCCTTTACGCAGCCCGATACCCACGCCGTTGCCCAATAATGCTTTATCCACCAGCGTGGCTTTATTGACATAGCCCTTGCCTCCCGGCGTGTTGATAAAGCCCTGCTCGGCTGAAACCGCATTCGCCAGGCTGGCATCGAGTCGACCCGCTACCAGATCCGGGTAGATCTCCATCTGATTCGGATACGAGACCACGTTGACGCCCTGCGGTGCCCATTTCGTTTTGGCGTAGGTTTCCTGAATGGTGCCCTGCGCGACGCCGATATTCTTCCCGCGCAGCGTGCTGATGTCCGCCGTCAGCGTGCTGTTAGCAGGCGTCAGCAGCGCGCTGGGCGTGATGTATAGCATATCGCTGAACGCCACCTGCTCGCGGCGCTTCTCCGTCATCGACATCGCCGACAGAATGGCGTCAAATTTCTTCGCCTGCAGCGCCGGAATGCTGCCGTCAAAGCCAATCTGCACCCACTGACATTTCACTTTGGCCTGCGCACAGATGGCATTGCCCAGATCAATATCAAACCCCTGCAGCGAGCCATCGCTGGCTTTGGATTCGAACGGTGGAAAAGTGGGATCGACGCCAAAACGCAGCGTCTGCTGCGCCGCAGCCAGTTGGCTAAGGGCGCTGAGTGACAACAGTAAGGCATAAGACCAACGCTTTTTCATGATGCTCTCCGGCAGGCTATCTCACAGGTTTTAACCTTGTAATAACACGATGCCGCTGACACCACCATCAAAAGCGCGCAATAATGCAGAGCAAATTCTTATATATGTTAATGAGTTAGCGAAATTTGTCGCGCCATTAAGTTTTACTTAACGCTCTGTAATGATTTTGTCATCAGGGGCTCATGCCGCTGTCAGCCTCGGTTTTCTATGCTAACCCGCGTTATACTGCCCGCCATCAGCAAGCGGCCGCCACTGCCGGGAGATCGCATGAAAATATTGGTGATAGAAGATGAAGCCGGGGCGCGTGATTACATGCGCAAAGGATTGACCGAGGCCGGTTTTATCGTCGACGTGGCGGAAAACGGTCAGGATGGCCTGTTTTATGCGCAGGAGCACCATTACGATCTGATTCTGCTGGATGTGATGATGCCCGGCATCACTGGCTGGGAGGTGATGGCGCAGCTGGATAAGCAATTGCAAACGCCGGTGATTTTCCTCACCGCCAAAGGCACGGTGGAAGATCGCATCAAAGGGCTGGAACTGGGTGCCGATGACTATCTGGTCAAGCCCTTCTCCTTCGCTGAACTGCTGGCGCGCGTGCGCACCCAATTGCGGCGCGGTAGCCAGCAGAAGCTGCCCGACATCCTGACGCTGGCCGATCTGCAGCTGGATATTGCCCGTCGCCGGGTCGAGCGCGCCGGACAGCGCATCGACCTGACCAACAAAGAGTTCAATCTGCTGCATCTGTTTCTGCTGCATCCCGGCGAGGTACTGACACGCACGGTGATTGCGTCGCGCGTCTGGGATATGAATTTTGACAGCGACACCAACGTAGTGGATGTGGCGGTAAAACGGCTGCGGCAGAAAATTGACGGCCCTTTTACCCGACCATTAATTCATACCGTGCACGGTGTCGGTTATCGCTGCGAAGCTGAAACATGAAACCCCGCTCGCTCGCCGTCCGCCTTTCGCTACTGCTCAGTGCTACGGTGGTGGTCATTTTTACACTCAGCGGCATGGCGCTGTATCACGCACTGGCGAAGCAGATCGGCGTGCGCGATGACGCAGCCCTGCTGACGCGCATCGATCAAATGCGCACGCTGCTGCGCGATGAAGATGCGCTGACGCTGATTCAGCAGAAGCCGCGGCTGTTCGCCAACATGCTGGGCAATACCGAATCGTTGCTGGTGCTGCGCTTTCCCGGCCAGCCGCCGCTGATCGTGATCAATCCCGGCGGGCGTCCGGTGCCAGCCATTACGCCGGTCGCCGCCGATCAGCCGTTAACCCTGCAATCGGTCCACCATCAGCAGGCGACGGACGGCACGCCGTTTATTGCCGCCGCCGCGTTAACGCCAACGCGCGATGGCAGCGGCCAGATCGAAATCATCACCGGTCGCCTGATGAGCGACCGCACGCAAACCCTCACCGGCTATCGCCACCAGATTATCCTGTGCACCGCGCTGGCGGCGCTGCTGGTCGCCGCGATCAGTGTGCTGCTGGTGCGCCGCGGTCTGACGCCGCTGCGCCGGCTGGCGGCGGAAGCTGGGGTGATCGACGTGCGGCGGCTGTCGCATCGCATTGAACTGACCAGCGCGCCAGGCGAGCTGCAACCGCTGCTGGCGGCGCTCAACCAGATGCTGAGCCGGCTGGAGCAAGGTTATCAGCAACTTAGCCAGGTCTCAGCGGACATGGCACACGATCTGCGCACGCCGATTGGCACGCTGCTTGGCCAGACGGAAGTGGCGCTAAACCAGCCGCGCAGCGTCAGCGAGTATCAAACGCTGCTGGGTTCCAATTATGCTGAGCTGGAGCGGCTGGCGAAGATGATTGATAACATGCTGTTTCTCGCCAAAGCCGCAGACGCCAGCCAGGCGCTGGACAGACAACGCATCGATCTGACACCGCTGGGTGAGCGGTTGAGTGACTATTTTGAGGGTATGGCAGAAGAGCATGGCATGCAGCTTGTCATCTCGCTTCACAGCGAGTTGCACGCCGATCCGCAGTTGTTACAGCGCGCGCTGGCGAATCTGATCGCTAACGCGCTGCATTACGGCACGCGCGGCGGCACCATTCACGTCTCCAGCATTCCGCAGCCAGACGCCGTGCTTTTGGTGGTGGAGAATCAGGGGCCGACGCTAAGTCAGGCGCAGCAGGCACGCCTGTTTGACCGCTTCTGGCGCGCCGATGCGTCACGCCAGCAGGGCGGCAGCGGACTGGGTCTGTCGATCGTGCGCGGCATCATGCAACTGCATCAGGGCAGTTGCACGGTGAGCAGCGAACACGGCATTACCCGTTTCTGCCTGCGGTTCCCACGTTAAGCGCGCAGGTGCGCAGGCACGCACCTGGTTAAGCTCTTTAGATAAAGGTGAAAATTTCGTCCTGCGGCAGACGCGATTTCGGCAGCGTGGCGTTGAAATCTTCCTCACTGCGATAGCCAAGCGAAACCAGCACCACGCTGGTAAAGCCCTGTTCACGCAGGCCCAGCGCCTGGTCAAGTGCGCGCGCATCAAAGCCTTCCATCGGGGTGGCATCAATGCCGAGCATCGCGGCGCCCAGTAACAGTCCGCCCAGCGCCAGATAGACCTGTTTCTCCATCCACTGCGGCACGTCGCGCAGCTCATAACGGTGCATATCCACGTAGCTGCGGCGGCTCTTATCCTGCCCGGCTTTGGCTTCGGGTTTGGCAAAACGCCCGTCTTTCTCTTCCTGCGCCAGCACATTTTGCAGGTGCGCTTCATCCAGATCGGTGCGCATGCACAGCGCAATCACGTGTGAGGCGTTCAGCACCTTAGGGTTGTTGTAAATGAACGCGCCGCTGGTGGATTGCGCCATCTTTTCCCGCCCTTCCGCAGTCGACGCGACAACAAAGTGCCACGGCTGCGAGTTAACCGATGACGGGCTGTTGCGCAGCAGGTTAAGCAGCGTGTCGATCTCCTGCTGCGGCAGCGTTTTGCCCGCAGAGAAAGCTTTTACGGTGTGACGGCGGGCAACCGCATCATTAAGGGTCATGAGAGTCTCCTGATTGAAGATTGCGCCAGAGCGCAGATAAATAGCAAAGTCGCTACCATAACCGCCCGGGCTGACGGACGGTTAACCTTACGTGTTTTAATGACTTAAAAGCCGCTAAGGACAATCTTGCCGCGTGCGCGACCGCTTTCAATCAGCGCATGCGCTTTACGCAGGTTGGCCGCGCTGATGCTGCCGTGATGCTCGCCAGCGGTGGTCTGCAGGGTTTGATCGTCAATCAGCTGACTCACCTGCTGCAGAATCTGATGCTGGCGCTGCATATCGGCGGTATGGAACAGCGAGCGGGTAAACATCAGTTCCCAGTGCAGCGAGATGGCTTTGCGCTTCAGCGGCACCGCATCCAGGGTTTCCGGATCGTCAATCAGCGCCAGTTTGCCCTGCGGAGCCAGCACATCGATCAACTGCGGATAGTAGCTGTCGGTATGGGTCAGTGAGGCCACGTAGCGCACCTCTTTATGGCCAATCGCTGCCAGCTGATCACCCAGCGGACGCTGGTGATCGATAACATGATGGGCACCCAGCGAGCGCACCCAGTCGGCGGTTTCCGGGCGAGAGGCGGTACCAATGACCGTCAGTCGGGTCAGTTTGCGCGCCAGCTGCGTCAGCATCGAACCCACGCCGCCGCCCGCGCCGATGATCAGCAATGTGCCTTCGTCGGCAGCATCAATTTCCAGGCGATCGAACAGCAGTTCCCACGCGGTGAGTGATGTCAGCGGCAGCGCGGCGGCATCGGCGTCGCTCAGCGTGCGCGGCTTGAGTCCGGCGATGCGTTCATCCACCAGTCCATACTCGGCATAGCTGCCAGCGCGTGTGATGTCGCCGGCGTAGTAAACTTCATCGCCGGGCTGAAACAGTGTGACATCGCTGCCCACCGCCTCGACCACGCCCACCGCATCCCAGCCGAGAATGCGCGGCGTGTCTGTCGGGGCGCCAGCGCGCACTTTGGTATCAACCGGGTTAACCGCAATCGCGCTGATTTTCACCAGCAGATCGCGTGCGCCTGGCTGCGGTTTCGCCACGTCCAGTTCATACAACGCATTTTCATCTGAAATCGGTAAACCGTTTTGGCTATAAACAATCGCTTTCATGCAACAGGCTCCAGGTGAGTGAATATTTTCAGGGTATTGACAGCAGCATAGCCAGACATCGCACCGGGAAAAATGCCTGTTGCAGGACAACACTTTCACTCGTAGAGTGAAAATCCCGATAATGGCGAGAACGTCGATGATTCGTTTAGAAGATGTCACCCTGTTTGTGCGCTCTGCCGCGCTGGGCAGCTTTTCCCGCGCAGCGCGCGAAGCCAACCTGCTGCCCGGTCAGGTCAGCGCCGCCATTCAGCGGCTGGAGCGCGATCTCGATCGCCGCCTGTTTGCGCGATCGACGCGCAGCCTGCGTTTAACGGCGGAAGGCGAAAAGTATCTGCCGTTCGCGCAGGAGATGCTGGCGCTAATGCACGCCGGTGCAGAAAGCCTGCAAAGCCACGACGATGCCCTGAGCGGCGAGCTGAAAATCGCTCTGCCGTCTGATATCGGCCGCCATATTATTCTGCCGCTGCTGACAGAATTTTGCCGGGCGCATCCGGCGCTCGGGCTGCGTCTCTCGTTTTCCGATCAGGTGAGTGACGTGTTCCGCGATCCGGTGGATATCGCTATTCGCTACGGTAAGCTGGAGGACAGCAGCTATGTCGCGCTACCGCTGGCGGAAGAAAACCGCCGTGTGATGGTCGCCGCACCCGATTATCTCGATCGACATGGCCGTCCGGAAAAACTCGAGGATCTGGCACAGCATCACTGTCTGCCGTTTGTCATGGGCGGCCACGTGTATGATAAATGGACCTTTCCGCAGGAAGGGATGCGGCGGCAAATCACGGTGAAAAGCCGGCTGCTGTGCGACGACGCTGAAGTGGCGCGCCGCTGGGCAATTGCCGGAATGGGGATTGCTTATAAATCCTGGCTTGATGTCTGCGACGATATCAGGCATGGCCGGCTGGAACGGGTGCTGCCGCAGCTGCCAGGCGAAAGCACGCCGCTGCATTTAATCTGCCCGCATCGCAAACAATTCTCGCCGGCGATTCGCGCTTTACATCAATTATTGCGTGAACATTTACGCACTCTGACGGCGCAAATCTTACCGGCAATTTAATCTCACCGCTGCGCCTCGACGCCATCAGCCACGCAATCCGGGCCAGCCATCAGGCGAATGCCTCTGCGATTTATCTTTAAAATTAAGGACGCGCGGCCGCAAGCAAATGAAATGCTGCGCCTTCTGAACCCGCGCATGAAAACGCAGCCGTCCGGCACCTCTGATAACCGTGGCACAGCATAGTAATCTTATTCTTAACAGGTAATATTTAACGTTACTTCACTGTATTCACGTTAATTATTCAGGACTGATGATGTCTCAACCCAAAGCGATGTCCGTTAATGCCCTCACCCACATTATCCTGTTCTTCCTGGTCATCAACGCCATTGATGTCGTGTATGCGCTGATGCACTGATGGCTTATTGCGCTTTGCCTTTGCCTTTGCCTTTGCCTTTGCCTTTGCGCTGAATAACAATTATTTATGCAGATGCGCATTAATGCGCACCACATTTAAAATCACACGGTTTCAGTGCAGGATTAGCATTAATGGCTGCCGGGTAACCAGGTGCGCATAAATGCGCACCCTACATAAAACGACGCAGTTTCAATGTAGGGTCGCCATTAATGGCGACCAAATGAGAGCAGTAGTGTCGGGCAGCATCTGGCCCGCACCGCAGTCAATCAGGAGTTGTTTGGCGTGGCAGCGCTTTCGCTGAACTGCGGTTTTTGCCGCGTAACGGAATAGACCACGTTTTTCGGGCCATTGGTGTCTGTGGTGACATCGACCGCAGGAATGGTCACTTTGCCAAAACCAAACAGTGTTTGCACGTAGCCGCCGATCTGGTGTTTACCGGCCGGGACGCGGAGCTCTTTACTCTCGCCCTTTTGCAGCAGTCCGGCTTCCTGCCCATCCACCGTCACGTACACGGATGAGCCATCGTCGGTGCGCGTCACCTGATGGGAGACATTGATGACGGTCGGTCCGCTGGCAAACGGCGAAGCGCTGTCGTTGTTTTCGACCGGAGCGGAAGCGGAAGCCGGGGCTTCTGCGGCGGCAGCATCAGCGCTGCTGTCGCTGGCAGCATGACGCGCGCAGCCGGTGAGCAGGAGTGTGGCCGTTAACGTGGCCAGTGTGAAACGCGAAAACATCGTGACGAAAAACCTTCTGCTAAATGAGAAGTATTTATTTTAGCGTTACCCGCGCAGTGATAACAGTCACAGAAATCCAGTATTTTCCGAAAACCGGGGATGCGGGTCTTCGTTTGTCCCCCGGCCGCACGCAATGTCAACGCGCGCCGTTCTCCCGGCCCGGGAAAACGGCGCAAGCGGATGGATTACAGTGAATAGCGCGCCAGCGGCGCCACGGTGGTGATCAGCCCGTTGGCTTTCATATATTCACCAAATGCCTGATAACGCGCCTGATTAAATTCCGCACTGTGCGTTGCAAAATAAGGCAGCGTCGCCTGCCAGGCCTGATGATTGAGCGGCGTATCCAGTTCAGGGTAACGCTTAATGAACGCCTGCCACGCCTGTTGCGGGTGAGCGCGCAGCCAGGCGATGCCCGCATCCAGCCCACGCAGAAATGCCGGGATGCGAGGATCGTTTGCCGCTGTGTTGCTATTGGCCAGAATGATCAACTCATCGTAGGCCGGCACGCCGTAATCTTCCGGCTTAAACGACACCGGCTTTGCGCCTTTGTCCTGCAAATCCAGCAACTCGTAGTTACGGAAGATGGTCAGCGCGCCGTCAATTTTATGCGTCAGCAGCGCGGAGACGGCGTCCATATTCAGATTTACCAGCTTCACGCTGTTAACGTCGACGCCCTGCGATTTCAGCATATTGCGGATAGCCACATCTTCCGCGCCGGGAATCGCATAGCCAATCGATTTACCGGCGAAATCTTTAATACTGTGGATATCGCCCGATACGGCTGTCAGGGTGTTCAGCGGCTGGTTAATCAGCGTGCCAACCCGGATCACCGGCACCTGCTTGTCCACCAGCTTATAGAGCTGCGGCTGATAGCTAATCGCCAGATCCGCCTTGCCTGCCGCCAGCAACAGCGGTACCGACGCGGAATCCGCCGGTGCGATCATCTCGACATCCAGCCCCTGCTGTTTAAACGCCCCGCTGTACTGAGCGGCAAAGATCGCTGCGTGGTTGGGGTTAATGAACCAGTCGAGCAGCAGCCGCACCTTTTCAGCTGCCTGCACGTTGACGGTGGCCAGCAGCAGTAACGAAGCGATGGCACGAAGAAGTCTATTCACTCAAGTTCCTTAGTATGATTGCCAGAGAAATTTTTTACGCACCAGCGCCACGGCCGCTGAGAGCAGCAGCGCCAGGCTCATTAACAGCAGCAGTGCGGCAAAACTGGTGGCCGTTTCCAGCCGCGCGTTGGATTGCATCATCAGGTAGCCCAACCCTTCGCTGGCACCGACCCACTCGCCGATCACCACCCCAATGGGTGCCAGCACCACCGCCATCTGCAGGCCGGCGAAAAACTGCGGCAGCGCAGCCGGCCAGCGTACGCGCCAGAAAATTCGCCAGCGCGAGGGATACAGCGTTTGCGCCAGCTCCAGCCAGCCGGCAGGCGTACGGCATAAACCGTCGAACAGCGACAGGCACAGCGGGAAAAACAAAATCAGCGCCGCCACCACGACTTTTGACGCGATGCCAAAACCCAGCCACAGCACCAGCAGCGGGGCCAGCGCAAATACCGGGATGGTCTGGCTGGCTGTCACCAGCGGAAACAGCACCCGACGCAGTAGCGGGCTGGAGGCCATCAGTACCGCCAGCACCACGCCGCCGCCGACGCCCAGCAGCAGCGCCAGCACAATTTCCGCCAGCGTGAACATTGCGTGATGCGCGAGCAGCTGCCGCTTTTGCCACAGAGCCTCCAGCACCGCCTGCGGTGCTGGCAGCAGAAATGCCGGTACGCCGTTGTGCCGCACCAGCAGCCATACGCCCAGCACCACCGCGATCAGGTAGATACCACTACTTAGCTTTTTCATAAGAATTCAGTCGGGAAAAGAGTTCGGCCTGCGCCTGCAGCAGTCCGGCATCATTGAGCGCGCGCGGCACCGTACCTGCCGGCACAGGCCAGTGCGTCACCTGCAGCGGCTGGCCGTGCAACAGCAGAATGTCATCGGCCATACGGCAGGCTTCCAGCGGATCGTGCGTCACCAGCAGCACCGTTTTGCCGCGCAGCAGCGTCGCGGTCAGCGTTTGCAGCTGGTGTTTGGTCATCACATCCAGCGTGGCGAATGGCTCATCCATCAGCACCAGCTCGCGCTGCGCATACAGCGTGCGCGCCAGCGCGACCCGCTGCCGCATGCCACCCGAGAGCTGTGAGGGCGCGGCTTGCGCCTCGTCTTCCAGTCCCACCTGTGCCAGCAAATGGTGCGCCCGCACGCGGTCCGGCTTCGCACCGCTCAGACGCGCCGTCAGCATCACGTTCTCCAGCACCGTCAGCCACGGATAGAGCAGATCCTGCTGCCCCATCCATGCCACGTGCTGCGCAATACCGCTCAGGCTGCCCTGCTGCGGCTGCACTAAGCCGGCCACCAGACGCAGCAGCGTGCTTTTACCAATGCCGCTGCAGCCCAGCAGCACCGTGGTTTTGCCGCCGCGCAGTTGCAAATTGAGCCGATCGCATAGCTGTTTTTCGCCCCAGGCAAAGCTCACCTGGTCAAAGCGGATGTCCTGCGTCATGGCCGGCGCGCCGCCAGAATCGCCAGCTGATTAAAGCCGCGCTGCGCCAGCGCGCTGGCCGCCTGCGCCGCCCGGATGCCGCTGGCGCAGACCAGTACGATGCGGCGATCCGCCGGTGGCTGCCAGGCGTCCAGTTCGTGCGGCAATACGCGCTCAACCCGATCGGCCACGCTGGCAGGCGCCTCTTCGCAGCTGCGCAGCTCCACAATGCAGTCTCCGGGTTGTAACAGGTGAGCATCAATAAACGGCACGCCGGGCTGGGCCGGTTCCTGTGCCGCATCAAAGCGGAACGAACGAAAGTGCCAGCTGACGAAGTCACAGTTGACCATGCAGCCGAGCGGTGAGGGTTGCAGCCCGAGCAGTACGCTGAGCGCCATCTGCGCCTGCATCGCCCCCAGCGCCGCCACGGCCGGGCCCATCACGCCAGCGGTGTTACAGTTAGCCGCGGAAGCAGGCAGCTGCGGAAACAGCGCACGATAGCTCGGCGCGCCGCCGCAAAAACCGCCAGCATAGCCCTGACGACCCAGCACCGAGGCGCTGATCAGCGGTATGCCTGCCTGGAAACAGGCATCAGACAGTTGGTAAGTCACCGCGAAGTTATCGGCGGCATCAATCACCAGATCGCACTCCGCCAGCGCCTGCGCGATATTGCTGGCGCTCAGCGCCTCGGGCACCGCTTCGATTTGCACCTCAGGATTGCGCTGCTGCAAAGCCTGCTGCGCCGCCACAGCTTTGCTGCGACCCACATCCTGCAGGGTGAACAGCGTCTGGCGATGCAGGTTATGCAGCGCGACCTGATCGTCATCGTACAGACACAGCTGACCGACGCCCGCGCCCGTCAGCTGAGGCAGCAGCGTGGCGGCCAGCCCACCGGCACCGGCTACCAGCACGCGGGCGCGAGCCAGTTTCTGCTGCCCGACGACGCCAATTTCCGGCAGCATCATCTGGCGTTGGTAGCGTTCCATTGCGCGCTCCTTAGTTCAGGTTAGCGAGGCCGAAGATCGGCGTTGAGGCCACGGCCATATCACGCTTCTCCATCAGCCCGGCCTCGCGCGCGCCCTGCCCGGCGGCGATCGCCTGGCTGAACGCGCGCGCCATCGCCACCGGATCGCCCGCTTTCGCCACAGCGGTATTGAGCAGGATGGCATCGAAGCCCATCTCCATCGCCTGCGCTGCCTGTGACGGCGCGCCGATGCCAGCATCAATGATCAGTGGAATATCGCTGAACCAGGCACGCATCGCCCGCAGCCCGTCAATATTTCGCAGTCCCTGGCCGGAGCCGATGGGCGCGCCCCACGGCATCAGCAGTTCACAGCCAGCGGCCAGCAGTTTTTCACCGACTATCAGATCCTCCGTGGTGTAGGGAAACACCTGGAAGCCGTCGGCGCACAAAATGCGTGCCGCTTCGACCAGCGCGAACGGATCGGGCTGCAGCGTGTCGGCATGACCAATCACTTCCAGCTTGATCCACGGCGTGTTAAACAATTCGCGCGCCATGTGCGCGGTGGTGACGGCCTCTTTGACCGTGTGGCAGCCAGCGGTATTGGGCAGCACGCGCACATTCAGGCCCGTCAGCAGCTCGCGAAAAGCCGCGCCCGCCGTGCCTTCGCGGCGCAGGCTGACAGTGATAATTTCACTGCCGGATGCGGCGATCGCCTGCTGCAAAATCGCCGGTGAAGGGTAGCCTGCGGTGCCGAGCAGCAAGCGTGACTGCGGCGTAAAATCGTAAAACATCGCTCAGCCTCCCTGCATCGGTGACAGGACTTCCAGCTGCCAGCCTTCCTGTAACTGCAGGCTGGCATACTGACTTTTCGGCACAAAATCGCCATTGCAGGCGGTGGCAACACAGGCCGCGTCGATTTGCTGTTCGATCAGCAATTCGCTGAGGCTGGTGGCCTCAGTGCTGATGATGCGGCCGTTAAGCTGAATATTCATGGCTAACCTCCCCGGACAGGCGCTGCATCAGCTGTTCTGCCATCATTGGTGCCAGCAGAAAACCGTGACGATACATGCCGTTAAGATAAAAAATACCGTTGTGATAGTGGATTTCCGGCAGATTAGCCGGCCATGCCGGACGCAGACCGCTGCCGCTTTCGATGACGCGCGCTTCCGCCAGCGCCGGATGAAGGGTGTAGGCCGCGCTGAGCAGTTCCATCATGGCGCGCGCGCTGATAGCGCTGGCATCGTCGCTTTCGATCATGGTGGCACCGAGCATGAAGTGGCCGTCGCGACGCGGCACCAGATAACAGGGAAAACGCGGATGGAGCAGACGAATCGGCCGGGAAAATGACACCTCATGACTCTGCAGGATCAGCATTTCCCCGCGCACCGCGCGCAGGCCGGAGAGTTGCGCTCTGGCATGGATACCGCGACAGTCGATGATCCGGCCCGATGGCTGGCGCGCATCAAAGCGGACGCCGCGCTGCAGCAGTTTGTCACGCAGTTCAGCCAGCGCGCGGCGCGGATCGAGGTGCGCTTCGCGCGGGAAAAACAGTCCGCGCGCAAAACGGTTTTCCAGCGCCGGCTCGAGCGACGCCGGATCAACCCATTGATGCGCCGTCGTCATGCGCGCGAAGCGGTTTAACTCCGGGTTATCACGCGGTGGTGCCAGCACTAACGTGCCCTGATGCACCACGCTGCTGACGCGCGTTTGCCACCAGGCCGCAGCATGCTGGCCGAGGGTAATCACCTCCGCTGGCGCGCTTTCTGCTTCACACCACGGCGCCAGCATGCCTCCAGCAAACCACGAGGCAGGCTGACGCGCTTCATCATCAATGACCTCGACGGTTTCTCCGCGCTCAGCCAGCAGCGTGGCGACACAAAGCCCGGACACGCCGCTACCGAGCACGCTCCAGCGGCTCATGAACAACGTTCCGGTAAATAATCTGGGAAATTCACATCGGCCTCTCAGTGATAACTGAGACCCGCAGATACAGGTGAAGGGAATCGACGCCAGCGATCGGGCTCGCCTTTACGCCAGACGGCTTTGCACATGAAGCCGTCAGTCTTCCTACGCCAGTATCAACTGGGTCAGGTTCAAAGGGTCGCTAAGCCGCGCAGTGCGCTATTAGCCTCTCAGTCTCTCAGGCGAGACTCCCCCGACGCGTCTATTTGTATTGCAGGCGCTGGCTGGCGTCAAGCAGCACGTTAACCGCACTGCCCGCGTTGTGGATCAAAATTGCAACATATGGTATACCAGACGGATAGTGGGCAGATGATAAAAAAGACTTTTTTATTATTCACTTATAAATTTTTCAGCTAATCATGGAAGCATTATGAATAAGTTTCGTGTGGCTTTTATTAAAGCAGGATGGCATCAGGCGATCGTGAACAACGCGCTGGTAGGATTTGAGCAGGAACTGGCAGAACAAGGCGTCGAAAATACTTTAAAAAGCTATGACGTACCCGGCGCGTTTGAAATGCCGCTGCTGGCCAAACGCCTGGCCGAAACCGGCAAATTTGATGCGATTGTCTGCGCCGCGCTGGTGGTCGACGGTGGCATCTATCGCCATGACTTTGTCGCGCAGGCCGTTGTCGATGGCCTGATGAATGTGCAGCTCGCCACCAATGTTCCGGTGTTTTCGGTATCACTCACTCCGCACAATTTTCAGCCGGTCGACGCGATTGAAGCGTTTTATACCGAACATTTTATTAAAAAAGGCAAAGAAGCCGCCCGCGCCGCTCTGATGATTCATCAGCTACAGATCGATTAATATTTTTTAAGCGGTAGCGGTAATAATTGATGGCCGGATTAAATAAAGAAATTTCTGGCCGATGAATATTTCAACGCGGGGCTATTGACGGCGGGTTATGAAGTGAAATGATTTCGCCAGCATTCCGGCTGGCGAAATCCTGAGTAACGGTGAAATTAACGGCTGACTTCGTGACCAATCAGGCCGCCGATAGCCGCGCCGCCGAGGGTACCGAAAGTGCTGCCGCCGGTCAGAACGGCGCCGCCCACCGCACCCACACCGGCGCCAATGGCGGTGTTACGGCCACGATGAGACATGCCACAAGCCGTTACAGAAAAGGCTAAAACCAATACCACTGCGATATTAAAGCTGCGTTTTAAAACCATCAAAATCCTCATTACCATTAATTCTAATGGAATGTAATAGTGTTAACTTTGTTTGTTGTTTAGCCGCCAAATACCTGGCGTAGCGTGCTTATCCTGGAGGCAAATTTAAGGGGCTTTGCATTTTTGTGGAAGGTAAAAATTCCTATTTTATGCCGGACCTGTCAGGTGCTGGTTATTATTCGTACCTTAAGGCAAATAAAAAGGCATGGCGTGAAGGTTCACGCCATGCCTCGCTGACTTACCGCGCAATGAATTAACGCTGCGGGTGATTAACTTCTACTGGTCGTAAATCAAACACCAGCACTTCAGCATTGTTACCGTTAGCGAACTGCAGCGCCGTCTCATTGCGTACGCGCGCGCCGTCGCCGGCTTTAAAGCTCACGCCATTCACTTCAATGCTGCCGCGCGCCACGTGAATATAAGCATAGCGATCGTTAGCCAGTTCCAGCGTCTGCTGCTCAGCACCGTCAAACAGCCCCGCGTAAATACGCATATCCTGACGTACGCGCAGCGAGCCGTTGTCGCCTTGTGGCGAAACAATCAGGCGCAGCTGACCGCGTTTGTCGGCTTCTGCCACTGACACCTGCTGGTAACCTGGCTCGGTACCGCGTCTGCCGGCACAATCCAGATCTGCAGGAAGTGCACATTATCCTGTTTCGAGTGGTTAAACTCGCTGTGCGTTACGCCGCTGCCGGCGCTCATCAGCTGCACGTCACCGGGCACGATAACCGAACCGGTACCCATGGAATCTTTATGCTCCAGCGCGCCTTCCAGCACGTAGGAGATAATCTCCATGTTGTTGTGCGGATGCGCACCGAAACCGCGACCCGGTGCTACCTGATCATCGTTAATCACCAGCAGATCGGAGAAACCGGTCTGTTGTGGGTCCCAGTAGCTGGCAAACGAAAAGGTATGGCGTGAATGCAGCCAGCCGTGATCGCCTAAGCCACGTTGTTCGGACAGTCGTTGTTCAATCATGGTCTGCTCCTTAAATTTTTTAGCTGGAGGGCGAAGGCCCTTCCCGTTGCTGACCAGTATACGTAAACTGATTTGCCTAACAATGCGCCGGTATGACAATGACTGTCACAGATAAGTGGACAATATGCAGATTGAAGATCTCCGGATTTACGTCGCCGTAATCAAAGCGGGCAACTTTACCGCTGCGGCTGAACAGCTGATGCTCTCCAAGCAATATGTCAGCCGGCGCATCGCCGCGCTGGAAGAGTCGCTCGGGGCGCGTTTGCTGAATCGCAACACGCGCAAACTGTCTGTTACCGACAACGGCCAGCTGTTTGCCCAGCATGCGCAGCGCATTCTGGATGATGTGCAGGAAGCCGAAATGGCGGTGTCTGGTCGTCGTCAGATGCTGCGCGGCAGTTTTCGTCTCAGCGTGCCGATGTCGTTCGGCATCAGCCATCTTTCCCCTTATATCGCCGAATTCCTGAGCCAGCATCCCGGTATCCAGTTCCAGGTGGAACTGGCCGATCGGCATGTGGATATGGTGGGTGAAGGTTTTGATATGGCGATCCGCATCGGCACGCTGCCGGACTCCAGCCTGATCGCCAAACGGCTGGGCGAATTCCGCCGCGTGATCTGTGCCAGCCCGGCCTACCTGCAGGGCGCCGGCGCACCGCGTGAGCCGGAGGATCTGCTGCAGCATCTCTGTCTGCGCTATGGACGTGAAAGCCAGACCGGCTGGGAGCTGTTTCAGGGCGACACGCGTAAAGTGCTGGCGGTCCAGGGACCGATGGTCAGCAATAACGGAGAAATGCTGCGTGATGCGGCCGTCGCCGGGTTGGGGCTGATCCTGCTGCCGGAGTTTATCGTGGCTCCGGCGCTGGCGCGTGGTGAGCTTGTGACGGTACTGGATGACTGGCATCCGGCCTCGCTGCACCTGAATGCGCTTTATCCGCAGCATCGCCAGCGCAGCGAGATCAATCGGGTATTCATGACGTTCCTGCAGGCAAAGCTGGCAGGTAAATGAATCAGCCCACTTCGCTGCCTATCGCAGCACGCAGTGCCGGTGCGGCTTCACCGCTCATCGGGCTCACCAGCGCATAGTTATAATGGCGATCGCTCCAGTATTGCGCCACCAGGTTGTCCGCCTGGCGCGACCCCTTTTCCAGCCGCACGGTTTGCGGGCGGATGTACCAGCCAACGCGCGTACCGCTGGCGGTCTGATACAGCACCAGCGCCGAGGCGCCATGCTCATTCGCCATCAGGCGCGCGCCGATGAGCTGATAGCCAAAGCGTTCCAGATTGGGCGGCAGCGTACCGTTGATAAAATAGCGGCCCAGCCAGCTGGCCAGCTGTGTTGTCTGATGGGTGTTAATGTCCATCGTCGCCTGCTGCGCGCCATCGCCGAATAACCGGTAAGCCTGTACCGCATCCTCCATCGGTAACGGGTGATTCTGCAAGCGTTCAGTCATCTGCCAGCCGGACAGGCTGCCGATCCCCAACGCCAGCACCAGCGAGCAGGCCAGCGCCAGCCGCTGATAACGCTGTCGCGCACGCCGCTGGCGTAGCTGTGCCGGTTGCAGTGGCGTAAAGGCGGTTCGCGCCATGTTGCGCTGCAGGCTTTGTTGCAAGCGCAGCTTGTCCTGACGCCAGCCCTCAACCTGGGCGGCAACGTCAGGATGCTGCGCCAGCCAGTCGCTGACGGCCTGATGGCTGGCGCTATCCAGTTCACCATCCAGCCAGGCGTGCAGCTGGTTCTCATCGGGCGGGATATTCATTTTAATCTCCTCAACGTCACCGGGGCCGGCAGGCCTTCGGTCATGTGCTGCAACTGTTTTCTCGCCCGCGACAACCGTGACATCACGGTGCCCAGCGGAATGTTCAGCGTATCAGCCGCTTCCTGATAACGCATGCCTTCAACGTTAACCAGGAGCAGCAATGCGCGACTGTCAGCCGGCAGACGGGCGAACAGCGCCAGCATCTCATCGGCGATGGCGTGATGCTCAGCCGACTCGGCAAAGGGCTCGGCGCGGCTGAACAGCGTCATAATCGCCTGCCAGCGCTTGCGGCGCCGTTCGCCATCAATGAACTGATGCCAGAGAATGGAAAACAGCCAGGCACGCAGACTGCGCGTAGGATCGCGCGCCGCGTCCAGTGCTTTGACCAGCGTGTTTTGTACCAGATCCTCAGCGGCCATGCGCTCACGCGTCAGCCCCAGCGCAAAACGCTGCAAATGCGGCAGTAAGGCGCGGATTTCGTCATCGCTCAATGCAGACATTATTTTTGCTCTCGCACCCGGCGCAGGCCGGTCATGCTACTCAGCACGCCATCCCGTAAAATCAGACCATGCAGCAGCGCGGCGGCCAGATGGGCCAGGATCAGCGCGAACAGACTAAACGCCAGCAGCGAGTGTAACGGGCGCAGCACGGCATAACTTTCCACGCTAACCGGCAGCAGCGGCGGCAGCACCAGTCCCTCGCCAATCGTCACCGGAAACCCGCCTGCCGACAGCATCGCCCAGCCTACCAGCGGTTGCGCCAGCATCAGAAAATAGAGCGCCAGATGGGTCAAATGTGCCACCGTTTGCTGCCAGCCCGGCACCGACGCGGGCATGGCGGGCACACCATAGTAACGCCGCAGCCCGATACGCACGACCACCAGCAACGCGATCACCACGCCGAGCGGTTTGTGTATCGCCAGCAGCAGCGAATGGGCAGCCGAGATATCCGCCACCATCGCCACGCCGATAAATAGCATGGTCAGCACGGCCAGCGCCATCAACCAGTGTACGATGCGCAGCAGCGGATGAAACAGAGTTGTCTGATGACTCATGATTTTTTCTCCTGCTGGCGCGCCTGTTCAGCCGTGCGCAGATTGAAAGATTTCGCGTAAGCGGCGGAGCGCGCGTTGAGCAGCGGATCGTCCGAGCCGCTGATGCCCTGCGGCAGAATCAGCGGATCGTAATTGATGTCATTGCAGCTGCCGCCCTGTTGCGGGCTGCTGTCGCGCAGCGTCAGCGTACCGGCAACAACCTGTTGCCGATCGGCTGGCCACACCTTGCTGGCATCGTTCACCGCATCACCGGGCTGAGCCACGCTGATCACCAGATCCCACTTCAGCGGTGCGGTCGCCAGCCGGTCGTGCAGGTCGCTCTGCAGATAATCCGGCTGCTGCTGAGCGGCACTGATCGGCTGCCATGGTGTACGCGGCACCAGACTCCAGCGCACAAAGCGCGTTTCCCCCTGCGCATTGGTAAAGCGGAAGGCATTCAGGCTGTTGTACTGCTCCTGTGCCCAGCTGGCGGCCAGTACGTGGGCTTTTACCCAGGCAAAGAAAGGTTTAACTTCGGGATGGGCAACAGTAAACGCCATCAGCTTTTGCGCATCAGGTTTGCCGGTCTGCGGCAGCGGTCGACTGGCCTGCTGCTGATCGTAAAAAGCCTGCGGCGTACTGACCGGGAAAAACGGCAGCGCGTTCATGCCGGTACGCCACTGCTCGCCGTGCGCCAGCTGAAATTCCAGCGCCAGGCTGCGCACCGGCACGCCATAGTCCGGCGCGTGCGGATTACCGCCGGCAATGGCAAAGCGGCCAATCACCGGCACCGTACCCGGCTGGAAAACGCTGGCGCGTGACAGAAACGCCGCGTTGCCGCTGGAGGTAAATTCACCGGTAACGCACACGCCTTTGGCATGATTGCGCCGGTATCCCGGATGCACACCGCTGTTTTGCTGCAGCGACTGCACCAGACTTTGCGCACTGAGGCGCTGCGGCGTCAGCCAACCGCCTGCAGCAAGAAACAGCACCAGCAGTAATCCGGGAATAATGACCACCAGCAGTAACAACGGCAGATGTCTGACCGTAGGTTTAAAGTTCATCTTAGCCAACTCAGTAAGGAAAAGTGGGCATAAGACGAACCAGCGCGGCGTTTATTCCCGCGCGGTAAAAATTATTTTATGGCGAGCGCCGGCGTCCGGCGCGCATCGCGCACCGCAATGGCATGAATCAGCAGCCCCAGCACGGACAGAATGGCCCCAACCCAGCCGGTGGACTGCCAGCCCAGCCCGGCGGAAATGGTGATGCCGCCGAGCCACGCCCCCAGCGCATTGGCAATGTTGAACGCCGA
Organism: Pantoea sp. WEP; assembly: GCF_041678305.1. Taxonomy (NCBI): domain Bacteria; kingdom Pseudomonadati; phylum Pseudomonadota; class Gammaproteobacteria; order Enterobacterales; family Erwiniaceae; genus Pantoea; species Pantoea sp. WEP. The sequence continues at coordinate 353,593 of NZ_JBGNXB010000002.1, forward strand.
GTGATTAAGCGCTGCCGCCAGGGTTTGTGCATCACCGGCCACGTCCATCAGGCGGATTTGCAACACGCTTCCCAGCGCCACCATGGTACCAACCAGCATCACGTTAAGCGCGCCCGCCAGCGCATAATGCGCGGCGAAGACAAACGCGCTCAATACCAGCAGCGACCACACCAGCACAATGCGGATGGTTTTCTCCAGCCCGCGATCGGCCAGACGTCCCCCGACAAGGTTGCCGATAATCATGCCGAGACCAAACAGCGCCAGTATCGCCGGTACCAGATTCTCCGGCAGGTGGGCCAGTTCCATCATGGTGGGTTTAACGTAACTGAATACCGAGAACATGCCGCCGCTGCCAATCGCGCCAATCGCCAGCGTCAGCAAAACCTGCTTGCGCGTCAGCGCCGAGAGCTCGCGCAGTGGACTGGCCTGTTTGTCACCGGCCACATTGGGTACCCAAAGCCACACCAGTAACAGCGTCAGCAGCGCCAGTCCGCCGACGATGGCAAACGCATCACGCCAGCCAAACCACTGGCCGATGGCGGTAACGGCAGGTACGCCAATCAGATTGGCGATGGTTAATCCCAGCAGCACCATCGACACCGCCTGCGCGCGCCGCGCACGCTCCACCAGTCCTGCCGCCACCAGCGCCGCAACGCCAAAGAAGGTGCCGTGGGGAAAGCCCGCCAGAAAGCGGGCCACCAGCATCGCAGGGTAGCCCGGCACGACAGCACTCAGCAGATTACCCAGCGCAAACAGGCCCATCAGCGTCATCAGGAAATTACGCCGTGAAGCCCGCGCGCCGAGAATAGCCAGCAGCGGCGCGCCAATCACTACGCCGAGGGCATAAATGCTGATGAGATGGCCAGCTTCAGGAATGGTGACGTTCAGGCCTTTCGCCGCATCGGGCAGCAGGCCCATGATGACAAATTCACCGGTGCCGATGGCAAATCCGCCGGTGCCCAGCGCGAACAGCGCTTTTGGCACGCTGTGACGCGGCAGCGAGGCCTCGTCCGGGAGCTGAGAGAGTTGAGGTTGTACTGATGACATGTTTTTTTCCGTACCGCAGGTGAAAAAAACAGCAAAGAGGCTGGCGACAGTGTCTGTTCACCAGCCTCTTTGCTGCGGGTTTTAGCGCGTCAAGCTTAGCGCATTTAAGGTTGAATCGGGTTCAACGAAGTCTTGAGCGCAACACGGTAACCGAAAAGCGCCAGCAACGGGCGAAAGGGCAAAAGCTCAGGACGCGCTGAGCGCCTGCCGCGCCAGCAGCGCAGCGCCCACCATGCCGCCCTGATGGGCAAACTCGCCCGGCACCACCAGCGCATGCGCTGTGCTGCGCAACACGCAGCGCTGCACCGCATCATTAAGCGCAGTAATCAGCGGGGTGACCGAAGCCAGGCCGCCGCCTACCGCCACCCGTGACGCGCCGGTAATGTTAATGGTGTAGGCGAGCGGCTCACTCACCAGTTGCAGCCAGGCTTCTATCGTCTGCCGCGCCCGCGCTTCTGCCTGCTGCCAGCGGGCAATGATTTCCACGCTGCTGGCGCTTTCAGCGTGCAACACCTGATGCAGCGTTTCCAGTCCGCGCGCGCCGCCGTAGGTGTCCAGACACCCTGTCTGGCCGCACGGACACGCCTGGCGCGGCACGCGCACGCGACGATGCGCCAGCGTCACTTCCGTGAGGGTAATCGGCCCGTGGCCCCATTCGCCGGTCAGGCCGTTTTGTCCGGTGATAATGCGGCCGTCCGCCACCAGACCACCGCCCACGCCGGAACCGAGAATCGCGCCAAACACCACTTTGTGCCCTTTGCCGCTGCCGGCCAGCGCCTCGGCCAGGGCAAAGCAGTCGGCGTCGTTGTGCGCGATCACCGGCCGCTGCAGCACCTCACCCAGTTCCCGCGCCAGATTACGCCGGTGAAAAGCCGGGATGTTGCTGGCAAACATTTCGCCGGTTTGCGGTGCCACAATGCCCGCCGTGGAGATGGCGACAGCCGCCTGGCTGCTGAAATGGTTATGCTGCCCGGCGATCATCTCGCTGACTCTGGCGCAAAATGCCTGCCAGTCCGTCGCCGGGATTTTTTGCTGATCGAGCAGGGTTAGCCGATCCTGTGCATCCATCACGCCAAGCTTAATAAAGGAGCCGCCCAAATCGAGGCAGATCACGGTCGAGTGCGGGTGAGTCATAAACGTTTATCCATTACATCGCGCAGGCCGTCGCCCAGCACATTAAAACCGAGCACGGTAATCAAAATCGCCAGTCCGGGAAATAGGGAGACGTAAATATTTAGCCCGAGAAAGTTGCGGCCGTCGCTCATCATGGTGCCCCACTCCGGCATCGGCGGCTGCACGCCGAGCCCGAGAAACGACAGACTGGCGGCAGAAAGCACCACCGCGCCAGCCGTCAGCGTCGACTGTACAATCAACGGGCCAATGGCGTTGCGCAGAATATAGTGCGTGATAATGCGCGGGTATCGCACGCCAAGCATATGCGCCGCTTCGATATACTCCATGTTTTTCAGTCCCAGCGTCAGGTTGCGACTCAGACGTGCATACACCGGGATCGAGAACAACGAAATGGCGATCAGCATGTTTGTCAGCCCCTCACCGAGCACGCTGACAATCAGAATCGCCAGTACGATACCGGGGAAGGCGAAAATAATATCCATCAGCCACATAATCAGCGCATCAATCTTGCGTCCGGCCAGCCCCGAGATGATGCCGAGAGGAATGCCGATCGCCATCGAGATGGCTACGCTGAGGCTGACTTCAAACAGCGTGATGCGCGCGCCATAAATGACGCGGGCAAAAATATCGCGGCCGTAATCATCGGTGCCGAACCAGTGGGCAGCGGAAGGTGCCTGCAACGTGTTCAACAGATCCTGTTCGATGGGATCCCAGTGAGTAATCAGCGGTGCGAAAAGGGCAGCCAGCACCACCAGCAGCACCAGCCCGCCTCCGGTCGTGATGGAAGGGTTGCCAAGCAAAAACCTCACGATCTGGCGGCGGCGCGCGGGCGGCGGCTGGAGAGACGTGTCGAAACTGTTCATCAGTCGAACCTTATTTTCGGGTTGAGCAAGCCAATCACTATCTCACCGACCAGATTCATCAATACCACGCCGGTTACCGCCACTAACGTTACGCCCTGAATCACCGGATAATCGCGGTATTTCACCGAATCCACCAGCAGGCGGCCAATACCCGGCCAGTTAAACACCGACTCAGTGACCACTGCACCCCCGATCAGGCTGCCAAAATTCAGCGCGACGATGGTGACAATCGGTATCAGCGCATTGCGCAGCGCGTGTTTCCAGTTAACGCTGGCCGATGATAACCCTTTGGCTCTGGCGGTACGGATGTAGTCCTGACTGAGCACATCCAGCATGCTGGAGCGCGTCATTCGCGCGATCATCGCCATCGGGAGAATCGCCAGCGTCACGGTCGGCATCACATAGTTGCGCCACGAATCAGCGCCGAGTAGCGGCAGCCAGCCGAGCTGAACCGCAAAGTAGTTCATCGCCAGCAACGCCAGCCAGAAGTTCGCAATCGAGGCACCGGCAATGGTCAGTACCATGACGATCTGATCGGGAATGCGCTGCCGGTAAATGGCCCCGGTCATGCCCGCCGGCACGCCGATGGCAATCGCCAGCAGGTACGCCAGCGCCGCCAGTGACAGCGTGTACGGCAGGCGTTCGCTGATTTCGGTCATCACTGGCCGCTGCGACTGCAGCGACAGCCCGAGATTGCCATGCAGCGCTTCACCGGCAAACCTGACGTATTGCAGCGGCAAAGGCTGATCCAGACCGAGCCGCACGCGCATATTGTCCACCGCTTCCTGCGGCGCTTCCGGGCCGGCCATCAGGCGTGCCGGATCGCCCGGCAGCGCGCGGATGGCGATAAACACGACGATCGACACACCGAAGATAATCAACGGCAGCGAGAGCACCTTTTTTGCGACATACGCTTTCATATCAATCAGCCATCAGCACTATTTTTTCACGGCATCACGAACCACAATCTGGCCGCCAGGTTGCATTGTCACGCCACTGATATTTTTGCGCGTCGCATACAGATCGTCCTGATAGTAGAGCAGCACCTGCGGGGCGAGTCCGCTGATCCGCTGCTGTGCCTGGAAATAGAGCGCTTTGCGCTGGGCATCGTCGAGCGTGGAGGCGGCGCTATCGATTAGCTCATCGGTACGTTTGTCGCTGAAGAAGCCGAGGTTGGCCCCGCCGGGCGCAAAGCTGCTGCTGTGATACAACGGACGCAACTGCAGATCCGAGCCGTACAGCCCCGAAGACCAGGACGCCAGCACCGCGTCCGTACCCTGCGCGGCTTTCTCTTTGGCATCGGCAAACGCTGCTTTGGCCCACACGCCGCTCTCCATCTGGCGCACGCTGAGTTTGACGCCAATTTTGCTCCACATACCCTGCAGAACCTGCGCGGTGCGTGCGTCGGGTGCCTGCACGGCAATCGACATGGCGAAGCCGTCGGCATAGCCCGCTGCCTTAAGCAGGTCTTTGGCTTTCTGCACATCGTACGGATAGTCATGCAACGCTTGGTCGTAGTTGGCATCGACCGGCGCCAGCGGGGAATTGGCCGGCTGCGCATAACCAAACATCACCGCTTTTACCAGCGCCTGCTGGTCGGTCGCGAAGTTCAGCGCCTGGCGCACTCTGACATCGCTGAGGGCTTTACTCTGCGTATTGAGATCGATCCAGAATACCGCCGCGCCCGGCGACTGTTTTAACTGCACGCCGGGATTATTTTTTAACATGCCGGCAAATTGCGGCGGCACCGGGTTAATAATATCGACCTGACCGGATTGCAGCGCCATATTCATGACTGACGGCTCACTGCTCCAGGTCCATTTTATTTCGTCCGGCCCGGCAGACTTGCCCCAATAGTCCGGGTTCTTCTGCTCCAGGACAAATTCACCGGATTTATACTGCGCCAGTTTATAGGGCCCGGTACCGTCGGCTTTATTATTGATCGTGCCGGCTTTGTCAGCTTGTGGACTCACCATTAATCCCGGACCGGATGCCAGCACGGTTAAAAACGCCGGATTAATTTTCTTCAGTGTGAAGGTGACGGTTAAGTCATTTTTTTTCTGCACGTCCTGAATAAAGGTGCGAATTTTCCCACTTCCGGCGAGACCGCGCTTCGTATCCAGATGACGCTGAAAGTTTTCAACGACCGCATCGGCATTAAATGGCGTGCCATCGTGGAATTTAACGTTGGGGCGCAGCGTAAATTCCCAGTGCAGTCCGCTGTCGTCGGCATGCCAGGAGAGCGCCAGGGCCGGCATGATTTTGCCATCGTCACCGAGCCGCGTCAGGCCTTCATACATCGGGTCCAGCACCGTGCCGGTAAAGGTCGCGGTCTGATTGCCCGGGTCCATGCTGCGCGGCGGTTCGTTTTGCATAATGACCAGCTGAGCAGCCAAAACCGATGCGCTGGAAAACGACGCCAGAATACCCGCGGCAAGTGTCAGTACCCTGAAATGCTTGAGTGTGCTTTGCATGAAGGCCTCAGTGAATCAGTGACAAAGAGTGAAGAGTCATTGCCCGGCAGGCAGCTGACCGTCAATGCACGCCATCGCCTGCCATACGCTTTGGTTGTGTTAACGGCAGCAGAAGAACGGGCTCGACGCTATATAAGGCACACTCTGCAAACAAAAGCCAAGATGTCAGTTCATATATTTTACTTATAATTCGATCTGCATTCAGAAAATAAACTAAATGCGCTTGAATTTGTTTTCACGGCTGATTATTGTCGGCCAAATACAGCCTGTGCCGTGAGAACCCGGATGCTTAATGCTCATCAGCAACAAATTCTGCGTTTATTAATTGCTTCGCATGGCATGAGCCGCACGGCAATTGCGGAAAAAATGAAGCTGAGTAAAGCCGCAATCAGCACATTAATCAAAGAGATGCTTAGCGCAGGACTGCTTGAAGAGAGCATTCCGGAAAGTAACGGTCAGGGTCGGCCTTCGGTGTTATTAAAAATGCGTGCCGACAGCGCTTATTTTCTCGGTGCGTCGTTGCTCGGTGACGATGTGTATCTGGTGCTGACAGATATGCACGGCCGCATCCTGGCCAGTACCCACATGCCGCTGAATCCCGATCCTGCGCTGCTGGCTGGTGCGCTGGCCGCCGCCATTCCCGGCTTGCTTGCAGAAAAAAGTATCTCCGCCGATCAGCTCATCGGGCTGGGCGTCACGCTTTCCGGCTTTGTGGATGAAAACCAGGCGGTGTGCGTTCAGTCTGCCCTGCTGGGCTGGAAAAACGTCCCGCTGGCGGCACTGCTTAACGCGCAAACCGGTCTGGAGGTGTCACTGGAAAACGATGCCAAAGCTCTGGCGGTCAGCGAAAAGATTTTCGGCGTGGCGAAAAAGGCAAGGAATTTCACCCTGATTTCCCACGGCGACGGCATTGGCTCCGCGCACTTCTTTCAGGGACAGCTGCACCGCGGCGCGCACGGTGGGGCCGGTGAAATTGCTCACTGTACCGTAGAGCCGGGCGGGCGTCCGTGCCGCTGCGGCAAACGCGGCTGCCTTGATACGCTGGCGTCGCTCACTGCGATGCGTGAAAGCATGCGTGACAAACAGCTGCCCTGCACCAGCGTCGCCGAACTGGAAGCGCTGGCGGTAAAAGGCAATAGCGCCGCGATTGCCATTCTGCACCAGGCAGGTGACGCACTTGGCCTCGCCATCGCCAATATCATTCAGATGAACGATCCGGAGATGATTGTCATCGCCCATCAGCCGGATGCGTTCGACGGCCTGCTCAGAACCGTGGTGATGCAGGCGGTTGATAGTCACGTGTTGCCTTCAATCATGGGCAAGACGCCCATCGCCAGCATGGCGATTGATCAGTTGAGCTGGGCCCGCGCCGCAGCCAGTGTGGCGGCTTACCGTTTTATCGTTCACTTACCCGACTAGCGGAGTCTGTTATGCGCATTGCCTATGGTGGAATTCATACTGAATGCAGTACCTGGAATCCGGTGCTCAATTACGCCGACGATTTCCGCATCGTGCGGGGTGAAGCGATGACGACCAATCCCTATTTCGCCTTTCTGCAGGATTACGCGGCAGAATTTCTGCCGACCTTTCACGCCCGCGCCATTGCCGGTGGACCGGTGGCACGTGTGACCTATGATGCCTTCAAACAGGAGTTTCTCCGTCGGCTCGAAGCGTATTTGCCCGTGGATGGCGTTTACCTGGCGATGCACGGCGCGGTCTATGTCGAAGGAATGGAAGACGCGGAAGGCGACTGGATTAGCGCGACGCGCGAGCTGGTCGGGCCCGATTGTCCGATTAGCGTCAGCTACGATCTGCACGGTAATGTCTCGCAGCGCATCATCGACGCGATCGATATGTTTTCGACCTACCGCACGGCACCCCATATCGATGTGGAAGAGACCATGCGCCGATCCGTCTCAATGCTGGTCAACAGCCTGCAAAGCGGCATCCGACCGGGTGTGGTGTGGGCACCGATCCCCGTGGTGCTGCCAGGCGAGCGCACCAGCACGGAAGATGAACCGGCCAAAAGCCTTTACGCCAGCCTGCCCGGGATTAACGCACTTGAACATATCTGGGATGCTTCGCTGATGGTTGGCTATGTCTGGGCGGATGAGCCACGCGCCACTGCGGCAGCCATCATGACTGGTACCGATGCCGATGTGCTGTCTGAGCAGGCGGCCAAACTGGCGCTGGCTTACTGGCAGGCGCGTGAGCAATTTGTGTTTGGCTGCGTGACCGGCAGTACTGAAGAGTGCGTACGCATGGCGATTTCCAGCCCTGGCGGACCGGTGATTCTCGCCGACTCCGGTGATAACCCGACCGGCGGCGGCGTGGGCGATCGGGCCGATGTACTGGCCGAACTGCTGCGGCAAAATGCGCAGGATGTCATCGTTGCCGGCATTACCGATAAACCGGCCACGGAGGCGGCCTTCGCTGCTGGCGTCGGGGCCCGGCTCTCCCTGACTATCGGTGCCACGCTGGATCCTGCTGGCGGCAAAGTCAGCGGCGAGTTTGACGTGCTGCTGCTGAGTGATGATGCCCGTTCGGTTGCCCGTCAGGCGCTGCTAAAGATTGCAGGCATCACCGTGGTGGTTGCCGATCGGCGTCGTCCTTATCACAACCTGGCAGATTTCGCCCTGCTCGGACTCGATCCGCGCCAGGCAAAAATTGTGGTGGTGAAATCCGGTTACCTGTCGCCCGAGCTGGCGCCGATTGCCAATCCCAACCTGATGGCGCTGTCGGAAGGTGTGGTCGATCAGTATGTTGAACGACTGGTGCGCAAGCGCAAGCTGCAGCCGGCTTATCCGTTCGATACCGATTTTACCTTTGTGCCGGTCAGCACCCGCTCGGCGCGCTTTGTGGCGGCACAATGAATCGCGCTGACCCGCCGGTGCTGAGCATCGAAAATCTCACCGTCGCGTTTCGCAGTGATGACCGCTGGCGTGAGGTGGTGAAAAACGTCTCTTTTACCCTCGGGGCCGGCGAAACGCTGGCGATCGTCGGTGAGTCGGGCTCAGGCAAAAGTGTTACCTCGATGGCGATCATGCGCCTGCTGAATAGTCGTCACGCACGTATCAGCGGCAAAGTGCTGCTGAACGGCGTGGACTTGCTCACGCTGAGCGAACGTGCAATGCGCGACATCCGCGGCAATGCCATCGCGATGATATTCCAGGAGCCAATGACCAGCCTTAATCCGTCGTTCACTATCGGTCATCAGATTGCTGAGGCGCTGATCGCGCACCGCAAAATCAGCGCACGCGCCGCCCGCGAAGAGACCATCCGGCTGCTGGAGAAAGTGCGTATTCCCAACGCGGCCAAACGCTTCAGTGACTACCCGCACCACTTTTCCGGCGGCATGCGTCAGCGCGTGATGATCGCCATGGCGCTGGCGCTGCGCCCAAAACTGCTGATTGCCGACGAGCCGACCACCGCGCTCGACGTCACGATTCAGGGTCAAATCCTTGACCTGATCAAGACCCTGCAGGAGGAGGAAGGCACCGCCGTGCTGTTCATCACCCACGATATGGGCGTGGTGGCAGAAGTCGCCGACCGCACGCTGGTGATGTACCAGGGCGCGATGGTGGAAACCGGTAGCACCGCCGCGATTTTTTCAGCCCCGGCGGCAGAGTATACCCGCACGCTGATTGCAACCGTGCCGCAGCTGGGTGCCATGCGCGGCATCGATGGACCGCGTAAGTTTGCGCTCAACGGCGAAGCGCCGGTGGCGCAGGCGCGGCAGACGCCACAAGGGCAAACGCCGCTGCTGTCGGTGAAGAACCTCAGCACGCGCTTCAGCATTCACGAAGGGCTGTTCAGCCGTAAAACCGGTGCGGTGCACGCCGTGGAGAATATCTCGTTTGATTTGCTGCCGGGTGAAACCTTGTCGCTGGTCGGCGAATCCGGCTGTGGTAAATCCACCACCGGCCGCTCGCTGACGCGGCTGGTGCAGCCGGCCTCCGGACAGATTGCTTTTGACGGCAGCGACGTGCTCACCCTCTCCCGGCAAGAACTGCGCAAGCTGCGCTGCGCCATGCAGATGATTTTTCAGGATCCGTTTGCCAGCCTTAACCCGCGAATGTCAGTCCTTGAAGCCCTCACCGAACCTTTTTTACAGCATCGGCTGGGCAGTAAGGCCGCCGCACAGAGCAAAGCGGCTGAACTGATGACGCGCGTTGGCCTGCCCGCAACCATGCTGAAACGCTATCCGCACGAATTTTCCGGCGGCCAGCGTCAGCGCATCTGCATTGCCCGTGCGCTGATGCTCGATCCGAAAATGATCATTGCCGACGAGTCGGTTTCCGCCCTTGATGTCACCGTGAAAGCGCAGATCATCAATCTGCTGCTCGATCTGCAACACAGCCTGAATCTGTCGTATCTGTTTATCTCACACGATATGGCGGTAGTGGAGCGCATCAGCCATCGTGTGGCGGTGATGCTGCTGGGAGAGATTGTTGAGATTGGACCGCGCGCGGCTATTTATGAGAATCCGCAGCACCCATACACACAAAAACTGCTCGCGTCGGTGCCGGTGCCCGATCCGGCGCGCCGCCATTTAAAACGGCACGTGGACGTCAGCGAGCTGAAGAGCCCGGTGCGCGCCAATGGATTTGTGCCGGAAACACGGCATTATCTGGAAGTGAGCGCCGGACACTGGGTGATGCGGTAAAACGCTGGTATAAGTGCCGATGATATTCTGGTTTCATTTACCGGACATCATGCGCGACGCCACGGCTAAGGAAATCAACGTGACACGTCATAATCATTATGGTCAGCCCATCGGTTTTGCCTTGCCGGACTGGCAACCTGCCAGCTATCCGGCAGCAGAAAATCTGTCAGGGCGCTTTTGTCATCTTGCGCCATTGCAGTTGAGCCACAGCCAGGCGCTGTTTACGGCATTTTCACTCGCCCCAGACGATCGCGACTGGACCTGGCTGGGCGCCAGCCGGCCACAGTCATTGATGGAGATGGAGAGCTGGATTGAGCATAAAATCAGCGATCGCCAGCTAGTGTGTTATGCCGTCATGGACAGGCATCAGCGTGCCGTGGGCGTGGTTTGTTTTGCAAGTATTGATATGCAGAACGGCGCGATAGAAATCGGTCACATCACCTGGTCACCGCTGATGCAGCGTAACGTCATGGGTACGGAAGCCTTGTTCCTGTTGCTGCGCCAGGCATTTGCGCTGGGCTATCGTCGCGTTGCATGGCGCTGTGATTCGTTAAACCTGGCTTCACGCCGGGCTGCCGAGCGCATTGGTTTTACCTTTGAAGGACGCTTCCGCCAGGCCATGACGCGCAAACAGCGCAATCGCGATACCGACTGGCTCTCAATGATTGATGGTGAATGGCCTGTTGTTCAGCAGGCACTTACAGCCTGGCTGGCACCAGACAATATGGATGATAACGGGTGCCAGCGGCGGACGCTGGCCGCGTTTTTCACTTCATCAGCACCTGGAACTGCGGATTAAACTCATCAAAAATTGGCAGAGCCGCTGCGCCCAGGGCGGCGGTGTCGCTGCCGGTCATGCCGGTCTTGAGTCGCGTGCCGGTCAGATAGCGGCCGCGCACCGATTGGTAGAGCGGCGGCAGGCGCTGGATAATTTTATCCAGCAACACCGCTGGCATCATGCCGCCGATAATCACGCTCTCGGCATCAAAGATACATTCCAGCATGTTAATACCCTGGCGCAGCGGCGTAAGTACGGTATCGATCCAGCGATCAAACAGCGCCGGATCAACCTGCAGTAAATCTTCCGGCAGCGCGCTCATTGGGTCCAGCCCGCAGAATTCGTAAGCGGCCTGCAGCGAAACATAACGCTCCAGGCAGCCGTGATTGCCGCAGTAACACTCACGTCCACCGGGTTCAACCACCACATGCCCCACTTCACCGGCGTTGTGCGCATGACCGCTGTACACATGGCCATCCATGATGATGCCCGCGCCCAGGCCTGTGCCAATGTACAGATAAATAAAGGAATTAAGATGACGCGCCACGCCGTGAAAGCGTTCGCCAATCGCCGCGACGGTGGCATCATTTTCCAGCGTCACCGGCAGTCCGCTCATCTGAGCGAGACGCGCCGCGATATCGACGTCCTCCCAGCCGTGCAGTGTGGTCGGCCCCATTGACGAGATACCCTCCACACCAAACGGCCCCGGCATCACCACACCAATACCCAGCACTTTTTGCCAGCGCGGCCCGGTCTGCTGTTTGATCTCCGCCAGCACCCCGGCTATGCGCGCTAATGTGGCATCCGGCTGCGGTTTTTGCACCATAATAAGGCGGCGAAAGTGGATTTCACCGGTCAGGTCCACCAGCACAATCAGTAGCGTTTGATGGTCGAGATGGATGCCGATGGAAAACGCACTGGCCGGATTCAGGGTGACCGGAATCGCCGGCTGACCGCGGCCCTGCTTACGCGGCTGACGGCTGGTGAGCAGCTCCGCCTGCTCCAGTTCTGCGACGATGTTCGAGACGGTTTGCGGCGTTAACGCGGTCAGTCGCGCCAGCTCGGCACGGGTCAGCTCACCGTGCAGGCGTATCGCTTCGATAATCACCCGACGATTGTGCGCGCGCGCATGTTCCAGATTGGTTCCCGACGTTTTCATCCTGCTCGCTTCCCTCTTTTAACCACCGCTGCGGACCGCCGCCTCAATATCTATGATCGGCCACACATTTTACAACCTGTTTACCTGACAGCGGCAAAAATCTGTGCAAAGTAGTGTCGGATGGCAGCGTTGTTTTCTGCCCTGGCACGTCCCTTGCTTTAGCTCACTGCTGTCAGCCACTGCGCGCTGGCAATCTGTGCGCGATATTAAATCAATCAAATTGATTTAATTAAACACCCTCTACTGCATGAAGGCGAGAACGCAATGAAAAATCAGATGAAAGGTTGTTTTGCCGCCGTACTGTTCGCCTGCGCGGGCAGCGCGGCAGCGGCTACCACTACGCTTAACGCCCTGTTTATGACGCAGGCGGCCTACAGTGAAAACGATATCCGCGCCATGACTCAGGCGTTTCAGACAGCGCACCCGGACGTGCAGGTTAATCTGGAGTTTGTTCCTTACGAGGCGCTGCACGATAAGATCGTCGCGGCACGCGGCGCGGGCGGCAACGGTTACGATGTGGTGCTGTTTGATGCCATCTGGCCGGCGGAATTCAGCAAGTTCGACCTGTTGCAGGATGTCAGCAGCCGCATCAGCGCAGATGAAAAAGAGAAAATCTTCCCCGGCGCAATGAACACCGTGGTGTTCAAAGACAAAACACTGGGCATGCCGTGGATCCTCGACACCAAATATCTCTATTACAACAAAGCGATGCTGGAAAAAGCCGGCATCAAAGATCTGCCGCAAACCTGGCAGCAGGTGATGGATGATGCGCGCATCATTAAGCAGAAAAATATCGTTAAATATCCGCTGGTATGGAGCTGGTCACAGGCGGAAGCGCTGGTGTGTGACTACACCACGCTGGTCTCCGGCTTCGGCGGCAAATTCTATAACAACGGCAAGCTCGATTTCTCTACGCCAGCCTCGCTGCAGGCGGTGAAGCTGATGAAAAGCTCGCTCGATGAGGGCCTGACCAACCCGGCTTCGCGCGAATATCTGGAAGAGGACGTGCGCAAAGCCTTCTCCAACGGCGATGCGGCTTTCGCGCTCAACTGGACCTACATGTACAACATGGCCAACGATGCCAAACAGAGTAAAGTCGCCGGCCAGGTTGGCATCATGCCCGCACCCGGCGATGCGCCCAATCGTTTCGGCGCGGTCAACGGTTCGATGGGTCTGGGCATTGCCAAAGGCAGCAGCCATCCGGAGCAGGCGTGGCAGTACATCAGTTACATGACTTCGCAGCCGGTACAGAATAAATACGCCACGCTTAGTCTGCCGATCTGGAAAAGCTCCTATCAGGATCCCGCGGTCAGTAAGAATCAGGAGAGCCTGATCGCTGCTGCCGACAAATCGCTGAATGTCATGCTGTCGCGTCCGGAAACCGCTGATTACTCACGTCTCTCCAACACCCTGCAGCAGCAACTGCAACAGGTTCTGGTCGGCAGCGCGACACCGGAAGCAGCCATGCAGGCGGTAGACAAAAGTGCGGCGCGTCTGCGTTAAGGGGTCAGTATGCTGAGTTTGCGTCAACGCGAACAACGGCAGGCATGGGTGCTGCTGGCACCCATGCTACTGGTGATGCTGTTGCTCACCGCCTGGCCGCTGCTGCGCACTATCTGGCTGAGTTTTACCGACGCCGCGCTGATTGGCAGCGGCGGTGAAGCGCCGCAATGGATTGGCCTGGAGAACTATCTCTACGCCATTACCGATGCGGATTTTCAAACCTCGCTGTGGCGCACGCTCTACTTCACCGTGGTGTCGGTAGCGATTGAAGGCGTCATCGGCGTGCTGGTTGCGCTGCTGCTCAACCAGAAATTCGCCGGACGTAACGTGTTGCGCGTGCTGGTGATTCTGCCATGGGCGCTGCCAACCATTGTGAACGCCATGATGTGGCGCCTCAATTTCAATCCGGACTACGGCAGTATCAACGCCCTGCTGACGCAGCTCGGTTTCATCGATGGCTACCGCAGCTGGCTGGGGTCGCCGGCTTCCGCACTCAACGCGGTAATGTTTGCCGACATCTGGAAAAACTATCCGCTGGTGACGCTGCTGGTGCTGGCAGCGCTGCAGTCGGTGCCGGAGGATCTCTACGAAGCGGCACGGCTGGATGGCGCATCGGCATGGCGGCGTTTTCGTGCCATCACCTTTCCGGCGATTGTCGGATCGCTCAGCGTGGCGCTGGTGTTACGCACCATCGACGCCTTTAAGATCTTCGACATCATCTATGTGATGACGCGCGGAGGTCCGGTCGACAGCACCAAAACGCTGAGCTTTTACGTCTATCAGGAATCCTTCAGCTACCTGCGCGCCGGCAGCGGTGCGGCTTATGCCATGTTAATGACACTGCTGTGCGCAGTGCTGATCACCCTTTACATGCTATTACTGTGGCGGCAGCGCCGTCGGGGAAGTGCCTATGAAGGTTAAACTGCGTACCTGCGCTAAATACGCGGCGGCGCTGCTGGTGGCGCTCTCCGTCGTGGCTCCGATGGGCTGGCTGTTTCTGATGAGCGTCAGCGCCACCAGCGATCTGACACGCGTGCCGCTGGAGTGGCTGCCGCGCCAGTGGGATTTCAGCCGCTACGGCAGGCTGATCTCGCTGGAACCCGGCCAGCCCGGCGCGCTGTTCCTGCATGCGCTGGGTAATAGCCTGCTGGTGGCAACCGGCGTAACGCTGGTGTGCCTGCTGCTCGCGATCCCGGCAGCGTTCAGCTTCTCGCGCTATCGCGGCCGTGACGGCTGGCTGTTCGCGTCTCTGGCCATCTATATGGTGCCGCCGGTGGCGTTTGTGCTGCCGCTCTACTTTCTGCTGCAGCAGTTCGATCTGCTCAACACCCGACCCGGTTTGATCATCGTGTACTGCTCCCTGATTCTGCCGTTTCTCACCTGGATGCTGAAAAACCAGTTTGATGCCCTGCCGCAGGATATCGAACAGGCTGCGCGTCTTGATGGACTGCGCGTCTGGCAGGTGCTGCTGCGCATTACGCTGCCGCTGGCGAAACCGGTGCTGGGCGCGGCGGCGCTGTTTGGCTGGCTGCTGGCGTGGGATGAATTTTTCTACGCCCTGCTGTTCACCAGCAACATCGCCGCGCAAACCCTGCCGGTCACCATTGCCGGCTTTACCGCAGGCCGCGCCACCGACGATGGGCTGATTGCCGCCGTCGGTATTCTGGCGTCGGTTCCTCCTCTCTTTATCGCTATCTGGCTGCAAAAAACGCTGGTCAGCGGCCTTGCCAGTGGCGGGAGCAAAGGATGATGAGCAATAAGGAAGCCCGCGCCACGCTCTACGTGGTGGGCAATATCAATGTCGATGTCATCATGGGTACGCTGGACAGCTGGCCGCAGCGCGGCACCGAAGTGATGCTGCAGCACAGTGAGCTGCGTCCGGGCGGTTCGGCGGGCAACTGCGCGCTGGCGCTGGAAGCGATGCAGGTGCGCCATCGCGCCGTCGCTAATCAGGGCGATGACGGCCTCAGCGCATGGCTGGCGAGCCATTTTCCGCACAGCGCGGCGCACTGGACACGCTACCCCTGCGAAACCTCGCTCACCGTTGGCGTCACGCACTCCGATCACGAGCGATCGTTCCTCAGCAATCTCGGTCACATTGTACAGCTCAGCGCGCAGGACGTGCTGAGCCAGCTTCCGGCGCAAGCCAGCAGCGGCGATATCGTGCTGTTGTGCGGCACGTTTCTCTGCCTGCAACTGTATGACGACTATCCGCAGTTGCTGGCCGAACTGCAGCAGCGCGGGTTTATCACTGCCGTCGATACCGGCTGGCCGCCGCAGGGCTGGAGCGATGAGGTGCGTGCGCAGATCGCCCGCTGGCTGCCGCAGTGCGACTGGCTGCTGCTCAATGAAGTCGAAACGCTCGGGCTGAGTGGCGCAGATGATCTGCACACCGGCGCGCACCTGCTGGCGCAACGGCTCAGCGGGCGCGGCGGCTGCGTGGTGAAATGCGGTGCGCAGGGCGCGGGCTGCTGGCAACGTCAGCACAGCCTGCAACAGCCCGGTCGCGCGGTCGCGGTGGTCGACACCATCGGTGCCGGCGACAGCTTTAACGCCGGTTTTCTTACCGCGCTGCTGCATCAGCAGGATCTTGCCACCGCGCTGCAATGGGGCATTGCGGTGGCCTCACTGGCAATCAGCACGCAGCCACGTCGCTATCCCGACTGGCAACAACTGCAACTATGCGCACAGGAGTTTTAAATTATGGCCGGTGTTGAACTCGTTAAAGTGGCCAAGCGCTACGGTAAACAGTCGGTGCTGCATCCGCTCGACCTGACCATTCCCGACGGCAGCTTTACCGTGCTGGTTGGCCCGTCCGGCTGCGGCAAATCGACGCTGCTGCGCCTGCTCGCCGGACTGGAGAGCCTGTCCGACGGCGCGATTCTGATGGATAAAGTGCAGATTAACGATCGCGATCCCGCCGATCGCGACATTGCGATGGTGTTTCAGAGTTATGCGCTCTATCCGCACCTTACGGTGGCCGAAAACCTGGCGTTTCATATGCAGGTGAAAAAGGTACGCCGCGATGAGCAGCAGCAGAAAATCGCGCGCATCGCCGCGATTCTTGGCATTGATAAGCTGCTGCAACGCTACCCGCGCGCGCTCTCGGGTGGGCAACGTCAGCGCGTGGCGGTGGGCCGCGCCATGGTGCGTAATCCGCAGGTGTTTCTGTTTGACGAACCGCTCTCTAACCTTGATGCCCAGTTGCGTATGGAGCTGCGCGCCGAAATCAAGTCGCTGCATCAGCGTTTCAAAACCACCATGGTATATGTCACGCACGATCAGGTAGAAGCGATGACGCTGGCCGACCAGATTGTGGTGATGAAAGAGGGACGCATCGTGCAACAGGGCGCACCGCTGGCGATCTACGATCGTCCGGCAGATACCTTTGTGGCGCGTTTTATTGGTTCGCCGCCCATGAACCTGTTACCGGCACAATTGCTGACGCACGATGGCGTGCCGGGCGTGCAGTGTCAGGACTGGTGGCAGCCGCTGCCTGCACAGTGGCAGGCGGTGGCACGGGAACGTGAAGGCGCTGCCGTGACGCTGGGGGTGCGCCCGCACGATCTGTGCGAAGTGCAGGACGGCGCGCCTGCGAGGGTAAACGTGGTGGAGATTACCGGGGAATCAACTCTGCTGCACCTTGACTGGCACGGTCATGCGCTGCACATGCAGATGGCCGGACGGCATGCGGCCAGCAGTGGCGCGACGCTGCGCATCGGTTTCAATCCGCAAAAAATTCATCTGTTCGATGCCGAAAGTGGTTTACGCCTGGCGGAAAAGTAAGCGCGGCGCGGTTTTCAGGTGCCGGGGCGCATCAATGCGCACCCGGCTCAAAGACCTGTTATTACCTTGCAGGGTCAGCGTTTACGGTGACCAGAAGGGCTGACTTTTCCCTCCGGCGTCAGCCTTCAGCCGTCACGGGCTGGAACGTCCGACGGTTGACGCTGGTCAGCACCACCAGCAGTGCCATCATCAGCAACTCCACCGTCAGCGTACCGCTGATGGCTGCCAGATGATTACCATGCTGATTGATCTGGGTGAACACGCCGCCGAGCAGCATCGGTCCCAGTCCCAGCGCCGATTGCTGCACGGTGGACAGCACCGCACTGCCTGCGCCGGCCTGATGATGCGGCACACCGCTCATGCCAATGCGGTAGAAGGTGCTGACAATAAACGACTGGCCAAAGCCAATCAGCGCGGTGGCCGGAATCAACGTAACAATGCCCACCTGCGGCCACGCCAGTTGCAGCGTCGCGATCAGCGCCACCAGCCCGACCATCTGAATCGCACAGCCAGACAGTAACGTGGCACGTTTACCATAGCGCTCAACCATGCGGGTAGTACGCATTGAGCCGATAAAATAGGCCGCACCCAGGGCAATAAACGCATTGCCGGACTGGAAAGCGGTCATGCCGATGCCGGATTGCAGCGTCAGCGCCACCGCGAACATAAAGCCGCTCCAGCAGGAGAAGAACAGCACCGCCAGCGTCAGACCAAAACGCACGCTGGAAAGACGCAGCAGCGAGGGCGGCAGCAGCGGCGATCCGCCAGCGGCTTCCAGTCGCAGCGCGCTGTGACGCAGCCGATGCAGAAATAACGGAAACAGCGCCAGCAGCAACAGGCACGGCCACGACCAGTGCAGCAGCGGCCCCAGCGCGAGTGCCAGCATCAGACAGCCGATCGCGCCAGCCAGCAGTAGTGTACCGCTTACATCCACCGGCACGCGCTTGAGATTATGCGTTTCCGGCACGAAGCGGCGCGCGGTTAGCAGGACGAACAGGCAGATCGGCAGGTTGATGAGAAACACGCTGCGCCAGCCGTAGCCGCCAATATCGGCTTTGATCAAAAAACCGCCCAGCACCTGGCCAATAATAAAAGCCAGCCCGCCGATACCGCCGTACAGGCCAATCGCTCGCGCATGCGCCCTGCCCTGCAGCGTAACGTGCAGCGTGGCGAGAATCTGCGGCACCATAAAAGCGGCACCGACGCCCTGCAGCGCGCGCGCAAACATCAGCATGCCGACGCTGTTAGCGATGCCGCACAATAATGACGCAATGCCAAAGATCCAGGCGCCAGCCAGAAACACGCGACGGCGGCCAAAGTTATCGCCCAGGCGTCCGCCCATCGCCAGACAAATAGCAAAAGCGATACCGTACACCGCCACGATCAGCGCCAGCGCGATCGGCGAGGCACGCAGCGATTGCGCCATCGCATCCAGCGCGACGTTGACTATGGAAAAGTCGATCATCGGCAATAGCTGCCCGGCCAGCAGGACCACCAGTCCTGCACGTTGAAGTTGCGATGTCTGCATAGCGTTAACCTTGTTTTTAGTTTCACTACGGCATAGCATCACCTAACCATTAAACGGGTACCAGTTCTTGATTATCATGGTATAAATTCTACCCGTCTCGTCTGGAGAGCTGCTGATGAGCACCGCGCAAACCCTTACCCCTGCTGAGCTGAACAACCGTAAATTACTCGGTACCTTTTTACGTACGCGTCGTGAGAGCCTGGATCCTAACCGCCTCGGTTTACCGCGTATGCGTCAGCGCCGCACGCCGGGTTTACGCCGTGAAGAGGTGGCGCAGCTGGCGGATGTCGGCGTCACCTGGTACACCTGGCTGGAACAGGGGCGCGATATCAAAGCCTCCACCAAAACGCTGACGGCCATCGCCAGCGCCCTGCAATGCAATGATGTAGAGACGCAGCATCTGTTTTCGCTGGCCGGACACACCCTGCCATCGACGCGCGTCGCTGCTGCCTGCTGCAAGCTCGCCGGACATAATCAGCAAATGCTGGATGCCATTCAGCTGCCGGCGATCATCGAAACGCCGCGCTTCGATATCCTCGGCTATAACCAGGCGTGGTGCGCGCTGATGGGCGTCGATTTAGCCCAGATCGCGCCGGAAGATCGCAACTGTATCTGGCTGGCGTTCAACCATGCCGGCTGGCGTAACGTGATGACCGACTGGGACGAAGTAATGCCACAGATGGTGGCGATGTTTCGCGGTCAGATGGGCGAGCATCTGGGCGATCCGCACTGGGAGAGCTTCCTGGCGCGATTGCTGAACAGTTCCGATGAGTTCGCGCACACCTGGCAGCGCTACGAACTGGGCAAGGTGGAAAACCGCGTAAAACGCTTTTACCGTGCCGAAGTGGGCGAAATGACGCTGCGCCAGAATAACTGGTGGTCGGCGTCACGCAACGGCGACCGCCTGCTGGTGTATGTGCCGGATGATGCCGCCAGCGCAGCGGCGTTGCAACAACTGATTAATCCCTGAATCACCTGCGCTATCCCCAACCTTATTTATCCTGACTATGCTTATCAGACGATAATAAATTCAGGAGAGCGCATGAAACTACTTTATTTCGTTTCGCTTATTGCTGCAGCCGGTTATTTACTGGCTTTCTTACCTAAACTTCGCACCCGTCGCGAGCCTGTGGCTTATTGGGGGTGCTGGGCTTATTTAGGTCTGAACGCGGTATATTGGGCAGTATTTGCGTTTCGCTATTATTTTCTGCGCTAACCGTGGTAACGTCATGAAGGAGTTATGTTATGTCAGAAAACAATCGCGATCGGATGCCCTATTTACTCTATTTTTCCCGTCAGCGTTTACTGGTGGAAAATATCGATGGCCACATCGTTGATATTGGCGGTGCGGAAAGAGTGGGCGATCGTTATCGCTGGCAGCTGGATGGTAAAGATGCCGGAGGAGAAACGGAGCAGGAAGTGGACGAACTACTGGCCGAGGTGGAAAAACACCTGAGCTTTTTGTTCGTCGATGGCCAGTTTACCAGCCTGCCCGATGTCAGTGCTGATTATGGCGATCGGCTGGATAACGCGCCCTCACGGCAAATTGCACTACCTGAGCTCAACGACCGCGATGAAGACATCGTGCGTTAAGCCACGGAAGCAGGCTGCCGTCAGGCAGCCTGTCAGCACTCAGGCCGCCGGCGTGGTACTGGCCATACCGGGCACCAGAATCACTTTGCGGCAATCCTCTTTGCGTTTTTCAAAGATTTCATAGCCGCGCGCGGCCTCTTCCAGCGGCATATGGTGCGTCACAATCTCTTCCGGCGTCAGCAGCCCTTGCTCAATCAGCGACAGCAGGCGCGGTAAATAGGCCTGCACATGCGTCTGGCCCATTTTAAACGTCAGTCCTTTATCGAATGCATCGCCAAACAGGAAGCCGTGGATAAAGCCGGCATACACGCCCGGCACGCTGACCACACCGCCACGGCGCACTGCCGCAATACACTGCCGCAGCGCCTTCCCGCTGCTGCCCTCCAGCTTCAGATTGCTCATCACCGTTTCCGTCAGGCTGCCCTTGGCTTCAAAACCTACCGCATCGATTACCGCATCAACGCCCCGGTGGCCCTGGGTATGATCAATGATCCAGCCAGCAGGATCGTCGATTTCATCAAAATTGATCGGCGTAACCCCATAACGCTGGCGGGCAAATTCCAGTCGATAAGCGTTGTGGTCAATCATAAAGATCTCTTCCGCGCCTGCCAGGCGCGCGCAGGCGGCGCTCAGTAACCCGACCGGGCCGGCGCCAAAAATGGCGACGCTGGAGCCTTTATCCAGTCCGGCATTTTGCACTGCCTGCCAGGCGGTGGGCAGGATATCGGAGAGAAACAGCACTTTCTCATCCGGTAGCGCCAGCGGCACTTTAAACGGCCCGACATTGGCTTTTGGCACCCGTACATATTCCGCCTGGCCGCCCGGCACGCCACCGTACAGTTTGCTGTAGCCAAATAACGCTGCAGGCGGGGTAATATTTTTCTTGTTTAAAATAGCACCGCGCCCGCTATTGGTATTTTCACAGGCCGCATACTGATGCAGATGACAAAAGAAACAGTCGCCACAGGCAATAACAAAGGGCACCACAACGCGATCGCCAATTTTCACATTGGTAACCTCACTCCCCGCTTCGACCACTTCACCCATAAATTCGTGACCAAATATATCACCGTGATCGGTGCCGGGAATTTTCCCGCGATAAAGATGTAAGTCGGAGCCGCAAATTGCCGTCGCGGTGACGCGTAAAATAATGTCGTCCGGCTGCTCTAAAATCGGGTCAGGAACAGTTTCAACACGCACCCGATGTGGGCCATGATAAGTTAACGCTTTCATAATCGGCTCCTCATAAATAAGCGTAACGAAAGGCTGTCTTTATTTAACCTGAATCGCTTAAGCCTGGTAGTAATAGTCGAATAGGCAAGCGTATCGGTATCGGGTGCAGAGCGGGGTCCGGCGTAGTTGCGCTTTGTGCGATATCTCGCAGAGAGGCATTTCTTACAGTAACGGCTAAAAATAATACTGGATATGCAAACAGTATATTGTATACTTATCCAGCAGTCTGATGGACTGTTCCACGTTTGTAAGAGGTGATACTGATGATGATCTCAACGGAAAGTCTTGCTGCTCTCAACGCAACCCTGCTGATGAGCAGCCGTGAAATTGCCAGAATAACCGGCATCACGCATGGCGAAGTGAAGCGCCTGATTAAAAGCCTGGAAACCGCGCAGCGCCTTTCCCAGCCTGTCACGGTGAATCATTACGAGCATGAAGGTGAGACACGTCAGGAGTTTCAGCTGAATAAACGTGACTCGCTGCTGGCGGTTGCTCGTCTTTCCCCTGGCTTTACCGCCGAACTGCTGGACCGCTGGCAGGAGCGGGAAAAATTCACCCATTTGCCCGATTTCACTAATCCGGCGGAAGCGGCACGTGCCTGGGCAGAACAGTTTGAGCAACGCCGTGCGGCGGAACAGCAACTGGCGCTGACGGCCCCAAAGGCAGAATTCTTTGATCGCTTTGTTGATGTGCATGAGTCGCTGGGCTTTCGCCAGCTGTGCAAAATGCTCAAGGTGAAAGAGCCGGAGTTTCGGCAGTTTCTGCTTGAGCGCAACATTATGTACCGTGACAAAGGTGCGCTGACACCACAGCAGCACCATCTGCAAGCTGGCTATTTTGCGCTGCGCAGCGGAATGGGTGAAAACCAGCATGCTTTTTCGCAGGCAAGGTTTACCGCGAAAGGTGTGAAGTGGGTTGCCAGCCTGTGGGCCGGTCATGTCGCTGCACGGCCGAATGGTGTCGCCGCCTGATATTCAGCCGGTCAGGACGACCGGCTGGATTCGCTTAGCGCTGATGGCGGCGGCGCTGGAGCCGATGGCGAAACTGCCTGACCTCTTCGCGTGACCAGCAGCGAGAGGAGAGCGGCAGGCTGTCATCAACCGCCGCCGGCAGCGGCAATTTTTCCAGCGTGCCACGATTGCACATAGCACGCGCCAGCGTGGTACAGGGGATATCAAGGTAATGCGCCATCTGCGGCAGCGTCATCAGGGTGGTACGCATACTCACCTCCATTTGGCTTATGTTTCGCCTTCCATGGTTGAGCAGCCCGGCAGATGTTTTTTTGATCGCGATCAGCCTACGCCTTAATTCAGGTTAAAAATTAATCAATCCGGCACCCTGTGGTCTGCGCCATCGCTTCGCTCACTGTGCCGCCGGAAAGTTTCGCTGAATCGGTGCAAACGCGCTGGCGGTTTTGCCGATCAGCCGTTGTGGACGGAACTCTTTCAGCAGATCGCTGGGGCTGTCGCCGATCAGTTCTTGCGCCACCAGCCGGCCAATCAGCGGTGACAGCGTGATGCCGCTGTGCGTCACCGCGACATACACGCGCTGATGCGGGGTGACAAAGCCCAGCGCCGGCAAGCCATCTGCCGGACGCGCCCGCTGCCCGACGACAATCTGCTCGATCTGCAACGCACCGGCCGTGGCAAACAGCGCACGGTAGCGCTCACGAAACTGATCGGCGATGGCACTATGAGTCGACGGCGGCGCGCCCGGGTCGGCCAGATGATCGAGATCCAGCGCCTGTAACAGTAACCGCCCGCCTCCGTCCGGGCGCACGTTCAGCTGCGGAGAAATCAGGTTGGTGCCAAGCGATAACGGCTGTGGTGCGGTGCGCGCCAGAAAGCTGCAGGCCACCGCATCAGGCTTGCTGGTGTCAATCAGCGCCAGTTCCAGACCAAGCGTATGCAGCAGCTGATTGGCCCAGCGTCCGGTCGCCAGCACCAGACGATCACCCTGCCACTGCTCACCCTGCTCCAGCTGCACCGTCACGCCTTCCGCACTTTCACTGATGTGCTGAATCGCCTGATGCTGATGCAGTACCGCGCCGTGCGCCTGCGCCTCTGACCACAGCCGTGCCAGATACAGCGCTGGATAGAGCACCGATTCCGTTGGAAAATGCCAGATGCTGCCGTGTACCGCAGACGCGCGCAGTTCAGGAATTTCCTGCTGCAGCTCGGCCAGCGTCCTTTGCCGTGCCGCATAGCCAGCGGCCTGTAATGAGGTGGCACGCTGCTGCAGTTGCTGTTCGGCTTCACCCGCGCCGGCCCACTCCCAGGTGCCACAAGGTTCCAGCCAGCGCACGCCATTGGTCTGCGTCAGCTGCAGCCGGATATGCTCCTCCATCGCCAGCGCATTGAGGCGGTGATAGCTGGCAGGCTGTTTGCCGTTGGAGTTCACCCAGGCAAATGTGGTGCTGCTGGTGCCCGCGCCCATGTGTTGCCGGTCAAAGAGGGTCACCTGCGCGCCCTGCCTTGCCAGCGCCCACGCCACGGCGAGGCCGATCACACCCGCACCGATTACCGCCACTTTTTGCGTCGTCATAGCTGTCTCCTCTGATTGCCCGTCATCATAGCAGTCACCGCAGCGAAAACTGGCCTGAGGGTCATAGGAATTACTTCTCAGATTATTCAATAAATAAAAAAAGCGTGACGGTGCGTTAAAGTCGCTTCGCTCGCTGGCGCACTCCCCTTACCGGGTCTACGGTTAATTGAAAAAGCACAAGAATTTAACTAACCATGGAAAGCCGCTATGACCGCCCATGTCGATACCACAGCAAGCCAGGAAAGCGATCTCCTTCAGTTGCATCACGCATTGCAGGCTCATCTTGAACATTTATTGCCTGCCGGGCAGCAGGCCGATCGCGTTCGGGCTGCGATGCGTGCCGGCACGCTGGCACCGGGCAAACGTATTCGTCCGCTCTTGCTGCTGCTGGCAGCACGCGATATGGGCTGTGACGTGGCGCAGCAGGGTATCCTTGATCTTGCCTGTGCGGTCGAAATGGTGCACGCCGCCTCACTGATCCTTGATGACATTCCGTCAATGGATAACGCCCGGATGCGACGTGGACGCCCGGCAATCCATTGTGAATATGGGGAAAACGTGGCGATCCTGGCGGCGGTCGCGCTACTCAGCCGCGCCTTTGAGGTGATTGCCCTCGCGCCGGGTCTGCCGGCAACGCACAAAGCCGAAGCCATTGCCGAGCTCTCCTCTGCCGTGGGCCTGCAGGGACTGGTTCAGGGTCAGTTCCAGGATCTGCATGACGGCGCACACAGCCGCAGTCCGGAAGCCATCACCCTGACCAACGAACTGAAAACCAGCGTCCTGTTTCGCGCCACGCTGCAGATGGCGGCGATTGCGGCCGATGCGTCAGTGCAGGTGCGTCAGCGTTTAAGCTATTTTGCGCAGGATTTAGGTCAGGCATTCCAGTTACTGGACGACCTGGCCGATGGCTCTAAACACACCGGCAAGGACTGTCTTCAGGATCAGGGCAAATCCACTCTGGTGCAGATGCTGGGCCCGGAAGGGGCTGAACGTCGTCTGCGCGACCATCTAAGCAGCGCCGATGCACACCTTGCCTGCGCCTGCCATCGCGGTGTCGCCACCCGTCAATATATGCACGCCCTGTTTAATCAACAGCTGGCGATGTTTAACTGAAGCCGGTCATACCTATGGGGCATTTTGCCGTTATTGCGCCACCGCTCTACAGCCACTTTCACGCATTGCAGGCGCTGGCGCAAACGCTGCTGGCGCGCGGACACCGCATCACCTTTATTCAGCAAAGCGATGCACGCACCTTGCTGAGCGACGAGCGTATTGCCTTTGTGGCCGTCGGCGAGCGCACGCATCCTGCCGGATCGCTCTCCAGCGAACTCAGGCGGCTGGCCGCACCGGGCGGGCTATCGCTGTTTCGCGTGATTCACGATCTGGCCAGCACCACTGATATGCTGTGCCGCGAACTGCCCGCGGTGCTGAAACGCCTGCAGGTCGATGGCGTGATTGCCGACCAAATGGAAGCGGCGGGTGGTCTGGTGGCAGAGGCGTTACAGCTGCCGTTCGTGTCGGTGGCCTGCGCGCTGCCGGTCAATCGCGAAGCGGCCATTCCGCTGGCCGTAATGCCCTTTCGCTTTGCTCAGAATGAGAAAGCGCTGCAGCGCTATCAGGCCAGCAGTGACATCTACGACCGCATCATGCGTCGTCATGGCGCTGTCATCGCTCGTCATGCGCGCGCCTTCGGCCTGCCCGAGCGCCATGGCTTACATCAGTGTCTGTCGCCGCTGGCGCACATCAGTCAGCTGGTGCCCGCTTTTGATTTTCCGCGTCAGCAACTGCCAGCCTGCTATCACAGCGTGGGCCCGCTGCGGACTCCAGTCGCTAGCGGCGCGCTCGCCGCACCCTGGCCAGCGCTGCGCCAGCCGGTGGTATATGCCTCGCTAGGCACGCTACAGGGGCATCGCTTTCGCCTGTTTCTGCATCTGGCTCAGGCCTGCCGCAATCAGCAGCTGTCGCTGGTGGTGGCGCACTGTGGCGGGTTGACCGCCAGCCAGGCACATCAGCTCAGACTGGCCGGTGCTGCGTGGGTGACCGATTTTGTGGATCAGCGGGCGGCACTGCAGCATGCGCAACTGTTTATCACTCACGCCGGTCTGAACAGTGCGCTGGAAGCGCTGGAGTGTGGCACGCCGATGCTGGCGCTGCCGATCGCCTTCGATCAGCCCGGTGTGGCGGCACGTATTGAGTGGCACGGCGTCGGCCGGCGCGCCTCACGTTTGAGCCGGGTCGCGCAGCTGGAGCGACACCTGCAACAATTGCTGAGTGACGATCGCTATCGTCTGCGCATGTCAGCCATTCAGGCGCAGCTGCAGCGGGCCGGTGGCTGTACGCGCGCGGCGGATATTGTCGAGCAGGCGCTGTGTCAGCAGCAAATCGTGCTGGCGGAGGCCACCTGATGCGCGCACCTTATGATGTCATTCTGGTCGG
Organism: Pantoea sp. WEP; assembly: GCF_041678305.1. NCBI lineage: Bacteria > Pseudomonadati > Pseudomonadota > Gammaproteobacteria > Enterobacterales > Erwiniaceae > Pantoea > Pantoea sp. WEP. The sequence goes on from NZ_JBGNXB010000002.1 coordinate 380,337, forward strand.
TGCCGGCCTGGCCAACGGGCTGATTGCGCTGCGTTTACGCCAGCTGCAGCCCGCACTTAAGGTTTTGCTGCTGGAGAGTCAGGCGCAGCCGGCCGGCAATCATACCTGGTCGTTCCATCGCGAAGACGTCAGCGAAGCGCAGTTCCGCTGGCTCGAGCCGCTGCTTTCGGCGCGCTGGCCCGGTTATCAGGTACGCTTCCCCACCCTGCGTCGCCAGCTGGATGGAGAATATTGCTCGATTGCCTCGGAGGATTTTGCCCGGCACTTACAGCAGGTGCTCGGTGCCGCGCTACGCACCGCAGCGCCGGTCAGCGAGGTCTCGCCCACCGGGGTCAGACTGGCGGATGGCGGGATGTTACAGGCGCAGGCGGTGATTGACGGACGCGGACTGCAGCCGACACCGCATCTGCAGCTCGGCTATCAGGCATTTGTCGGTCAGGAGTGGCAGCTGGCCGCGCCGCATGGCCTGCAGCAGCCAATATTGATGGACGCCAGCGTCGATCAACAGCAGGGTTATCGCTTTGTTTACACCCTGCCGCTCAGCGCCAGCCGTTTACTGATTGAAGATACCCACTACATCAACCATGCCACGCTGGATGCCGCACAGGCGCGCCGGCACATTACGGATTATGCCCACCAGCGCGGCTGGAATCTGCGCCAGCTGCTGCGCGAGGAGCACGGCTCGCTGCCGATCACGCTCAGCGGCGATATCGATCAGTTCTGGCAACAGCAGCACGGTCAACCGTGCAGCGGGCTGCGCGCCGGACTGTTTCACGCCACCACCGGTTACTCGCTGCCTGCGGCAGTAGCGCTGGCGGAGAAGATTGCCAGCACGCTGCCCGCCGATGCTCACACGCTGAGCCACTGCATCGAATCCTTTGCCCGTCAGCACTGGCGCGAGCAGCGCTTTTTCCGTCTGTTAAATCGCATGCTGTTTCTTGCCGGACGGCCTGAACAGCGCTGGCGCGTAATGCAGCGTTTTTACCGGCTTGACGCCGGATTGATTAGCCGCTTTTACGCCGGGCAACTGCGCCTCAGCGATAAAGCACGCATTCTGTGCGGCAAACCGCCGGTCCCTCTCGGCGAAGCGCTGCGCGCATTGATGATGACCTCTCCGTTACCAGGGAAGAAATAATGAAACGCACCTATGTGATTGGCGCAGGCTTCGGTGGCCTGGCGCTGGCGATTCGTCTGCAAGCGGCCGGCGTGCCGGTCACGCTGCTGGAGCAGCGCGATAAGCCTGGCGGGCGCGCCTATGTTTATCAGGATCAGGGTTTTACCTTTGATGCCGGTCCGACGGTGATTACCGATCCCAGTGCTATCGAGGCGCTGTTTACGCTGGCAGGCAAGCAACTCAGTGATTATGTCGACCTGATGCCGGTGACGCCGTTTTATCGCCTGTGCTGGGAAGACGGCAGGCAGCTGGACTACGACAACAATCAGGCGCAGCTGGAGCAGCAGATTGCTACTTTTAACCCGCAGGATGTCGCCGGTTACCGCCAGTTTCTGGCCTATTCACAGGATGTGTTTCGTGAGGGCTATCTGAAACTGGGCACCGTGCCTTTTCTGCATTTCCGCGACATGCTGCGTGCCGGGCCACAGTTAGGTCGGCTGCAGGCCTGGCGCAGTGTCTACAGCATGGTGGCGAAATTTATTCAGGACGATCATCTGCGCCAGGCTTTTTCCTTTCACTCGTTGCTGGTCGGCGGTAATCCTTTTGCAACGTCTTCGATCTATACCTTAATTCACGCACTGGAGCGCGAATGGGGCGTGTGGTTTCCGCGCGGCGGTACCGGTGCGCTGGTTGATGGCATGGCGCGGCTGTTTCGCGATTTGGGCGGTGAACTGCTGCTCAACGCCGAAGTCAGCCAGCTGGAGACCGAGGGTAACCGCATCAGCGGTGTCCAGCTGAAGGATGGGCGCCGTTTTGCCGCCGCCGCCGTTGCGTCAAATGCTGACGTGGTGCATACCTACGATCGCCTGTTAAGCCAGCATCCTGCGGCGCGTAAACGCGCGGCAACGCTGAAGCGCAAGCGGATGAGCAACTCGCTGTTTGTACTCTATTTTGGTCTTAATCATGCCCACCCGCAGCTGGCGCACCACACGGTGTGCTTTGGTCCGCGCTATCGTGAATTGATCGATGAGATCTTCAATAGCAGCCAGCTGGCGGAAGATTTCTCGCTGTATCTGCACGCGCCCTGCTCCAGCGATCCGTCGCTGGCACCGGCGGGCTGCGGCAGTTTTTACGTGCTGGCACCGGTGCCGCATCTCGGCACCGCCGCAATTGACTGGCAACAGGAAGGACCGCGCTTGCGCGATCGCATTTTTGCTTATCTTGAGGAGCACTATATGCCGGGTCTGCGACAGCAGTTAGTGACACACCGTATGTTTACGCCGTTTGATTTTCGCGACACGCTGCACGCGCATCAGGGCTCAGCGTTTTCGCTCGAACCCATTTTGACGCAAAGCGCCTGGTTCCGGCCGCATAACCGCGATGCCGACATTGCTAACCTTTATCTGGTGGGGGCTGGCACGCATCCCGGTGCCGGTGTGCCAGGCGTGATCGGCTCCGCGAAAGCCACCGCCCAGCTGATGGTGGAGGATCTGACCGGATGAACCAACCGCCGCTGATTGAGCAGGTCACGCAAACCATGGCGCAGGGCTCCAAAAGTTTCGCCAGCGCTACCCGGCTGTTTGATCCTCCAACGCGCCGCAGTACGCTGATGCTGTACGCATGGTGTCGTCACTGTGACGATGTGATAGATGGTCAGACGCTGGGCGAAGGCGGCACGCAGCACGCGGTAGCGGATGCACAGGCGCGGATGCGCCACCTGCAAATCGAAACCCGCCGCGCCTACAGCGGTGCCCACATGGATGAACCGGCGTTTCGTGCCTTTCAGGAAGTGGCGCTGACGCATCAGCTTCCCCAGCAGCTGGCGTTTGATCATCTGGAAGGGTTTGCGATGGATGCGCGTGAAGAACGTTACGCGTGTTTCGGGGACACGCTGCGTTACTGCTATCACGTGGCCGGCGTGGTGGGGTTAATGATGGCGCGCGTGATGGGCGTACGTGATGAGCGCGTACTCGATCACGCCTGTGATTTGGGTCTGGCGTTTCAGCTGACCAATATCGCGCGGGATATCGTTGAGGACGCGGAGAATGGCCGCTGCTATCTGCCGCAGAGCTGGCTGGATGAGGCCGGACTGAGCGCCGCCCAGCTTGCCGATCCGCAACATCGCGCAGCGCTGGCCCCGCTGGCAGCGCGTCTGGTGAGCGAGGCTGAACCTTACTATCAGTCAGCGCGCAGCGGGCTGCCCGGACTGCCGCTCCGTTCGGCATGGGCGATCGCCACCGCGCGCGGCGTTTACCGTGAAATTGGCGTGAAGGTGCAGCATGCCGGTGCCCGGGCGTGGGATGCGCGCCAGCGCACCAGTAAAGGCGAAAAGCTGGCGCTGCTGGTGAAAGGGGCCGGCGTCGCGCTTACTTCGCGCCTTGCTCATCCCCAGGCGCGTCCTGCCGGTCTGTGGCAGCGTCCGCGTTGACACGACGCCCATGGCGCTGGCGCAGCGTCGCCTGCAGCTTGTGCAGCGGCGGGGCGTAAAGAAAGCCAAAGGAAACGCAGCCTTCCCGTCCCCGCACCGCATGATGCATGCGGTGCGCCATATACAATCGCTTCAGATAGCCTTTGCGTGGAATATAGCGGAACGGCCAGCGTTGATGGACCAGGCCGTCATGCACCATAAAATAGAGCGCGCCATAGGTCGTCATGCCAGCGCCAATCCATTGCAGCGGCCAGACACCGTTGACACCCAGCCAAATCAGACCAATCGACAGCAGCGCAAACACCACGGCATACAGGTCGTTGAGCTCAAATTTGCTCTCATGCGGTTCATGATGCGACAAATGCCAGCCCCATCCCCAGCCATGCATAATGTATTTATGCGACAGCGCCGCGACGATCTCCATCAGTATCACGGTAGCCAGCAGGATAAGCGCATTCCATAACCAGAGCATCATTGGTCCATTTGCGAAGAGTGAGAGTATAAAGGTGGACGTGGATAGCGAAAGGCGCAAGTCCCCGGCAAAAAAACGCACCGGCAGCGTAAATACCAGCCAGGTCACGGACGCGTGCTATCACCGTCAGATAAGCAAAGCGGCAAGAAGGTTATCCTGCATGGCGGCCGGGTGGGTCTGCTTTACATCGATTTAACAGCTGGTTAGTATAGCCAGCGGTTCAGCGGTCAAGGCTGCTGCGTACGCGTTAACGTCAATCAACGCACCATATGCAGAGACTTTCTGCCTCATTTCTATGGTGCGCAAACATGTCCCATACCGCTTTATCTGCTGATTCTGCCCTGCGTCGTTCCGGCTTTTTCCTGCTGCTGCTGTTACTGACCGCCGCCAACTTACGCACGCCCATCACCGCCACCGGGCCGGTACTGGAAAATATTCGCCTGACATTTGGCCTGAGCGCCAGCGCTGCCGGCGTGATTAACTTTTTACCGCTGCTGATGTTCGCCACGCTGGCTCCGCCAGCCGCCTGGTTTGGCAATCGCTTTGGCCTGGAGCGCAGTCTGTGGGGGGCGTTACTGCTGATCGTCCTGGGTTCACTGCTGCGAATCAGCGGCAGCGAAACGGCACTGTGGCTGGGTACGCTGATTCTCAGCAGCGGGATCGCGGCGGCCAACGTCCTGCTGCCGCCGCTGATTAAGCGGGATTACACCGCGCATACCGCGCGTTATATCGGGCTGTATGCCATGACCATGGGCATCACCGCCAGCATCGCTTCCGGCGTGGCCGTGCCGCTGGCCGAACTCAGCAGCGCCGGCTGGCGTTTGTCGCTGGCGGTCTGGCTGATTCCGGCGCTGATCGCGCTGCTGGCATGGCTGCCGCAGCTGAAAAATCCCGCGACGCATGAGCAGCGCGCGACAGAGGTCACCGTAACGCGTTCGCCGTGGCGTTCCGCGATCGGCTGGCAGGTTTCGCTGTTCATGGCCAGCCAGTCGTTACTGTTTTATACCCTGATTGGCTGGTTTACCCCGTTCGCACAGGATAATGGCATCAGTCAGCTGCAGGCGGGCGGCATGTTGTTCGTCTATCAAATTGTGGCGATCGCCTCCAATCTGGCCTGTATGCGGGCGCTGAAGCAGCTGCGCGATCAGCGTCTGATCGGGCTGCTGGCCTCGCTGTCGATCTTCATCGCGGTGACCGGCCTGCTGCTGGCACCCGCATGGTCGCTATTGTGGCTGATTCTGGCAGGCCTCGGTGCGGGCGCCTCGCTGCTGATCAGCCTGTCACTGTTTAATTTACGCACCCGGGACCATCGCCAGGCCTCGAAACTCTCCGGCATGGCGCAGTGCGTGGGTTACGGGCTGGCGGCGCTGGGACCGCTGTGCTTCGGCATGCTGCATGATGTCAGCGGCAGCTGGCAGCTCCCGCTGCTGATGCTGTTGGCAGTAAGCGCGCTGCAAATGGCGATGGCGCTGCTGGCCGGACGCGACCGCGCTATCTGACCTCAGACCGTGACGGCGTTAAGCGCCTCCTGTCGTTCCAGTTCGCGCACGCGTGGGATCACTTCACGCCCAAAGAACTCCACCTCTTCATGGAAATGCAGAAACGCCAGCAGCAGTAAATCCACGCCAGCGCGTTTCTGCTCCATGATGCGCTCAGCAATTTGCTGCGGCGTGCCAATCAGATTGGTTTTGAAACCGTCGTTGTATTGCACCAGATCCTCGAAGGAGGATTTGGCCCAGTTGCCCTCGCCTTCCGGCGACGCGCTGCCGGCATTTTTCACCTCATGCTGAAAGCCTTTCACTGCATCCGGATTGGCTTTGGCGATGATCTCCTGCAGCACCGCGAGAGCTTCCTGTTCGCTCTCGCGGGCGATGACAAAACCATTCAGGCCGATTTTAACGGCGTGCTGATTGACGGCGGCTTTGGCGCGGATATCGTCCACCTGCTGGCGTACGCCCTGTGGCGTGTTGCCGTTGGTGAAGTACCAGTCAGACACCCGTGAAGCCATGTCCCGCGCGGCGCGCGAGCTGCCGCCCTGAAAAATTTCCGGTAGCGGATCGAGTGGTTTAGGCTTGAGCGAGTAGTCGCGGAAGCGATAAAAATCTCCGGCGAAGCTGAAGCTGCTTTCACGCCAGATGCCGCGCAGGCAGCGAATAAACTCTTCCGAACGCAGATAGCGCTCTTCGTGATCGAGCCAGGGTTCACCAATCGCTTTGAACTCGCCGCGAAACCAGCCGCTGACAATGTTCACCGCGATGCGCGGACCGTACAGATGGCTGATGGTAGCGATCTGCTTCGCCGCCAGCGTCGGGTTCCACGGCCCCGGGAGCAGCGCGGCAATCACTTTAAGTTTTGTGGTGTGGCTCAGCAGATCCTGAGAGAAGGTGACTGATTCGTGCTGATTATCCGCGCCATAGCCGGCGGTGAAGCGAATCTGCGTCAGGGCATAATCGAAGCCAGCGCGTTCAGCGATTTTCGCCAGTTCACGGTTGTACTCCGCGTCCCAGCGCGTGCGCTGCTCGATCTGACTGATGACTAAACCCCCTGAAACATTAGGCACCCAGTAAGCAAACTGCAGCGGTTTTACCTGTGACATAGGTTTCTCCTGAGACTTCTTATAGCTGGATTAACGGAAAATTATCTTCATTAATGCTTTTTGCTATAAGAGGCTATGCAGTGAGCGTGCCAGTTCCTGGCAGAGATTAAACGCCTGATTTGCGGGCTAACTGAATGAGAGGATGAGGAATGTCTGTTGCGGATGCAGCAGCCGCTGTCGCCAGGCTGTTGCAATTGCAGCCGCTCCGGCGAAAAGGGCGCTACTCCGCGTGCTGAAAAGCCTGCAGCGCGCTTCGGGTGGCGGCATCGTCAACGGCGGCGCTGAGCAGCGCATCAAGCAGACCAGGAAAGCGCGCGTCCAGATCGTCGCGCCGCAGTGACAGCAGATTCTCGCGGCCAGAGGGTTTTTGCCAGATTACGCCGCTGTCACGCAGTACCCGCCAGTGATGGGTTAAGGTTGATTTGGATACGCCTTGCAGCAGCGAACCGCAGCTGCGCTCCTCCCCCTGTGCCAGCAGCGCGACTACTGCCATGCGCATCGGATTGCCCAGCGCGGCCAGCACATTCTCCAGCCTGATGGCGTCACGCGACGGATGATTTTCCAGCATTGCTTATCTCTGTAAGGGCGTAAGACAGCAAATTATCCGTGAGTCGGCGGGCGATGTATAGCGCAGTACGAGCGGTGCGCCAATCGCGCTGCGCTAATTTACGATGTCACATTGCTGCTCTATGCTTGTCACCATCCTCCACTCTTTCTTCATCACAACATGAATGCAAATCCGATAGCGCATCCCGCTGCTTTGCGGTCTCTCCAGGCGTTGTGTCTGGTCAATTTTTTCATGGCCGACGTGCGGGATGGACTCGGCCCTTTCCTGGGGATCTTTCTTACTGAACATGGCTGGAGAGCGGATGATATTGGCTGGGCGATGACAGCCGGCGGTTTAGCCGGACTGCTGGCTACGCTGCCGGCGGGTCTGGCAACCGATGCCACGCACCAGAAAAAAGGGCTGCTGATTCTGGCCTCACTGCTCATTACGCTGGCCACCCTAATGCTGTGGTGGTTTCCTTACGGTGGAGTGGTAGTTGGCTCGCAGGTGGTTACCGGTCTCGCGGCCGCGCTTATTGCCCCGTTACTGACCGGCGTCACCCTCGGCCTGACCGGCTCTCAGGGGTTCAGCCAGCAGATGGGGAGAAACGAGGCGTTCAATCATGGCGGCAATATGACTGCCGCGCTGTTTGCCGGGTTTGCGGTCTGGCTGTGGGGCACCGATGCGGTTTTTATCCTGATGACCGCGATGGCACTGTGCGCATGTTTTGCCGTGGCCGCCATTCAGCGTAACGCGATCGATGACCGCGCGGCGCGCGGCGGTGCCGGACAGCAGGCCGCAGAGCTTCCGGGTTTCTCTGCCCTGCTGCGCAATCCGGTGCTGCTGATTACCGGCCTGACGCTGCTGCTGTTTCACCTCGGCAACGCCGCGCTGTTGCCGATGCTGGGCATTCGCGCGGCGGCAACGCACAGCGGACAGCTCAGCCCGGGTGTTTATACCGCTGCAACCGTGGTGATTTCGCAATGCGTGATGATTCCCGTGGCGTTATTCGCCGCCCGAAACGCCAGCCGCCTCGGTTTCCCGCTGCTGATAACCCTCGCGCTGGTGGTGCTGCCGGTGCGTGCCGGCATCGCCTCCCTGTTCGATGGCACCTATGCGATGGTACCGGTACAGATTCTTGATGGTCTGGCCGCCGGGCTGCTGGGCGTGGCAGTACCGGGCTACATCGTCAGCGTGCTTGACGGCAGCGGACACACCAATGCCGGCCAGAGTTTCGTCATGCTGATGCAGGGCGTGGGCGCGGCATGCAGCCCGGCACTGACAGGCAGCATCGCCGCCGCCTGGTCTTATCAGGTCGCTTTCGCCGTGCTCGGCAGCATCGCCCTCGCCGCACTGATGCTCTGGAGCCTCAGCCAGCGCATCAGATGGGTTAAAAGCCGGGCGTGAGGTGATATCTTTCCACCCGGCTTGAGTCGCGCTTCGATAAGCCGGGATAATCCCTATTCCGTCCGGGCGCTGGCGCGGTTAGTGAGCTGTGCTTTGGCAAGGGTGCGCGCCAGGATTGAGGAATAAAGCGGTTTGCCACCAAAGAACTGCGCCGCCAGCGTCGCGCCCAGACAGGTGATGATCATCGGCAGAATCAGTTGATAGTTATTGGTCATTTCCAGCACCAGCACGATGCCGGTAAGCGGCGCGCGCACCGAGGCGGCGAACAGCGCGCCCATCCCGGCGACGGCAAAGGTGGCGGCTTCCAGCTGATAATGCGGGAACCAGTCGGCGCTCAACTGACCAAAGCAGGTGCCCAGCAGCGTGCCCAGCGTCAGCATGGGCGCAAAAATTCCGCCCGGCGCGCCTGAAGAGAAGCAGCAAATGGTGACCAGCGTGCGCAGCGCGAAGAGAGCAAACAGCGCCAGCGCGCCATAGTGCCCGGTAGCGAAATCCGGAATCAGCGTCGTTCCGCCGCTCACCGCCTGCGGCAGCAGTAAACCCAGTACGCCGCACAGTCCGGCCAGCAGGCTACCGAACAGCACCCAGCGCCCGGTACGTCCGAGATGCAGGCGCTGAAACTGGTCCTGTGCGAGAAATATCAGCCGGTTGAACGCCACGCCGCAGCCGCCAAACAGCACACCCAGTACCAGATAGAGCCACAGCGTCTCAGTGGGCGCGTCACGCAGCTGACCGATATTAATGATGGCTTCGTTACCGTTGAGCACGCGAAAGACAATGCTCGACATAATCACGCCAACAAACACCGCTTTTATCGATATCAGGCTATAGCGAAACTGCGGGCGCATCTCTTCGATAATGAACAAAATGCCGGCCAGCGGCGCGTTGAACGCCGCCGAAAGCCCCGCCGCGGCACCGGTCGCCAGCAGCGTATGACGCGATTCAGAATCGCGCACGCGAAACAGATCGAGGCACATACCACCGATGTTGCCGCCAATCTGCACCGTGGGTCCTTCGCGTCCCAGCACCATGCCAGAGCCCAGCGCGCCCATGCCGCCGATAAATTTAACCGGCAGCACACGCCACCAGCGCACCGGACGCAGCTCTTCCAGCGCGCCCTCGATTTCCGGAATGCCCGAGCCTCCCGCCTCTGGCGCGAAGCGGCGCACCAGAAAATAGCCGATGCCGCCCAGCAGCGCCGAGATAAAAAACGCGCTCAGCAACGCCATGGCCAGGTTATCCGCCCGCTCCGTCAGCCAGCCGATCCGCAGGTGGAGAATAAAATTGACCGCGCGATCGAAAGCCACCCCGACCAGCCCGGTGAGGATACCGACCAGCGCGGCCAGCAGCAGCAATGCCAGCGGGGTTTTATCGCGTCGCAGCAATTTTTGCAGCAGCATAAAGCGCCCGGCGCGCATCGCGTTGGCAGGCTCGGTGGCATCAGGTAAGGCAGACATCGTCATCCTCAATTACAACGGTTGAGCGCATTGGCAGCGCCGGAAAGAGTTGGGGCTTAGCATAACCAAAATTGCCTGATCGGTAACTCAATCATTCGCAACATAATTTTACCTCAGGCCGCGCAATGTGGCGTAGGCGCCAGGCTGGGTTGCGATCGGGCGCAACAAACCGGGCAGAAAATCCACAACACGGTGCAGGCTTGCTGCAGCGTGCTCACAGAATTTTGCGCGGTGGATTGACGCGCCGACGGCAAATCACCATGATCGCGCCAGGATTAGTCACCCCGGAGCCACAAGGTGTCGGAACTCAGTAATGCATTGCTTGAAGAGATTATCACGGACGTACGCCCCCTCACCCGTCAGGGCAAAGTGGCAGATTATATCCCGGCGCTGGCCGGCGTGGATGCCGATCAACTGGGCATCGCCATTGCCACCGCCGATGGACGCAGCTACCAGGCCGGCGATGCGGGCACGCGCTTTTCAATCCAGTCCATCTCCAAAGTCCTGTCGCTCACCGTCGCGCTGACGCTGTATGAGGACGCCGAGATCTGGCAGCGCGTAGGCAAAGAGCCATCCGGCCAGGCATTCAATTCACTGGTGCAGCTTGAACTGGAACAGGGAAAGCCGCGCAATCCATTCATTAACGCCGGCGCGCTGGTAATGTGCGATTTGCTGGAAAGCCGGCTCACCGCGCCGCGCCAGCGCATGCTGGAGTTTGTGCGTCGTCTGGCACAGCAGCCGGACATTCAGTATGACCGTGTGGTCGCGCGTTCAGAGTATGAGCACTCGGCGCGTAACGCCGCCATTGCCTGGCTGATGAAGTCGTTTGGCAACTTTCATAATGACGTCAGTAAAGTAATGGAAACCTACTTTCACTACTGCTCGCTGGCGATGAGCTGCAGCGAACTGGCGCGCACGTTTCTCTATCTCGCCAATCACGGCCGCACGCTGGATGATGAGTGGGCGGTGATCTCTGCACGCCAGGCGCGGCAGGTGAACGCACTGATGATGACCAGCGGCATGTACGACGGCGCCGGAGAGTTTGCCTGGCGCGTGGGCATGCCGGCTAAATCCGGCGTCGGCGGCGGGATTGTCGCAGTGATTCCCGGTGAGATGAGTATTGCCGTCTGGTCACCGGCGCTGGATCATTCCGGTAACTCGCTGGCCGGCACCGCCATGCTGGAGAAACTCACGGAGCGGCTGGGGCGATCGATATTTTAAGGCCCGGCTCATACTGAGAGTCTTCCCTGTAAATGAAAAGAGTTAAACAACGAGCCGCCCGTTTATATCGGTGCGCATAAATGCGCACCCTACGAAAATCGTGTAATTCCTTGCTGATTGCGATCGATGCCGTTCAATAAAGTTGCAAGTGACCTGATTACAACGGTCCGTATCAATGCGCCGTCATGTGTAAATCGTGCAACTGCCTACAGGCCGCAATAAATGACGTGACGCCTTGTAATAAAGCTGCAAGTGGCCTGTTTATATCGGTGCGGATCAATGCGCACCCTGTGCAAATAGTGCAAATACCTTGTAGGGTCGCCATTAATGGCGACCACAAATTCTGAGCAATGACAGTTCTTGCCATCAGACTTCACTCATCCTTAAGCAATGAGAAATAGTGTTTCTCTAATGTACTCATCAGGTTGCAATTAAGTTAACAAACACACCACGTTAAGTGACCCTTTTCAAAAGGTGTGAATTTTGTCGCTCCCAGCCTCACTTTTATTAACCCTTGTGCGGCAATCGCGTTACACTTCGGCCTCATTTGTTGAAGCACTCAGTATTTGCCATGACGTTTTCCTATCACTTTCGCCAGCGCCTGACCGCCTGCGTCGCCATTGTGGCGGTGCTGCTGCTGTTCGTCGCGCCGATTGTGTCGAAAACGCTGCTGGAGCGGCAAACGCGCATTGTCCCCGTGGCGTCGCATAGTCCATCATCTGCCATGCCAATGCACCATCACGATATGCCGATGGAGATGGCGATGCCGGGCATGATGCATCACAACATGGACGACGGCGAATTTGCCTGCGGCTATTGTGATTTGCTGGTGCATGTTCCGCTGATGATGTGGATGTTTATCCCGTTCATCTGGCTGATGCTGGTGATCTCGCGCGCCCCACCGCTGCCGCCGCTGGTGGCACCCCGGCCGCGCCGCTTCAGCGGTACCCATCGTCCGCGCGCGCCACCGGTTTTTCTTTCCTGCTGAATCTCATTAATCGGTACAACGCCTGCGCTGTGCCCTGACATTCTCTTATCGGAAGGAAGACGGCTTTGTCTGCTGTTCACTCTGCAGCACCGCGCGGCGCGGTGCTTAATCTGCTACGCCGCTTACACTTTTACATTGGCCTGTTTGTCGCGCCGTTCATCTTCGTGGCGGCGCTCAGCGGCACGCTGTATGTGCTGACGCCGCAGCTGGAAAATCTGATCTACGCTGATGCGCTCACCGCGCAGCCGCAGGGCAATGCGCAACCGCTCTCGGCGCAGATCGCCGCGGCACGCGCCTATGCGGGCGAAAATCAGCACATTTATGCGGTTCGACCTGCCCCCGCCGCGCGCGATACCACGCGCGTACAGTTCAGCGATGCCACACTCGGTCCGTCGCAGTCGCGCGCGGTGTTTATCGATCCCTACAGCCTCAAAGTAACCGGCGACATGACGGTGTACGGCACCAGTGGCGTGTTGCCGCTGCGCACCACGCTCGATCTGCTGCACAGCAGCCTGTTACTCGGTGACTTTGGTCGCAACTACAGCGAACTGGCGGCGAGCTGGCTGTGGGTGGCCGCGCTGGGCGGCGTGCTGCTGTGGCTGGGCACGCGACCAAAACGCCGGCTGAAAACCGTGCGAAAGGGGTTTGCCTTCACCCGGCACTGGCACATCACGCTGGGGCTGACGCTGCTGCTCGGGCTGCTGTTCTTCTCCGTTACCGGCCTCACCTGGTCACAATGGGCAGGTAGCAATATCGATAAGATGCGCACCGAGCTTAACTGGCTGACGCCACAGGTGAATACGTCGCTCAGCGGTGATGCGCCCGCCGCGCCGGCGGATCCTCACGCCGATCACCGCAGTATGCCGGACATGGACATGACCAGCATGCCGATGTCGTCGATGGCGAAACCGGCGACGCAGCCAGCGAAGTTACTGCCGGCAAATGCCGCCGACGCTGACTGGGATCGCGTGCTGGCGGCGGCACGTCAGGATGGCATCCGCGCGGCTAAAGTGGAGCTGCGCCAGCCGAAAAGCGAGGGCAAAACCTGGACGGTGAGTGAGATTGATCGCAGCTGGCCCACGCAGGTGGATGCGGTGTCCGTGAATCCGCAAAGCTTCGCGATTGTCGATCACGTCTGGTTTGATCGCTTCCCGCTGGTGGCAAAACTGACGCGCTGGGGTGTCGATGCGCACATGGGCGTGCTGTTTGGCTGGCCTAATCAGCTGTTGCTGGCGCTGTTTGGCCTGGGTTTATGCAGCATGATTGTGCTGGGTTATCGCATGTGGTGGCTGCGCCGCCCGGCGCTGGATCAGGCCAGCCCGGCGCAAACCCTGAGCGCAAGCTGGCTGGCGCTGCCGCACTATGCCAAAGGGGTCTGCCTGATGCTGGCGCTGGCGCTCGGTTATGCCCTGCCGGTGATGGGCGTCAGCCTGCTGGCCTTCGTGCTGGTGGATGTACTGCGCTGGCGCAGACAACAGCGTGCGCCGATGAGCGAAGCGGAAATTCTCGCCGCGCAGCAGTCGCCGCTCGGTATCGTGCGGGCGCGTTTCACGGTGAAACGCAAGGAGATGCGTTACTACCTGCGTGGGCTGTTTATTCTGGCGCTGATTGTCGGTACGGTGATGAGCAATGCGATTATCGGCGGCGTGATCGATCAATACGGCATCCCGTTCAGCCACTGGACGCTGACCATGTATCTGACGCAGGGCTTTATGATCGCGCTTTACACCACGGTGTTCACCGCGCTGATGTCGATTCCGCTGTGGTATTTCTTCCTCGGCGAAAAGGATGATTCGCAGGGATAAGGCGTAAAAACGGCGGATGATCCCCCATCCGCCGTTTTGTCTGACAAATGTCAGCGTGTTATCCGCCTCAGATTCCGACTCAGAAATCGGCCTTCAGCACCACGCGGTAATTCGCTTTACCGGCGCGTACGTGATCCAGCGCTTCATTGATTTTTGACATCGGGAACTCTTCCACCTGCGGTGCCACATCGGCGCGTGACGCCAGACGCATCAGCTTACGCAGCTGGCCCGGTGAACCGGTAGACGAACCCGTTACCGCACGATCGCCCAGAATCAGACTGAACGCTGGCACTTCAAATGGCTTCATCACCGCGCCCACGGTGTGGAACTTACCGTGCGGAGCCAGCGCCTGGAAGTACGGCTGCCAGTCCAGATCGACGGCTACGGTGCTGATAATCAAATCAAATTGCCCGGCCAGCGCGTTCAGCGCCTGAGGATCGCGGCTGTTGACCACACGATCGGCGCCCATGGCTTTGATGGATTCGGTTTTGCTGGCATTCGAACTGAACGCCGTAACTTCAGCACCCATGGCGCGCAGCAGTTTGATCGCCATATGGCCGAGGCCGCCAATACCGATTACGCCGACGCGGCTGGTAGCCGTTACATGGTGCATCAGCAGCGGTTTAAACACGGTAATCCCGCCGCACAGCAGCGGACCGGCAGAGGTAATGTCCATGGATTCCGGCAGCGGAATCACCCACTGCCAGTCGGCGCGCAGATGGCTGGCGAAACCGCCTTTGTTCATGATGGTGGGCACTGAACCGTTCTCACAGTTGACCTGCTCGCCGTTGATGCAGGCATCACAGTGCTGGCAGCTTTTCGCGGTCCAGCCGATACCCACGCGCTGACCCACCTTCAATCCTTTGTCCTGCGCCGCATCGCCGAGTGCGCTGATGCGACCAATCACTTCGTGACCGGCAATGACCGGATAAGAGGAAATGCCCCACTCGTTATCAATCATCGACAAATCAGAATGGCACACACCGCAGTAATCGACCTCAACCAGCACTTCTTCCGCCGCCAGCGGACCGGTTTCGTACTCGTACGGTACCAGCGCATCACCGGCGTTGTGTGCGGCATAACTTTTGATTTTCATTACTGTCCTCTGTTTTCAGCGTTGTTAACCCAGGAAGTCTAGCAGAGCGTATTGCATGATTATGATTAAATTTCAGCCAATTAGAGTCTGTTAAGCGCAACGGGGAAAGAAAAGCATTTCGCGTTAAAGCGAATCGTGACTGGGCGGACTGCGGAACGCATGGCGCGCCTCTTCTATCAGCTGGCTGGCGGTGACGGTGGGCGGCAAACGCGTCAGCACTTTGCTGGCCTGCCAGTAACACAGCACCATCTCCTCGTTAGTTTCGTTCTCCGCCATTTCCCTTAAGCGCCTGCGCAGGCTCAGCACGTCCAGCGTTTGCTGTTCATCCACCATCTCAGCGATGGTTTGGTTGATGACCTGATGAATGATTTTCCAGGAAAGATCGGCAAACACGTTAAACCTCGTGACGTAGTAACGGGCTCCAGGCAAATGAGGAAAAGGTGCACGCCCAGCGGCATGCAAAATAATCCAACTGGGATAACTATAGCCGCTTATTTAACCAGCAGACGGCTGGCCGCCTGTATTTGCGGTAGCTCGCGGATCGGTAGATGAATTTTTTCTCTCAGCACGCGTTGCAATGGTACTAAAACCCGGCGCTGGCGCGCGACCGCAGGATTTCGCAACAGATTTTACCTTGCGCTAAAACGGAGAATTCCGATAATCGCTATCTACTCATTTATATAGCGAAAAGGAATCTCCGCGTGAAGACGCTTACCCTACTGTTAATGACTGCCGCCGGCGGATTGAGTTTACCGGCGCAGGCCGCCATGGATATCCGCGTGACGTATGCCGGTTCGATGGGAAAAGTGATGGATCAGGCACTGGGCCCGGCATTTGCCCAACAGCATGACGGTAAGTATGAAGGTCAGGGCCAGGGGGCTTACGGCATGGCGCGCCTGCTGGCGAGCAAAAAAATCACCGCTGACGTGTTCGTGTCTGTTACTCCCGGTCCGATGCAGATCCTGAAAACCGCCGGACTGATCGACAACGCAGTACCGGTAGCCAGCACCAGCATGGTGATTGCCTATAACTCAAAAGGGCCGTTTGCGCCGCAGTTTGCCGCAGCCAAAGGCAATGATGGCCGCTGGCTTCAGCTGCTGGCCGCGCCGGGACTGAAATTTGGCCGGACCGATCCGGTAAACGATCCTAAAGGCCAGAACATTATTTTTACCCTGCTACTGGCGCAGAAATATTACCGGCAGCCCGGCATAGCTGACAACATTCTCGGCGGTTACCAGAATCCCGCACAAACCCATCTGGAGGGTGGCTTGCTGACGCGGCTCGAGAGCGGTCAGGTGGATGCGGCAGCAGGCTATGAAAGCGAAGTGATCTCTGCCCATCTGCCTTACATCGCGCTGCCCGATGAAATCAACCTCAGCAATCCGGCGATGGCGACTAAGTGGTACAACACGGTCAGCTTTAGCGTCAAAGACAGCCAGGGTAAAGATAAAGTGCTGCACACCCAGCCACTGGTCTATTACGCGGCGGTGCTCAGGAATGCGCCGCACGGTACGGCCGCTGGCAAAGCCTTTGTAGATTTCATGCTGAGTCCTTCAGGACAGGCGCTGTTTAAACAGCAAGGCTATGCCGCGCCGAAGGGCGATGGGCTTTATACGCGATGAAAATCCGCCATGCTGGCGCGCTGTGGCTGTCGCTACCCGCCCTGCTGCTACTGGCCGTGCCGTTTATCACCCTGACGGGCGTCACACACTGGCAACATCTGCGGCTGGCGTGGGGTGACAGCGCGGCGATTACCACGTCGCTCAGTCTGGGCGCGATCGCGCTGGTGCTGATTTTTCTGACCGGCTTACCGCTGGCCTGGTGGCTGTCGCAGGCGCGGGGAAAAATACGCTGGCTGGTGGAAACGCTGGTGATGATCCCGCTGCTGACGCCGCCGCTGGCGATGGGAATCCTGCTGGTCAGCGCGTACGGTCCGTACAGTTTGCCCGGCCAGCTGCTGAGCAAGCTGGGCTGGACGCTGGTGAACAATCCCGCCGCCTTTATCCTGGCGCAGTGGTATGGCGCGCTGCCCTACTTTGTCACCAGCGCACGCTCGGCGTTTATCGCGGTGCCGCCGGAGATCCTTGAAGCGGGCCGAACGCTGGGTGCCGCGCCGTGGCCACGCTTCTGGCGGCTGGCGCTGCCCCTGGCCGCACCGGGCCTGGCGTCGGCTACGGCACTGGCGTGGGTGCGGGCGATGGGCGAATTCGGCATTGTGATGATTTTCGCCTGGTTTCCCCACGGAATGCCGGCGCAGTTGTACAACAATCTGCAAAACGACGGCGTGGATGCGGTGTATGTGCTGTTGTGGCTGTTACTGCTGTTTACCCTGCCGGTGCCGTTGCTGTGCGCGCTGGCTTCCCGGCGCGCGCTTTCCGGCAACACGGCGCGGCATCATTAGAGGCTGGCGCGCTGCTCACTCTCACGCATCGCCAGCCGGACCGTCTCCAGCAGCGATTCAATCTCCAGCGGCCGGGTGAAAAAGGCAAAGGCGCCCTGAGCAAACAAGCGCCGGCAGGCCTCCAGCGTGTCATGCCCGGTCATGATGATCACCGGCAGCAGCGGATGGCGTGCACCCTGCCGGGCCAGCCAGCTCAGGCCGCTACTCTCTGGCTGTCGCACATCAAGCAGCAGACAGCCGCATACGGCTTGCTGACCGGCGGCGGCGGTTTCGAACGATGCCAGGTCGGCAAAGTCGGCGACCTCGTAGTCCACGGTTCGCAGCAGAAATCCCAGCGACTCACGCACGGATACATCATCATCCACTAACCACACCTTCGCGCCCATTACGTACTCCGCCTGTAGAAAAATGAGGAAAATTTCGGCCCTCTCTGTCGCGCGGTAACGCAACAGCAGCCAGACCTGACGGTAGCTGGTTATCGATGGACGTGAAGTGCGCGACGACGTGCACCTTCCCTGCGCCGATAAAAAAGCCCTCCGTTGAGGGAGGGCGATTTTTCCATAATTTGGCTTAGAACACCATTGGCACAAATCTGGTTAGCTGTTGCGCTGCAGGTGGCTGCTGACAAAAGCGCGACAGCGCGCCGAGATCGGTTCGCTGAACACCTGCTGCGGCGATCCGGACTCTTCGATTTTGCCCTGATGCAGAAACACCGCTTTGTTTGATACATCGCGCGCAAACCCCATTTCATGGGTGACGATAATCATGGTGCGCCCCTCTTCCGCCAGGCTGCGGATGACGCGCAGCACTTCGCCCACCAGCTCCGGGTCGAGTGCGGAAGTGGGTTCATCAAACAGTATCGCTTTCGGCTGCTGCGCCAGCGCCCGGGCAATCGCCACGCGCTGCTGCTGACCACCGGAGAGCTGCGACGGCCACGCGTTGCGCTTTTCGTATAACCCGACCTTTTGCAGCAGCGCTTCGGCCTCGGCAACGGCCTCCTGACGGCTGCGCTTCTGTACATGGATCGGTGCCTCAATGATGTTCTGCAGCACGGTTTTGTGCGGCCACAGATTGAAGCCCTGAAACACAAAGCCGAGCTGCATGCGCATCAGCTTAATGCGGCGGCGCTGTTCACGGCTCAGCTTTTCGTCCGCGTTATCGAGGGTGACCACTTCATCGCCCACGGCAATCTCACCGGCCTGTGGCACTTCAAGAAACGGGATGCAGCGCAGCAGCGTACTTTTACCGGAGCCGCTGGCGCCGATCAGCGAAATGACGTCGCCATCCTGCGCCGTCAGGCTGATGTCATGCAGCACTTCATGCCCGCTATAACTTTTTCTGAGATGGCTCAGGGCAATAGTGGGTTTATTCATTAACGTGCTCCAGCGTGATAGGGGGACAGACGGCGCTCCAGCAGCGCCACCGCTTTGCTCACCAGCACGGTCAGCAGCAGATAGATAATCGCCGCGCTGATAAACACCTCCAGCGCGCGGAAGGTTTCTGACACGATGGAATCGGCGATGCCGGTCATCTCCATCAGGCTGATGGTGCTCACCAGCGACGTGGATTTGATCATCGAGATGATCTCATTGCTGTAGGCCGGCAGCGCCTGCCGCACTGCCAGCGGCAGCGTGATGCGTCGCAGCGTAGTGAAGCGCGACATGCCGCACACTTTCGCCGCTTCCAGTGACTGCACGCTAACCGCATTCAGTCCGCCGCGCAGGATCTCGGCGGTGTAAGCCGCGTCGTTGAGAATCAGCGCAATTAACCCGCACCAGTAGGGCTCACGCAGCAGCGGCCACAGCACGCTTTCGCGCACCGCCGGCAGGCTGCCGAGGCCATAGTAAATCATGAAGATTTGAATCAGCAGCGGCGTACCGCGGAACAGCCAGACATAAAAACGCGTAACGTAGCTGCCAAGGCGATGCTGACGCAGCAAATTCAGCAGCAGCGCCAGTATTCCGCCGCCCAGCAGGGACAATACCGCCAGGTTGAGCGTCAGCGGCAGTCCGCGCAGCAGCGCCGCCAGCGTGTGCTGTAAAAAGGTGAAATCCATCGTGGCTCCTTACAACCGCGCGCGTTGTTGCCCGCGCATGGCCACTTTTTCCACATAGCGAAAGAAGAAATCTGAACAGGTGGTGATAATCAGGTAAATCACCGCGCCTACGCTGTAGAAGAAAAACGGCATCTGGGTGGAATTCGACGCGGTGGAAATCTGGTTCATGGTTTCCACCAGCCCGGTCACCGACACCAGCGCCGACTCCTTAATCACCGATTGCCACTGATTACCCATGCCCGGCAGCGCGGTGCGCAGCGCCTGTGGCACAATCATGCGGCGGAACAGCATAAAACGCCCCATACCGGTGACCGTAGCAGCTTCCAGCGTGCCGGCGGGAATCGCGTAAAACGCGCCGCGAAATACACTGCTCTGATAAGCGCCGGAAATCAGCCCGATAGCGATCGCGCCGGCAACGAAGCCGTTAACGTCAAACGGTCCCTGCAGGCCGATAGCTTCACCGATAAACCCGACCACCTGTCGGCCGCCAAAGTAGAACAGGTAGATCACCAGCAGCTCCGGCACGCCGCGAAATAGCGTGATGTAGCCGCTGGCAACACGCTGCTGCCAGCGGCCGCCACCAATCTGCATCCAGCACAGCAGGCTGCCGAGCATCGCGCCCAGCAGCCACGCACACAGCGAGACCGTTACCGTGACGGTGGCGGCGTCCAGCAGCACGCCGCCCCAGCCTTCGTCACCAAAACCTAACAGTTGCCAGTCAATAGTCATAAGCGCTCAGCATTATTCCGCAGGCGCGACGTTCTCGCCGAACCATTTCTCTGACAGTTGCTTCAGCGTGCCGTCTTTGATCATCGACACCAGCGCCTGATCCAGCGCGGCTTTCAGCTCCGGATTGTTTTTACGAATGGCAATCGCCGAGCCCTGGCCCAGTACACCGCCCACAAAGCCGTAACCGGTGCTGTTTACCGTATCCGCGTGTTTTTTCACATAAGCATTGAGGTTGGTGCGCGACGCCATGACCGCATCAACCCGGCCATTGAGCAGATCGGCGAAGGTTTCCGGGCCGGCCTGATAGGTACGGATAGTCGCGACATCACCGAGGTATTTGTTGAGGAAATCGGCCTGAATGGTAGCGACCTGCACCGCAATGGTTTTGCCTTTGAACTTCGCCTTCAGCGCGTCGATGGCTTTGTTCATTCCGGCTTCATCGGTCGCCTGTACCACTTCACCGTTGCCCGGCAGGGTATCCACTGCGCTGCCCTTCAGCGTGACGAAGCCCGATACGCTCACGGTATACTGATGGGTAAAATCCACCACTTCTTCACGTTTTGGCGTCACGGTGACGGCATCGACCACTGCATCATATTTGCCATCAGCGAGGCCGGGGATCAGTCCGGACCACTTCTGCGCGACGATTTCGTATTTGAATCCCGCGCGTTTCGCCAGTTCGGCCACCATATCGGGCTCGTAGCCGACAATTTTGCCGCTCGGCGTGGACTGGTTAAACGGCGGATAGGCCGCTTCGGTAGCGAATTTTAACGTGCCAAAATCTTTTGCCTGAACCACGGCAGCAGCCAGCAGCAACATGCCCGCGGAGGCGGAGAACAGCCCTTTACGCATCATCATAAAACCTCATTATTATCAGGAGAGTAAGTCGATCGCTATACGGGCCAGAGCCTGTGTGCCAGCGTGAATGCTGCGTTCGTCCGGCTGATAGTCGGAGTTGTGCAGATGGTCGTCGCGCCCCGGCGCGCCAGAGCCGATATGGATCTGACAGCCCGGCACACGCTCGGTAAACAGCGAGAAATCTTCCGCGCCAAAGCTGCTGCTAGGTTTTGCCACCACCGACTTGCCGAACTGGTGCGAGAGGATCGGCTCCAGTGCATCAATCAGCGCATCATCATTCATCAGCGGCGGTACACCTCGCTGATAATTGACCTCAATCCGCGTATTGAGCGACAGCGCCACTCCGGCACAGATGCGACGGAAAGCGTCTTCCATGTGAGCGCGCGCCTGCGGTGATTTAGCGCGGATGGTGCCCTGAATCAGGCAACTGTCGGAGATGATGTTATGAGTGGTGCCGCCGTGGATATGGCCAATCGTCAGCACAGCAGAGTTCGCCGGATCGAGCTCGCGCGACACAATGGTCTGCAACTGCGTTACCAGGCTGGCGGCGGCAATGATCGGATCGGTACCCATGTGCGGCCGGGCGGCGTGGGTGGATTTGCCATGAATCACTACGTCGAATTCATCGCTGGAGGCGGTGCTGGCACCGCGCGTCAGGGCGATTTCTCCTGCGGCCAGCTCTGGTTTATTGTGCAGCGTGATCGCCACATCAATGCCGTCCGCTGCGCCGGCAGCAATCATGGCTTGCGCGCCGCTCTCTGGCGTCTCTTCCGCCGGCTGAAAAATCAGCCGCACCGTGCCGAGCAGCTGGCTGCGCAGGTCCGCGAGGATCGCCGCGACGCCGAGCAGCGTAGCCGTGTGGATATCGTGGCCGCAGGCGTGCATTTTACCCGGCCAGATGCTGCTAAACGGCAGACCGGTTTGCTCATGAATCGGCAGCGCATCCATATCGGCGCGCAGCAGCACGGTTTTGCCCGGCTGCGCGCCGGTAATGTCCACCATCACGCCGGTGCGGCCCACGCCGGTTTGCGGCGTCAGCCCGAGGCGCAGCAACTCCTGCTCCACAATGGCTGCGGTGCGGACGGTATCGAAACCAAGTTCCGGATGTGCGTGAATATCGCGCCGGATGGCGATGAGGTGCGCCTGCATGCTTTCACTTCTGGCGCTGATATCCCTGGCTAAAAGAATTTTATGATCGGTCATGGTGGTAATACGGTTATGCAGGCTGTCGCCTGGCCGTTATGGCATTTTTATGAAATTCAGCGTTTTATTTATTCACAGCCCTCAGCAGATTGCAACGCACAAATCCTTTCCTTAATTGCTGAATTTGCGTGATATTTTCCTAAAACCCTGCCTGTGCAGGATAAACCTTATAAAATGCATGCTCAGTCAGTTATAACATTCATAATTCGCAGACGATCATCAGTTTTACTGATTTTGTTATTGAACATAAAAGCATCGCGTTGCTCAGCCATCAATCTTTGCTCTGCTCCGCCTGACTGAGTAGCCACGCACGAACCGCACTCACCGTTGCCTGCTCACGCGGACGACGCGGAGCCACCAGATACCAGCCGGCATCAACGGGCATCTCACGCTGCCAGGCGGGAACCAGCCGACCGCTGGTCAGATCGTTCTGCACAAAATGCGGGCTGGTCAGTGCGATACCCTGACCACTCAGCGCCGCTTCCAGCGCCAGCGCGGTCTGGTTGAAGCGCAGATGATGCTGATGCTGCAGCGACTGACCGGGGAACATAAACGCCAGGAACGCCGGCCACAGGTGATGGCCATCGTGCAGCAGCGGATAGCGCAGGCAATTTTCTGGCTGCGCCGCATCACCGTGTTGTGCCAGCAGCGCCGGGCTGACCACCGCCAGCACCGTCTGGCTAAACAGCAGCGTGGCCTCCAGCCCGCTACCAAACGGCGGCCGGCCATAGCGCACCGCCAGGTCGACGCCTTCATGGTGAAACTGCACCAGCCGTTCAGAGGCCAGCACGCGCAGGTCGATGTCCGGCCAGGCCGCGGTAAATGCCGGTAAACGCGGCAGCATCCAGCGGCTGGCAAAGGTCGGTGTTACGCTCAGCGTCAGGCGATCCGGCTCCGGGCGCAGCGTGCGCGTCGCCTCATCAATCAGCTCAAATGCCTGACGAATGTGCACCGCATAGCCTGCACCAGCAGCGGTCAGCGCCAGCGTACGCGGCAGCCGATCGAACAGTTTCAAACCCAGGCTGGCCTCCAGGCCGCGAATATGCTGCGCAACCGCACCCTGCGTCACACCGAGCTCTTCAGCGGCGAGGCGAAAATTAAGGTGCCGCGTCACGGCTTCAAATACCCGTAGCGCATTCAGCGACGGTAATGCCTGAAAGCCCTGATTCATCCTGTAGTTTTCCTATCGTCAATTGCCAGCTGAGCTGACTCTCTGCTGTATCTCCAGGCCATTATACTGGCATGACAGGATAATTAATTGATGAGGTTACTCACATGACAGTAGAAAAAGTTGCGGTGATTGTCGCAGGTGGCAGCGGTATGGGCGCAGCGGCAGCTGAGAAGCTGGCCAGCGAGGGTTTCAGGGTTGCGATTCTTTCCTCCTCCGGCAAAGGCGAGGCGCTGGCGAATCGTCTGGGCGGGCTCGGTATTACCGGTTCGAATCAGTCAGTGGACGATTTGCAGCACCTGATTGATGCCACTCTGGCGCGCTGGGGACGTATTGACGTGCTGGTTAACAGTGCCGGTCACGGTCCGCGCGCGCCAATCCTCGAATTAAGCGATGATGCGTGGCAGCAGGGAATGGAAACCTACTTCCTGAACGTGGTACGCGCTGTACGTCTGGTCACGCCGATCATGCAGCAGCAGGGTGGCGGCAGTATCATTAATATCTCGTCGGCATGGACGTTTGAACCCACCGACATGTTCCCGACCTCGGCCGTGTTCCGTGCCGGTCTGGCTTCTTTCAGTAAAATCTTTGCCGACACCTACGCAGCTGAGAATATTCGTATCAACAACGTCCTGCCTGGCTGGATTGATAGCCTGCCGAAAACGGATGAACGGCGCGACAGCGTGCCCATGCAGCGCTACGGCACGGCTGCAGAAGTGGCGGCTACCATTGCGTTTCTTGCTTCGCCCGGCGCGGCTTATATCACCGGGCAGAATATTCGCGTGGACGGCGGCGTCACGCGCAGCGTGTAACCGGCTTTGCTGTGCCTGATGGTCACAGCGGCACCTGATGTCCGCTGTGGCTGCCGCCTGCCTCATGATGAATTTCTCAGCCTGTTTTCAAGACTGGTCTTGTCGTTTCGCGGCCTTATAACACGTCAGAATGTTCTTATTCGCTGACAGAATTTTCTGTTCTCAGCTGCCAGATATTCCCGGTAAAACTTTCTGATTTGAGGTTGCTATGCCACTGCTTCTTCGTATGCGTCTGCACACGCTGCTGACTCCCGAACGCCATCTTGTCTGGCGTTTCCTGCTAACAGGTTGTGCATTTTTCTGGATTCTGCTGGTGGTTGCCGTGATGGGGCTGCGCTGAACAGTTGCTGGCTGTTGTGAGGGATGATTATGGTATTAATGTTATCGCCGCGCCTCAGTGCGCTGCTGAGTTTTTCCCGCCGGTTACTGTGCCAGCTGGCACTGGCTGCCAGCCTGCTGTTCTGGATTGGCGTGGTGGCGGCAATCGTCATCGCGTACTGACCTAATGTGCCTGTAGCCGCGCGGATAACTGTTCCGGCGGCAGCAGCGCAAAGGCGCGTTTCATCACCCGCGCCTCGTCAGCCGGGGTGCGACCAAACATCCGCTTAAACTCCCGGTTAAACTGTGAATCACTTTCGTAACCGACACGTGCGGCAGCACCGGCGGCGGTGAGATTATCGCGAATCATCATCAAACGCGCCTGATGCAGCCGCAAGGACTTGAGATACTGGATCGGCGAGGTCTGCGTGACGCTTTTGAAATGCAGATGGAAGCGCGGAACGCTCATGCCCGCTTCGCTGGCCAGATGCGGCACATCCAGCGGCTGCTGCCAGTCAGCATGAATGCGCTGCAGCGCCCGCGCGATGCGGCCAAAATGCCCCTGATAGGTCAGCGCTGCGCGCACCGCACCGCCCTGCTCACCCAGCAACACACGAAAGCAAATCTCTTCTACCCGTGCCGGGCCTAAAACCTGCGCTTCCAGCGGATCGCTCAGCGCCTGTAACAGGCGCAGCGTGCTGTCCGCCAGCGTCTCATTTACCGGCGTCGAAATAATGCTGGCTGGTGTCTCCGCCAGCGGAATGTCTGCCGCTGCGACCTGCGTCACCAGTCGCGCCAGCGTGGCCGCATCCAGACGGATAGCCAGCCCCAGCAACGGTTCGGCGGAGGTCGCTTCAGTCTCAGCGGAGAACGGCAGCGGCACCGACAACACCAGATAGTGCTGTGCGTCGTAGCGATACATTTTGTCGGCAAGAAACGCCCGCTTCGAGCCCTGACAGATAATGATGATGCTCGGCTCATAAAGAACCGGCGTGCGCGCCCACTGCCGGTCGGCACGCATAAAGCGCACGCTGTCGAGCAGTGAAGCAGTATAACCTTCCTGCGGTGCCAGCTGGCGCAGCAGCGCGCAGGTCTGCTGTTGTACGGTTTGCGACATAACGGGTTTCCGGTGAGAGGTTCAGGCAAAGCATAGCCAGGTTTCTTCCCTGCTCACAACGGTGACGAGAGAATCAGGCAATGATACGCCACAATCCGGTCTGTTCGCTTTAGCCGGCGTTTTCCACAATAGCCTCGTCAACCAACACGAGGAAACCATCATGGCTCATTCTAATGCGAAAGTGATTATTCTGACCGGCGCCAGCAGCGGCATTGGCGAAGCGATAGCGCGTCTGCTGGCCAGTCAGGGGCATAAACTGGTGCTCGGCGCGCGCCGTACCGATCGGCTGGCGATACTGTGTGATGAACTGCGTGCCAGCGGCGCGCAACTGGATTATCTGGCCACCGACGTAACGCAGCGAGCCGATACGCAGCAGCTGGCCGATTTTGCCCGCGATAAATATGGTCGGGTTGATGTAATGATCAACAATGCCGGCGTTATGCCGCTGTCGCCGCTCAGTTCGCTGAAGGTGGATGAATGGGATCGTATGCTCGACGTCAACGTGCGTGGCGTACTGTACGGCATCGCTGCCGTACTGCCGCTTATGGAATCGCAGCAAAGCGGCCATATCATCAATATAGCCTCGATTGGTGCGCTGGCGGTATCGCCGACGGCAGCGGTGTACTGCGCCACAAAATTCGCCGTTCGCGCCATTTCGGATGGCCTGCGTCAGGAATCGCGCCAGCTGCGGGTGACGGTCATTAATCCCGGCGTGGTGGAATCGGAACTGGCGGACACCATCACTGACGAGACCGCACGCGTGGCCATGCAGAGCTATCGTCAGATTGCGTTAAAACCCGAAGCCATTGCGCAGGCGGTGAGCTGGGCCATTAATCAGCCTGGCGAAGTTGATGTCAATGAGATCACGGTGCGCCCTACTGCCAGCGCGCATTGAGGCTAATGGAGCGTGGCGATTTCAGGCTGAAATCGCCCTGGCCTGCGCGTCTGGTGACAGCGCGCGCAGGCCATCACGCTTACAGCCAGCCCGCTTTTTTCAGCCGCCACCACATAACGAAACAGATCACCAGCGTGACCGCCAGCGCCGCCGGATAGCCAAAGTGGCTGTGCAGCTCGGGCATGTCTGAGAAGTTCATGCCGTACATACTGAAGATGATGGTCGGCACAATCAGGATTGCCCCCCAGCCGGCCAGTTTTTTATTCACCTCACTCTGCTGTACCGAGACCAGTGCCAGATTTACCTGCATGGCGCTGGCCAGCGTTTCGCGCATGTCTTCGGCATCAATCATGACGTGGTGCGCGTGATCCTGCACGTCGCGCAGATAGGCGCGCAGATTTTTCGGGATGATATCTTCATGGAAGCGCACCAGCTGCGGGCAGATCTCTGTCACCGGCATCGCCGCATTGCGCAACGACAGCAGCTGACGCCGCAAATGGTAAACATTCTCCAGCGTTACGCTGTCAAAGCGGGTGGTGAACATGCCGTCTTCCAGGTCAGCAATACGTTCACTCAGCGATTCGGTGATTTTGCTGTAGTTGTCGACGATAAAATCGAGGATGCAGTAGAGCGCATAGCCGGGTCCCTGGCACAGCATGGCATGGTTTTTCTCGGCTTTGGCGCGAATCGCTTTATAGCCCTCAACCGAACCGTGGCGCACGGTAATCAGAAAATTTTTACCGAGGAAAAAGTGGGTTTCGCCAAAGCTGATGCGCTGGCGATCTTCCATGTGTGCGGTTTTCACCACGATAAATACCGACTCGCCGTACTGCTCAATCTTGGGCCGCTGATGCGCCACCAGCGCATCCTCAATCGCCAGCTCATGCAGGCTAAACTCCTCCTGCAGCGTTTGCATGAAAGCCGGATCGGGTTGATACAGGCCAAGCCAGACGAACGATTTTTCCTCTTTCAGCACTTCGCTGATTTGATCGACTTCGACATGCTCTTCGCGTTTGCCGTGGCGATACACCACGCAGTTAATCACCATTTTCGCGTTGTCCTTGTTGTACTCACTATCCCTAATCATAGCTGCAAAGCCTGAGCTGCATTTCTATACACGCTAAATCCGCACCGGCCAGCGAAGAGGGATAAAGCGCCTCGCGCAGCGTGCTGAAACCGTGACGTAAATAAAAACCACTGGCATTCGGTGTCGCAGCCAGTGTCAGGTGGCTGAACGCGCGACGGCGTGCTTCAGCAATAATGGCGTGCATAATCGCACTGGCATAGCCTTTACCGTGGCAGGCTGGCAAAGTAAAAATCGCTTCAACGCTGCCGCTTTGCAGATCGAGAAAGCCGGTCGCAGCCACACCGTGCTTTGCATCATCAATCACATAAAAAGGATTATTTTTCACGGCATCGTAGTAAGCATGCGGTAATTCGTCCGGCGTCCATGCGGCAATGATCTCAGCGGAGTAAACCTCACGACAGCCATGCCGAATGGCCAGATTACGGATTCGCCATAGCGCCGGTGTTTCATCAATGTGGGCTAGTCGCGGCGTCATCTTTACTCCTGTTGAGCTAACTGCGGACTTGCCACAGTAGCAAAAAAACGTGATGAAAAGATAACGCCGCCGCTTACGGTACGCCAAAATAGCGCAGCAGCGCCGTCATCACCGCCGCACCGATGATTACCAGGATCAATGGCGCGCGACGCCAGGCGAGAAACACCGCGAACAACACGCCGGTCAGTCGCGCAACGCCGGCGAAATCGGTGCCCTCAAACAGCGCGGTGGTGACAGCGACAGCCAGCAGCAGCACCGTTGCCGCGTCGGACAGCATGTTGCGCACCCGTTCCGACATGTGCATCCGGCTGCCCAGCCGGTAACCGGCAAAGCGAATCGCATACGTGCCTGCAGCCAGCAGCGCGATGCCGGCAATCACTAAACTATTTTGCATCTTTGCGCTCCCGCCAGCTCAGCAAACCGAGTAAAGAAAACAGCACCGGCATACCGGCTGGCACAAAAGGCGTTGCCAGCACGGAAAGTAGCGCCCCGAGGGTGGCCGGAATGCGCGTGCGACGCTGGCGCAGCGCCGGGAAAATCAGCGCGATCAGGATGGCCGGAAACACCGCGTCCAGGCCAATCGCCGACACATCAGGAATAAAGCGTCCAATCACCGCACCGGCAATCACCGTGAGCGGCCAGATGGCAAAAATACCCAGTCCGCAAACCCAGTAAGCCGCCCGACGCTGCGCCAGCTTCGGCTGTGAAATACCGAACACCACGCTCTCGTCATTCATGATATGGCAGCCCAGCAGACTGCGTCCGCCCTGCCCGACCAGGTCTTTCACCGCAATGCCAAACGGCAGATGACGTGCGTTGACCAGTAAACCGGCTGCGGCAGCGGTTAGCGGACTGCCGCCGCCTGCCACGATGCCGATAAATAAAAACTCGGATGCCCCCGCCAGCACCAGCGTCGAGAGCGCAATCGGCACCCAGAGCGGAAAGCCGTCGGCAGCGGCGAGAGAACCATAGGAAAGGCCAACGATGCCGTCGGCCAGACAAACAAGGAAGATCGCTTTCAATACGCCGCGATCAAGCGGTACGGCACCCAGACGCATCACAATTTGATCTCATAACGAACAAGAAAGACGTTATAATGAACGCACCGTACGTGTTTTACAAGATGAACAAAACGTTCGATATAAAGAACAGGAGTAATTGTGACCCCGCCCATTGCTATCATTGCCGCCGGACTGGTGCGCGAACGCCAGCGCGCCGGACTTTCGCTGACGGAAGTGGCGCGCCGCGCTGGCATCGCCAAGTCAACGCTGTCGCAGCTGGAGGCAGGCAATGGTAACCCCAGCATTGAGACGTTATGGTCACTGTGTGTGGCGCTGAATATTCCATTTGCACGGCTGATGGAGCCGGAAGTGAAAAAGATGCAGGTGATTCGGCGTGGCGAAGGCATGGTGGTGTCAGCAGAGTTAGCAGACTTTCAGGCCGCGCTACTGGCAAGTTGTCCGCCGGGCGGCCGCCGCGATCTGTATCTGATTACCAGCCAGCCCGGCGCACCGCGCGCCTCAAAACCGCATCCACCGGGTTCAGTCGAACACATCATCCTGGCACGCGGCCGCGCGCGGGTTGGCCTGATGGAAGCGCCGGTCGAACTGTTCCCGGGCGATTATATTTGTTATCCCGCCGATGAACCGCACATCTTCGAGGCGCTCGAAGCCGACACCATGGCGGTACAGTTGTCAGAGCAGAATTAAAGAAATTTCGCTGCGCCTGAATATCACAATTTCCTATGACTAATGCGGATGATTGCGCTGCGGCGCGGTGGCATGCTGTCAGCATCATTGGCAGAACGGCAGGAACATATGGACATTATTCCCGCGCAGCCGCATCACGCGGCGGCGATTCAGAAGATCTACGCCTGGCACGTGCTGCACGGCACCGCAACCTTCGAAACGGAACCGCCGGCGGAGAGTGAAATGCTGCGGCGCATTAATGACGTGCATGAGCGCGGCGGTTACTGGCTGGTGGCTGAGGAGCAGGATCAGGTGCTGGGTTACTGCTATCTGGCGCCGTATCGTCCGCGTTATGCCTACCGCTTCACGCTGGAAGACTCTATCTATCTCGACCCGCAGCAAACCGGACGCGGTATCGGTAAAGCGCTGCTGCAAAAAGCGGTGGCGCTGGCCGAAGCCGCTGGCTTTCGCCAGATCATCGCGATTATCGGTGACAGCGCCAACCAGGGCTCGCTGGGAGTACACCGGGCGCTCGGTTTTGAGCACACCGGCGTGATGAAATCGGTGGGTTACAAACATGGCCGCTGGCTGGACACCGTGGTAATGCAGCGGAGTCTCGGGCCGGGTGACAGCCAGCCGCCCGATCGCTAAGCCGCTTCCATGGCAATCACCCGATGCGTGCCTTTCTCCAGCAGATCGCGGTCATGACTCACCAGCAGCACCGCGCACTGCTGCTCGCGCGCCAGTTCCACGATCAACTGCCATGTTTGCTGCTGCACCAGCGGATCGAGGCGTGACGTCGGCTCATCGGCAAACAGAAATACCGGCCGCAGTAGCATCACCCGCAGCAGCGCGAAGCGCTGCAGTTCGCCGCCGGAGAGCGCCTCTGGTCGCCGCGTCAGCAGCGCGGGATGCAAGGCCAGCCGTGCCATGAGCGCATCGCGCTGTGCCGGCGGGAGAGCGTGACGCCGCAGCACATCGTTGATGCTTTGCCCCAGCGTGCGCTGCGGCGGAAACAGCGCGGAAGGATCCTGATAGATTTTCTGATATTTCAGCGCATCCGTATCAGCGTGGTGCATTACGCGGCCCTGCTGCGGCGCGAGCAACCCTAACAGCACGTCGCCGAAGCTGCTTTTGCCGCTGCCGCTGGCACCGTGCAGGCCAACGATTTCACCGGCGTGCAGCGTGAAATCGCGTGGCACACCCAGCCTTTTGCCCCCGCGCGCCAGCATAATGTCCTGGGCGCTGATCACCGGCCTGGCACCAATCACCGTTTGTTGTCGGGCGGGCCAGACGGCCGGATCGGCAGCCAGCAGCGCGCGTGTGTATGGCTGCTGCGGTGACTGCAACACCTGCTGCGCCGGGCCCTGTTCAATCACGCTGCCTTTATGTATCACCAGCACATCGCCGCCCAGCTGGCGTGCCAGGGCGATGTCGTGGGTGATGGTCAACAGCATGCCGCCGTCGGCCACTTCGCGCTGTAACAGCTGGCTGACTTCGTCGCGGCGCGCCACATCCAGCCCTTTGGTCGGCTCATCGGCAATCAGAATCTGCGCGCCACCGGCACGGGCTGCCGCAAACGCGGCGCGCTGTGCCATGCCGCCGGAAAGCTGCCACGGATAACGCCGTGCCGCCGCGGCCAGACCAAGCTGCTGCAGATCCTGCTGCGCCGCTGCAGCGCTGGCGGCGGGCGGCAAACCGCGCACGAAGCGATGCCCTTCCGCCACCTGCTGCTGAATCGCCATGGTCGGATCGAGCGACAACCACGGCTCCTGCGGTAGCGAAGCCAGCGTATTGCCCCACAGCCGACGCAGCTGCGCCGTATCCTGCGGCAGCTGAAAGCGTCTGCCGTTGATCATCACCTCACCGCTGGCCTGCAGCGACGGCGGCAATATCCCCATAATCGCCTGCGCCAGCAGACTTTTCCCCGATCCGGTTTCGCCGAGCAGCGTCAGCGGCCGACCGGGTTGTAGCCGCACATCCACCGGCTCAACCAGTGTTTCAGTCGCTGTGGCAACGCTCAGCCCGGTGATCTGTAATCCCTTCATCATCGCTCCTTTTTCATCAGCAGATTGAGGCTGATCAACAGTAAAAACAGTGCGGCTACCGGCTGCATCAGCAGCCACGGCGCTTCCCACGCAAACGGCAGCAGTTCGGTCATCATCAGGCCCAGCTCCGGCGTGGGCGGACGCACGCCAACGCTGATAAACCCGAGCGCCGACACCGCCATGATGGCGCTGCTGAAAGAGAACAAGGTTAGCGTCAGCAGCACCGGTGCCAGCGCAGGCCACAGATGATGACGAAAACGATACCAGGCAGAGAACCCGAGCAGTTTGCTGGCCTGCATACCGGGCGCCTGCACAATTGGCCGCAGCGTGGCACGCGTGACGCGGAAAAATTCCACCCACAGCACCAGCGAAATGCCCAGCCACAGCATTTGCGGCGCATCTGGCGCAATGGCGGCCAGCAGCAGTACCAGCAGTAATCCCGGCAGCGCGAGGCACATATCGCCGACGATGCTCAGTAATCGCTCCGGCCAGCCACCGTACAGCGCACTGAGCACACCGGTGAACACGCCCGCTATCAGCGCACTGATCACGCACAGGGCTGCCAGCCCGAGTGACAGACGCAGCGCGGCGCTGAGGCGCGTTAACATATCGCGACCGAGA
Organism: Pantoea sp. WEP; assembly: GCF_041678305.1. NCBI lineage: Bacteria > Pseudomonadati > Pseudomonadota > Gammaproteobacteria > Enterobacterales > Erwiniaceae > Pantoea > Pantoea sp. WEP. The sequence continues at coordinate 412,944 of NZ_JBGNXB010000002.1, forward strand.
TGGTCGAAACCGAGCAAATGGCTGCGGTTCGGCGTCTGCAACATTTGTAGCAAATCCTGCTGTAGCGGATCGCCGTGCTGAATCAGCGGCAGCACAAACGCGTAAGCCAGCAGCGCCGCCAGCAGTACCAGACCCACCCAGCGTGAAAGCGTCATCTTCATGCGCGCGCCCCCCGGGGATCGAGCAGATGACAACCGGCATCCACCAGCATGTTCAGCAGGACAAACAGCAGGCCGAGCGTCATGGCGCTGGCCTGAATTACCGGCACGTCACGCGCAAAAATGGCGTGCACCAGAGCGTGACCGATTCCCGGCCACGCAAACAGGGTTTCCACCACCACCACGCCTTCCACCAGCCAGACAAACTGCATGCCAAACCACGTCAGCACCGGCGCGCTCAGATTACGCAGGCCGTGACGCAGCAGCAGGCGCGCGGGTGACAGTCCCTTTTGCGCTCCCCAGCGATAGTAGCCGGACGACACCACCTGCCAGGTGGCTTCGCGCACCACGCGCACGCCGACAGCCGTCAGCGACAATGCCAGCGTCAGTGCCGGCAACAGGAAATGGCGCAGCTCGCCGTGACCGGCGCTCGGCAGCCAGTCGAGTTGCAGCGCGAACAGCAGGATCAGCAGCATGCCGAGTGCAAAATGCGGCACCGATTTCAGCAAGGCGGTCAGCCAGAACAGCGCACGGTCAAGCCGGCCGTTGGCGTGGCAACCGGCCCAGATGCCGAGCGGCAGCGTCAGCAGTAACGCCAGCAGCAGCGAGACGCCCGCCAGCGCCAGCGTCTGGCCCAGCTGCCAGCGCAGCTCATCCATCACCGGCTCACCGGAAACCAGCGAGCGGCCAAAGTTAAACTGCAGCAGATCGAAGAGCCAGTGCAGCAGCGCACTGCCGCCGCTAAGCGCTCCATCCAGCTCCTGCTGTACCCGCGCCACCGCGTCGGCATCGACGCGATCATAACCATAGCGCCCCGAGGCGATGCGCCACGCCATGTCGCCCGGCAGCGCCTGCACCAGCAGCCAGGTCAGTAATCCTACCGCCAGCACCACGAACAGCGCCTGCGCCATGCGCCAGCTGAGTTGTTTAATCATGGCTCCCCCAGTGCATCTGGCGCAGGCCGAAGTGGCGTTCAAACGGATCGAGCTTAACGCCCTGCAGCTGGCTGTTAACCGCCGCCGACTGCTGATACCAGGCCAGCGGAATCACCGGCAGATCCTGTTGCAGCGCGCGGGTGAGGACGCTGCGCGCCCCGGCGCGGGCTGCGCCATCGGTGGATTGCGTCAGCGTGTGGAGCGCCGCGTCGAAGCCTGACGCATGCCAGTTCATCGCCCCCCAGTCACCGCCGTGGGTGCCATAATCCTGCAGCAGCGTTCCGGTCGGATCGGGCGTCAGGGCAAAGTTGCGCGCAAACAGCGCCAGCTGCAGACGGTTATTGTGGTGCTGCGCCGGGATCTCGCTGGCGTTGGTCGCGTTGATTCGCACGTCTATGCCAACCTGACGCAGCTGCTGCTGAATCACCATCGCCATCAGCGGCAGCTCAGGGCGATCGGGATAGGTCAGCAGCGTCAGGCTGAAGCGCTGGCCGTTGCGTGTCAGTACGCCATCCGCGCCGCGTTGCCAGCCGGCCGACTGTAATAACTGAGCAGCCTGCTGCGGTTGATAGTGCAGCGGCGTGAGTGCCGTGTTGTGCCACTCTGCCATGTTAGGGGGAAACAGCTGGCTGGCTGCGCCCGGATAACGCAGCACCGCCTGCGCCAGCGCGTTACGATCGATCGCCATGCTGATCGCCTCACGCACCGGCAGTTCCGCCAGCAGCGGATCGGCCAGATTAAGCTTCAGCATCAACGTGCGCGGCACCGGAATCGCCGGAATGTGCAGCGACGCTTTGCGTGCCAGCCGCTGCCGGCTGGCGGCATCAAGGTTAAACACGTAATCTGCATCACCGCTTTCTGCCAGCAGCGCACGGGTTTCCGCGCGGCCGGTCGCCAGATAACTGGCGGCGGCAATCGCCGGTTTCTCGCCCCAGTAATCCGCGAAGCGCGCCACCGTCAGCGACTGCGGCGGCTGGAAGGAAGTGAGCGTAAACGGCCCGCTGCCAATAATGCGCGTGATGTTGCCCTGCGCATCCCAGCTGGCCAGTGCGAGGATTTGCGAGCGGCTTTCCGCCAGGACTGACAGCAGCGGCGTGAAGGGTTCACGCAGCGTGATGGTGACAAGCTGCCCTGCCCCGCTGATGTCGGCGATTGGCGTTTTGTCCAGTAAGCCCGCTTTGCCGCGTGCGGTGTTGAGTGATTTCACCACGGCAACCGCATCCAGCAGCGAGCCATCGTGAAAATGCACGCCGTCGCGCAGCTGGAACTGCCAGCGCAGCCCATCGTCAGAGACCTGCCAGCGCTGCGCCAGCGCCGCCACCGGCTCACCGCGTTCGTTCACTTCTACCAGCGTTTCAACCACATCCATGCGCAACAGAATGTCGCCGGAGAGCGCCGGATCGCTGCCTTTAATTTCAAACGGTGCGGCAATCCGCACCGGTTTTTCGGGTGTGCTCGCCGCCACAACGGCGCAGGAAGCCAGGCCGAGCGCCGCAGCGATCAGCAAATTTTGCATTGATTTCATTAAATTTTCCGAATAAACCGTTACACTATCATCGAATCAATTACGTTATAACATAACAATTCACACTTTAACACACGGCGTTTGCAGGGAATTCGTCAGCCGCTTGTTGCCTTTTAACCGTCGCGACAGGTTAACGCTGCGCGCGGCAGCCTGGCTGAGGTATGCTTGAGAAGAACTCTAACCCGTGAGGAAACGCCGTTATGCCAGAGATTGTCGTTTATGCTGCGGAAGGCCGTAGCGTTGAGCAGAAGAAAAAGTTACTCAAAGCCATCACCCAGGCGGTGGTGGATTCGTTTGAGATCGATGCTGATGTGGTCACCGTGTCGATTATCGAAACGCCGAAGCATCATAAATCCAAAGGCGGCGTGCCGTTCGACGAGCGTTAAGATCAGCCCGGTTCAGGCGTACTGAATATTCATGGAGCCGCGCTCGCTGCGGTTGACGATGGCCTCGACCTGCCACGTCCGCTGAATCAGGGCAGGCGTCAGCACGGCGGCGGGCTCACCGCTCGCCACCACTTGCCCGTGCTGCAGCACCACCAGATGCTGGCAAAATTTTGCCGCCAGATTCAGATCGTGCAGGGCCACAATCACCGTGACCGGCAGTGCGGCAATCAGCCGCATCAGCTCAAGCTGAAACTGAATATCCAGATGGTTAATCGGCTCATCCAGCAACAGGATATCCGGCTGCTGCGCGAGCGCACGCGCGATCTGGCAGCGCTGGCGTTCGCCACCGGACAGCCGCTGCCACGACCGCCCGGCCAGCGCATCCAGTTTCATCAGCGACAGCGCGTGCTGCACTGCCGTTTCATCTGCCGTCCGCCACGGGCTGAACGCATTGCGATGCGGCGCCCGCCCCAGACGCACGATGTCGCTGACGCACATCTCAGCTTCCATTTCGGCATGCTGCGGCACGAAGGCCAGCGTACGGGCACGCTGCCGCCGGCTGAGTTGGTTCAGCCGCGTGCCGCCCATCTCCAGCCCGTTATAAGCACAGGGCAGAACGCCCGCCAGCGCACGGATGAGCGTCGATTTGCCCGAGCCATTAGGGCCGAGCAACCCGACCGTTTGTCCCCGCTGCGCCGCAAAACTGATGTCAGATAACACGCTGCGCGCCTGTAGCGTCACGCTGAGTTTATCCACCGCGACATATTTCATGATTTCTCCCGGTTGCGATACAGAATCAGGGCGAACACCGGAGCGCCGACTAGCGCCGTCACTACGCCTATCGGCAGCACCTGATGGGTGATTAACGTGCGCGATACCAGGTCGGCAATCACCATGAAATGGCAGCCGCCCAGGAATGCGAGCGGGATCGTCACCAGATGACGCGGCCCGGCAATCATGCGGGTGATATGCGGGATCACCAGCCCGACAAAACCGACCGCGCCAATCGCGCTGACGATTACCGCCGTCACTAACGCAGTGGTCAGCAGTAATACGATGCGCACCGCTGAAACCTGCGTGCCCAGCGTCGCGGAAACTTCCGCGCCAAACGAGAAGGTATCCAGCGCGCGCGCATGGTAGAGCACAGTCAGCAGACCGGCGAGGGTTACGGCAAAACACAGTAATGCATCTGCCCAGCGCACGCCGCTCAGGCTGCCGAGCAGCCAGAACATTACGCCGCGCGACTGCTCAGCATTGGCCGCCGTGCTGACAATGTAAGCGGTCAGCGCATTAAATAATTGCGTCCCGGCAATACCGGCCAGAATGATGCGCGCGGTGTTTTCCCGCATGCCGCCGGAGAGCAGAACAATCAGCATAAATGCAAGACAGGCACCGCCAAACGCGCCGGCACCGGTGGTGATGGCCCCGCCGCCGATGCCAAGCAGCATCACGCACACCGCGCCGGTTGATGCACCGGCGGAAATCCCCAGCAGATAAGGGTCGGCCAGCGAATTGCGCAGCAACGACTGCAACACCATCCCACACAGTGCCAGGCCGCCGCCGCTGCTCGCCGCCATCAGCGCGCGGCTCATGCGGTATTGCCAGACGATGCCGGCTTCCAGCGCCGGCAGGTCGTAATGGGTGATGCCAAGACCATTGGTGATGGCCTGCGCGGTCAGGGTAAAGCTGATCGCGACATCGCCGGTTGCCGCGGCCAGCGTCATCATCACCGGCAGGCTGAGCGCGCCCGCAGCAATCAGCAGGCCGGTGCGCCAGTAACAGAAAGCGTGAGCGCTCATCGGGCAGGTTTGAAGGCAGCGATCTGCTGACCGATCACCTCTACAGCTTCCACATTGCGCAACGAGGGATTCAGTGACATGGCCGGTACCACCACAATGTGGCCGTTTTTCACCGCTGGCATTTCACGCGTCACCGGATCGCTTTGCAGAAAGTGTTTTTTAACCGCGACGTCATCGGCGGGATAGAGCCGCCGCGCCATGCTGGCAATAACGATGATGTCCGGCTGCGCGGAGACGATGTGCTCCCACGTGACCGCCGGCCACTCTTCGTCTGAATCGATAATGTTAGTCAGACCGAGCGTCTGGCTGATCCAGCCCGGTGCCCCTTTATTGCCGGCGACCCAGGGATCGCCTTTCAGGCGCGGGCTGGAAAACCAGTAAACCACCTTCAGTGGCGCTGACGGTGATTTGTGCAGCTGCTGCTGAACCTGTGCTATACGAGCGGCCAGCTGCTGTTTGAGCGCTTCGCCACGCGCCGGCACATCAAAAATGCGCGCCAGCGCGCTGATTTCAGCAAAAATCACCTCGATCCCATACGGTGTGGTGCGTGCACCGTCGCTATTGGACGTGGTGGTGACGGCTTTGCCGATGCAGTCGGCAGGCGAAATCCAGGTTCGGATGCCGAGCTGTTCAAACTGTTCACGCGTGGCGACTTCACCCTGCGGCCCGACGTGCCAGCTGTACTGCGCCAGCACCAGCTCCGGGCGCTGCGCCACCACCGCTTCAAAGCCTGGGGCGTTATCGGCCAGCCGTTTAAGCTGGCTGCCCTGCCCTTGCAAATCGGCGGGCAGCGCGCCAAACCACACCGAGGTTGCGGCAATTTTATCTGCCAGACCGAGCGCCAGCAGCAGTTCCGTTTCATGCTGGCCAACGGTGACGACGCGCGCAGGCGGATGAGCGAAGGTCTCTTTGACACCGCAGTTATCAACGGTGAGCGGATAGTTACTGGCATTAGCATTGAATACAGGAAGCGACAGCAGCGCCGCAATAATCAGGGAGAGCGAGTTTTTCATCATGGTACTTTCATTGTTACGTTATAACATAACAATATGCATGACCAGGTGTGGACTGTCAATAAACAGGATTGGGCATACCGACCGGGACTGCGCGCATCATGAAGAGGATGACGTTAGGGTATGAGCAGGGCTGCAACAGCAGCCCGCCCAGTTCTGATAATTAAATCGGCTCTGATGATGTCATCGAATGAAGTAGTAGCTGAAACAGAGATTTTATTCAGGATGTTGTGCGGCTGGCTTTAAAGTCCGGGCCACATACCGCCATCAAGCCTTAAATTTGAACCCGTTATGTAACCCGACAACGGGCTGGCCAGAAAGGTGATGGCGTCCGCTATTTCTTTGAGCGTCCCTACGCGCGCCATGGGCACATTGGCATACAGGGGCAATACGGCCTGTTCAATATCTTCCCATGGCGCGTCAGCTGAAAGCCCTGCATCTTTGGCCGTTTGACGAAATGCTTTTTCGAGGCTTGCACTATGAATAGTACCCGGTGAGAGAGTATTTACGGTTACGCCATCGTGTGCGACCGCTTTTGCCAGCGATGAGGTCATGGCAATAATCCCTGCTTTAGCAGCAGCATAATCCGGACGCCTGGCGGGAGGCATCAACGCTGCCAGGCTCGAAATATTAATGATTCTGCCCCATTTTTGTTCACGCATCCCAGGAAGAAAAAGATTAATGACACGTAAGGCTGAAAGGACGTTTTTATCATACCCAGCCGCCCAGGTTTCTGGCAAAGAAGACGTCCAGTCCTCTGTGGGGCCGGAGCCACCCGCATTATTAACAACAATATCAACGGATTGTACAAGCGAACAGACTTGCTGATAAAGCAGTTGAATATCTGCCTCACGGGTTAAATCTCCCGTTACTGCGTATGCTTGTCCACCTTGCTTTATGATATCGCTGGCGATATTTTCAGCTTTAGCTGGATCCCGGCCATGTATAATAACGCGGGTGCCTTCAGCGGCAAGCCCTCTGGCTACCGCTTCTCCAATACCTTTGGTGCTACCCGTTATCAGAGCAATTTTGCCGTCGAGTTTCAGATCCATTACTGTTCTCCAGAATACGTGAAAAATCTATTGGAAAATAAACTGATGAATGAATCAATTACGCACCTGAAAGTGCCTGTAGGCGATGAGGAGAAAACACGTTGTCTCGGACCAGAAGGTTCGGTCGCTTATGTCACACAATGTTTAACTATTATTTCCGGCAGATGGACACTGCAGATTTTATTCAGATTATTTGCGGAGCCTGTGATGCGTCACTCGCAATTCATGAAGAGTATGCCGGAGATATCGCATAAAGTCCTGACTCAACATCTGCGCAAGCTTGAACGTGATGGGCTGATAACCCGCACTGATTTTGGTGAACAGCCCCCACGTGTTGAATACGCACTCACGCATGCAGGCCATAATCTGATGCCCGTGCTGCTCTCAATGCGTGAATTCTCACGAGACAACCTGTCAAAACCGGGACAGGATTAATAGTGCAAAAAAAATTGCACTATTGGCAGCAGGGAAATAATCACGCATCCTCAGCAAGGTCGTCATCACGCAATTTAATGCCATTACTGATGAGGAGTATCAAACGTGATCCTGCTTTGCTTAAAATAGTCGGCCGACGAAATAATCCACGCCCAGAGCGGCATCATTTTCATCATCATTTCTTCGCCCGCGTCCGTGGCCGTATAGACGACACGCGGTACTTTTTCCTGATAATCACAACGGGATATAAGGCCGTCACGCTCAAGCGTACGCAGTGTGCGCGTCAGCATTCGTTGTGTGACACCTTGTAGTAAACGACCAATTTCTGCATGGCGCAACGGTCCATGGGTGACCAGAATATGCAATACACCCAGCGACCAGCGATTGCCGGCGTGTGAAAGAATTTCACGCTTTAATGTTTCATCATCGTGACTCAACGCCTCACAAAATTGTCTGGAAAACTGCAGCAGGGCTTCGCGATTGGGTTCCATCTCTCCTCCGGTATCACGGGTGTACCTGATTGAATCAGGGTTTGTCCGCTGTCAGGATGACGGATATAACCTAAGGAGACAAGCATGCTACCCGTTGATCAACATGTCGAAAATATTCTTATCCTCGGCGCAGGAGAATTAGGCATGGCGGTGTTAAACGCCATGGCTAAAAAAGTGCAGCAGCATCCGCTGATCAAAATAAGTGTATTACTCAGAAGCGAGGCTGCACATGCCACGTCCGGCCCACTTAAAACCCGGCTGGATGCGCTGCAAAAGCTAAATATCACGGTGGTGGAAGGCGACCTGCAGAAAAATAGCCTGAGCGAACTCTCAGCATTATTTCGCACTTATGATGCCATCATTAATTGCAGTGGTTTTGTCGGCGGGCCGGGAACGCAGCTCAGAATCACTCAGGCCGTGCTGAAGGCGGGTGTCGCCCGCTATTTTCCCTGGCAGTTTGGCGTGGATTATGACGTTATCGGCAAAGAGAGTGGGCAACCGGTGTGGGATGAGCAGCTTGAAGTGCGCCACCTGCTGCGCGCCCAAAGCAACACTGACTGGGTAATTGTTTCGACCGGTATTTTTACCAGCTATCTGTTTGAACCCGATTTTGGCGTGATCGATGCCGGGAATAAAACGGTTTATGCCCTCGGCGACTGGAACTATGCCCTGACACTCACCACGCCAGACGATATCGGGCAGCTGACAGCCGATATCTTCTTTCATCAGCCCGCTTTTCAGAACGACATTGTTTATATCGCTGGCGATACGCTGACTTACGCAGAGCTGGCTGACCTGATGCAATCTCACTGGCAAAGCGCGGTCAGGCGAGTATTACTTAGCCGGGAAAGGCTAAGGGAAGATGCAGAGCGTCATCCCCGTGACACTGGCGCGGCCTACCGGCTGGCCTTTGCCCGTCCGGACGGTGTGGCATGGCCTAAACAGGAGACGTTTAACTACCGCGAACACATTGCCACCACCAGCGCCGCTCAGTGGCTGACGAACCAGCCAGCGGAGTCCTGAGGATTTCAGGCGTAGCGAATGTCCTCAGGCGCAACGCCTGGCCTGAGGGCTATCGGGCCCTTCGCCTGAAATCCCGGCGCTTTGACAAACCGGCAGGTTGCGTCAATACTTTCCCCCGCACCGCTATCCGCCAAAATCAGTACCAGTCTAAAACAGAAAACCCGAGCTCCACGCCTGCCCTACCGTTGCAGCCCTTCCCCAAGCATAGCTCATCTAATAAATTTAGGTGATTATATGTTTTTTAATTATTTTAATTGAAATTAATCATCTCCCTGCCGATAACGCCATTGCCATCAGGCAAAAGCGTGGATAACAACAACCAGGGAGATTCACCTTAATGAAAAAAATACGTGTTTTTTTGGAAGATATCAGAGTCAGCAGAAAACTCATTCTCGGGTTTGGTGTGCTGCTTATTCTCAGCATTGCTGTAGCTTCCTGTGGCATCAAAAATCTGCACGACATCGCGGAACGTGCGGAAAAACTCAGCCAGTTGAAAGGCATCAACGATCAGTTTGCGCAGGCTAAAGATGCCCGCCTGCAATACGTAAAAACCCACGATGAAAAATTCATTGCCGACAACGAATCGCGACTGCAGGCGATTGAGGGCAGTATCAACCAGCTGAAAACCTGGCGATGGGATAGCGCGCAGACCGCGCTGATTGCCTCTCTGCCGGCTGCGATGAACCTTTATCGTCAGCATCGTGCAGAAACGGTGAACGAAGTGCATAAGCGCCAGAGCATTCTGCAGGCGCTGCGCTTCAGTGACGAAACCACGGCGGTTGCCGCGCTGGCCAGAAACTACGTCAGCACACAGCAGGATACGGCAACCGCGCTCAATGAAATCGCTAAATATCTGAATGGTATCAGTATTCGTGTAAAGCTGATGGCACTGGACAACAGTGAAGAAAACCGTCTGGCTTTGTCAGGCTTTATAGCTGAAACGATTCAACTCATTGACCAGGCTCGACCACGCCTGAGCGCTGATGACAGCAACGCGCTGGATAAAATTGCCGTAACGCTGGCGGCCAGACGCGACAGCGTGCAGGACTACAACGCCTCCGCGGAAGAAGAAGTGGAAGCGACCCGCCAGCTTGCCATCGCGGGCCTGCATCTGACCAATACCAGTAATCAATTATTTACCCAGCAGCTGGCCGCCACGCACCAGGATATCGCCCGGGCAATCCTGTGGATGTCGCTGATCCTGGCGGCGGCTGTGGTAATCAGCATTCTGATTGCGGTGTTTATCACCCGGCAGATTACCCGTCCTTTAGCGGTAACACTGAACGTCGCGCGGCAGATTGCGCAGGGAGATTTGAGCGTACAGCTGCAAACTTCGCGTAAGGACGAACTGGGCGAGCTGATGCAGGCGGTCGGTGAGATGAGCAACGATCTGCGCGGCATCATTGGTAACATTCGCAGCGGCGTGATGCAGGTCAGCCACGCTTCCGCAGAAATTGCCGCAGGCAATAACGATCTTTCCGCCCGCACCGAGGAGCAGGCGGCCGCGCTGGAGCAGACGGCAGCCAGCATGGAGCAGTTAACCGCTACCGTGAAGCAGAACGTGGAAAACATTCATCACTCCAGCGAACTGGCGCGTGCCACTTCGGAGAAGGCTAATCAGGGCGGCTCGCTGGTCAAAGGCGTGGTTGAAACCATGGACCAGATCAGTGCCAGCTCCGGCAAAATCGCCGAAATCACCACCGTCATTAACAGCATTGCTTTCCAGACCAATATCCTGGCGTTAAACGCAGCAGTAGAAGCAGCGCGCGCCGGTGAGCAGGGACGCGGCTTTGCCGTGGTCGCCAGTGAGGTGCGCAGTCTGGCGCAGCGCAGCGCTCAGGCGGCCAAAGAGATCGAAACCCTGATTGGCGAATCGGTCGCGCGTATCAGCAGTGGTTCACAGCTGGTGGGTCAGGCCGGTAAAACCATGGATGAAATTGTGCATTCCGTTGGCAACGTAACCAGCATCCTCGCCGAAATCGCGCAGGCATCCGATGAACAGAATCGCGGCATTTCGCAGATTGGCGTCGCTATCGTTCAGATGGACAGCGTGACGCAGCAGAACGCCGCGCTGGTGCAGGAATCATCGGCCGCCGCCAGCGCACTGCGCGATCAGGCGTCGACACTGGAAGGCTCAGTCGCGCGTTTCGTGGTGCGGTAAGCGGATTTTCACTGACAGAGAGAGCGGGCGGGATGCCTGCTCTTGTCGGATCACGGCTCATCAGCGGGCTGCCGATTACAGCGAATCCGACTGCGGAATGAAATAACGTTTGATGCGTTGTCCATACAACCCAACCGCCAGCCCGGTAATAATCAATACCAGCGCCACGATTTTCATCGGAGAAATAACTTCACCAAATATCATCATCGAACCGAGAATGCCGAATACCGGCACCAGCAGCGATAATGGCGCGACGGTGGAGACAGGATACTGCTTAAGCAATGAATTCCAGATCCAGTAGCCTAATAACGTATTGGGGTAGACCTGAAACAGAATGGATAATATCGCACGGGTATCCATATGGCTGATTAATGCGCTATAGCCCACGCTGCCATTAATTAATCCGTCCAGCAGAAAAAGCGGAAGCGGCGAAAAAGCGCTCGACCAAGCCAGAAACGCGAATACCTGCTTCGTGCCGGCTTTTTTCATGATGATATTGGCAATGCTCCAGGCTATGGCGCCTGCCAGCACCAGCAGCAACCCGGCAAACGTCACCGAGCCGTCGGTAATAAACACAATGCTCATCAATCCGCTGCATGCCAGCACAAAGCCAGCGATCTGATAGCGGCTGAGCTGTTCTTTAAACACATAACTGCCGAGCAGCAGAGTGAAAAAGGCACTGAACTGCAGCACCAGCGAGGCGATCCCCGCCGACAGCCCGGTTTTTATCCCCAGATTCACCAGGCCCCACAAGCCAATGCCGAATACCAGTCCGTAGCCAATCAGGTAGCGCCACGGGACGTCAGGTTTTTTAATAAAGAAGAGCGCCGGGATGGCACACAGCGTAAAGCGCAACCCTGCCAGAATAAACGGATCGATGGCGTGCAGCCCTAATTTAATCACCGAAAAATTAATGCCCCAGATGGCGGTAATACCGATGGCCAGCAGCAGGTGTGATAATTTCATGATTGACGTGTTCCATACCAGAGAATAAGTGCGCAGGCACTGACCAGTGCCCCGCCGCTGCACACGGCATACCATCCCCAGTGCGCATAGAGTTGAGTGGCAGTAATAGCGCCCAGCGCGCTGCCTGCCGCATAAAAACACATATAGGCACCGATAAGCCGGCTGGTGATAGCCGGTTTGCCGGCAATCAGCATGCTCTGGTTGATGACATGCACCGTCTGCACGGCGAAATCCAGCATGATCACACCAATAACAAGCAACAATAATGAGGCCTGCGCGAAGGCGATGGGGAGCCACGAGAGCGTTAGTAAAACCAGTGCGCATCCGCTGGCGCGCTGCCCGGTTCCCCGGTCAGCCCAGGCGCCACTTCTGGAAGCCGCCAGCGCTCCGGCTATCCCTGCCAGACCAAACAGCCCTGTTTGCGTATGGGAAAGCGACATGGCCGTGAGCGGCAAAACCATGGAACTCCACAACATGCTGAACGCGGCAAAAATCAGCAGAGCCAGCGCGCCGCGCTGACGCAACAAAGGCTCGGTGACGAAAAGACGCGGGACAGACCACAGCAGTCCGGCCACGGAAGTGGCTGTGGTCTGCGGACCGGCAGCAGGTATCACTTTCATCAGCAGCACGGTAATCAGCAGCATCAGCGCGGCTGAGGTCATATACACCGCCCGCCAGCCGGCGATATCGGCGATGATGCCAGAGACCAGCCGCGCCAGCAGTATGCCCATCACGATGCCACTGGTGACGCTGCCTACCACCTTGCCACGCTGAGCCGGTGCCGACAGGATAGCGGCCCACGCCACCACGGTTTGCGTCACCACCGCCATCAGCCCCACCAGCAGCATCGCCACCAGCAGCGCCAGCAAACTCTCTGCTAACGCCGCCGCGATCAGGGCCAGCACCGACAGCAGCAGGTGCGTGACCACCAGCTTTTTGCGATCAAAGCGATCGCCGAGCGGCACCAGCAAGAACAATCCCATGGCATAACCCGCCTGCGTTGCCGTGATGACCAGGCCGATGGTGCCGGGCGAAACCTGCAGCGTTGCGGAGATGGATTCCAGCAATGGCTGGGCAGAATAGACATTGCCGACAGCCAGCGCACAGGTCAGTGAGAACAGAAAAATGATGTGAGGCGACAGCACTGAGGTCGTCGCTGGCGAAAGAGGCGCCTCAGAGGTTGCAGGGGTATCACTGGTGCAAGTCATGTTGCATCCTTATGTGTTTTTTTTTTGAAACCGATTTATTCTATAAGTAGCAGCGGAGGTTTTTTTTTGCAACTTGTTTTGCTGAAGGCTATGCTACCGTCAGTAAATCAGCAGAGTGAGAGAGAAGATGGCAAAACAGGAAGCGCTCAGAACCAGCGAATGCCCGGTCGCCCGGACCGTGGAGGTGATTGGCGAACGCTGGTGTCTGATGATCATCCGTGAAGCGTTTGATGATGTGCGCCGCTTCAGTGATTTCCAGAAAAACCTTGGGCTGGCAAAAAATATCCTGGCGTCACGGCTGAAACTGCTGGTTGAGATCGGTGTGCTTGAGAGTTGTCCGGCGTCAGATGGCAGCGCCTACAAGGAATATTTGCTGACCGAACGGGGACGAGCCGTCTTCCCAATCGTCGTGGCGATGCGCCAGTGGGGAGAGCGTTATTTGTTTGAAAAAGGCGAGACTCACTCGGTATTGCTGGATAACGCCAACGGCGAACCGTTACCTGAACTGGCCGTGTATTCTGCCCGGGGAGAACGGCTCGATCCCGCCGACTGTCATCGCCGGCGCGTCATAGCCGGTAATCGCGCCGATCAGGCTTCGTCGATCGTGAAATAACCGGGGTTGAGGCGTCGCATTAAACCGATCCCGCTTGTTCAATCACCAGCACCCGAGCTACGCCCTGCGGATGTGCCACGTGTTCAGTGCCTTCGCTGGCATAGAAAATATCGCCGGTGGTTAATCGTTGAGTTCTCACTTCGCCCGCTTGTTTATAGAACATGTCAACGCAACCATCCATAACGGCAAACACCTCTTGTCCATCATTGATATGCCATTTATAGGGTTGATCGGTCCAGTGCAGTTTAACGCTGGTGTTATCAAAGCTGGCAATATGCTGAGAGTCCCAGGCTTTGGAACCCGTAAATTCTCTGCTGCTGTAAAAATTCATGTTTGCGTCCTGTGTGCTGCTGCGGTGATAGCTCACACATGAAATAGCAAAAGGCAGCGCCACGTACCAGATTCAGGGATTGGTTTGTCCTGATTTGGCACCAGCGCGTCCCGTTTTTGCTGCCGGGATGCCTGCTTAATGCACAATGCGTTCATTAAGCAGGCTATCAAACCGGTGAATGGAGGACATAACCGCGCGGCGGCGTCGCTGCCGTTCAGAAGGGAATGAAATGGCTGCGAATCACCGTGGTGGCGTCGGTAAAATGCACCACATCGGCCATCACCCTTTTGGTTTGTTCGGACTCCAGCGCCCGGTTGACATCCTGCTGACAGGCAAACGTGTAAACACCGATCGAGAGCCAGCCGCTGCGGTCTGAAGCGGGATAGAACGCTTCCGCCGAAATGAGCCCATAATCCTGCCAGCACGCCAGCGCCAGCGGCAGGTGCGTGTGGGTATAATAGTCGCGGTCAAAGCGATGGGTTTCATCGCCGACGCACACCACCATCATCTGATGCATCCTTTTCTCCCGTTAACGCATGCCGCCTGACGCCATCATCACCTCGCCCGTCACCCATCCGGCATCGTCGGAAGCGAGATAAGCCACAATCGGCGCAATATCCTGCACCTGGCCAATACGGCCAAGCGGTGTCTGGCTTTCGTTCCAGCGCTGAAACTCCGATCCCATCGCGCCGGTGCTGTGCGTGCCTTCGGTTTCGATTAACCCCGGATTGACCGCGTTGACGCGGATGCCGCGCGGACCGAGTTCGCGCGCCAGCACGCCGGTAATGGCATCAATCGCGCCTTTGCTGCCGCTGTAGATAGCGCTCTCCGCCAGAAATACCCGCGTCACAAATGAGCTGATATTGATAATGCTGCTGCCCTCGCCCAGATGTGGCACGGCGGCGCCTGTCACCAGCAGCGGCCCGAGCACATTGATGTCAAACTGCTTGCGATACAGCGCTTCGCTGCTCTCTTCGATCTTCGCAAACTGATACACACCGGCATTGTTCACCACAATGTCCAGCCGGCCAAACTGCGCGAGGGTAGATTGAATGAGCGCCTCAACCTGCGGCTGATCGGTGACATCCGCTGCCAGCGCCACCGCCGTGCCACCGGCGGCCTCAATAGCGGCGACCACCTTATCCGCCCCGTTTTTATCCGCGGCATAGTTGACGACGATCTTTGCACCGTCGGCGGCCAGCTGGCGGGCAATCGCCGCACCAATGCCTTTAGATGCGCCAGTTACGAGGGCAACTTTGTCCTGAAGCTTTTTCATGTTCTGCAATCCTCAATCAGTTCAGTCTGGATGATACCGTTATGGTGATAGCTACAAAGTTGTTTGAGAACTGCCATTTTTGTATATTCGACGTTCATTTTTGAACGGGGGGGAAGCGCAATGGAATGGAGCGATGTACGGATCTTTCTGGCAGTGATGCGCAGCGGATCCTATGGCGAGGCCGCGCGCCGGCTCGGCGTCAGCCATCCGACCGTGGGTCGTCGCATTAAGGTGCTGGAAGCGCAGGCCCATCAGGCGCTGTTTCGCCGCACGCCGGATGGCCTGGTGTTAACCGATGCCGGTGACACCATGCTGGGCCTGGCGGAAAGCATGGAAAATGCTGCGCTGGCGATGGAGAGACGACTGGCGGGCAATCACCCGCGACTGGAAGGTATTTTACGCATCTCCTGTGCCGAGTGGTTTGCCACCGCCGTTCTGGCGCCGGTACTGAGCGAGCTGACACAGCGCCATCCCGCTATCGTGCCGGAAATTATCGCCAGCTACCGTTTGCTCAATCTGTCGCGGCGCGACGCCGACGTGGCTTTTCGCATTGTGCCTTTTACCGAGCCGGATATCGTCCAGCGGCGCCTGATGAGCATGCCCTATGCGTTATACGGCACGCTTGAAAATGCCCGCGCATTGCAACACGATCCCGCATCAGTGGGGCTGATCCTGATGAATACCGCGCAAGCGCATTTTCCGGACGTCGTCTGGCTGCTCGATCAATTTCCACAGTCACGGCGGACTTTTACCAGCACCAGCCGGGCGGTGCAGGCGCAGATGTGCCGGCGCGGCATGGGCGTGGCGGTGTTACCCCAGCCGCTGGGCGATGCCACCGATGGACTGCAGCGGATTCCCACCCCGCAGCCGCCGCCTTCGCGCGATATCTGGGTAGGCTATCATCAGGATCTGCGGCACATGGATCGCCTGCGCGCCATGCTGGATATCGCCGATGCGCTGCTGATTGCGAACTAACTGTCGCAGGGATTAGCGCAGCAATTCAGGCGGGCCTCAGACCCGGTAACGGCTCTATGCTGCGCAGCGCATTTTCCATCAGTCTGGCCAGCAGGTTTTGCGCATTCGGTTCAGTCTGGCTGCCACTTTTTTGTTCCAGCGTAACGCCCAGCGCGCCCAGCGGCGGCAAAACATTGCCGGCGCTCACCAGATTAGCGGGCATGCCGACCCGCGTGCGCACGGTGATCCCCAGACCGGCCCGCACCGCCGCCCAGATGCCGCTCAGGCTATGGCTGACAAACACGATTCGCCATGCAATGCCCGCCCGGTCCAGACTGTCGATGGCGCGCGAGCGCATCAGGCATGGATTATCAAACATCACCAGCGGCAGCGGTTCGCCCTGGCTTATCATCGCGCTGACGTCGCAGTCGGGGTGAGCGATCCACTCCAGCGGGAACTGGCCGATCAACACGCCTTTACGCTGCAGCGGTTGTGCCTGCCACAGCAGCGCCATATCAAGAGCATCGCTGTCCAGCGCTGCAAGCAGCTCCTGATTACGCGCCACGCGGGCGATGATCTGCAGCCCGGGATGGTGACGTGTAAATTCGCCCAGAATACCGGGCATCAGGGTGTCGCCAAAATCTTCCTGCATGCCCAGGCGCACTTCCCCCTGCAGCCCTACACCGCTGAAGGTGCACAGTGCTTCGTCGTTCAATGCCAGCAGACGACGGGCATAACCCATCATCACTTCCCCCTCACGGGTTAACGCCAGATGACGCCCGCTTTTCACCACCAGCTTGCTGCCACATTGCTGTTCCAGCTTTTTTAGCTGGGCGCTGACCGCCGAAGTGGATCGACAGAGCCGCACGGCGGCCTGCGCAAAACTGCCACACTCCATGCCGATGACAAAACTGCGTAGCGCATCCAGATCCAGCGTCTGAGCTAACTTTTGCATAATCGTCCTGATTTATGGGATGAATGACGGTGTTTTATTTGATTTTCAGGATGGTTATGTTTCGCCACAATCGCGGCTGAGTCAATACGGAGAAACATCATGGCAAAAACACTTGATAGTAAAACGCTGGCGCGCATCGCGCCAAAGCTGGCCGAACTCAGTCAGCAGGTTCTTTTCGATGACATCTGGCAACGTGACGCGCTTACGCCGCGCGAACGCAGCCTGATTACGCTGGCCACACTGACGGCGCTGGGGCGAGTGCAACAGCTACCGTGGCATATCGAATTCGCGCAACAAAATGGCCTGGCACGAGAAGAGATCGTCGAAGTGTTCACCCATCTGGCCTTCTATGCCGGCTGGCCGGCGGCAGTGTCAGCGCTAAGCTGTCTGGAAGAGGCGTAACCCTCATGCCTTTTACCCGCATCATACTGCGTCAGGGTTATAGCGACGCGCAATTAACGCAGATTTCCGACATCCTGCAACAGAGCCTGGAGGACGAATTTGATGTTCCACCCGGCGACCGCTTTCAGGTATTTGAAGAACTGCCGGCGCGGCTAAGGGTATTTGATCGCCACTATAAAAGCCGCGGGCGTTCAGAGAATTTTGTTCAGTTCATGATTACTGCGGGCAAGCCGCGCAGCCGCGAACAGAAGCACAAGCTGTGTCGCAGATTGTGTCAGCAACTCTCGCAATCGCTGGATATCGATCCGCAGGATGTGATGGTGATTATTCAGTTTAATACCGTCGATGACTGGAGTTTCAGCGACGGATGTCTGATGTCCGAAGAAGCGCGTATTAAGAAGTAACATAGTCAGTATTGCTGGCAGCGCGGGTTAGCGCGCTGCCAGCAATCACTGTCCGGCTTCAGTGATGGGCGGTGGAGATTAAAAATACCACCTCATTGACGACCAGCAGATTGCAAAGCGGCGCGTTGCCGGTCGCGCGTGAAGATCTGCCACGTCACCGCGTCGTCACTCAGGGTAAAAACAGCCGTGGCGAGGGTATTTTCCTCATCCGGATCCTGCGGTGACAGCCGGTAAATCGGCAACGCTGCATCCTGCTGATCCGATAAAATCGCCTTAGCCGCCGCGCCATCTACCGCCGTTTGCGTCGTCAGCCATGTCTCCAGACGCTGCTGGCGCGAGCCGGAACTGGCGGTAACCACCTGTTCGACGGCGGCAAGCTGCGGGTGAATAAGATGGTTAGCGTGCCCGAAAGTCGCAGTCAGTGGGATCACTGAACAGCCTGAGCCTGTCGCTTCAATACTGATCAGGCGGCTATCGCCCTGCTGCCCCAGCGTATGGTGAAACGCGCCGGCGCGCGGTGTGGCGCTGAGTATGGCGATCGCTTCATCCAGCGTGGTCGCGTTCAGCGACGCGCGGGCGATGATCTGGCGCGGCATGCCATCCGGACGATGCTTTGCGCGAATGTTATTGACGGTATTAACGATGCCCTTCTCATTAACGGCAAAAGTGTGACCGCAAAGTGATGCCGGATAGGCGAAGCTGGTGAACGCGAGGCCGTCATCGGAGGTCACGGTGACCAGCGCACAGTCGTCACGCAGCTGGGGAAAGCCATCTTCGTTGTGCGCAATGATCAACTCCCCGCTGGCACTTTTCCCCGCCACCGTGGTGCAACCATCCGAAGTTGAACGCACCAGATCGCCCCGGCAGTTCCACGCAAACACCTCGTCAATCGGCGCCTGTAATCCTTCAGCCAGCCCTTCCAGCTCCTGCCAGATCAGCGGAAACTGGTGCTGGACCCGCGCGCGCATACTGCGGATTTGCTGCGTATCTTTCATGGCGGTAACCGTTTGCCAGAGACGGGTATGCGTGAGTTTGTTATGCCAGGCATCACGGCCAAAGTCACCGAGTTGCTGACCAATAACAAAAGCCGAACCACGGAAGTCGAGTTTTTTCATAGGGTTATTTCACTTCATTTCAGGATACATGTTGCAAAAATTCTTTCAGACGCGGATTACGGCTGGCAGTCAGCAGCATATCAGGTGGCCCATCTTCGGCAATGGTACCGCCATCAATAAAGATCAGCCGCGAAGCCACATCGCGGGCAAAGCCAATCTCATGCGTCACAATGACCATGGTCATGCCCTCTTCAGCCAGCGAGCGCATCACTTTCAGCACTTCATGACGTAACTCCGGATCCAGCGCGGAGGTCGGCTCATCGAACAGCATCATTTTCGGCCTGACGGCCAGTGCCCGGGCAATCGCCACGCGCTGCTGCTGGCCCCCTGAAAGTTCAGACGGATAGTGGCTGGCGCGATCGCGCAAGCCAACGCGCTCCAGCAGCGCCAGCGCCTGCTCGCGCGCCGCGGCTTTCGTTTGATGACGCACGCGAATCGGGCCGAACATCACGTTCTCCAGTGCAGTCAGATGCGGGAACAGGTGAAACTGCTGAAACACCATGCCGGCTTCACGGCGGATATCACATTCATTCGCATGCGGGTCGGTGATGTGCATTCCGGCGACCAGCAGCGTCCCGGATGAGATCTCTTCCAGTTTGTTGATGCAGCGTAACAGCGTTGATTTACCCGAGCCTGAAGGCCCAATAATCACCACCACCTCGCCAGCCTCAATTTTTAAATTGATATTGTGCAGGACCTGCGTGGCACCGAAATTTTTCGACACTGCGTTAAATTCAACCATGCTCATAAAATATGGATCCTTTTTTCCAGCTGCTTCAGTAAAAAGCTCAGGCATAACGTCACCAGCAGATAAATCATGGCGACCGCCGTCCACACTTCCAGCGCACGGAAATTACCCGCAATGATCTCCTGCCCCTGACGCGTCAGTTCTGCCACGCCAATCACAATAAACAGTGAGGTATCTTTAATACTGATAATCCACTGGTTACCCAAAGCCGGAATCATGCGGCGTAACGCTAAAGGCATAATGACATACCACAGCGTACTGCGCTGCGATAAGCCCATCGCCAGACTCGCTTCTTTAAAGCCTTTATTAATTGAGAGGATCGCGCCCCGGGTAATTTCAGCAATGTAGGCACCGGAGTTAATCACAATGGTCACGATCGCGGCGGTGACGGGATCAATTCTTATCGGCAACACCATCGGCAGTGCAAAATAGATAAACATTACCTGCACCATGATGGGCGTACCGCGAATAAGCTCGACAAAAATAAGTGACAGCGTTTTGGCGATTTTTCCGCCCAGAGCACGGCAGGTTCCCGCCAGTAAGCCAATAATAAAACCGCCCAGCAGACCTGACAGCGAAATAATCAAGGTCAGCTGCAGACCCTGCAGCAGTAGCGGCAGAGATTCCCAAATATATTTACTGTCAAAATTCATAATTTAACCTGTAAACGCTAAACAAGGCCGGAGGGCTCCGGCCTGGCAGGATTATTTCGGCTGCTTAGCAAACCATTTCACGTAGATTTTGCTGTAAGTCCCATCCGCGCGCAGGGCCTGCAGCGCGGCGTTGATCTTAGGCGTCAGGCTGCTGTTTTTCTGCATGGCAAAGCCATACTGCTGCGGCAGAATCGTGTCGTTTTCACCGCTGGCTTTGACTTTACCATCGCCCGCCGTTTTCACGTAGTACAGCACATTGGGCGAGTCGTGGACCACCGCATCAAGGTTGCCAGCCTGCAAATCCAGATAGGCGTTGTCGATATTAGGAAACTCAACATAATTTGCCTTGTATTTACTTTTCATAAAGCTGGCTGCGGCCGTGCCCTGTTTCAGACCCACTTTCTTGCCGGTTAAATCGCTGAATTTCTTAATGCTGTTATCATCGCTTTTGACAGCCATTAATAAGTCGGCGTCATAATAACCGTTGCTGAAATCCACCACCTGCTTACGCGCATCGGTAATGGTAATGCCTGCCATCGCGACATCCAGATTCCGTGATTGCAGCCCCGGAATCAGGCCACCAAAGTCCATTGGGTGTAATTCATAGCTGACATGCATTTTCTTCGCGATGGCATCCCATAAATCAATGTCAAAGCCGACGTATTTATCACCTTGCTTAAATTCAAAAGGAACAAAAGCCGTATCAACCCCGACGGTTAATTTATCCTGCGCCGCAGTGATAAAACTGGCGGAACAGGCCAACAATGCCAGTGTAACCTTTAATTTATTTAAAAATGCAGACATAATAACCCTCAGCGTCAGTAATGTAGCGTGCAATGATCGTCATCCAGTGAAATAACCCGGCGGACATGGTCAAAGAAGGTGGTTAATATAATGGGCGCATCAGGTACGCCCGGAGTAATGCGACAACTTATGCAGGAAGCAAGTGATCCTGCGTAAAGGGTACCGGCGTCTGCGCGCCGTTCATGATCATCGAGAGA
Organism: Pantoea sp. WEP; assembly: GCF_041678305.1. Taxonomy (NCBI): domain Bacteria; kingdom Pseudomonadati; phylum Pseudomonadota; class Gammaproteobacteria; order Enterobacterales; family Erwiniaceae; genus Pantoea; species Pantoea sp. WEP. The sequence goes on from NZ_JBGNXB010000002.1 coordinate 434,548, forward strand.
AAACTGTAATAGCCGTTAATGCCTATCAAATCCACCACGCCCTTCTCGCCCCATAATTCGATGGCTTGCTGCCAGGTGGCATCACTGATTTTCTGTTGCTGATGTAACTGCTGGCAAAACTGATAAATCACCCACTCATCAGGCTGCAAATCCGCGGGCTGACGTTTTTCATTGATGGCCTGCACCGCTGCAGCAGAAATCCCCTTTTCGCGCGCTATCGGCGCATGGATTGCCCACTCTACCGGCTGTGACCAGTGCCTTGCCGTCATTAAAATCGCCAGTTCCGATAACCGCTGGCCCAGCGCACTGCGATAGCGCAGATATTCCCCCATACGCTGTGCATGTGCCATTAACTCGGGGCTGCGCAGCAGCGGCTCAAACGGAGGCAGCAGCGCGCCGCGCGGCCCGTTGATTATCTCTTCCGCGAGCGGACGTTGCTGCTCATCCCAGTCCTGCTCCGCCAGCGGCGGTAATCGGTTAATCATAATTTGCCGGTCTCTTCACGTATCACGGTGTTCAGCGTATCCACGACAAAATCCAGTTGTTGCGGGGTGACGATAAACGGTGGGGCAATTAAAATATGGTCGCCATATTGCCCGTCCAGCGTGCCGCCCATCGGATAGACCAGCAAACCGCGCGCCATACAGTTGGCCTTGATAGCTGCGTGAAGTTTCACCGCCGGGTCGAACGGGGTTTTTGTGGCTTTATCACGCACCAGCTCCACACCGGCAAACAGGCCGCGGCCGCGCGTATCCCCCACGTGCGGTAACTCCCCCAGCACGTCGCGTAGCGCCTTGTGCAGATAAGCGCCCTGCTGCTGAACCGCCTCCAGCAGATGGTCGCGCTCAATCACCTGCTGTACTGCTAACGCCGCCGCAGCGGCTGTCGCGTGACAGATATAAGTGTGTCCATGCTGGAACAGACCGCTGCCGGCCTGCAGCGCAGACACGATCTTCTCACTGGCCAGCACCGCGCCGATGGGTTGATAACCGCCACCCAGTCCTTTGGCGATGGTAACCAAATCAGGTACCACGCCATCCTGTTCGAACGCGTGCAGTGTGCCGGTACGCCCCATTCCGCACATCACCTCATCGGCGATAAACAAAATGCCGTACTTGTCGCACAGGCGACGTACACCCTGCAGATAGCCCGGCGTCGGCGGCGTGGCACCGCTGGTAGCACCGACTACCGTCTCCGCGCAAAAACCAATAATCGTTTCCGGGCCCGCATCAACAATCGCCTGCTCCAGCTCGCTCAACAGCCGCTGGGTATATTGCTGCTGGGTTTCATCGGCACGGCGATCGCGATACTCATTGCAGGCGGAAACGCGAATCACGTCGATTAACAGGGGCGCGAACTGACGCCGGCGCCATTCGTTGCCACCCACCGCCAGCGCGCCCAGCGTATTGCCGTGGTAGCTCTGTTTGCGGGCGATGAAACGGGTACGCGCGGGCTGTCCGATCTCAACAAAGTATTGCCGGGCCAGTTTCAGTGCGGTTTCCACTGCCTCAGAACCGCCCGACACGAAATAGGCATAGTTAAGATCGCCCGGTGCGGTGCGCGTTAACTGTTCGGCGAGCTGTTCAACGGTATCGCTGGTGAAGAAACTGGTATGCGCATAAGCCAGTTGATCGATTTGACGATGCATGGCTGCGAGGACGTCAGGATGGGCGTGGCCCAGGCAGGAAACAGCGGCGCCACCGCAGGCATCAAGATACTGTTTTCCCTGTGCATCAAAAATGTAGGCCCCGTGTGCGCGCGTGGCCACGGCGGGCACGCTGCGCAGGCTGCGGTGAATGATACGGCTCATGCTGGTCCTGCTCCTGAATACGCTTCGTTGTTGAAACGTATCTTGCAGGATCCATTTGAATCACGTCAACGCAATAATGATTCAATCGCATTCAATATTCTTATGACAGATACAAATGAATCATCTGTCAGGATTTGCCGGCATGCACGTAAGCGCCAGAATCGATTAAATAGCGTTCGGCGTTTTCAATTTTACTGACCGCATCACGTCCATGACGGGCCACCAGCATCGCCAGCAGGCACTCTGCCAGGCCCATGCCAGAGACGACTGACGGGAAGAACGATGGGCTATCCAGTGAAAACCGGAGCGAGCAATCAGCGGCCTGCGCCAGCGGCGAGACCGGTGAGTCGGTGATGGTGATGATCTTTGCGCCCGCCTGCTGCGCTGCGCGCAGTACATCCAGTGATTCGCGTGAATAAGGGGCAAAGCTGGTAAGTAACAGGCAATCTGAGGCGGTCAGTTCACGTGTGAAAACTTCGATGTTGCTCGCCAGACCATCCACCAGTGATACCTGACGATTGAACAGCCGATACACATAAAATAATGACCAGGCGATCGGAAAGCTGGCGCGGAAGCCGCAGATGTAAACATTGTCAGCCGCATCGAGTAAGGTCACCGCCTGTTCCATTGCCTGGCGGTTTTCGTTCTGCGTAAAGGCCAGGTTGGTCTGATGGGCCTGAAACATCGCATCATACAGCTGCGGTTGCGTGCCGGCGGCCACCAGCTTTTCCGCTTTCGAGACATAGGTATCATTGCGCAGGCCGATGTCATCGATGAATGCGTCTTTGAGTTCACTCCAGCCGTTATAGCCCAGCCGTTTCGCCAGGCGCAGCAGCGTTGCCGGTTTCACTCCGGCCTGCTGCGCAAAGGTGCGCATGGATTGCACCACCAGTTGATTGGCATTCTGCAGTGAGAATTCGGCAGCCCGCTGTAGTTCTGGCGATAATTCACTGAACTCACGGACGATAGTTTCCTTTAGATTCATGGCAACAATTCACTGGCTTTGACGTTGAGGTATCTAAACACATTTGAGATCAAGACTCTAGGCGCGGATATCACACCGGAGTGACGGCCTGAAGCAGGGCGCGATGCGTCGCGCCGCGACAATCAGGCTGCTCATGGTGGTTGACTTAACTGAGCGGCCTGTTGCTATGGAGGGCGAACCTGAGGTTAAAAATTTACTTTATTGACGACTCAACACCAGTTTCAGTCCGGCAATGGCAAAACAGCAGGCTAATAGCGCATCTAATCCCCGGCGGATACGACGGTAAAACGCGTTCATTGCTGCGGTGGAAAATATCAGCGCATAGCCGCAAAATACTGCGACGCAAATCGCCGCACAGCCGAGAATAATCAGCGGTAAGGTCGAGGCTGCAGCGTCCGGTTTGAGCGCGACGGACATGATCGCGACCCAGGTTAAAATGGCTTTCGGATTACCGACGTGCATCAAAATTCCCTGCCGAAATAACGCGCCATACGCAACACGGTAATCGCTGATAACGGTTTTATCGGCAGCAGTGCGGGTTAACGCAGATTTACCGGCTTTGTATGACAGCCACAACAGATATAACCCGCCGCCGATTTTCAACACCAGCAGCAATTGGGCAAACGTCGCCAGCACGGTTAATACCCCGCAGGCCGCCAGCAGCGCCCACAGCATTGAGCCGCCAATTACCCCGCCCGCAAGCGCTAAGGCGGCACCGCGCCCTTTATTCATCGCCGTTCCCATAATCGCCATATTACTCGGACCAGGGCTGGCCGTTGCCACAAAATAAGTGGTGTAAATCAGCATTAATTCGTGTGAAAGCGCCATGATATCCTCTGCAGGTAAAATGTCCTCAACCTGTTATATCGGCTTGCTCAGAAATTTACTATGTCTTGTTGATATGAAGAAATGCCGGACGCTGTTCTATTCTGTGGACTGCTGCATGAGCCAGGCTCTTACTTTTACCACGGCAGAACGCAGCAGCGCTTCGTGGGGCGTAATAAGCCAGTACGCGTGTCCGGTATTCAGCGTATTTGGAAACGGTGCCACCACTTCACCGGATGCCAGGTTTGCCTGAACAAATCGCCTGCGCATCAGCGCTACGCCCATGCCGGCAAGCATCGCCAGCCACGCCCCGCTGCCATCGCTATACAAAGGCCCTTTGCCGGAATCAATATGCCCGACGCCGGCTTCAGCGAGCCAGCGCTGCCAGTCTTCCCGGTGCATATCATGCAGTAACGTGACGCGACCGAGTGCGGCAAGTGCCGGCGGTTCTCCCAGCTGCTGCGCCACAGCAGGAATGCAGACTGCAAGGTAGTCGTCGTCGATCAACTTCTCACTCACGCAACCCTCACAGAAACCGTTGCCATGCCGTACGGCCAGGTCGATACCATCCGTGGCGAAAGACTGGATGCGGGAAGTGGCACTGATGCGCAGGTCGATATCCGGACAGGCACGTTCAAAATCAGCCAGTCGCGGCAGTAACCAGTGGGTCGCAAATCCGGTGGTGCAGGCCAGCGTAATGGTATTTTTTTGTGTCTCCTGCACCAGCGTTTCGGTAGCTTCACGCATCAGGCTGAAAGCCGAAGCAATCGAGTAGTAATAGTCCTGACCGGATGCCGTCAGCGCCAGCTTGCGTCCATTTCGCTGAAACAGGGGCAGGCCCAGTTGCCGTTCCAGTTCCCTGATGTGCAGGCTGATCGCGCCGGGCGTGACGTGCAACTCCTGGCCTGCAAGGGTCATGCTGAGGTGCCGGGCAACGGATTCGAACGCCTTCAGGGCGTTAAGAGAAGGCAGGCTATTTCGCATTGTTTAGTTTTCCTAAAAAACAGGCGGAAATTAAATCGTTTTTATTTCCTCTCCGTCAACGTTATTAATAGGCATATAGCACGCGTTGCCGTGTCGTTTTTATCTTAAAACTGTTGAGTTATATTGAAATTTTAAGAGAGAGTACCGTTTCACGCACCACGCCTCCACACGGAAAAATGATCAGTTACCACGCCCTTTATGGCGATTAACCTTAATCAGGCTTGAGTTTTTGTCGTGTCAGGGAGGCAATAAATGGAGACAGAATGCAGATGAAGGATATCGATGTTGGATTTACCCACGTTGCGTTTATGGTGAGGGATCTGGAGAAGAGCATGGATTTCTACCGCCGCTATGCAGGAATGAAGGTGATACACACCCGTGAACCTGACGTCCCGGCTGCCCGCAAGGTGGCATGGCTGAGCGATCATACCCGCCCTTTCGCGCTGGTTCTGGTGCAGGCGGATGACGTGTCAGATACGCCACTGGGTAAATTTGGACACTTAGGCATTGCCTGTGCGTCACGCGAAGAGATCGATCGTAAAACAGCGATGGCCGTCGCCGAAGGCGTGTTACGCAAAGCCCCCGAAGAGGCTGGCGAACCGGTGGGATATTACGTATTTTTTGCCGATCCTGATGGCAATACGCTGGAGCTGTCTTTCGGGCAGCGCGTCGGGCTTGAAGCGATACGCACCGCTCCCGGTTTACTTTAACTCGCCTGCACGCAGGCAGCGGAGAACATATGGCACTGACGTTGCCGATTTATACTCAACGCCTGGTGTTGCGCAAGCTGACAGTGGCTGATTTGCCGCATCTGTCGCGCTATCGCAATCTGCCAGACGTTGCTCGTTATCAGAGCTGGGAAGAATTTACCTGGCAGGACGCTGAGAAATTATATGCGCAGCAGGATGCGCTGCCATTCAACAGCGATAACACCTGGTTTCAGCTTGCCGTAGCACACCAGGAAGACGACCGGCTAATAGGGGACATCGGAATTCATTTTTTTGATGAAGGAAGACAAGCTGAACTCGGCATGACATTTGATGCCGGATTTCAGAAACAGGGTTTTGCGCTTGAAGCAATGAGTGCCATCGTTACCCTGCTTTTCACGCAGTTTGCAAAACACCGGCTCATTGCCGTGGTAGACACACGTAATACTCGCGCTATAAACCTGCTGGAAAAGCTGAATTTTCGCCGTGAAGCGCACTACCGGCAGAATATTTTTTTCAAAGGGATGTGGGGCGATGAATATCTTTATGCGCGGCTGGCCAGCGATTAGCGCAGGCATTGCGTTAAGCCATCGCGTTGGCATGTTAAGGAGGCATAGTGACAATTAGCGAAGTAAGCAAGGAAGAGTATCACTTTCTGATTCAGGTCTGGGAGGCTGCCGTCCGGGCAACGCATCATTTCCTGAATGAACAGGATATCCTGCGGCTCAGACAGCTTATTCTGGAAAATTATTTTGATGCCGTTGATTTGAGAAAGGTGACCGATGAAAACCATGACATTGTCGGATTCATCGGCGTGCAGGATGAGAATATCGAGATGCTTTTCGTCTCGCCCGCTCATCACAAAAAAGGGGTCGGTGCACGGTTAGTCCACTACGCAATCCGTTATCTTTCAGCGAAAAAAGTGGACGTTAACGAACAAAATACCGCTGCGCTCGGGTTTTATCAGCATCTGGGCTTTCAGGTGACTGGACGGTCTTCCGTTGATGGTGAGGGGAAACCGTTTCCCCTCCTCCATCTGAAGCTGATGCAATAATTCGGCACAGGAATCAGGAGAAATAATGAACGGAAGTTGTCTCTGTAAACGTGTGCGCTACGAATGCGATCGCCTGGCGGGCAGCATTACGCATTGCTGCTGTCATACCTGCAGGAAAGCGCACGCCGCCGCTTATACCTCCACAGCGCGCGTGCGGCGTGAGGATTTCAGGTGGACCCAGGGAGAAAAATTTCTGACGGCCTTTAATTCTTCCCCGGATAAGTTGCGTTATTTCTGTTCAGTCTGCGGATCTCATCTGATGGCTGAAAGACCTCATCAGAGCCACGTGATTCTGCGTGTGGCCACGCTGGACGACGATCCCGCTCAGACGCCGGTTTCCTATATCTGGTGCTCGCACACCGTGCCGTGGCTAACAGAACGCGACCATTTGCCTCATTATGAGCAGGATAAAGAGACATGATGACTGGTCAAAACGCCGCTGGCGAAACGGTGCACCATCAGTGCCGGTGGATCATTCACCGGAGGAACCCGCTGGCTGCCAAACCACAGCGGGTTCGCCGGGCAAATTGAGCCACAAATATAAGCCGGAACCCCTGCAAACATGCCTGCTGCGGGCCGGTGCACATGCCCGGCTGCAATAGCCAGTATTCTGACCCGGCTGCGTCTGAGGGTCGACTCAAGCTTATCAAGCCCGCGACACATTGATTCATCCAGCGTCGGTATGCCCGATGCGATAACCGGATGATGCAGAAAAAGCAGCGCTGGCAGCGCAGGCGTATTGCTGAGTTGTCTTTCCAGCCATTCCAGATGATCCCCGACGCTGCCAAAATTCTGTTTATTCACCGTGGAGTCCAGCCCCAGCATACGCAAACCGCCCATATCCTGAACAAAATGCAGCGCGTCTGCCGGGGTGTTTTTCGCCCAGTGATTTTCATGCCATGTCGTTTGCATGAGTCGTCGATCATCGGCGTTGCCCGGCAATATAAATGCAGGGTAATGCTGCTGGCGCAGTTGCTCAGCTATCTGCCAGTAACCCTGCCGCCACTCGCCATCAACAAGATCGCCTGTTAATACCAGCGCATCCGGTTGCACATGAGTGAGCCACGCCAGCGCGCGCGCCAGGCGCAGCAGGTGATCATTGTCCGGTGCGGCATGGATGTCTGAAATCTGAGCGATTAACATAATGTCTCCGGAAATAAACAAGCGAACCAACAGGGCCGTCTGGCAGCATAGCACCCGCACCGTCACGCGACGCTGGCTGCGCGCCGCATTAAAATTCAGTATTATAGCGGTTCCTGCCGCTGACCCGAGTGAGTGCCCTGCCCGCTATGACTGACCACAATGCGCTGTTGGCGCGGTTGACCACCACGCTGGCGATAGAGAGCCGCACGCCGCTGTATAAACGCTTTGCCAGTGCGATTAAAGAGGCAGTGCGCGATGGCACGCTGGTGCACGAGGAGATCCTGCCGGGCGAGCGCGAGTTCAGCCAGTCGCTGAACATTTCGCGCATCACCGTGCGTAAAGCCATGGACGAGCTGGAAAAAGAGGGCGTCGTGTTTCGTTCCCGCGGCTACGGCACGCAGATCTGCAGCCAGTTTGAATATTCACTCAAAGAACCAAAAGGATTGTCGCAGCAGGCGGTGCTGCGCGGTAAAACGCCGGACACCGTGTGGATCAATAAAAGCAAAATTGCCTGTAGCGCAGAGATCGCCGAAAAGCTGGGGCTGAGCACGGGCAGCGATGTCTATCTGCTGAAACGTATTCGCTATGTTGACCGCCAGGCGGTCTCGGTTGAAGAGTCGTGGGTACCGGCGCGCTACATTGCCGATGCCGATGAGATTGGTATTTCGCTGTATGACTATTTTCATCGCCAGCAGATCCTGCCGGTGAAATCCCAGAGCCGGGTCAGTGCGCGTATGCCGGACGAAGCCCTGCAGCAGCAAATTGCCCTGCCCGCCAATGTGCCGGTGCTGGTGATTAAGCAGCTGGCACTCGACGCACAGGGCAATCCGCTGGAGTACAGCATCAGCTACTGCCGCAGCGATATGTACGTGTTTATTGCTGAGTAAGGCGTTGCTGCCAGTAAGCGCGCAGTGTGGCGCGATCGGGCGCACAGTCGCCGCCGCGCCGGGAAACCACATACGACGCCACTGCGTTGCCCAGCGCAACGCTCTCCGCCAGTGACCAGCCGGACGCTAATCCCGCCAGTAATCCGCCAGCATGGCTGTCGCCCGCGCCGATAGTATCGACCACCGTTGTCGCCAGTGCGGGCACCCAGCCCTGCGCCTCAGCGTCGATGTATCCGGCACCTTCGCTGTCCAGCCTTAACACCATTGCGCCGCCAAACTGCTGCTGCCAGCGCGCCATCAGCTGATGGGCGTCGAAAGGTTCAGACTCGCGCAGACGCTCATGCCACAGCAGCTCCGCTTCCTGCCTGTTCACTGTAATCAGTGGCTGCAACGCCATGATACGCGCAAACTGCGCCTCGCCGATGTCCGCCAGCCGCGGGCCAAAATCCACCAGCAGCTGATACGGCTGTGCCTGCTGCTCCAGCCAGTCGATCAGCACTTCGCCGCTTTTGCTGGTGAGCTGATAACCGGAGAGATAGATCCAGCGCTGCGCCGGCTGCGGCAATGTGCGCAACAGCGCGGCGTCCCACTGGTTTTCCACGCCACTGACGGAAAGAAAGGTGCGCTCGCCATCCGGCTCGACCAGCGCCAGACACCAGCCATTATCACCGTGCGCATTTTCCAGTACGCTCTTCACACCGTATTCCGCCAGCTTCTGTCGCACGATACTGGCCCAGATACCGTTCCCCAGCGGCAGCGCGTTGATAGAAGGAATGCCGAGACGATGCAGCGCAATGGCGACGTTGAGCGCACAGCCGCCAACGTTCACGCCCTGCTGATGCAGTTCGATGTCGCTGCCGCGATACGGCAACGTCCAGGCATCGGCAATCACATCCACTACCGCCGCCCCCACCACGCACACCGGCAACCGGCCCGCCAGTCGGGACAGATCGTCAGGCGTCAGCATAGGCGGCCTCGCGCTGCTGGCGGAAACGGACAAACGCACGGCTGTAATGGGTGAAATCCAGCGCGTTAGCGGCATCCAGCTCCGCTTTTAGCTGCGCATCGATCGCGTCGATACCGTGCAGCGCGCCGCAAATGGCAACCGCCATCGCGCCGATGGTGTCCGTATCGCCGCCGAGATTGGCGCACAGAATAGCGCAGCGGTTGGGATCGGTGGCTGCCAGTTCGACCATGGCGATCGCCGCCGGTACCGATTCAATGGTGCTGGTGCCGGTACCGACCAGATCGTAGATCTGCTGCATGGTCGACTCGGTGCCCCTGCCCTGCGCCACCACCTGCAACGCCAGTTCGATGCGGGCCGCCATCGCCGCACTGAAAGTGGTGACGCGCCGCTCCTGCGCCGCGCGGGCAATCGCCGGCAGATCGTCACGAATCGTTGCCCAGTCGCTACCGTCAATCGCGCGGGAGATTGCCCAGGCGATCGCGGTGGCACCGGCAATCGCCACGTCGGATTTGTGCGTCGGACTGGAGGCCAGCGCGACAGCATCAATAAAAGCCGGCAGGTCACGCGCTGGCAGCAGACAGCCCAGCGGCGACACACGCATCGCCGCGCCGTTGGTCAGGCCGTTATTTTCCAGCTGCGCCACCGGCGTACCGTTTTTCAGCGCGTTAAGCGCGATTTTGGAGGTGGGCCCGAGTACATTTTTATTAAAGGCATCAAACGCTTCCGCCCAGCGCAGAATATTGGCGCCGATGGTTTCCGCATCAATCTCGCCGTCGTGGCTGATAATGGCATCGGCCAGCGCCAGCGCCATTGAGGTGTCGTCAGTAAAAGCCGCCCGGCCAAAGTAGCAGGCGGCATTGTTTTCTGCCGGGCCGGGCAGGAAGCGATCGATCCAGCCGAAGTGCTGTTTCACGCGGCTGCGCGGCCACAGTTCCGATGGCATGCCCATCGCATCGCCCAATGCCTGGCCGTAAAATGCGCCCAAAATCCGTTTTTCCTGGTGTGTCATCGTCATGGTTACATCTCTTATTTATGGCTTTCAGCGGCTGCTGAGTTTTCAAAAGCGGTTAATTCATCACTGCGTTTTTTGCCGTCGCGGAACAGAACGATAAAGGCGATGGTGATGATGACTATCATCACGCTGCCAAACATCCACATTCCCGCCCAGTTGAAGGTCTGACCGTTGCGCGGCTGGTCATACGCGAACATCTCCTGCATCAGATAGCCGCCGAGGCGGTAACCCAGCAGGCTGCCGATGCCCTGACAGGCCAGGGTGATCAGGCCCTGCGCAGCGTTACGCATCGCCACCGGCGCTTTCTTATCCACATAAATGTAGGCGGTGATGAAGTAGAAGTCGTAGCTGACGCCGTGCAGCAGAATGCCCATAAACAGCAGGCCGAAGGTCAGCAGGTTTTGATCGCCGCCGAACACAAAGAACACGTAGCGCAGCGCGGCGGTGACCAGACCGAGCAGCAGCACTTTGCCGATGCCAAAGCGTTTGATAAAGAACGGCAGCGCCAGCAGGAAGAAGATTTCTGATACCTGGCCGAGCGTCATCCAGCCGGTGGCGTGGGGCAGACCGACTTCGGTCAGATATCCCTCAGCGAAGATGTAGTAGAACGCCAGCGGCATACTGAACAGGAATGAACAGACGAAAAATACGAGGAAGCTGCGATCTTTAAGCAGATGCAGTGCGTCGAGGCCGAGCGCCACGCGCAGGCTGAACTTGCCGGTGCTTTTGGGTTCGGTGGCTGGCAGGGTCAGGGCGAACAGGCCAAGCAGCAGCGAACTGGCCGCGGTGATCAGCAACGGTACATTGCTGGCGGAGATATCGCCAAAGCCGAGCAGCGGCGGCAGGAAACCGCAGGCGATGCCGGAGGCGATCCAGCCGATAGTGCCCATCACGCGGATGCGCGGATAGTCGCGCTCCACGTCACCGACGTGGGAAAACGCAATACTGTTGGTCAGTGCAATGGTCGGCATGTATGTGAGCGCATATAGCAGCAGCAGCGGAAAGAAGCTGCTGAAGTGCGTCTGCTGTGCGCCAAAAAACATCAGAATCGCGCCGGCGATGGTCAGCAGCGATAACACTTTCTGTGCCTGGAAGAAACGGTCAGCCAGCGAGCCGACCAGAATCGGTGACAGGATGGCAGCGATGGAGGTACAGGCGTAGCACCAGGCGATCTCAACCGGCGAAAAACCGTTTTTGCTGAGAAACGCCCACAGCGGCACGAACCATGCCCCCCAGATAAACCACTCTAAGAACATCATGAACGACAGCTTTGGAATTGTAGTTTTCATCGAAATAGACTCCCCGGTGTTGGTAGAACCAATCTAGCACCAGAATAGATACCTTTATAATACCTTTAGCTGATAGTTTGAGCTATCCCACAAGATTTTTACCTTATGGATAACCGATAAGCGAGGAGGATTGGGTGCGGATGGGGGTGACGGTCTGGCGGGGTGTGGAGCTGCATTCTGCGGCTGTGAGGCGGTCGCCATGAATGGCGTAATCCTTGTCAGTTATCTTTGAATTTGTACATAAATGATTGCACTTATCGTAGCGGCGCAATTTATTGCGCGATGAATCGCGCCGCTACGAATTTGTGCGTATTGCAGTTTCTGAACTATTCGGCATTACGCCATCGATGGCAATCCATCAGCGATCGTTCAAATAGGTAAGGTATTCGCTACCGGTTCACCAGCTTCGCTGGCAGCGCGACCACCAACAGCGAGCTGAGCAGCAGACACACGGCGAAGAACCACAGCGCGCCGTTGCTGCTGCCGGTGAGGTCCAGCGCCACGCCCATCACGGAATTACTCACCAGTCCGGCGATATTAGCGATCGAACAGGCCAGCGCAAAACCCGCCGCGGCCGCCGTACCTTTCAGGAACGTAGCGGGCAGACTGAAAAACACCGGCACCGCCCCGATAATCATCGCCTGCGCAATCGAGAACAGCAGCACGGTCATCGCCACGTTATGAGCAAAGAAGGTGCTGGTCCCCATCGCTGCCGCGCCAATAATAAACGGAACAATGATGTGCCAGCGGCGTTCACGCAGGCGGTCTGAGCTGGCACCGATCGCCAGCATACCAATCAACGCCGCCAGGCTGGGGATCGCCGTCAGATAGCCAATGGTGGTGATATCGGTGGTGCCGGCATTCTTGATAAAGGTCGGCATCCAGAAACCCATGGCGTAAGCGCTGAGCAGAATCGAGAAGTCGATGCCGCCGAGCATCACCACGCGAATATTCAGCAGACCATCGCGCAGGCTGTGTTTCAGCCCTTTGGCGTCACCTTCATCGCGCGCCAGTTCGCGCAGCACCGCCTGCTTCTCACTGCTGCTGAGCCAGCTGGCGCTCTCGACGCTGTTCGGCAGCAGCCAGAACGTCAGCACACCCAGTAATACGCTGGGCAGGCCTTCCAGCAGAAACAGCCACTGCCAGCCGCGCATGCCGTAAACCTCATGAAAATGCCCCATGATCCAGCCGGAAAGCGGTCCGCCAATCAGGCTGGAGAGCGGCAGGCCAATCATAAACAGCGCAATGATGCGGCTGCGGCGCCACGAGGGAAACCATTTGGTGAGATAGAACAGCACGCCAGGCAGAAAACCGGCTTCGGCCGCGCCGAGGAAAAAGCGGATGATGTAGAACTGGGTCGGCGTTTGCACCAGCAGCGTGGCGGTCGAGAGCAGGCCCCAGGTAATCATAATGCGCGCGATCCAAATCTTCGCGCCGACCCGCTGCAGGATCAGGTTGCTCGGCACTTCAAACAGGATATAGCCGACAAAAAACAGCCCGGCACCCAGACCAAACGCGGTCTCGCTCAGCGCCAGATCGCTCGCCATCTGTAGTTTGGCCAGGCCGATATTGATGCGATCTAGGTAGGCCGCGAGATAACACAGGCAGAGAAACGGAATCAGCTTCCAGGTGATTTTGCGATAAATCGAAGCGGTGTCTTCGGCTGCCAGCGCAGCAGGACGGGTTGAAACGTCAGTCATGGTGTTCTCCGGGCGCAATAACCCCGTCGTCGGGGAGATGTTGTTATGCGTCTCAGCCGCAGCCGAAACGGACTGTTTGTGCGCACTCCGTGCAGGTGAAACGCGCCCTTAACGGGCGCTGAACTTCCCGAGATACTCCAGCGCCGCGGCTTTACTTACCACGTCGCCATATTTACTGTCGATATCAAACAAATTGGCCTGATGCGGCGCATCATGGCGATCGCCCACGCATTCACGCACCACCATGGCGCGAAAACCGTATTGCAACGCATCCACTGCGCTGGCGCGGATGCAGCCGCTGGTGGAGCAGCCGGCGATCAGCAGCGTATCAATGCCCTGCGCTACCAGCATCGATGCCAGAGACGTGCCAAAAAACGCGCTGGCATACTGTTTGGTGATCACCACTTCTGCGGCAAGCGGCTGCACCGCCGGACAAAACGCGGCCAGCGGATTGCCCTCCACCATGTCACGCATCACCGGGGCTTTCTGCACCCAGATCCCGCCGTCCTGCTGATGCTGCGGATGGTAGCGAATCTGCGTATGGATCACCGGAATCGCGCACTGGCGCGCCGCCGCCAGCAGGCCCTGTGCGGCGGCCACCGCCTCCACTACGCCCGGGGCAAATAGCGCGGCACCCGGCGTGGTGTAGCCCTGCAAAAAGTCGATCATCAGCAGCGCCGGGCGCTGACCAAAACCGATGCGGTTGCCCCAGACACCGGCGTAGTTATCACTGACACTCTGGCTCATGGTTTCTCCTTACCACGCACCGGACAGCAGTGCGCCCGCGCCCGGCACCACCGGCTCCAGCTCCAGCGCCTTCAGCAGAGCATACGTGGTGGCAATGGCGGCCGTAATTACCGGCTTGCCGGTCTGCGCCTCCACTTTTGCCACCGCCGGCAGCGATGGCATCTGCACGCAGGCCGACAGCACCACCACATCAACATCCGTCAGCGTCATGTCCGCCACGATGCCAGGTAAATTGGCCGGGTCGTGGCGGGCGACGGCGAGGTTATCGGCAATTTCCAGCGCGCGCCACTGCTTTACCTCAATCCCTTCGCGCTGGATGTAATCCACCACCAGCTCGGTCAGCGGCTTCATGTAGGGCGCCACCAGCGCGATCTTCTTCGCGCCCATAACATGCAGCGCATCGACCAGCGCGCCGGCACTGGTGATCACCGGTGCCAGCGCCTCGTTGTCGCGCGTGACCTGCGTCAGACGCTGCTGCGACTGGCGATGATAGCCCGGGCCCATCGCCATGATCGCCACCAGACAGGCATAGCCGAGCACGTCAACGCGCGCGTCGGACAGCTCCAGCGCACAGCGGTCGGACTCTTTATCCATCGCCGCCAGCTCATCTTTATTGACATGTTTCATGCGCATACGGCTGGAGTGGAAGGTAAACCGCTCCGGGCGAATCAGCTGGCGCGCCTGCAGCATGGCGGGAATTTCGGTTTCCATGGTGATGTTGGAACTCGGCACAATCTGGCCGATACGATACGAACGCGTCATGGCTGCGTCTCCGGAGTCAGTGAGGGGCCAAGGAAGGTGCCAAAAGCGTTGAAGAAGCCGTGAAAATCATCCCACGGGATCATGTGACCGGCGCCGGCTACCCGGCTGATCTCAATGGTCGGCAGCAGCTCGCGGATTTCGGCTTCATCTTCCGCCTGAATGACGCCGCCCTTGCCTGCCACCATCAGCAGGGTTTTTGCCGGCAGCTGAGGGAAATATTGATGGATATCGAGCTGGTGAAAATCGTCATAGGCGCGACGGATGGCTGGCGTATAACAGGTGTGCAGCCACTCGGCGCGCAGCTGACGCTGGTCATCGCTCCAGGCCGGGCAGTATTGCTTCATGGCTTCAGCGTCCATGCCGCGCTGCGCGTCGCGAATGGAATCTTCATACCACGGCCACTGCCCCGGATAGAGACGCCGTCCCGGACCGGAAACCGGCGGATCGATCAGCGACAGCGACAGCACGCCGGCTGGCTGTTTCACCGCCGCACGCATGATGAAGCGCGCGCCCATCGAATGGCCAACCAGGTGATAGCGCGTCAGCCCCAGCGCATCCGCGAAGGCGTTGATGTCATCGGCGCAGCTCTCCATGCCGTAATCCAGCCCTTCACCGCTGCTGGAGAGCCCGCGACCGCGCACGTCCAGTACCCAGGTATCAAAATGCTGCGCAAAAACTTCCGCCACAAAACCCCAGGTGATTGCCGGGCTGGTGATACCCGGTACGAGGATCAGCGCGGGCCCGCTGCCGCCGTAGCGCAGATAGTGCTGGCGAATGCCGTTGGCCTGTACCTGACCGCCGTGCATAAAACGGCTCATGAAGTCACCTCGCTTTTCAGCGGCGCGGCAAACACGTCGTAGCCGTACACCCAGGCCGGATCTTCCTGGGTGCGCAGGAAAGTATTGGCGTTAGAGACGGCCTGCACGCGCGACGCACGTTCTTTGCGGTTGGCTTCATACAGGCGGAATGCGGTGCGATAATCATCAAGACCGGTTTCCGTCAGGCAGCGCGACAGCATGGCGGCATCTTCAATGGCCATCGCAGCGCCCTGCGCCATGTGCGGTTTCATCGGATGGCAGGCATCACCCAGCAGCACAATGCGCCCTTCGCTCCATACCGGCAGCGGCTGGCGGTTGAGCAGCGGCCATTTGGTGACCGATTCGCTGCACTCGATCAGCGCCTGTACCACCGGATGGTAGTGACCAAAGGTTTCCAGCATCTCCTGCTGACTACTGTCAACGAAGCTGCCTTTGATATCCCACGCCGGGTGCGGCACACCGGAGACGTAATAATATTCGTCGCGCGCTTTGGTGGTGTAATAGACCATCAGATGACGATCTTCAGACCACCACTTCACGCAATCTTCAAAGCTGAGGTTGTATTTACGCAGTTGTTCGCCGCGGATCAGCGCACGGTGCGCCACCCAGCCGCTGTAAGTGGGCGCTTCCACCCCCAGCAGATGCTCACGCAGTTTTGAGTTAATGCCATCCGCGCCAATCACGATATCCGCGCGCGCTTCGCTGCCATCCTGAAAACGCAGCACCACATCGCTGCCGCTGTCTTCGACGCTGCTCAGGCACTTACCGAACTGGACGCTGCCCGGCTGCAGACTGGTCATCTGCATGGCCTGCAAATCGCCCCGGTGCACCGTGACATAAGCCGCACCGTACTCTTTGCGCGCATAAGCGCCCAACGGAATGCGTGACAAATACTCCCCGGTCTCGCCGTCGCGGCTGAACCAGAAATCGGGATGCGAAGCCAGATCCTCCAGCTGCTGTTCGATGCCCATGCGGCGAAACACCTTGAGCACGTTCGGCCCCATGTGGATGCCGGCACCCAGACGGGAGAAAGCCGGGCTTTGTTCGTAGACCGTGACATGAAATCCCGCTTTCTGTAACAGCGAGCCGGCGGCAAGCCCGCCCAGCCCGGCGCCGATCACTGCGATGCGTTTCATATTGCTCATATTTTCCTCTCACACTGACGCTGATTTGAAGGTATGCACGCGGATAAACGATCAAACCCGACGCTGAATTTATAGTGCATACACTTTAATTATTGAGGTTATGACACTGTTAAAAGCAACCGTATTTACAGTGAAAACTCGATAACATGATGTTAATCACAGCCTGATGATAAGGTTAAATAGGCTTTTCTTATGTCAAAAAGAAATGCTTGCACTGTTCTTCGCAACACGTCTATAACAAACATATAAAGCGTGTTCGCTATAAATAGCTGAAGTTTTGCGCAGCAAATTGTCTGACATCTAACCCTGAGAGGAAACCGCTATGGCAGTAAATCAGAGCCAGTTAGGCCAGATGTTCGAGCAGGTTTTACGGCTGTCGAAAGTCGACGCCAGCCAGAGTGTCGCCATCCTGAAAAGTCACTATTCCGATGCACGCACCGTGCAGGCCGCCACTGATGCTGCACTACGATTGGGCGCGAAGGTGTACTGCATTGAGCTGCCGGCCTTCAATCACCCGACGGCAATGGGTAACGACATGACCGCCTACTGTGGTGATACCGCGCTTACCGGCAACATTGCCGCACAGCGCGCGCTGGAAGCGGCGGACCTGATCGTCGATACCATGATGCTGCTGCATTCGCCGGAGCAGGAACAAATTCTGAAAACCGGGACGCGAATTTTGCTGGCCGTCGAGCCGCCGGAAGTGTTGGCACGAATGTTGCCCACTGAAGAGGACAAGTCGCGCGTACTGGCCGCGGCGGCGGTGCTGGAAAAAGCGCGCATGATAACGGTGAAATCGCCGGCCGGCAGTGATTTTTGCGCTCCGCTCGGCCAGTACCCCACGGTAACGGAATATGGCTACGCGGATGAGCCAGGCCGCTGGGATCACTGGCCGAGCGGCTTCCTGTTTACCTGGCCGAATGAAGATCAGGCTGAAGGCGTGCTGGTGCTGGACGTCGGCGACATCCTGCTGCCGTTTAAATCTTACGCGCGTGAACGTATTACGCTGGAGATCGAGAAAGGTTTTGTCACCCGCATTCACGGTGGCTTTGAGGCTGAGTATCTGCGCGATTACATGCGCTACTTCAACGATCCGGAAGTGTACGGTATTTCCCACATCGGCTGGGGGCTGCAGCCGCGCGCACAGTGGACGGCGATGGGATTACACGACAAAAACGACGGCATGTGTATGGACGCGCGCGCCTTTTACGGCAACTTCCTGTTTTCGACCGGACCGAACACCGAAGTGGGCGGTAAGCGCAAAACGCCGTGCCATATGGACATTGCTCTGCGCCGCTGCGACATCAAAGTGGACGATTTGCTGGTGGTGGCGGAAGGTGAAGTGGTGGCACCGGAGGCCTCACGCGCGCGTTAATCGTGCGCAGGGAACGGCTGTCAGCGCAGTGACAATGCATTACACTGCCTGACAGTTTCCGGGAAAAAGGATAAAGGCATGTCGCACCAGCAGGATCCGCGCGCAGACCAGCGCTATGACTATACCGAGCAGGTTGGCCATCTGTTGCGCAAGGTGTATCAACGCCATGCGGCGATTTTTCAGCAACACGTCGGTGATTCACAGATCACTGCCGTGCAATTTATTACCCTCTGTGCGCTGCGCGATCGCGGTCCGAGCGCACAGAACGATTTAGTGCGTTATACCGCCGTCGATCAGGCCACCATTCGCGGTGTGGTTGAGCGTCTTAAGGCGCGCGATCTGGTCAGTCTGGGTCCCGATCCCACCGACAAACGCAAAGTGATTGTCATGCTGACCGATGCAGGCCACCGCCTGATTGACAGCACGACAGACAACGCGATGCGCATCACCGAAATGACTTACGGGCAGCTGAATCCGGCCGAACGGGTCGCGCTGATTTATCTGCTGAAAAAAATGCTGGACGATACGAGCCAGCCCTAACCCGGGGCGCTTAGCCGCCTCGCTAAGGCGGTTAATAATGAAAATGCTGGCACATCAGACTGCCACACCGGTTTCACCTGCATCCACGTGCCATTACGCCCTTGAGGTGAACGGTGCGACTCACTCCATCAGCAGCTATCGCGATACCTCGCTGCTGCTGGTGCTGCGTAATCACCTCCAGCTTAACGGTCCCAAATATGGCTGCGGCCTGGGTGAATGCGGTGCCTGCACCGTGCTGATCGATGGCGTTGCCGCGCGCGCCTGCGTCATCCCGGCGTATGGCGTGCGTCAGCGCGCTATCACCACGCTGGAAGGGCTGGGCAACCGCGAAGCACTGCACCCGGTGCAGCAGGCGTTTATCGAGGCGCAGGCCGCACAATGCGGTTACTGCCTTAACGGCATGATCATGACCACCGCCGCGCTGCTGCGCGCTCAGCCCTGCCCTGATGACCGGCAGATACGTGCGGCGCTGAGCGGTAACCTGTGCCGCTGTGGCACCCATCAGGAGATCCTGTGCGCAGTGAAGCGTGCCATCACCTTATGCCTGCAGCAGGCGGAGGCGGCATCATGAGTACGGCTAACGTCCCCACGCAGCAGCAGTTGCTGGCAGCCAGCGACATCCTGTTGATTGTCGATGAGATTCAGCCGCCGCCCGGGCTGGTACCCAAAGGCCAGACGCCGACGCTGAAAGCCAAAGAGCGGGCTCTGTTTCTGGCTATTGACGGTTCCGGCAGCGTCTGGGCCTTCAATGGCCATGTCGATCTCGGCACCGGGGTGAAAACCGCGCTGACGCAAATCGTCGCCGAAGAGCTCAATCTGCGCATGGATCAGGTGCAAATGGTACTGGGCGATACGCTACGCGTGCCCAACCAGGGTGCCACCATCGCCAGCGCCACATTGCAAATTTCTGCCGTACCACTGCGTAAAGCGGCTGCAACGGCGCGCCAGTGGCTGTTACAGCAGGCCGCCGCGCGCTGGCAGCTGCCGGTGGAGAGCATCACGCTGGACGGCGGTTTCCTGCAGCACCCCAGCGGGGTGCAATTGTCATTTGCCGAACTGGTGCAGCAGCAGCGCAGCATCGTGCCGATTGATCATCAGGTAACACTCAAGCCCGCCAGTGAATATCGCCTGGTTGGTACCAGCTCGGCGCGGGTGGATATTCCCGCCAAAGCCACCGGCGAACTAACGTGGGTGCATGACCTGCGCGTGCCCGGTATGCTGCACGGCCGGGTCATTCGCCCACCGTATGCGGGCTATGACACCGGCAGCTTTGTCGGCACCTCATTGCTCAGCATTGACGAAAGTTCGATCGCGCATCTCGAAGGCATCGTGAAAGTGGTGCAGATCGCGGATTTTGTCGGCGTGGTGGCGGAGCGCGAGGAGCAGGCCATCGCCGCGATGGACGCATTACAGGTGCGCTGGAAGCCGTGGGAACACAGCCTGCCGGACCTGCGCGATATCGAACAGGCTATTCGTGATAATCCCCGCACCTCGCGCGTGGTGCATGACAGCGGTGAAGTGGATGCCGCGCTGGCGAATGTCGCGCAGCGTTTTACCCGCAGCTATGTCTGGCCTTATCAGCTGCATGCGTCGATTGGCCCTTCCTGCGCGGTGGCCGACTATCAGCCTGATTCGCTGCAGGTGTGGAGCGGCACGCAGAACCCGCACCTGCTGCGCGCCGATCTGGCATGGCTGCTGGAGAGGCCGGAAGAGACTATTGAAGTGAACCGCATGGAAGCCGCCGGTTGCTATGGTCGCAACTGCGCCGATGACGTGGCCGCCGATGCGGCGCTGTTGTCGCGCGCGGTGGGCCAGCCGGTGCGGGTACAGCTGACGCGCGCCCAGGAGCACGTCTGGGAACCGAAAGGCACTGCACAGCTGATGGAGGTGGACGGCGGGCTGGACGCGCAGGGCAATCCGCAGGTGTATGATTTCACCACGTCTTATCCGTCCAACGGCGCACCCACCCTGGCACTGCTGCTAACCGGCCGTGTCGATCCGGTGGCGCTGGCGTATGAAATGGGCGATCGCACCTCCATTCCACCTTACGATTTTCCCCATCTGCGCGTCACCATTGAGGACATGGCGCCGATTGTGCGCGCCTCGTGGATGCGCGGCGTTTCGGCCCTGCCCAACACCTTTGCCCATGAATCCTATATGGATGAGCTGGCCCACGCGGCAGGCGTCGATCCGGTGGAGTACCGGCTGCGCTACATTCAGGACGATCGCGCCGCCGAGCTAATGCGCTCCACCGCTGCGCGCGCAGACTGGACGCCGCGCACCGCCATTCAGCAGACCGCCAGCGAACCCGGCATTTTGCGCGGACGCGGTTTTGCCTACGCACGCTATATTCACAGCAAATTTCCCGGCTTCGGCGCCGCCTGGGCTGCCTGGGTCGCGGATGTCGCGATTGATAAGCAGAGCGGCGAGATCGCCGTTACGCGCATCACCGTGGGCCATGATGCCGGCATGATGATCAACCCGGAAGGGGTAAAGCATCAGATTCACGGCAATGTCATTCAGTCCACCAGCCGGGTGCTCAAAGAACAGGTGACGATTGAAAGCAACCTGATCGCCAGCCAGGAATGGGGCAGCTACCCGATCCTGACGTTTCCGGAAGTGCCGGATATCGACGTGATGATGGTGCCGCGCCCGCACGAACCGCCGCTCGGCGCGGGGGAATCCGCGTCGGTGCCCAGCGCCGCGGCCATCGCTAACGCGGTGTTTGATGCCACCGGTATCCGTTTTCGCGAATTGCCCATTACCGCTGACAAACTGCGTCAGGCGCTGAACGGCCCCGATCCGCAGCCGGAGCCACAGCTGGCCGCACCGGCCCAAACCGCCCGCCGCCGCCGCCGAAAATGGGCGCTGGGTGGCGTAACAGGATTGCTCGGCCTCGCCGCTGGCGTGGCGATTAACGCGCTGCCGTGGCGCGCACCGATTGCGCCCGTGACACCCCCGGCCGCCGGAAGCTGGTCGGCAGAGATGCTGGAACGCGGCCGTCAGGTGGCCGCCGCCGGTGACTGCGCGGTATGCCATACCACGGAAGGCGGCGCGACCAATGCCGGCGGCCTGAAGATGGAGACACCGTTTGGCACGCTGTACACCACCAACATCACGCCAGATAAACAGACCGGCATCGGTAGCTGGTCATTTAACGCCTTCGATCGCGCCATGCGCGAGGGCATCAGCCGCGACGGCCATCACCTCTATCCGGCGTTTCCCTACACCAGCTTTCGCCAGCTGAGCGAAGGCGATATGCAGGCGCTGTACGCCTGGCTGATGTCGCAGCCGGCGGTACAGCAGGCACCGCCAGAAAACCAGATGCGCTTTCCCTATAACCTGCGCTTCCTGATGGCGGGCTGGAACGCGCTCTACCTCGGGCGCGGCGAATATCAGCCTGACCCCCGCAAAAGCGCCGAATGGAATCGTGGTGCTTATCTGGTGAACGGAGCCGGACACTGCGGTGCCTGCCACTCGCCCCGTAATTTGCTGGGCGCGGAGAAAAGCGGGGATAATTTCCTCGCCGGTGGCTGGGTCGACGGCTGGGAAGCGCCCGCGCTCAATCAGCTGAATAAAGCCCCGCAGCCCTGGACGGCGCAGTCGCTGTATAACTATCTGCGCAGTGGTTACGATGCGCAGCACGGCGTTGCCGCCGGACCGATGGCACCGGTGGTAAGCCATCTCGCCACCCTGCCGGAAGCCGACGTGCGCGCCATGGCCAGCTATCTGGCAGACATTAATGGTCAGGCAGCGCGCCCTGTCGCTGTGCCGGCGGCAAAACCGGCATGGAACACTGCCGCGGGGGAACGGCTGTTTAAAGGCGCCTGTCAGGCCTGCCATAGTGCCAGCGAGGGCGGACCGCAGTTGTTTGGCGTCAGCCCATCGATGGCCAACAGCAGCAGCATAACCAGCGCGACGCCGGATAATCTGTTACAGGTGGTGCTGCACGGTATCGACAAACCGGCAACCGAGGCGCTCGGTTATATGCCCGGCTTTGCCGCCAGTTTGTCGGATAAGCAGGTTGCGGATATTGCTGCCTGGCTGCGCCAGCGCTACGCACCTGACCAACCGGCGTGGCAGAATCTGAGCGAAAAAGTGGCGCAGGTGCGCGCTAATCCCGGCAGCCACTGACCCATTCAGGCGCGCTGCAGGTCAGCGGCTTGCCCCGGATCGTGGCAGATCCGCGTCGCGGATCGTGCCCTGATGGGCCGGCAGAGTGATGAGAATGGCCGGGTCGAGCAGCGCGCGGGCACCGCTGTCGCCCTGCAGTTGAGCGAGCGCCGCGCCATAGTGCGCGGCAAATCCCACCGGGTGGCCCGGCTGATTTTGCCAGCTGAGCCGTACCTGCGGCGCACCGTTGCGCAGCGCCTGGGCCACACATTGATGATCCTCCGCCCTCACCCACGCCATATCACCCGGTACGATCAGCCAGCCATGCCAGTGGGCAGTGGCCCGCACGCCAGCGGCAATGCTTTCGCCACTGCCGGCGCTGGCAATAGTGCAGGTCGCGACGCCGCACTGCTGTGCCAGCTGTTGAATGGCACCATCTTCCGGCCGGATAATGAGGAGAAGCGGCAAACCGCTGCGCTGCGCCTGCTGCAGCGTCAGCTTCAGCAGCGGCTGAGGCACGCCATTATCGTCAGGATACGGCGCCAGCAGTTTATGCCCGGTACCGCCGGCCTGACGAAAGCGGCTGCCGAGACCGGCAGCAAGGATGAGAATGCCTGGCGTCTGCATACAAGGATTGCTTCCGGAAGTTGGGGCGCACAGTATGGCGCGCCCCGGCCGGGTTAGCGACGGTTTTTCCACACCGTCTGGATGTTACAGAACTCGTGGACGCCGAAGCTGGAGAGTTCGCGGCCATAACCACTCTTTTTCACGCCACCGATAGCGACACGCGGATCTGAGGCGCCGTTGCCGTTGATAAACACCGCGCCGGTTTCCAGCTGCTCTGCCAGTTCCTGCGCCAGCGCTTCATTGCCGCTCCACACGGTGGCGCTCAGGCCAAACTCGCTGTCATTCGCCAGCTGCAGTGCATGTTGCGCATCGCGCGCGACGGTGATCGCCGCCACCGGCCCGAAGATCTCCTGACGAAAAGCGGTCATCGCGGGCGTGACGTCAGCAAGAATGGTTGGCGCATAATAGTTGCCGACGCCCTCGATCTTGTGGCCGCCCAGCACCAGACGTGCACCCTGCTGCAGGGTTTCCTGCACCTGATGATCCAGTTCATCACGCAGATCGTAGCGTGCCATCGGACCGATATAAGTCTCTTCCTGCAGCGGATCGCCCACTTTCAGTGCCTGCACGGCTGCGCTAAAACGCGCCTCAAACGCTTCTGCGATGCTCTCTTCAATAATGAAGCGTTTGGCTGCCATACACACCTGCCCGCTGTTCTGGTAGCGTCCTGTGACCGCTGAGGCCACTGCTGCATCCAGATCGGCATCCGCCAGCACGATAAAAGGATCGGCGCCGCCTAACTCCAGCACGGTTTTTTTCAGTACCGCACCGGCCTGTGCGGCGATAGCCCCACCCGCGCGCACGCTTCCGGTCACGGCGATGGCCGCGACGCGCGGATCTTTTATGGCGGCAGAGACACCGTCGTTTTCAACGTTGATTACATTGAATGCGCCGCGCGGTAAATCGGTCGCAGCAAACAGTTCCTGCATCAGCCGGGCGCAGCCCATGACGCTCGGAGCGTGTTTCAGCAGGTAGGTATTGCCCGCTAGCAGCATGCTGACCGCGCCGCGCAGGACCTGCCAGTAAGGGAAATTCCACGGCATCACCGCGAGGATCACACCGAGTGGACGAAACGATTGCCAGGCCTGCTGGTTTTCCACCAGCGTGGGCTGATCGGCCAGCATTGCCGGCCCGTGTTCAGCATACCAGTCACACAGGCTGGCGCATTTCAGGACTTCGGCACGCGCCTGCGCAATGGGTTTACCCATTTCCAGCGTGGCGAGCGTAGCCAGTTGATCCTGACGCTGGCGCAGCTGCTCACCAAGCTGACGCAGTACCTTTACGCGCTGTGCCATCTCTGTGTTACGCCACTGCGCAAAGGCGCTGCCGCTTTGCTGTAAAGCCGTTTCCAGCTCGGCTGCACTCTGCAGGGGATAAGTGGCAATGATTTCGCCGCTGGTGGGATTACGTGAAATAACGTGATCAGTCATAAGATGCCTTCGTCAGATAATCGGGTTGATCAGAGTGGGATCTACCTTACGCCAGCCATCAGGTGATGAAAAATGAATAGATGAGAGCAAGTTGTTCACCTGAAATGAATTGAGAGGCAGCGCAGGCTGAAGATTTTCACTTTCCACCCTCACAGGGTGATTTAAAGACGTAAGCGAATATTCTGCAGGTTACGCTTATCAGCATCAGTCGCCTCAACGGGTTATCCACTTATACAGTGATTAGATCTTAAAGAAAGATCATAAAGAGATCTAAAAAGAGATCCTAAGAGATCCCCGATCGCGGCAGGCCGCACCCGACAAGGGCTGAGAAGGTGATCGTGTTCACTATAATCAGTAAAGTATCCACTATAGTCAGTACTTTATTCACTATAGACAGTAGAATGTTCACTATAAACAGTGTTAATGTTCACTGTAATCAGATACCGATCCTTTTCATCCACAGAATGAAGATCTCAGGCTATGGCAGATAAAGAGAGTGAAAACAAGGCGTTACTTGAACCTTTTCTGTCGGTGACGAAAAATAGTGGTGAAGTTATTCAGCTTCATCCCAATAAAAATAACACCGTACAACCGGTCGCACTGATGCGCCTGGGTCTGTTTGTTCCTACCCTGAAGTCAACGGCGCGCGGAAAATCCGGCGCGATGGCTTCAACCGATGCCACCAAAGAGCTCAAAAACCTGTCGCTGGTGAAAGCGGAAGGCTATGAAAAGATTACCATCACCGGCGCACGGCTGGATATGGATAATGATTTCAAAACCTGGGCCGGCATCATTCAGTCTTTTTCGCGTTATCCGTCGAAGGGCGACACCGTCACGCTGCCGTTTATCGATTTCGTCAAGATGTGCGGTATTCCCTCGGCCAACTCGTCCGCGGCGCTGCGTAAGCGTCTTGACGCCTCGCTGCGACGCATCGCAACCAATACCCTGTCGTTTGAGGGGAATGGTAAAGCCTACCACACGCACCTGGTGCAGTCGGCTTACTACGATCGTGAGAAAGATCTGGTGCGCATTCAGGCCGATCCTAAGCTGTTTGAGCTGTATAACTTCGACCACAAGGTGCTGCTGCAGCTGCGTGCTATCTCGCGCCTCAAGCGTAAGGAGTCGGCGCAGGCGCTGTATACCTACCTGGAAAGCCTGCCCACTAATCCGGCGCCTATCTCCCTGGCGCGCTTACGCATGCGTCTTAATCTCGGCTCAAAAACCACCACGCAAAACCATGTGGTGCGGCGCGCCATGGAGCAACTGAAAGAGATTGGCTATCTGGACTACTCCGAAGTGAAACGGGGCCGTTCGGTATTTTTCATCATCCACAGCCGCACACCCAAACTCGATGGTATCAGCAATCTGGAAAGTATCGATTCGCTGGAAGACCTCGATTTCGAAGACTGACTTCCCCCATTCACTGTAATCAGTCAGCCCTCTTCCCGCAGTGTCACTAAGCCTAAAAGTGACACTGCAGCTTTCCTCTCATTCACTGTAATCAGCACAACCTGATCTGTTCACTGTAATCGGTAGCATTCACTGTAATCAGTGGTCGCTGCCGGTATCGCCTGTTCCCTGAAAATCCTTAAACCTTCCTTTCTATGCATAACAGTGCTTTTATTGATAGTGGGTACTTACCAGGTGGGTTGACAGACATCTGGTCTGTGCCTTCAGATACCGTCTGGCTGATTACAGTGAATGTCTGGTCTGCCGGGCGATTCTGCTGACCACAGTGAACACAAATGCATACGACCTCACTGATTACAGTGAACGCTTTATCGTATCTGACTGAAAATTAAAGTTAATAATCGATATACTGCAATACATTCACTGTATTCAGTAATTATGCTGTAAAAGTAACCAGTAAAAGTGACAGGGTTGGTCACTATCACTGATTACAGTGAATCGTGGGAGGGATTACCGATTATAGTGAACGTCATTTCATGACGAAACGGCCCTCTGCGTTGTCTGACTTTTACTGATTGCAGTGAACGTTCTCAACACTCCCCTACCCTCACCGTGGCCGCTGCCCTGTAAGAAAGAGAAAGCCAGTTACTGACTACAGTGAACGTTATCGAGCTGAGGCTAAGCGGGCATGTACTGATTACAGTGAACG
Source organism: Pantoea sp. WEP (assembly GCF_041678305.1). Lineage (NCBI taxonomy): Bacteria > Pseudomonadati > Pseudomonadota > Gammaproteobacteria > Enterobacterales > Erwiniaceae > Pantoea > Pantoea sp. WEP. Next base: position 461,587 of record NZ_JBGNXB010000002.1, read on the forward strand.
TGTGCGTCAGGTACTGCTGCCTCAAAGCGCAGCGCGCGCGAACCCGGCTACTGATTACAGTGAATGTTGTTAGCTGAGTGCCCTTCCCTGTCCCGCACCAGCATCCCTCGACCTGGCGCGATAAAGATGATCGGGTTTACTGATTACAGTGAATGCTCAGTCAGGCAGGTCAGCAATTCAGGCTTAAACGCGCTTTTCCTTCTACTGACTACAGTGAATGCGCCGCAGCGATCAGGTTATGAATATCTGATAACGGTCACATTACTAATTACAGTGAACATTGACGAAAAGGCATTCATAGTTTACTGACTTCAGTCAATGTCGGTGGCATAGACGTCGCAGTTTACTGACTACAGTGAATCTTATATCTACATGAATCGATGCGCTGGCAGATTACCGCCAGTAAGGTGGCTCTAAACATGGCACTGCACGATGCTCGCCGCGACGCAACCCAATCTTCCTGCAGGCGATGCTCCCCAGCCCGAAATCGCACACCGCGTAATTCTCATCGTGTGCAGCTTCTCCCCTTCTCACTGGCTGGCAGCACCCCCTCATACCGTGCGTTGCAGGCAGTTAGTGAGGGAAGAATGTAGTGGGCTTGTGCTGACTACAGTGAGTCCTGACCATTCGGTGAGCGGATGTTGCGCGGAACCACTGACTACAGTGAACATTTACTTTTGCGCACTGGCTCGCCCTGGCGCCGGTAGCGCTGTCCCTGCGCTAAAGGATTACTGATTACAGTGAACCTTCCGGCAGGGTTACTGATTGCAGTGAATGTTCTGCCGGGTACAGTGAACGCAGTTCATTCCTTTTCGCCACCCGCTGATTACAGTGAACGTGCGGACTGCTCTGTAAGGTAACGGCGCGCAGTATTTCACCGTGATCGCCCGCTTCAGCCAGATAGGTCGGTTACTGATTACAGTGAACAGTGGCAGAGGGCCGCCCTTTCACCGATCACATTTTCATCAATTGATGGGTTATCAACCAGCTCGCATTACTGACTCCAGTGAACGTGTCGTTTAAACCTCTCTTGCAAAAGGTCTTTTTACAACGCGAGCCGATGATGAACAGATGAGATAGATTTGCCTCATGTGCAGGATTTCGGTATAAAGTCATAAATCCTACATGTGTGGAGCAAGTATGGCTAACGATGAGAAGCAGGTTTTGAAAGTCGCTCAACGCTCAGAAAGAATGCTGATGAGCCTGACGGAGCAGATTCAGGCGCAAAAAGAAGAGTTGCACGAGAATACTTTTTACCAGGTTTATGCCAAAGCGGCGTTAGCCAAGTTGCCCAGGCTGACGCGCGCCAGTGTCGATTACGCGGTTAACGAGATGGAAGAAAACGGCTATCCGTTTGATAAGCGCGCGGCCGGCAGTTCCACCAAGTACGCGATGTCGATCCAAAATATTATCGACATCTATCATCATCGCGGCGTCCCGAAATACCGCGATCGCCATCCTGAAGCGTTTACGCTGTTTGTCGGTAACCTGAAAGGCGGTGTGTCTAAAACCGTTTCCACCGTATCACTGGCGCACGCGCTGCGCGCGCATCCGCACCTGCTGTTTGAAGATTTACGTATCCTGGTTATCGATCTCGATCCGCAGTCTTCGGCCACCATGTTCCTGAATCATGAACGTTCGGTCGGTTTGGTTGAGGCCACCGCAGCACAGGCGATGCTGCAAAACGTCAGCCGCGAAGAGCTGAAAAGCGAATTTATTGTGCCATCGATTATTCCTGGCGTTGACGTACTGCCCGCCTCAATCGATGACGCCTTCATTGCTTCACGCTGGGAAGAGCTGTGTGCGGAGCATTTGCCGCAGCAAAACGTGCATGCAGTGCTGTATGAAAACGTGGTGGCTAAGCTGAAAAAAGATTACGACTTCATCTTTATTGACAGCGGCCCACATCTGGATGCCTTCCTGAAAAACGCCATTGCCGCTTCCGATTTGCTGATGACGCCGGTGCCGCCGGCACAGGTTGATTTCCACTCCACGCTGAAGTATCTGACGCGCCTGCCCGAGCTTATCGACATCATTGAAGAATCGGGTGCTACCTGCCGGTTGCAGGGCAACATTGGTTTTATGTCTAAGCTGTCGAATAAAGCGGACCACAAGATGTGTCACAGCCTGGCGAAAGAGATATTTGGTGGCGATATGCTGGATGCGGCGCTGCCGCGGCTGGATGGCTTTGAACGCTGCGGTGAATCGTTCGATACGGTTATCTCCGCCAACCCATCTACCTATGTCGGCAGCAGCGAAGCCCTGAAAAACGCGCGTTCGGCGGCAGAAGACTTTGCCAAAGCCGTCTTTGATCGTATTGAATTTATCCGCCTGAACTGAGGTTATTATGAGCGCAAAAAGAATCACTATTGGCCGCACCTTCAGCCAGAGCCCGTTACAAAATGAACCCAGCGAGGATGCCCACTCTCAGACGTTTATCCTTTCCACCGGTAAACGCGCCCTGTTCACCCTGGAACACATCACGGCTAAAGAGATAGAAGAACGTACGTACGTGGTGATGGAAACCAACGGCCGTGACCAGTCCGGTCTTACGCCAGAGTCACTGCGCGATATCATCCGTACCATTAAACTGCAGCAGTTCTTCCCGGCCATCGGCGTAAAGCGTGGCGATCGGATTGAAATCCTCGATGGTTCGCGTCGTCGGGCGGCCGCGCTGCACTGTAAAACCGGGCTGGATGTGCTGGTTACCGACGTTGCCATCTCTGCCGAAGAAGCCCGTCGTCTGGCGCAGGATATCCAGACCGCGCGTGAGCATAATCTGCGTGAAGTCGGCATGCGTTTGCTGTCCCTGAAAGACAGCGGCCTGTCGCAAAAAGAGATTGCGCAGAGTGAAGGGCTGTCACAGGCAAAAGTGACCCGCGCGCTGCAAGCTGCCAGTGTGCCGCTGGAGCTGGTCACCCTGTTCCCGAACCATTCAGAGTTGACCTATCCTGACTACAAAACGCTGCTGCAGGCCTACGAAAAACTGCAGGAAACCGGTCAGACGGTCGATGCTCTGATTGAAACCATCGGTATGGATGTGGACAGCGTCTGTGCGCGTGAAGGCCTGGCGGAAGATGAAGTCAAGAATGGCATCCTGCGGCTGGTCCGTAACGGCAGCCAGACGCTGGTGCAGGCGCCGACAAAAGATAAAGTGGTGGCGACACCGCTGTGGACCTTCGCGGATAAAGACCGTTACGCCCGCAAGAAAACGCGCGGACGCATGTTTAGCTACGAGTTTAACCGTCAGTCCAGAGAGTTACAGGAAGAGCTGGATCGCGTTATCACCGAGACGCTGAATAAGTATCTCAATCAGTAGTAGCGCTTTAACACCGATGACCAGCAATCTGTAGCAGCATAATCCCGTACATCCTGAACCGTGCCGCTACAGATTGTTACCACACTCTCCTGATATCTCCCCCCGAAATTTCATCCTTCGCCAGCGTGATTTCAGCGCTAAGTGCATGAAATCAAATTAACCTTAGCCGGAATTTCAGGCTGAAATCGCCAGCTCAGCAATGTAATACGGTGAAACCGCGCATCGCCGTCTTAGTCTTTGAAAATAGCCAGCTTTGCTGGATGCGAAAGCAACAGTGAAACCAGCAGGGAGAATCCTTAACGGAATTTGCCGGAATCAGGCGACATTCGCCATGGCGATTTTACCTCTAACTGTTTGAAAAAATGGTTTTTATTAGCAGGATTTCAGGCTGAAATCGCCCGAATTTCACAGTAAATCCTTATGCTGTCGTGAGAATAACGGGGATTTAGCCAGACGATATTCAATGTGTTATCCACAGAAAACGTGGATAACTTTTACTGTAGCTCCTATGCCATAAGCGCCGTCTGTCTGGGCGACTGCCACACGGCATCGCGCACGCGCACCGGTTTATGAATCAAACCGAGCGCATAAAAGCGGTCAGCGATAGTTTGCTGTTCTTTGATGACGTGGAAAACCATGGCCCGGGTCTGGTGGCTGCGACGGGATAAGGCACGTTCCACGGCTGCGAACTCCAGCCCCAGTTCCTGCGCCAGCATAGTGGCGGCTTCATGGCGATGATTATCGATAAAGGTCCCGGTTTGCTGCAGGCTCGTTACCAGCTGCTGCACGATATCGTCATGCTGCTGCACATAATCATGGCGCGCCAGATAAAACTGGTGGTTGCGCACCCGGCCTTCGCCCTTCTCCAGCACGCGCAAATCGGCGTTGCTTTCTGCGGCACTCAGCAGCGGATCCCACATCATCCAGGCATCAACGGCCAGATAATCGCTGGCTGTGAGCGGATATTTCGGCGGCGTGTACACCACTTTAATTTCATCCAGACCGATGCCGGCTTCCTCCAGCAGCTGCAACAGCAGCCAGTGAACATTTGATCCTTTATTGACCGAGATACGCTTACCCCGCAAATCTGCCAGGCTGTGGATACTACTGTCGCGTGGCACCACAATCCCGACGCTGCCCGGTGCGGGTGGCTCCCAGGCGATATAAGTCACGGCGTTACTGCTGGCCTGAGCGAAGATGGGCGGCACCTCACCGGTGGTGCCGAAATCAATCTCATTATTCTGCAACGCATACAACAGTTGCGGACCGGCAGGAAACTCACTCCACACCACGCTGATACCCTGCTGGTTAAAGCACTTTTCCAGCGTCTGGCGCGCTTTCAACACGCCAAGATTGCCAAATTTCTGATAGCCGATACGCAACTCGCGTTCAGGGCGCGCGGCCCCGCTGGCGTGCGCGAAGGCCATGACGGCAGACTTGCGCCGCCCTTTTATGACGCCCATCTGTGCCAGATGCGTGCGCAGCGTGTGCCGGCTAATGCCCAGCAGCGTGGCGGCCTGCGTCTGATTGTTGTCCGCAATTTCCAGTGCGTTACTGATCAGACTCTGAATCACCCGATCAAACAGCTGTTGCGGTTCGCGTGTAATCTGCTGGCGCAGGAAACTATCCAGCGTCGAATCGTCCGATTCGCTGTATCCACGTTCACTGTAACCTGCCAGCCGCAGCTGCGTCGGTGTCAATGTCTCATCGCGACTGAGCAGCACCGCATTGTGCAGCGTATTCTCCAGCTCACGAATATTGCCGGGCCAGCTGTAATCGCGCAGCGCTTCCAGCGCGTCAGGCGACAGGCGACGCGCCGGACGGCCAAGGCGGCGTGCGTACAGGGAGAGGAAATGCTGTGCCAGCAGCGGGATGTCCTCGCGACGCTGGCGCAGCGGTGGCAGGGGAACAACGGCGATGTTCAGGCGATAAAACAGATCTTCACGAAAACGCCGTTCGCGAATTGCCTGCGCCAGATCGACATGGGTTGCGGCGATAACCCGCACGTCTATTTTAATGGCCTTGCGTGAACCGACGCGTGTGATCTCACGCTCCTGAAGGACGCGCAGCAGTTTGACCTGCAGCGGCAGGGTCAGTTCGCCGATCTCATCCAGCAGCAGCGTGCCGCCCTGCGCCGCTTCAAACCAGCCAGGGTGCGCCTGAGTCGCGCCGGTGAAGGCACCTTTCTCATGTCCAAACAATTCAGCTTCTGCCAGACTTTCCGTCAGGGCGCCGCAGTTGACGGCCAGAAACGGGGCATGCCGGCGTGGACTGTGGTGATGCAGATACCGCGCGACCACCTCTTTGCCGGTGCCGGTTTCGCCCACAATCAGCACCGTGGCGTCGGTGGGTGCGAATTTATCCAGCAGCGACTGGAAAGCCAGCGATGCCGGGTCGACCAGGCGAGGTGAATCCGGTTGATTGTAAGGTGTCAGCATGAGGGTGGCTCCTGTAAAGGTCTGCCATCACGCTAAACCCGGTAAGTGGCAATGAACAGCAGGAAAAAAGCATAAGCAGTTGCATATGCAGCAAATGCTGTTGGCGTTGCGTTGCAATTGCAACAGACATTACGCGCTCTGATGACCTAACTGACTGAAAATGCACAATCTCTGTTTCGTTAAAAGCTGGCATGCTTTTCGCTTACGCCTATATAACCAAATAGAAAGTTATGAATGAACGTTTTCTCATAAAGTTATATAGGATAAGCATAATGGCCGATTCTGCGCACGAGAGCATAAATGTCTTCTGGTTCCTGCCGACGCACGGCGATGGCCGCTACCTGGGTACCACAGAAGGCGGACGCCCGGTTGATTTAGCCTATTTACAGCAGGTCGCGCTGGCCGCCGACAATCTGGGCTTTTACGGCGTCCTCATTCCGACAGGGAAAAGCTGTGAGGATTCCTGGCTGGTGGCTTCCGCGCTGGCACCCATGACGCGCCGGCTGCGCTATCTGGTCGCCGTACGGCCAGGATTGCAGCCACCCACGCTGGCAGCGCGCATGGCCACCACGCTGGATCGTCTGTCGGAAGGCCGTCTGCTGATTAACGTGGTCACCGGCGGCGATCCGGTGGAGAAGCAAAGGCGACGGCATCTTCCTCAACCACAGTGAACGTTATGAAGTGACTCGCGAGTTTCTGGATGTGTATAGCCGGCTGATGCGCGGCGAAAAAGTGGATTATCAGGGCGAGCATATTCAGGTTGAAGGCGCTGAGGTGCTGTTTCCACCGGTGCAGGAAAACGGTCCACCGCTCTACTTTGGTGGCTCATCGGAGGCAGCGATCGACGTGGCGGCGCAGCAGATTGACACCTATCTCACCTGGGGCGAGCCACCGGCGCAGGTAGCAGAAAAACTGGCGGTCGTACGTGAGCGCGCTGAGTCACGCGGCCGGAAACTCGAATACGGTATCCGCCTGCATGTGATTGTGCGTGAAACCGAAGAAGAAGCCCGAGCGGCGGCGGATAAACTGATTGCCCATCTGGATGACGACACCATCGCTCAGGCGCAGAAGATTTTTGCCCGCATGGATTCCGCCGGTCAGGCGCGCATGAGTGCGCTGCACAACGGTTCGCGCGATAATCTCTACATTGCGCCGAATTTGTGGGCAGGCGTCGGACTGGTGCGCGGCGGTGCCGGCACTGCACTGGTGGGCAGCCCGCAGCAGGTCGCTGAACGCATTCGGGAATACCAGGCGCTCGGCGTGACTAACTTCATTCTTTCGGGCTATCCGCATCTGGAAGAGGCCCATCGCGTGGCTGAATTGCTGCTGCCGCTGTTACCGCTGGCCCACGGTCAGCAGCAGCGCGCCCGTACCATTAACACTGGCCCGTTTGGTGAAACCATCGGCGGCGATAAGCGCCCATCGGCGAAACAGACGAGCGCCAGCTGATGCAGGAGAAGGCGATGGCAACAGCGCACATCATTATTGTCGGCGGGGGCTTCAGCGGCACAGCGCTGGCGATCCACCTCGCCCGCACGTCGCTCGCGCCGCTACTGATTACAGTGGTCGAACCGCGCGCCAGCCTCGGCGCCGGTGTTGCCTATTCCACGCCGGAACCGGCACACCGCATCAACGTGCCGGCTGCGCGTATGCAGCTCAGCGGAGAAGAGCAGGGCGCCTTTGATCGCTGGTATCGTCAGCAACCGGAATGCTCACTGGATTCAGCAGCACACTGCGCCGATGGCGCGGTGTATCCGCAGCGTGCGCTGTTTGGCCGCTACCTGGCGCAGCAGTTTGCCGCCGCTGCTGAGGCGCATCCGCATGTCACTCTGCGTCACGTCCAGGCGCGTGCGCTGGCGTGGGAAGGGCAACAACTGCTGTTGAGTAACGGTGAAACCCTGACTGGCGACATCCTGGCGCTGGCGATCAGCCATCCACCGCCGTCGCTGCCACGCATGCTACAACCGTTTGCCGACCATCCGGCGCTGATTGCCAACCCGTGGCAGCCAGGCGTGCTGGATAACGTTGAGCCTGACGCATCGGTGGCGATTGTCGGCACCGGCCTGAGCATGGCTGATGTGGTGGCTTCGCTGGCGACGCGTCAGCATCAGGGGCCGCTGCTGGCGTTCTCACGGCGCGGACAGCTGTCACGCGCCAATCTCAGCGGCGAATGGCCGGAGTGGACGCTGGCCGCGCAACCTCAGCCCAGCGCGCGTCACTGGCTGCGGTATATTCGTGATGAAGTCGCTCGCGCCGCCGCGCAGCAGCTGCCGTGGCAGCGTGTGCTTGATGAGGTGCGTGTGCAGGGGCAAGCCATCTGGCAGTCACTTCCGCTGCCTGAACAGCGACGCTTTGCGCGTCATCTGCGTTCATGGTGGGATGTGCATCGCTATCGCATTGCCCCGCAGGTCGCCGCCGTCATCGCCCGGCGACAGCAGCAAGGTAGCCTGCAGGTGTTGGCCGCTCGCCTCGTGGCGATTCACACTCACCCGCAGCAGCTGGAAATCACCCTGCGTCAGCGCGATGGCACCCGGCAAAATCATGTGCTGGATAAACTGATTGTCACGACCGGACCGGGACATGAAGCGCTGACGTCCAGCCAGCCGCTGCTGCAATCGCTCAGCGAGCAGGGCCTGATCCGCGCCGATGCGCTCGGCTTCGGCATTGATGTGGATGATCGCTCGCGCACCCTCAACCGGTCCGGTCAGCCCAACGCACGCCTGTTTGTCGTGGGCCCGGCGGCGCGCGCCCGCTTTGGCGAGCTGATGGGGTTGCCGCAGGTGGCCGATCACGCGGCCGCCGTAGCGGATGAAATTCTTAAGGTATTGCCTGTCGCTCACGCTGAGCGATGTCCCCCTTCCGCCTCCTGAATACTCAACATCCTGAAAATTAACTGACGAACGCCGGGTCGCTGCACGATCACGGCCTCGCTATGGAGATTGCTATGCCATCGCAACGCGAAATACGCCTGAATGCCTTTGATATGAACTGTGTCGGTCACCAGTCGCCCGGACTCTGGGCCCATCCCCGTGACCGCTCCTGGCAGTATAAAGATCTGGAATACTGGGTTGATTTGGCGCGCCTGCTGGAGCGCGGCAAGTTTGACGGCCTGTTCATAGCCGATGTGCTCGGCATTTACGATGTGCTGAACGGCAACGGTGACGCGGCGATACGCCAGGCCACTCAGGTGCCGGTGAACGATCCGCTGGCGTTGATTACGCCGATGGCGCTGGTCACAGAGCACCTCGGTTTCGGCTTAACCGCCTCGCTGTCGTTTGAGCATCCTTATCCGTTCGCGCGCCGTTTGTCGACGCTGGACCATCTGACCAAAGGCCGCATTGGCTGGAACATCGTTACCTCCTATCTGGAGAGCGGCGCGCGCAACATTGGTCATAAAGCGCAAACCGATCATGACAGCCGCTATGACTATGCCGATGAGTACCTGCAGGTGGTCTATAAACTGCTGGAAGGCAGCTGGGAGCAGGATGCGGTGCTGCGCGATCGTCAGCGTCGCATTTTCAGCGATCCCAGCAAAATCCATCCGATTAACCATCAGGGTACGTTCTTCAACGTACCGGGCATCCATCTATGTGAACCCTCGCCGCAGCGCACGCCGGTGCTATATCAGGCCGGTGCATCGAGCCGCGGCAAACAGTTTGCCGCTGAGCACGCAGAATGTGTGTTTGTCGCCGCGCCGTCCAAAGTGCTGTTAAAGAAAACCGTGGCCGACATCCGGCGTCGTGCAGCCGAAGCCGGTCGCGATCCGCGCAGTATTTTGATCTTCAACCTGCAGACGGTGATTGTCGGTGAAACCGATCGGGCGGCACAGGCGAAGTGGCAGGAGTATAAAAACTGGGTCAGCTACGAAGGCGCGCTGGCGCTGGTCTCCGGCTGGACCGGCATCGACTTTGGACAATATCAGCCGGACCAGGTGCTGAAATACCTGCATACCAACGCCATTCAGTCAGCGGTTGAAACTTTCTCTACTGCCGATCCCGATCGTCAATGGACGGTGAAAGCGCTGGCTGACTGGGTGGGCATCGGCGGTTTTGGCCCGCTGCTGGTGGGCAGTGCGGCAACGGTGGCGGATGAGCTGCAGAGCTGGGTAAAAGAGACCGACGTGGATGGTTTCAACCTGGCGTATGCGCTGACCCATGAAACCTTTGAGGATGTGGTCGAGCTGCTGATTCCGGAGCTGCAAAAACGCGGCGTTTACAAACAGGATTACGCCGCGGGCACGCTACGTGAAAAGCTGTTTGCCGCCGGGCCGCAGCTCAGCGCGCCGCATCCGGGTGCTGGCTATCGTGTACGCAGCGCGCAGCAGCAGGAGGTTATATGATCGAAATCGAGCGCCTGAGTAAGCACTACCGTGCGCCGGACGGTCGCGTCACCGACGTGCTGAAAAACATCACGCTGCAGGTGCCAGAAGCCAGCATCACCGCGGTGGTCGGACCGAGCGGTGCCGGAAAATCTACGCTGGCGAAATGCATCAGCCTGCTGGAGCAGCCGAGCGGCGGCAGCATCCGGGTTAACGGCAGCGATTTATCCCGGCTGGATGGCGAAGCGCTGCGCCGCGCGCGTCGCGCTATCGGCACGGTATTTCAGTCTTCCGCGCTGCTGCAGCGTAAAAGTGCCTGGGAAAATATCGCGCTGCCGCTGCGCTATCTCGGTGTGGTCGAGCGCGATATCCGCGCCCGCGTCGGCGAGCTGCTGGAGAGTGTCGGGCTTAGCCACAAAGCCAGCGCCTTTCCCGCCCAACTCTCCGGTGGGCAGCGGCAGCGCATCGGTATTGCCCGCGCGCTGGCGCTGCGTCCCTCTGTACTGCTGGCCGACGAAGCCACCTCCGGCCTCGATCCGGAAGCGACGCTCACCATCCTTGAGCTGCTGAAAAAACTGCGTGACGACTACCGGCTGGCAATCGTGCTAATCACCCATGAAATGGATGCCGTACGGCAGGCGGCGGATGCGGTTGCCGAGATTCGCGATGGAGAGATAGTGCAGTATGGCACCGTCAGTGCGCTGCTGGCACAGCCGGACAGCGCGCTCGGCCAGCGGCTGCTGCCGCTGACGGCACAAGTCAGTGATGCCGGACTGGTGCTGCAGCTTAGCTACCGTACCGATGTCGCGGTGGCCAGCGACTGGATTTCGCGCATCAGCCAGCAGTTCGCTTTAAAGGTGGATCTGCTGGGTGCGCATGTCGAGCGGGTCAATGGCATCCAGGCCGGACGGTTGCAGGTGGGCATTCATTTTCAGCAGGAGCAGGTGCCGCTGGCACGGTTGCTGACGCAGCTTGAGCACTATGGCCTGGCGGCCAGCGTTGCTGTCAGCGTGCCGCCGTTACGGGAGGCGGTATGAGCGTATCCGTGATAAGCCAGGACACACCCTGGTCTGAAATTCCGGCACTAATGCTGCCGGCGCTGGGTGAAACCGCGCTGATGGTCGGCATCGTGATGCTGTTTGTGGTGAGCCTCGGTGGCGTGGTCGGCGTGGTGCTGTTTAACACCTCGCCGCGCGGACTGTTTCCGCAGCGCGGTGTGCATCGGGTGCTGAGCTGGATCGTCAATATGGGGCGCTCGTTACCGTTTCTGGTGCTGATGGCGGCCATCATTCCGTTTACCTTCTGGCTCACCGGCACCACCATCGGCATTCCGGCGGCGGTGGTACCGATGATCGCCGCCGGGATTCCTTTCTTTGGCCGCCTGGTCGACAACGCATTACGCGAGCTGCCCGGAGAAGTTACCGCCGTAGGGCTGGTGTGCGGCGGGTCGCGCTGGCAGATCATCCGCTCCGCCCAGCTGAGTGAAGCGCTGCCGGCGATTGTCGCAGCCATCACGCTGAACCTGATCTCCATGATTGAGTACTCGGCCATCGCCGGCACCATTGGCGCTGGCGGCATTGGCTACCTGGCGGTGGTGTATGGCTATCAGCGGTTCGATAACCACATCATGATCGCCACCATCGTGGTGTTAATTGCACTGATTCAGACCATTCAATTTTTCGGCGACCGGCTGGTTGCGGCCTTGCGCCATCCTCAGGGGACATCGTTATGACAACACAAGAGTTTGAATTACGTAAAACACGCCGCTGGCCGTGGCTGCTGCTGATTATAGTGGTCATTTTGCTGGCCGCCGCTGGCTGGTTCTGGCGCAGCCAGCAGCCGCAGGCGGTAGTGTTTGGCACCACGCTGAAAGTGCATTATGAGCCGGCAATGGCCGGTGAACAGAAGCTGATCGACTATGTGGGTGAGCATATCGCGCCGGACTACGGCCTGAAGCTGGAGGCGGTCGGTGTGCAGGATCCGGTGCAGGCGGACCGTGCGGTAGCAGAAGGGCAGTATGCTGCGACGGTCTATCAGCATCAGTGGTGGCTGAAGCAGGTGGTCGATGCTAACGGCTTCCAGCTCACTTCCAGCCTGCCTCTGTTCCAGTGGGCTTTTGGTATTTACTCCGATCGCTACCACTCGGTGGCGGATCTGCCGCAGGGCGCAACCATTGTGGTGCCCGACGATGGGGCGAATCAGGGCCAGGCGCTCTGGCTGCTGGCGCGTCAGGGATTGATCACCCTCGATCCAACGGTAGAACCGCGCACCGCCAAACTGAAAAACATTGTCGGTAATCCGCACGGTTTCGTGTTCAAAGAGCTGGATCTGCTGACCATGCCGCGGGCGCTTAATTCGGTCGATGCGGCAATTGGTTATGTGTCGCAGTTTGACGCCGGTAAAGTCCCGCGTGACAAAGGTATTCTGTTCCCGCCCGCGCCGCGCACCTTTGCCTCGCAGCTGGTGATCGGTACGCCTTACCTGGAGCAGGAGAACATCGTCAAACTCAGGCAGGCTTTTGCCGATCCGCGCGTACAGCAGTGGCTAAAAACCACCGATGACCCGCTGGTCAAAGGCGTGCTGGTGCCGGTTTCAGCTGAATAACTTTACTGCCGAATACGCTACCCGGACCCGCATTGCGCGTCCGGGTTTTAGTGTTGATTTATTTGTTATCTTATTGATTATATTGTAATTAATAGCAAATATTGTTGCTTTGGTTTCCTGCATAAAGCGCTTATAACCACCTCACCTGCACAACAAAAACAGACGTGAGGCGTTATGAGTACTCTTCCTTTAGAAAACACCTTGCCGGCTTCGCAACCGGTACGTTCGGTCAGTGATGTGGCAAGGCTGATCAACACCCGCAGTAGCAAAAACAACTATGCGCGCATGATTGTGTTTCTCGCGTTGGGTGGCGTGTTCCTCGACGCCTACGACCTGACCACACTGTCGTACGGCATCGATGACGTGGTGCGCGAGTTCCAGCTATCGCCGTTCACCACCGGGCTGGTCACCTCATCCATCATGGTTGGCACCATTGTCGGCAACCTGATTGGTGGCTGGCTGACGGATAAGTACGGCCGCTATTCGGTGTTCATGGCCGACATGCTGTTTTTTGTCGTATCGGCGATTGCGGCGGGCTTAGCACCCAACGTCTGGGTGCTGATTGGCGCGCGTTTCCTGATGGGCATTGGCGTGGGCATCGATCTGCCGGTGGCGATGTCTTATCTGGCGGAATTCTCTAAATTCGCTGGCAAAGGTAACAAAGCCGCACGGCTCGCGGCCTGGTGCCCGATGTGGTATGCGGCTTCCACTGTGTGTTTCCTGCTGATTTTTGGCCTCTATTTTCTGCTGCCTGAAGATCATCTCGACTGGCTGTGGCGCGCCTCGCTGCTGTTTGGCGCGGTACCTGCGCTGTTGATCATCGCGGTGCGCAGTAAGTTCATGAATGAATCACCGTTGTGGGCCGCGAATCAGGGCGATCTGACCTCGGCGGTGCGTATCCTGCGTGATTCGTACGGTATTCATGCTCACGAAGCAGAACCGGAAACGCCACCCGCGGCGGCGGCGCCGAAGGTGAGTTTTCGCGTACTGTTCCAGAAGCCGTGGCGTGAACGCACCCTCGTTGCCGGCGTAATGAATATCTGTATTTCGTTTGAGTACACCGCCATCGCCTTCTTCCTGCCGTCGATACTGGCGCAATTTCTCGGTGCCGGTGTGTTCGAGACCATCTCAGCTTCGCTGGGGCTGAACGCGCTGTTTGCCTTTACCGGCGGGCTGCTGGGGATGCGCCTGGCGTGGAAATATCCGTCACGCCACGTGGCGATCGCTGGCTTTGCGCTGCAGTTTTTTGCTCTGGTGGCGCTGGCGTTGATTGGCCACCCGCAGGCGCTGGTGGGCATCGTGTTTGCGGTGCTGATGCTCGGACTGTGGCTGTTTGCCGAAGGATTCGGGCCGGGCGCACAGCTGATGGTCTATCCGGCGCTCTCGTATCCCACCTCGATTCGCGCGACCGGCGTCGGCTTTAGCCGTGCGCTGTCGGGCATCGGCAGTGCGCTGGCGCTGTTCATTCTGCCGATTCTGCAGGCGGCGCTCGGCACCAAAATGTTCTGGGTGGTATCGCTGGCCGCCATCATTCCGATCTTTTTCCTGCTGGCGGTGCGTCACGAACCGACCCGCCACGACATCGACGACCTTTCCCCTCAGGAGTAAAACATGAGCATTCTCTCTACCGGTACTGACTATGACACGCTGGCGGCGCACTTCCGACCGCTGTTTGCCCGCATCGCGGCGGGCGCGGCGGAACGCGAGCGTACGCGTACCTTACCTTATGAACCACTGCAGTGGCTGAAGGAGGCCGGCTTTGGCACGGTGCGTATTCCACAGCAAAAAGGTGGCTGGGGCGCCTCGCTGCCGCAGCTGTTTCAGCTGTTGATTGAACTGGCGGAAGCGGATTCCAACCTGCCGCAGGCGCTGCGCGCGCACTTTGCTTTTGTCGAGGACCGGCTCAACCAGCCGGACAATGCGGAGCGCGACGCGTGGTTTCGCCGCTTTGTTGATGGCGAGCTGGTGGGCAGCGGCTGGACGGAGATTGGCAACGTCAGGCTGGGCGACGTGATCACCCGCGTTACGCCTGCCGCCAATGGCTGGACGCTGAATGGCGAGAAGTTTTACAGTACCGGTGCGCTGTTCGCCGACTGGATAGATGTTTACGCGCGCCGCGATGACAATCAGGGTGACGTGATCGCGCTGGTGAATACGCATCAGCCGGGCGTTACGCGCGAAGATGACTGGGACGGATTTGGCCAGCGCCTGACCGGCAGCGGCACAACACGCTTCGAGCACGCGCATGTGGAGACGCAGCACGTGTATGATTTTGCCACGCGCTTCCGTTATCAGACCGCGTATTACCAGCACGTGTTGCTGGCGACGCTGGCGGGCATTGCGCGCGCGGTCGCGCGGGACGGCGCGGCAGCCGTTGCCGCACGCAACCGCGTTTACAGTCACGGCAACGGAGCGGCCTCGCGGCAGGATGCGCAGGTGCTGCAGGTGGTAGGCGAGATCACCAGTCTGGCATTTGCCGTCGAAGCCACGGTGATTCGCGCTACCCATTCACTGCAATCAGCATATGAAGCGCACGTCAGTGCCGATGAAGCGGCCATCGCCGCCATCAACAACCTGGCGGAAGCCGAGGCCGGACAGGCGCAGGTGATCGCCAGCGAGCTGGTACCGCGTGCTGCCACCGAATTGTTTAATGCGCTTGGCGCGTCGGATACGCGCGTCAGCAAAGCGCTGGATCGTCACTGGCGCAATGCGCGCACCGTCTCGTCGCATAACCCGGTGATCTACAAAGCGCGCGACATCGGTGACTGGAAAGTCAACGGCACGCCGCCAACCGGCATCTGGCAAATCGGCAGGGGAGAGGGGTAACCAGCCTTGATGAGCAAACGGCGCCGTTTAATGGCGCAGAATCCGGCTGCGTCATGGAATTAGCACCTCATAAGCCGCAACCCGGCGGCTTAAGAGCGGTATTCAATAATATTGAAACCTTCATCAGCCGCTGGTGCTGAGAAATAACGGCTTATGATTTCAAACTGATCATCTGAAGCGGCAAAATCGTGGGTGCCGGCTGCGTTACGGGCACGTAATCGGCTCTTACACACCTCATCAGGGACGTTAAGGAAATGCAGGTGGTTAGCAGCACCTGATGCTTTAATGATACTCAGCATCCATTCACGACTGGCTGGTGTATTAGCCGGAAAATCCAGGACTACCGACATCCCCGCGTTAAGTAATGATACCAGATGCGGTTTCATGGCATATCTGAGCTTAGAGGAATACTGCACGTAATCCGCGACCGTGTGCATTTCATCGGCATAGAGCCCTGCAAGCCAGCGATCTTCACTGATAATGATAGTGCGCGGTGCAGCGCCTAATTTTGCGCATAACGTAGATTTACCCGACGCAATTTTTCCACATAACAGGTGAAGCGTGGCTTTTTCAGGTGATGCGACATCGGTGGTGTTCATGGCTGACCTCACTGGTTGATTACCGGTAAGGCCCGCCTTACCGGCGGGAAAATGGCAAACGTTATCCCACCTGAACGTGCAAGGTGATAATAATGATTGCGGAAGACAGAACTGAGCATGTTTTCATCTATTTAAACTAACAGGTTAAGTCTCCATAATCACCTGATGCTTTGCTTTAGCTGTGATGGCAGCGTGTTGTTGATAACGGAGTTCGCAGAGGGGAGGGCCGCTTTGTGCCAGGAGCGGACATTGTTCAGGGGGCAGGCAGGTATATCAGGGACAGATAATCCCCGGATGGCTGGCTTAATATCTGTTAAAGATTTCACACCCACAGGCCGATAAAAACAGGAGCGACAGAAACGTAAGGAGATGCGCATGTATGGAAAACTGGTTATTACGGGAATAATAGTAACGTTGTTAAGTGGATGTTCAGCTGGGTTTAGGCCTTCTCTGGAAGACTATAAAGGTTCAGATGCAGCCAGGGTTCGTGCTGCATCTGAGGGCAATACAGCCCTGCAATTTTACGAAAAACAGCCGAGTGGCTGTTATAAAAAAGTTTTAGAGCGCCGGGTTACGGCTGGTCTGGCTATTCTCGGTATTCCTGTTTCAGGAAATAAAAAAATCGGAATGCCAGAATCAAGTAACAATAAGGGGGCTTTCATTAATGAATTTACTATCAAGCCGGGGCAACTGATAAGTATAATTCATTACTGGACTCAGCCGGGCTACTATCAAAATACAGAACGATCTGTCTCCACCAGATTCATTCCTCAGCCAAATCATGATTACGATATCGTCGTCACTGGCTCAGAATTTGGCGGGGATAGCGTATCGGTGAGAGATCTGGATCCAGGCGCTAAGATAGTTGGCTGGGAAGGCAATTACTGCCCCTCCGGTATATTTGATTAATTGCATGACGCTGGTCACCGTGTGTACGCTTAAGCCCACCCTGGAGTGGGCTTTTTCATGTGTTAATAAAAGCGCCTGCTTATGCTGGAAGTGCGTCGGGGTTCAGGAAAAATCAATGACGATTAACGCACGGCAAATACTGAACTCAGGATGAAGTGCAGAAAAATAATGATGTAAGCCGTGGCACTCAGCAAGGTGCGCTTTTCCATCAGGATAAACGTCAGTCCGGACAACGCCGCACCAGGTCGCCGGATAAAAGCAGGAAATAGCCGGGCGGAGGGTGCGGGCAATAGCGGTTACGGGATTCAGTGCAAGGCTAAGTCAGCGTAGCGGTGTGGTGCGCCAGGGGCCTGGAAGAAGGCGGAGACAAAAGACGTTTAGCGAAACGGCGCTTACAATTCATAGAGTTACATAATATTAATACCACCAGTCGACTTCATGCGCTGTTCTACACTTACACATTCAATCAAGCCGTTTGATTGAAAAAGCAGCATCACTGAGAGGGAGGCGACCGCAAAGTGTCACGCAGCCGCATCCGTCATAACTGATCATGCACGTGAGGAGAACATCATGAAAGCAGTCGTCTATAACGGACCTTTTGACGTTTCAGTCAAAGAGGTTCCGGATCCCAAAATCGTTCGCCCTACCGATGTGCTTGTCCGTATTACCACCACCAATATCTGCGGTTCAGATCTGCATATGTACGAAGGACGAACCAGCTTCGAACAGGGTCGCATCTTTGGCCATGAAAATCTTGGGCAGGTCATTGAAATCGGCAGCGCGGTTGAGCGGGTCAAAGTTGGCGATTATGTCTGCCTGCCCTTTAATGTCGGCTGCGGATTCTGTGAAAATTGCGAGAAAGGGTTAACCGGCTATTGCCTGACGGCAAATCCGGGTACGGCCGGTGCCGCCTATGGCTTTGCTGAAATGGGCGAATGGGATGGCGGACAGGCGGAGTTACTGCGTGTTCCCTATGCTGACTTTAACTGTCTGGTGCTGCCGCCGGATGCGGTAGAAAAAGAGGAAGACTACGTTTTACTTTCCGACATCTTCCCCACCGGCTGGCATGCCACTGAACTGGCAGGATTGCACCCCGGAGAGAGTGTGGCAATTTACGGCGCAGGCCCGGTCGGCTTGATGGCGGCTCACTCGGCCATGATCAAAGGCGCATCGCAGGTGTTTGTGGTTGATACCCATCCGGACAGGCTGGCGCTGGCCGAACAACTGGGCGCAGTAGCGATCAATGGGGTGGGCGATGAGGCCGTAAATAAAATTCTCGAGTTAACCGACGGGCGCGGCACGGATTGCGGTTGCGAGTGTGTAGGGTATCAATGTTGCAATAAACATGGGCATGAAGATAACTCTGCCACGCTTAACAGCCTTGTCGCGTCAACTAAAGCAACGGGCGGCATCGGTGCGGTCGGCGTTTTTGTTCCGCAGGATCCCGGAGGCGCGACCGACCTGGCAAAAGAGGGCAAAGTGCCATTCGATTTTGGGAATTTCTGGTTTAAAGGTCAGTCAATCAAGACCGGTCAGTGTAATGTCAAAGCATACAACCGCCAGCTCGCAAGGCTTATCCATCAGGGCAGAGCCAATCCGGCGCAGATCATCTCCCATCGTCTCGCTCTGGCAGATGCTGCCGAAGGCTATAAGCATTTTGATGATCGTGATAATGGCTGGACAAAAGTCATTCTGAAACCCTGAAAGCCAGGTAACTCAGAAGAGCTAAGACACATTCAGGCGGTGGGAAGAGGGAGAACGAAAACTGCCTGTCTGTGGCTGGCTATCTCTTGCATGACCACATTAATGACATATCAGCGTAAATCCGGCAGAGATTTGCCCACTGCTCATCCAGTTTGATGCACATGCGCAGCATCTCTTTCGCAAGGCACGAAGCCGCACAAAGATCACCTGACACAACAGGGGGATATCAAGCTTCGAGGCATTTTGGCCATCGTCTGACAACATTCCTCCTCAGCTAAAGTTATTTATTAGGCATGAAAGAGATAACGGATTATTCAACTTTGTAATAATCAATTTTTTTAATTATCAATTTTATAATTCGCAAATTCTCGCGATGAGCGAGAAGGGGACACAACATTTATATAATAATCGTGCGAGGGAGCCAAACGCCTGGTATTATAACCATATAAATGATCATGACGGAGAAAAGGCTAATGAAAATTACACTTAAAAAAGAAAATGGAACATCCGAAACACAGGATGTTGCGTCTTTGATTATCACATTAAGTAATGGTGAAACTGTTGAAATTAGTGACGAAAGCCAGCAGTGTCCGTCACATCTTTCGGAAGGAATTACGGTGTGGGGAGGAAGCATGCCGAAAGAAGGCGCCTCCATTGACGACCTCAGGGCTTCAACGCGATCATTAGGTATTTATCCCCTGGCCGCTAATTTGATTCACCTTTTCCCACTCAGTAAATAGCCGCTAAATACAGCACTATGTGAGTTTCGTCTGGGGGCATTTGAGTCCGATAATCGTAAACATCGGCTTTTGCCATAGAACGAATTGACGAACAGACCGATGTCCGCTTTGAGCGAAAAGCGGACATCATCCGTTTGATTTGCAAGCAATTCGGGAAACAGGTTGTTTGCGTACACATGACTTTGCCGGCGATCTCTTTTAGCCGGGCTTGCAGTCTGTGGTTAGTTGAACACACCGTTAATCACGGCGGTCACAACTGCTGTGCTCAACGCAATAAGCACTAAATCATCTCCCACCGCGCGCCACTCGTAGCCGGGGTAATTAGGCAGCGCATTTATCATCGATGCTGGCAAATTTTTCTTAGCAATACCCGGTGGCAATGCTTTCCCACGCGCCACTTTCTTAGCGATTCCCGGCGGCAGAGACTGATAGCCTACCAGGCCATAGTTGACGGCGAGCGCTCGTGCCTGAGAGAAGCTGATATCAGATTGAACATGATCGGGGTGTCGGGCGTTTTTGCGATGTCCATGTTCGTTTTTCGACGATGCGTAACCCTGCTCTTTATTTCCGTGCGCGCCATTATTACCGTGATTGCCATTGCCATTGCCATTGCCATTGCCATTGCCATTGCCAGGGTTTGCATAAGCCGGTGCAACAAAAACGGCGAAACCAATCACCAGAGCAAAGGTTGTTTTAAGCGTGCGTTGCGTGAGCATGACAGATGTCCTTAATAGTATGTGTTGCCTTATTGAAATATAGAACGAGGCGGCAATCTTAACCATCACCTCATTTCTGAAATATCAGTAATGTAATAAGCCGGACATGTCTGGGACTCACTCTGAACGCGGGCATTCCACTGCTCATCCTCTGAACCCAGGGGGGCATCTGCCGGCTCGTGACTATTGAGAGAAATGTCCGTTTTTCGCTCATCGAGGCATTCGTCGGTGGAGAAGTCCGCTCCGTGCCGGCCCGTTATTTCTGTAGTCTGGCTGCGGCTTTCAGCGTCGCCTGCCGCCGCTTTTCAATAAATGGCGCAACCTGTTGCTGAGCTTTTTTCAGCTGTTCTTCAGATGCGGAGCGGGGCGAGCCACAGTCAAAGGGCGGGGCAGGGTCATATTCCATATGCAGCTGAATGTTTTGCGCGATATCCGGTCCGAACATCTCTGATACGACGCTGAGGGCAAAATCGATACCTGAAGTCACACCGGCGCCCGTTATACGGTTGCGGTCGCGTACAACACGCTCATTTACTGGCTCTGCGCCCAATAGCGCCAGCTGATCCAGCGAAGCCCAGTGCGTCGTCGCTTTATATCCCTCAAGAAGCCCGGCCGCGCCCAGCACAAGCGATCCGGTGCATACTGACGTTACCAGCTTCGCCTGTTTACTTTTAGCCCGGATAAACGACAGGACTTCTTCATCCTCCATCAGGTTTATCTGCCCCGGCCCGCCGGGAATACATATTATATCCAGCGCGGGACACGCGTCGAACATGGTGGTTGGCTGAATCGCCATCCCCCGGTCTGACACCACAAGGTCCAGATTTTTCCAGATGAGATGCACTTTCGTGTCTGGTGCCCGCGAAAAGACTTCAAACGGACCGGTCAGGTCAAGCTGCGTAAGCGCAGGGAACAGCAGCAGACCGATGGATGTAGATGCAGAATCACTCATAAATAATGCCTTCATCTAAAAGGTGATAGTGGCTTTGCCATCAGCAAAGGCAATGGTTTGTGCAATAAAAAATGGAACCCCGTTACTGTCTGTCAGATTATCGAAATTAAATTAACCACGATGACACTCAATGCCAGGCCAATCAACATCATTCCTGAGATACGTTCCAGCCAGGGTAATAAACGGGAAAAGTGCTGGAGTACCAGACGATTGCCAATGAAAGCGGCGACCAGTAAATCCCATAGCAGCACGACACTAAACATCCATATGCCATAGACGACTTTCACATTCACCATCGCATCGCCACCACCAATAAGCGTGGCCAGACTCA
Organism: Pantoea sp. WEP; assembly: GCF_041678305.1. Taxonomy (NCBI): domain Bacteria; kingdom Pseudomonadati; phylum Pseudomonadota; class Gammaproteobacteria; order Enterobacterales; family Erwiniaceae; genus Pantoea; species Pantoea sp. WEP. The sequence goes on from NZ_JBGNXB010000002.1 coordinate 483,043, forward strand.
CGTAAAACAGCGCATTCTTGGGATTGAGTATTCCGGAGAGAAAACCCATGCCCAGTTCACGGTAATGGTTCGAGGCACCAGCAGGCTGAGTTACTGATTCCGCTGTTTTGACGCTGCAGGCAGACAATGAGCTCATGCCAGCAAAGCGGATAAAAAGCAGACCGACATAGAGTAAATAAGCACAGCCCGCGAGCTGAATAACGATAAAACTGATGCTCTCAGGATGGAAAAGCGTGATACCGCTGAAGGCAGCCAGTATAAACACGCCGTTCGCTATGGCTATCCCCAGGCAGACATTGGCGGCGCGCCGCCAGCCGGCTCTGATTGAGGTGCGTGCCACGAGAAAAAAATCCGGGCCGGGCGACAGCAACGCCAGAAAATGCGCTGCTGCCACGATAAGAAATTGCTGCAACACGGTATTACCCTCTTAAAAATTTTTAATAGGGTGCAACTCCCGGGCAGGATTGTATTGAACAAAATTGCACTCGCTCAGGTTCGATAGCAGCCTGGCGTCACGCCAGTGTGGGCCTTAAATACGCGCTGAAAATGACTCTGGTCAGCGAAACCCAGCCGGTAAGCGATATCGGTAATGTCACAGCCTGACTGAAGCCAGTGACGTGCTTTGTTAATGCGCAAATTAAGCTGATAAGCATGCGGTGTCATGCCAGTCGCAGCGCGAAATGCTCTGATGAGCTGATAACGACTCATGCCTGAAAGGCTTGCCAGCTCCGACAACGCCCACGGCTGCCTTTCAGCCTGCTGCAATACTTCAATCACGTTGTGTAATGCCCGACTGATGTCAGACGCCATGACAGGAAAGGCTTTCACCGGGCCGGTGCCATATTTACTGTCGCCAATAAACTCGATTAGCGCTGTATTTTTGTCTTCTGTACTGGCAGTCGAAAACAGGAGGTTATTCAGTTCACAGAAGCGATGATAGCGCTCCTGATTATTCGTCACCCGAACTTCACCTTGACTGATGAAGCTGCCTGAAACATCGTCCATTTCAGCAAGTAAAGCATTTAACCACGCGGCATCTATATGTAACATCTGATAGCTCCAGTGCTTATGGGGCAATGGATTACAGGAGTGAACCGCGCCGGCGGGAATAAAAACCATCATTCCAGGTTGTAAAGAACAGGGGCCACCGGATGCGCCTGTGAACAGGCTGCCGCCTGCGTCAACTGCGCCGATTGAAAAGGTCGGGTGACTGTGTGGTCTGTAACATGCGCGGCTGTGACACGCGCGACGACTTTCGACAAAAACCAGCGACGGATCGCGCCAGAACTCTGTACGAGTGGCTACGCTGTCATTATCGCAATCGCAGCCGGAAGAGGGTGTGCGCGGAATGAGCATGCCTGTTTCCATCCTGGTACCAATTATCGTTGTCATGCCTGTGAGGCGTTAAGCCAGACACGATAGCATTAATTCAGATGCCTGACTCAGGCTGGCACGATGTTGTCAGTCTGCTGCGGGTAGGGCCGCCTGATGTTATGAATCACTGCATCAGACGATGCAGAGAAAAAGCGATCAGCAAGACTGGCATATTTCCCGGGCATCAATGAGTTTGTTTTATTCGCGAAAAATACTCTTGTTTGAATGACGGCGACAAGCCAAATGTCCATAAGCCTGAATGGCCGCGCTGGCATCGTCGCCATCCAGTGAAAGCATAATCACCCGATCGGAATCTCATCTATGTCAGTATAAATTTTTAACCCGCGTTCTCTGCCAATCCGTATATCGTTATCGGCGCCGTGCGACGCGCCCGGCATACGTAAGATCGCGTCGCAATGTTGAATAAGCCGATGTGCAACCGGATAAAGATAAGCCTCACTGATTTCATCACCGATTGCCTGTGAACCTGCGGCGGCGGCAAGAGGTAATGCCAGCCATTCTCCAATCACCGGCGTATGCCCTTTGTGATAAACCTGCAGAGCGGCTTCATCTAATTTTTGTATATTGGCGTGAATTAAGACCGGGTCTCCTTCGGTGCCGCTGCGCACAGGGCCGGCGATCAGGATCAGCATGGTATTGGCTCCTCAAAATGGATATTCATGGCAACGTATTGCAGTAACATGATGGTTTTCGCATCCATAATCTCCCCGCTGCGAATTGCGCTCAGCGCCTGAGTCAAAGGCCATTCCAGTACTTCAATATCCTCGCCCTCGTCGGCAAGGCCACCGCCTTTGCTCTGGCGATCGTCATCAGCATATTCGGCGATAAAGAAATAGAGTTTCTCGGTAACCGAACCCGGACTCATAAAGGCTTCCATGACTTTTTCAATATGCTGCACCCGGTAACCGGTTTCTTCTTCTGCCTCCGCGACAATGCGGGTTTCCGGCGAAGCGTTATCGAGTAGCCCGGCAGCCGCTTCAATCAAAAAACCGTGATGACCATTAATGAAAACCGGCAAGCGAAACTGGCGGGTCAGCACCACGCTGCGCTTTTGGCGGTTATAGAGAAGCACGACGGCACCATTACCGCGATCATACGCTTCACGCTGCTGCTCCTGCCACGAGCCGTCACGGCGCTGCAGTTCGAAGCTGTATTTTTTCAGGATGTACCAGTTGTCGGACAATAGCTGCTCACGGATATTGCGTATTTTCTGCTGCATAGCTTGCCTCCTGAAGATGACAAAACAGACGCTATCATGCATAATCGTGCGAATTCAAGAAAAAACGTGAGCGGTAATTATGCTATCGAGCCAGCGTAAACAACAGATTCTGAAGATTCTGGCGGCTGAAAATCAGGTGATGTCAGGTGAGCTCAGTCAGCGTTTCGGCATATCCGAGGACTCAATACGCCGCGATTTGCGGGAACTGGCCGCTGAAGGACTATTACAGCGCGTGCACGGCGGCGCGCTGCCGGTGTCAGCCGCGCTGGCATCCTTCGAAAAACGCAAAAACGTGCAAATGAGTTCCAAGCAGTGTGTGGCGCAAAAGGCGGTGAAGCTGATTCAACCCGGTCAGGTGGTGATTATTGACGGCGGAACCACCACAGCAGAACTGGTGCAGTTGCTGCCAGCAGACCTGGCTTTCACGGCGATCACCCACAGCCCCGGTATTGCGGTTGCGCTGGTGGATTTTCCGCGGGTAGAAGTGATAACGCTGGGCGGGCTGCTCTATCGCCACTCTGTGGTCGCGGTGGGATCGGCTGTCCATGAGGCGGCTGCGCGTATTAATGCTGATCTGTTTTTCATGGGCGTTACCGGCGTGCATAAAACCGCCGGCCTCACGACCGGCAACTATGAAGAGGCTGGCATAAAACGCGCGCTGGCGGGGAGAGCCGCCGAGACCGTTGTCATGGTGTCAAAAGAGAAACTCAATTCCGCCTCCGCCTTCGCGATTGGGGATCTGGATCTGGCCAGTGCGCTGATTGTCGATGGCGAGCCTGATAAAGAACTGCGCATGGTTTTAAAGCAGAAGCATGTCTCGCTGATGTAGTGCTAATCGCCGTGTTTTTGCAAAACAGATCGGTTCATGATCTTCTATGGCCTGCCGGGTAAAGCGATTGTTGTCGGCTGTGTGTCAGAAGCGGACATCGAAAACGTCACTGTTTTAATTAGAGGATAACAGATGATAATCTATGGGCTTAAATGACTAAGCTCCATTAATTCAAGCGTCTGACCATCAGGGCTTTGTAAATATATTACTCTGGTTCCCTTCATGGGGCCTGACAACACTGTCTGAGGTTTACCCGGCGTCTTCCAGCCATAGTCCGATGCTTTGCTCAACAGTGTATCAAGATCTTCAACTGTCAAAGCAAGGTGAGCGTAGCCTGGGATATAAGGTGCTGAAGGTTCTGCTGGCTGCTCTATATTACTATATTGTAGTAATTCAATTTTGATACCAGCCAGTTCAAGCAAAGCCATCCGTACATCAGCTCCCCTTGCACCTGTGACTTCATCGATTATGGGTCCAGACATTTTTCCTTCGCGTATTAATTCACCTCCAAGGATATGAGTCCAGAAGAACACGGAGTCTTCAATGTTTTTAACTGAAAAACCAACGTGATTAACACTTAAGATCATTCGATTACCTGCTGAGTTTCGAAAATTGACCATCCAACTATATGAAATGAAAGCTTTATTGCTACACAATAAATGCGATGGGATTTGTACAGGAACAAGCACTATGCAATTCGGTTTAAACTATGTATTTACGATTCATACACAGCAACAGATGTACAGAAACCAGCTTCCCATTGATAAATAAGCAACCACGCTATAAGCCTGCATTTTTGTCGATAAACAGCGGATGACCGCTTCGCGCTCATAGCAGAAATGGACTTGTGCTAAGTCCTCTGTAGGCTAAAAGCGGACATTATTATTGATGGCCGCCGATAAAATGCTGACCTTTTGCCTGATCTTACAGCACTTCCACCACTTCAAATTCTTCAGCAATCAACTCCATATCTTCTGAAAAATGACCTTCACGGCTAAAAAAGCGCTGGTGTTCTTTCTGCCAGAATTCAAGACTTAAATCGCCTTCACCTTCTTTGCGGGCAAACTCTTCTGTAACATCACAAAAACGCACCAGCCACAGTGAAATCAATCTGATCACACAGACCGGGGTATTCTGACCATCAAGAATAATGTTATAGCTCCCAATCTTCGGAGCAGACTCCTCCTGCTGGTAAGCGGTAAACGATCCGCAGGAAGCTGTTTTGATGCCTTTTTTTACCAGTTCCGCCAGCTTGCTGGCCAGTTCCGCACTGTCACCCATTTGCCAGGCATCTGCGCCAGGATACTTCTTTTTTATTTCCTCAACCGCAAACATGAAAATTCCCTCAATCGTCGGTGAATGAAAAGTTTCATCGTTTATAGCATGAACTGTACCGGTATTAAGAATCAGGCTGATCGTCGCATGTTGTGGTTCACTTTTTGCCCAACGCGGACACTTACGTAAATCCAGACGACAGGAGGCTAAGGACTAATCTGCAAACCTGCGCGAGCCAACGACACACAGGATCACGCCCAGTGTTATGAGAATCATCATCGGCCTTACCGTTTCAGACAGTAACGTTGCTGAAAGTCCGAGACCAAAGAATGGCTGCAGCAACTGTAATTGTCCCACAGCGGCGATGCCGCCCGCAGCCAGTCCCCTGTACCAGAAAATGAAACCAATCAGCATACTGAATAGCGATACATATCCCAGTGAAAGCCACGCCTGCAGGCTTATTTCGCCAATGCGCTCCGGCAAGGTCTCCAGGGTGGCAACAAGCATCAACGGCAGGGAAATAATCAGTGCCCAGCAGATAACCTGCCATCCTCCCAATTCACGCGAAAGCTTTGCCCCTTCGGCATAGCCGAGGCCACACACAACCACGGAAGCCAGCATCAGAAGATCGCCGGTTACTGATACAGAACCCTTCTGGAGTAGGGCAAATCCTATCACCAGCAGACTGCCGGCAACAGAAAAAACCCAGAAAGCCAGCCTGGGCCTTTCGCCTCCTCTGACAACGCCGAAAATAGCCGTCGCGAGGGGCAACAGACCGAGGAAGACAATAGAGTGAGCGGAGGTAACGTGCTGCAGCGCCATGGCTGTCAGAAGAGGAAAACCAACCACTACACCTGCAGCAACGACAACCAGAGAAATCAGCTGATGTCGCTGAGGACGAGCCTGACTCAAAAAGAGAATCATCATAATGGCCAGCACACCGGCAATTGAAGCGCGTGAAAAAGTCAGAAAAAAGGGATCCATTTCCCGCACTGCTATGCGTGTTGCGGGCAAAGAGCCACTGAAGATGATCACGCCTGCCAGCCCGTTCATCCAACCTGACTTCAGGCCAGTATGTGTATTTTTTACCCTGGTAGCTGTCACAAATGACCTCATTAAGTTCGAAAAATGATTTAACTGATAACGTTGACAGCGCCCATGCTAAGTAACAGCATCTATGACAATCAAATAATTGTCATAGATACAATTCATGAAAGCTCGATACAAAGTCATCGTGGATGAATTCGCTTCCGCGATACAAACAGGCGCGCTCCTGCCGGGCACCCGCCTGCCTACCCACAGAGCGCTGTCGGCTGAAAAGCACGTGTCGCTGGCAACGGCTACCCGTGTTTACGCAGAGCTGGAGGCCATGGGGCTGGTGAGCGGAGAAACCGGAAGAGGAACATTTGTCAGGGAAATTTCGCTGCCCGTAGGGCTGGGTCTGGATCAGCACGCAGTGGCGTCTGACGTGCTCGATCTGAACTTCAACTATCCTTCGCTACCGGACCAGGCGGAACGGTTACGCGAAGCAATGCGACAGCTGGCCACATCTGGCGATCTGGCTTCACTGTTGCGTTACCAGCCGCACGCTGGCAGGCAAAGCGACAGGGAGACAATCGCGCTGTGGCTGAGTAACTCCGGCCTGACCGCATCTGCTGATGAGGTTTTAATTGTAAATGGCGCGCAGCATGGTCTTAGCGTTGCTGTCATGGGGCTGCTAAAACCCGGGGATGTAGTGGCTGTAGATGCTCTGACCTATCCTGGCTTCAAAGCCCTGGCCACTCTCTATCATCTGGAACTGGTGGCAATACCCGCTGATGCCAGTGGACCGGACCTGACGGCATTCAGGCAAATCTGCCAACGCAGGCGCCTGCGCGCGGTGTATACCATGCCAACACTGCATAACCCGCTTGGCTGGGTTATGAATGATGCCCAGCGCAGGGAGCTGGCCCGGATTGCCAGAACGTTCGATCTGCTTATCATCGAAGACGCGGCCTATGCATTTCTTGTCCGTCGTCCACCGCCGCCGCTTGCCACTTATGCGCCCGAAAGAACCGTTTATGTTACCGGTTTTGCTAAAAGCGTTGCCACTGGCCTGCGCGTCGGTGCTGTGGTGTGTCCCGCTGAAATGCGAATCGCCCTGGAGCGAGCCATCAGGGCAACGACCTGGAATACTCCCTCCCTCATGGTTTCGATTGTCTGCGACTGGATTAAAGATGGCACACTTAAACGCTTTGAGGCGCTGAAAAGACGGGACGCGCGTCAGCGGCAGGCGCTGGCGCGCAAAATACTTGTGAACAGTGAATGGGTAAGCCATGCCAACGCTTACTTTATCTGGTTATCACTGCCTCAGGAAGTGAGGGCTGACAGGCTTGTACATCGATTGATGCAGCAAAATATCTCTGTTTCCACAGCAGAGCCCTTTAGCACCTCAAACTGTGTGCCGCATGCTATTCGTCTTGCTCTTGGCTCAGTCACGATGAATCAGCTGAGCGAGGCCCTGGCGAAAATTAAAGAGGCTATTGAATATGAGATTGATCTTTGAGCGCTGTCCGCTCCTCGCTCATAAGGAACCATAGCTGCGTGCATGCCCGACCTGCCTCTGGTGTGGATGTGGCTTACATCATGCCCGGGCATCTGCACAGGCAGTGCAAAACCTCTTCGCCTGCTCCCGTGACGCTGTTCACAATCCGTGCAATTTAAAAGACATCGCGGTGACTTTGCAGTCATAAAACCCGTTGCGGAGTGTTTTAAATGTAACATTATTGTTAATTAATAGATCTTTTAATGTTGTAAAATGGCAGCAGAAGCCATCATAAAGCTCAGAATCGTGCCACAACTTTCTCTAAATTAACTATTATTTAACATATTTAATCATTAATATTAACATTTATGGGCTTTGCTCACATTTCCATCACATCTGCGCGAAAACCTATGTACGGGTAAGTTAATCTCTGAGCGTGAATTAAATAGCAACCGCCTGTTCCCTATATCAGAACCTCATCAGAAAGGTACCAAAATGAAATTTAACCTCGCATTAGTCAGTGCATGTGTGGTTTCAGCGTGCATGTTATTCACAACACCCTCATTCGCTGCCAAACCTTACGATATCGCCGTGGTGGCCAAAGTTACCGGTATTCCGTGGTTCACCCGCATGGAAGTCGGCGTAAAAGAAGCCGCGCAGAAGCTGGATGTCAACGCTTATCAGGTTGGCGCCTCGACGCCCGATCCGGCGCAGCAGGTCAAGGTGATTGAAGATCTGATTGCCAAAAAAGTTGACGCCATCATTGTGGTGCCAAACGATGCCAAAGTACTGGAGCCGGTACTGAAAAAAGCGCGCGACCAGGGCATCGTGGTATTAACCCATGAATCGCCGGACCAGCAAATTGGTCAGTGGGATGTTGAAACCATCGACAGCCAGAAATATGCGGAAGCCAATATGGACGAGCTGGCAAAAGATATGGGTGGCAAAGGCGGTTATGCCATTTATGTCGGCTCTTTGACCGTGCCATTACATAATGCGTGGGCCAATGCGGCGATCAAATATCAGAAAGAAAAATACCCGGACATGCATGAAGTCACGTCACGCCTGCCAGTGGCTGAAAATATTGATAAGTCATATTCCACCACGCTGGATTTGATGAAAACCTATCCTGATCTGAAAGGGATTATCGGTTTCGGCTCGCTCGGTCCGATAGGTGCCGGCCAGGCGGTTCAGCAGAAGCGCGCGAAAAACAAGATCGCGGTTGTCGGTATCGCTATGCCGGCTCAGGCTGCGCCATATCTGATGCGCGGTGACATCAAAAAAGTCCTGCTGTGGGATCCAAAAGATGCCGGTTACGCCCTGGTTTCGGTTGCCGATCAGCTGTTGCAGGGTAAAGAAGTCACTAAAGACCTGAACATTGAAGGTCTGGGCAAAGCCGACGTCGATATGGATAAGAAAGTGATTCGCTTTAATAAAATTCTCGAAGTAACGCCAGAGAATGCGAAATCACTTGGCTTCTGATCAGAACGTTTAACACCTTAATTTAACGGAGATAGTTTATCTCCAGCGCCACACCAGGCAAATAGAAACAGATACGGCGTTGTATGTTGTGCTGTATCTGAACTTCTACTCAGAGATTGAAAACATATACCCTGAATAATTCGCGTCAGGCGCGGTGAAAGTCAGTGAAATTCGATGAGATATAAATGATTCGGATAAGCGAGCATCGCCAACACCCGGCTGGAAATAGGATGGGCAGGCTTAAGGATCTATGATGAATACGCTCAGCACGTCCCCCGCCAATGCTGAGGCCTTTATCAGCCTCGAAAAAATAAGTAAAAAGTTCCCCGGCGTATTAGCACTGGATAATGTCAGCCTGACGCTGAATAAAGGTGAAGTGCATTGTCTGGCCGGGCAGAATGGCTGCGGCAAAAGTACCATAATTAAAGTCATTTCCGGGGTTTATCAACCGGAAAAAGGCGCGGCCATCACGCTGGACGGAAAACTCTTTCATACCCTGACGCCACAGCTGTCTTCTTATTACGGCATTCAGGTTATTTATCAGGATTTGTCGTTATTTCCCAATCTGTCAGTCGCTGAAAATATCGTTATTCACCGCTATTTACCGGGCGGTGATTTCTGGGTACATCGCGAGTCAATGCGCAAAAAAGCGCTGGCGGCGATGCAACGGGTCGGCGTTGCTCTGGATCCGGATCGTAAAGTTGAAAAGCTGTCGATCGCTGACCGCCAGTTAGTGGCAATATGCCGTGCCATCGCTGCTGACGCCAGTCTGGTGATTATGGATGAACCGACGGCGTCACTGACCCGCAGCGAGGTGAATGGTTTGCTGCGGGTGGTGAATGAACTCAAAGCCGCCGGTATCTGCGTGGTGTTCGTCAGTCACCGTCTCGATGAAGTGATGGAAGTGGCCGATCGTATCAGCGTGATGCGCGATGGCAAACTGGTCGGCACCTATCCGGCCAGTGAACTCGACAGCCATGAACTGGCGTTCCTGATGACCGGGCAGCGCTTCACTTACAGCCATCTGCCGCACCGGGCGCCCGCCGATGTGACGCCACTGCTGGAAATCAGCCAGCTGAGCCGCAAAGGGCAGTACCACGATATTTCGCTGTCGCTGCGCCAGGGAGAAATCACGTCGATTATCGGCCTGCTCGGTTCGGGCCGCACGGAACTCTGTCTGAGCCTGTTTGGCATGAGCCAGCCGGACAGCGGAGAGATCCGCATTAACGGCAAGGTGGTAAAATTCCACTCTAACCGCGACGCCATTCGTCACGGCATCGCCTATGTGTCGGAAGACCGGCTGACGCAGGGGCTCATCATGGATCAATCCATTTATGACAACACGCTGGTATCGATTTTCGACAAGCTGCATACCGGCGCCGGATTGATGGATCACCGCAAAGCTGCGGCGGTGGTTAAAGACCTGATCCGTGACCTGAACATTAAAGTCCCGGACAGCAGTTTACCGGTTAAAACGCTCTCCGGCGGCAATGCACAACGTATCGCCATCGCCAAATGGGTGGCGACGCGGCCCCATATCCTGATCCTCGATTCACCAACGGTAGGGGTGGATATTGCCAATAAAGAAGGCATTTACCGCATTGCCCGCGATCTGGCGGAATCCGGCATGGCGGTGCTGATGATTTGCGATGAAATTCCGGAAGCGTATTACAACAGCCATCGCGTGCTGGTGATGCGCAAAGGCGAACTGGTAGCGGAGTTCGCGCCGCACCAGAGCAGCGAAGCGCAGATTGCGGAGGTGATTAATGGGTAACAAATCGCTATCGAAACTGTTTACCCAGCACGAATTCTGGCTGGGATTACTGGTGCTGCTGCTGGTGGTGGGTCTGAGCGCCAGCAGCAGTGAATTTATGACGCTGGGTAACCTGACAGACGTCGCCACCAGCTATGCCATTCTGGGCATTCTGGCCTGTGGACTGTTTGTGGTGCTGATTGCCGGCGGCATCGACATCTCCTTTCCCGCTGTCACCTCCATCGGGCAGTACGTGATGGCGAGCTACATCATTCATCACAGCGGCAGCTTTCCGCTGGCGTTTGCCATGTCGATGGGAATCGGTTTGCTGCTCGGCCTGGTCAACGGTTTTCTGGTGTACTGGCTGCGCGTGCCGGCCATCATTATCACCATCGCGACACTGAACCTGTTTTACGGTTTGCTGGTGTATCTGACTAACGGCACCTGGTTGTACGGTTTCCCCGACTGGTTTATGAACGGGATCAGCTGGTTCTCCTTCACCGCCGCCGACGGTTACGACTATGGCCTGACCCTGCCGCTGCTTTGCCTGCTGGGGGTGATCATCGTTACCGGCGTCCTGATGAATCGCACCCGCGTGGGCCGCCAGATTTACGCCATGGGCAGCAACCGTGACGCCGCATCGCGTCTCGGTCTGAACATCCTGCGGCTGCATTTTTACGTTTACGGTTTTATGGGATTGCTGGCGGGTATTGCTGCCGTGGTACAGGCACAAATTACCCAGTCGGTGGCACCTAATTCCCTGCTCGGTTATGAACTGACGGTGCTGGCGGCGGTGGTACTAGGTGGCACCAGCATGACCGGCGGGCGCGGCTCGCTAACCGGCACCATTCTGGGCGTGATGCTGCTGGCATTCCTGCAAAATGGCATGACCCTGCTGAGCATTTCATCATACTGGCATCAGGTGTTCAGCGGCGCGATCATTCTGGTCAGCATTAGCAGCACCGCGTGGAACGAAAAACGCAAACTGGCGAAGGGGATGTGACATGACGACATTAAACCGATTCTTCCCCGGCGACCGCATCATCCGTTTGCAGTTGCTGATCATCGTGGCCGTTGCCGTGCTGTTCTCCTTTACGCTGGGTGGCAGCTTTTACAGCGTCGGCAATTTCCAGTCGATCTCCTCGCAGTTACCGATTCTAGGCATGCTGGCGCTGGGGATGGGCATTACCATGCTGACCGGCGGGATCAACCTTTCGATCATTGCCGGTGCCAATGCGTGTTCGCTGGTGATGGCGGCGATTCTGGTGGCGCATCCGAACCAGCCGGAATATGTCGCGCTGGCGCTGCTTGCGGGTCTGGGTGTGGCGCTGGTGATTGGGGTGCTCAATGGCGCGCTGATTGCCTTTATCGGGGTTTCACCAATTCTGGCGACGCTCGGCACCATGACGCTGATCGCCGGACTGAATATTCTGCTGACCAACGGCGCGGTCATTTCCGGCTTCCCGCCGGTAATTCAGTACCTCAGCAACGGCAGCCTGCTGGGTATCCCGGTCGCCCTGGTGTTATTCCTGCTGGTGGCGCTGCTGCTGTGGGTGTTTCTGGAACACACTACGCTCGGCCGCAGCCTGTATCTGATGGGTTCCAGCGAGCAGGCGACGCGGTTCAGTGGGGTCAACACGCATAAAGTCACCATCGCAGTGTATGTGCTTTCTGCTCTGCTGGGGTGGGGCGCGGCACTGCTGATGATGTCCAAATTTAACTCGGCACAGGCTGGCTACGGCGACTCCTATTTGCTGGTGACCATTCTGGCCTCGGTGCTTGGCGGCATTAACCCTGACGGCGGTTTTGGCCGGGTGATCGGGCTGGTGCTGGCGCTCATCGTACTGCAAATGCTGGAAAGCGGCCTGAACCTGATGGGCGTCAGTAGTTACCTGACCATGGCGCTGTGGGGTTGTGTCCTGATCCTGTTTATCGCTCTGCAAAACAGAAAATCATAAGCGAAAGCTTTTCAAGAAAGGAAAGAACATGGCGAGTTATTTTATTGGCGTCGACGTAGGAACCGGCAGCGCCCGCGCGGGCGTCTTCGACATGACTGGCCGTATGCTCGGCCAGGCCAGCCGGGAGATCACGCTCTACCGCCCGAAAGCTGATTTTGTTGAGCAATCCTCTGATGAGATCTGGCAGTCCGTGTGTAACGCGATTAAAGACGTGGTCAGTCAGGCGGATATCAACCCGATTCAGGTGAAAGGCATCGGTTTTGACGCCACCTGTTCGCTGGTGGTGCTGGATAAAGAAGGCAAACCGCTGACCGTCAGCCCGACCGGGCGCAGCGAGCAGAACATTATTGTCTGGATGGATCACCGCGCGATCACGCAGGCGAACGCATCAATGCCACCGGCCATCGCGTGCTGGAGTTTGTTGGCGGGATTATCTCGCCGGAAATGCAGACCCCCAAACTGCTGTGGCTGAAACAGCACATGCCGACCACCTGGAGTAACGTCGGGCATCTTTTCGACCTGCCGGATTTCCTCACCTGGCGTGCCACCCAGGATACCACGCGCTCTTTGTGTTCTACCGTCTGCAAATGGACCTATATCGGCCATGAAGACCGCTGGGATCCGAGCTATTTCCGCCAGATTGGCCTGGAGGATTTACTGGAAAACAACGCGGCAAAGATCGGCAGTGAAGTGAAAACCATGGGTGAGCCGCTGGGGCATGGCCTGACGCAGCGCGCCGCCGCAGAAATGGGGTTGATGGCGGGCACGGCGGTCAGCGTTTCGATTATTGATGCGCACGCCGGCAGCCTCGGTATTCTTGGTGCCAGCGGCGCATCTGGCGAATCAGCGGATTTTGACAACCGCATTGCGCTGATTGGCGGCACGTCCACGGCCCATATGGCGATGTCGCGCAGCGCGCGCTATATCGGTGGCATCTGGGGGCCGTACTATTCGGCGATTTTGCCGGATTACTGGCTGAACGAAGGCGGACAATCCACCACCGGCGCGCTGATTGACCATGTGATACAGTCGCATCCGTGTTATCAGGATCTGCTCAAGCAGGGCAAAGACAGCGGCAAAACCATTTATGAAGTGCTTAACGGCATACTACGCAAGATGGCGGGTGAACCCGAGAATATTGCCTTCCTGACCAAAGACATTCATATGCTGCCTTATTTCCATGGCAACCGCTCACCGCGTGCCAATCCGACCCTGACCGGCACGCTGACTGGCCTGAAACTGTCGCGCACGCCGGAAGACATGGCGCTGCATTATCTCGCCACCATTCAGGCGCTGGCGCTTGGCACTCGCCATATTATTGAAACCATGAACCAGAGCGGTTACTGCATTGATACCATTATGGCCAGCGGTGGCGGCACCAAAAATCCCATCTTTGTACAGGAGCACTCCAACGCGACGGGCTGCGCGATGCTATTGCCGGAAGAGAGTGAAGCCATGTTGCTCGGCAGCGCGATGATGGGCACCGTGGCGGCGGGCGCATACGACTCTTTGCCCGAAGCGATGGCCACCATGAGCCGCATCGGTAAGACGATCACGCCGCAGACCAACAAAATCAAAGAGTATTACGACCGTAAATACCGCGTATTCCATGAGATGTACCATGACAGCATGAAATACCGGCAGCTGATGCAGGGAAAAGCCGAATAAATGCGGAAGAAGCAGGGCTGTAATCACAGCCCTGTGACGTAAGTGGCGGTTGCGGTTATTTTTGTCCATCTGCCTGAAGCACCCTTTTCGCCACAATCCGCATTTCTACCAGGGCGTTTTCCGGAATGAACTCTGACACGCCGATGGCAGACCATGCCGGGTAGGGGGCTTTGATATACACATCTTTGACCTTAGAAAATACCCCGATGTGTTTTTTAAGATCGATATGAAAGGTGGTCATCTCCAGTATATGTTCATAGTCCAGTCCGGCAGCGTTTAAATACACACCCAGCTTATAAAACGCATCATGGAATTGTTCTTCAGGGTGGGTACTTATCGGTTTGTCTTTCCGCGCTGCCGTCACCCCGGAAAGATACAGGGTGCCATCGGCTTCGATAACGGGAGAGAAGTGCCAGTCATGGTAATAGTGCTGAAATTCTTCAGGAACGATCGATTTTTTCATGGTTTTTTCTCTGGTTGATGACCTGGGCAATGGCCGCCTGTTTAAAACCGTATGTCTGGCGAACTGCCCGATCGGGTACTCTTAACATAAAATGGCGCAGAAGATCCGCAGCAGGTCGGTGTCATCGCCTTTTTTATTTTTCCGCAGGTGATACCGCTGAGGGAAATCGGGTTATTGTCATGGCTCACCCTGCTTAACATCAGGCCGGACACAGTATGGCAGACGGTGCCGGACGACTGAAGGAGACGACGATGCACCGGGTAGGTTTACTGATTTCCGATGATTTTCAGGTTCTGGGATTATCCACGCTGAGCATTTTTGAGTTTGCCAATCAGGTAAACGGCGAACCGTTTTATCACTGCACGGTTTATTCAGAGCGCGGTGGCACGGTGCAGTCCTCTTCCGGCTTCGGCGTGGACAGCCAGCCGATTCATGCAGAGATGGAAATGGATACCTGGCTGGTCGCAGGCGTAATGACGCCGCTGGAGCTGCCGGCCACACCGGGCATCGTTGATTTTCTGCAGGTGCACGCGCCCCGGGCCCGCCGGGTGGCCGGGATCTGTACCGGCGCATTCGTGCTGGGGCAGGCCGGTCTGTTATCGGAGCGCCGCGCCACTACGCACTGGGTACATGCCCAGAGTCTGCAACTGCTGCACCCGACGACGCGGATAGAAGAAGACCGCATCTTTATTATTGACGATCACATCTGGACCTCGGCAGGACTTACCGCGGGGCTGGATATGGCGCTGGGAATGGTGGAGAAAGATCTCGGTGCCGAAGTGGCGCGCAGCGTGGCACACCTGCTGGTCATGCATCACCGCCGCTCCGGCGGACAGACGCAGCACTCTGAAATGCTGATGCTGTCTCCGCGCAGCGACCGGCTGCAGTCGGCGCTGGAATATGCGCGCAACAATCTCAGTAAAGCGCTGACTATCGAAGACCTTGCGGATGCGGTTCACCTCAGCGCGCGGCAGCTCAGCCGCCTGTTCCGTTCTGAGACGGGCAAGTCGCCGGCCAAAGCCATTGAGGGATTACGACTGGAAAACGCCCGCTTGCTGATCGAGCAGAGCAGGCTGCCGATGGAGGTGATAGCCCGTGAATCCGGCTTCCGCGATCGCCGCCACATGCGGGAAGTGTTCATTCGCGGTTACGGCATCCCGCCGCAGTCGCTGCGCACCGGTAAAGCCTGACGCGCGCTGTCACGCCTGAACGCCTTCTGATCATGATGGCCGGAATCCCGGTCATCATGTTGTCCGAAATCACGACCTTTCTCGTCAGCCGCGCCGGTGCGCGACTGCGTACTATGAATTCACCAACCCGATAACTGACAAGGTGAATATCATGACGCAGCAGACACACACCAACCGCGGCACTGCCGTTGTCACCGGCGCCTCTACCGGTATGGGCGCACTGTACGCCGGCCGCCTGGCACGCATGGGCTATGACCTGATCATCGTGGCCCGCAATCACAACCGCCTGAACCAGCTGGCTGAACACATCACCACCGACAGCGGCCGCAGCGTGGAAGTCATCACCGCGGACCTGGCCGATGCCGCACAGCTGAACGCGCTGGAAGAGAAGCTGCGTCAGGACGCGAGCATTACGCTGCTGGTGAATAACGCCGGCATCGGCACCCATACCCCATTGCTGGACAGCGACGTGGCGCAGATGAACGCCATGATTAACCTCAACGTCATCGCGCTGACCCGCCTGACCTATGCGCTGGTGCCGGGCATGGTGGCGCGCGGGCGCGGCGCCATCATCAACATCGCCTCGATCGTCAGCATTGCGCCTGAGCTGCTGAACGGTGTTTACGGCGGCAGCAAGGCTTACGTGCTGGCGTTCAGTCAGTCGCTGCACCATGAACTGGCCGGTAAGGGGATTCAGGTGCAGGCTGTACTGCCTGGCGCTACCGCGACACCGTTCTGGGATAACGGCGGTCTGCCGGTTGACCAGCTTGACCCGCACATCGTCATGAGCGCGCAGGAGATGGTTGATGCGGCGCTCACCGGCTTCGCCCGCGGCGAGCTCATTACCATTCCGTCCCTGCAGGACGAAGCGCTCTGGACCCGCTATGAGCAGGCGCGTCAGGCCATGATGCCGCACCTCGGCAGCGACGCGCCGGCTGAACGCTATCGGCCCGTCTCTGTGCACTGAACGCCCCCCTTATTCAGAATCGCAATCCCAATAACTGTCCCATTAAGGAATCAGATCATGAAACTGACCGATAACACCATCTTCATCACGGGCGGCACTTCTGGCATCGGCCGCGCCATGGCAGAAAAATTTCATCAGCTGGGCAACCAGGTGATTATCTCCGGACGCCGCGAGACGCTGCTGCAGGAAGTCACCGCCGCCAGTCCGGGCATGGACTATGTAGTGCTGGACGTCACGCGCGCCGACAGCATTCAGGCCGCGGCACAGAGCGTGCTGGAACGCTATCCGGCCCTGAACGTGGTCATCAATAATGCTGGCATCATGCCGTTTGATAATGCGGCGGGCGAACTGGATGACGCGCAGGCGGTGACGCTACTGAACACCAACATTCTGGGACCGGTACGCGTCAGTGCGGCGTTTATCGAACACCTGAAGCAGCAGCCGGACGCGGTACTGATTAACAACAGCTCGGTGCTGGCCTTCCTGCCGCTGGCGACCAACGCGCTTTACTCGGCCACCAAGGCCGCGATTCACTCCTATACCCTGTCGCAGCGCTTCCTGCTGCGTGATACCGGCGTGCAGGTCATCGAAATTTCACCGCCGTGGGTGGATACCGATCTGATTTATAAAAGCGGCGACCCGCGCGCCATGCCGCTGGACGCCTTCATCAGCGAGACATTTGAAAAGCTGGGTACCGACACCATCGAAGCGATTGTCGACCGCGTGCTGCCGGTGCGCGATAACCCGGGCGCGAACGAGCATACGCTGGTGAATCAGTTCAACCAGTCTGTGGCGGATAACCCGATTCCTGTTCAGTAAACATTTCAGGGGCAGCGCCCCTGAAGTTTATGCCGGAGAGAAATAATGAACGCTGTCATCACCTCTTCCCAGCGCCGCGCGCTGCGTGCGCTGAGCATTGCCTACTTCGTTCAGGCTACCGGCGCGCTGTCTGTCGCTGGCAGTCTGCCGGCCATCTCAGCAGCCTGGCAGCTGACTGATGCGCAGAGCGCGCGCTTACTGAGTGTTTTCGGACTCACCTTCGCGCTGGCGGCTCCGCTGGTGCAGGTGCTGTTTGGTCACCTGCGCCGTCGCCGGCTGGTGCTCACCGGCATTGCGCTGTTTAGCCTGGGTGCCTTCGCGTTTGTGCTGTCGCCGGGCTACAACGCACTGCTCGCCTCACGCATCCTGATGGGGGCTGGCGCCGGGTTCATCGGTCCGGTGCTGGTTGCGCTGGGCTCCGAACTGGTCCATGAACAGCTACGCGGCCGGGCCATCGGCATGGTACTGCTCGGGGTATCGATGGCAAGCCTTGCCGGTATTCCGCTCGCCGCCTGGGTAGCCAGCCTGTGGGGCGCGAAAGCCCTGTTTGTGCTGGTCGGCGTGGTGAGCCTGCTGAGCGGGCTGAACATTTTGCTGACGGTGCCGGATGACAGCGCGGGGACGCGCATCCGCCTGCGTGAGATGGCCGGCGTGCTGGCCGATGGCAAATACCTGACGGCTTTCCTGGTGGTATTTTTTATTACTTCCGGCGTTTACAGCTTTTACGCTTTTATCGCGCCGCTCATTCGCGACACCTACACTGGCGGCACGCATGCGGTCTCCGCAGCGCTGGCCGTGCTGGGCGTTGCCGGCGTGCTGGGCAATCTCTGGGTCACCCGCGTGGCGACACGCTTTACCGCTGAGAAGCTGCTGCTGAGCGGCATGACGCTGCTCATCGTCGATACGGCCTTGATCGCCGTGCTGCCGAAAGCGCTGGGCGTGCTGCTGGCGGCACTGGTGGTCTGGGCGTTTGCCACCGATCTGCTCTGGCCCAGCCAGCAGCGCCGGATCGTCGAGCTGGCATCAGTCCGCCATCGCGGCATTGCGCTGGCGCTGACCAGTGCCTTCATGTTTGGTGGTATCGGCTTTGGCTCTGCGGTCGCATCATGGATATATCCACTCGCCGGCTTTTACGGGCTGATCGGCATGTCGGTGGCCTTTATTCTGCTGGCGATGCTCAGTCTGCAGCTGTCAGAAAAGCGCAGGCAACCGGTAAACATCGCTGAGTGCGGTCAGCGTCAGGCCTGAATCGGTGGATGCCTCTAACCCGGTGCCGCGAAGCGAATGTTGGCCTGGCACGCTCTGCGCATTAAATACGTTACGCCAGCGGGGGAAGGGGACCGGCTGGCTGCGGACAGGCTTTTACAGAACGTCCGGTATGCGATCCCGGCAGGCCCATGACGATGATAACTCAGGGAAACAATCTCCCGTTGACACCTTAAAGTGCCCATTGTATAAAAGCCCGCTTCGTTAATGAGTTTCATTTGCATTAAAGCGGCGCGGGCTTCTCAAAACATTATCAATGGGGATAGGGGTTAATGAAAAAGGTCATCTGCACGTTATGTTTGGTGTTTGCATCGGTTAGTTCTGCGCTGGCCACCACCTATCCTCTCACGATTGAAAACTGCGGCTATAAAGAGACCTTCACCAAACCGCCTGAGCGCGTGGTGGCGCTGGGGCAAAATACTGCAGAAATTTTGCTGCTGCTCGGCCTGCAGGACAAGGTCATCGCCAGCGCTTTCTGGCCAACCAAAGTGTTGCCACAGCTGGCTGCACAGAATGCAAAAATCAAAACGCTGACGGTTGAAATCCCCACCCTCGAATCCGTGCTGGCGCAAAATCCGGACTTCGTTCCTGCCCAGACGCCGCTGCTGCTGGGACCCGAGAGCAAGGTGGCAAAACGCGAAGATTTAATCACCCTTGGCGTGAACAGTTATGTGTCGCCTGGAATGTGCGCCACCAAAAAAGCCGCAGGGGATATGTATGGCAGTCGCCAGCAGCTGTGGGATATGACGTTCCTGTATCAGGAGATTCAGGACTTCGCCAAAATTTTCAACGTGGAAGATCGTGGCCAGGCGGTGATTGCCGATTTCAAAAAACGAGAAGCGGCACTGCGTCAGGAGTTTGGTAGCAGCAAGAAAGATCTCTCGTTTGTGTTCTGGTTCTCAAGCTCGTCACCGTCTGCGGATGCCTATGTGGGCGGTAAAAACAGTCCATCCGGATTCATCGCCAGCGTGCTGGGCGGGCACAACGCCATCACGTCAGAGACCGAATGGCCGACGGTCAGCTGGGAGAGCATCATCGCTGCCAATCCGGATGTGATCGTGGTCTCCAGTCTCGATCGCAATCGCTGGGCGCTGGATAAAGCCGAAGAGAAAATCAAATTCCTGAAAAGCGATCCTGCCGTCAGCCAGCTGGATGCGGTAAAAAAAGGCCACATCGTGGTGATGGATGGCCAGGCCATGAACCCGACCATCCGCACTATCTACGGGGCCGAACAGGTGGGTGAGCAGCTGAGAAAACTGGAACTGAACTGATGACCATCGCTGTTGTTCAGGCGCGACAGGGGCTGTTCCTGGCCGCCTCGCTGGTGGCTGCCGTCGCGTTATTATTGCTGGTGATTGCGACCGGTGTCAGCGTCGGAGAACTGTCGATCCCGCTAAAAAGCGTCTTTTATGCCATCAGCAATAAAATGGGGCTCACGCACGTTCCCCTGAGCCGCATCTACGAAAGTGTGATCTGGGACTTTCGCCTCAGCCGGGCGCTGGTGGCGGCGTGCTGTGGCGCTGGATTGGCGATTTGCGGTGCCGTATTGCAAAGCCTGCTGAAGAATGCGCTGGCTGAGCCTTATGTGCTCGGTGTCTCTGCCGGTGCCTCCACCGGGGCGGTTTCTGTCGTGGTGTTGGGCATCGGCAGCGGGGCCGTCTCGCTGTCGGCGGGAGCCTTCGCCGGCGCCTTCACTGCCTTTGCCTTTGTCGCTTTTCTGACGAAAGGGGCACGTGGCGGTAATGAACGCACCATCCTGGCTGGCGTTGCGGCTTCCCAGCTGTTTAATGCCATCACCGCTTATACCATCAGCACCTCTGCCAGTGCGCAGCAGGCGCGCGATGTAATGTTCTGGTTGCTGGGCAGCTTCAGTGGCGTGCGCTGGCCGGAACTCCAGCTGGTGCTGGTGGTAGTGACCCTCGGACTGGCCATTTGCCTCTACTATTCCCGGGCGCTGGATGCGTTCACTTTTGGTGACGATGCGGCTGCCTCGCTGGGTATTGCGGTGCCTCAGGTGCGCCTTGCGCTCTTTATCACCACCGCGCTTATCACCGCCACCATCGTCAGCATGGCCGGTTCAATTGGTTTTATTGGCCTGGTGGTGCCGCATGTTATGCGATTTTTCTTTGGCCCGCTGCATCGCACGTTGCTGATTGCCAGCGCATTGGCCGGTGCCATTCTGATGGTGCTGGCAGATATCGCGTCGCGCCTGCTGATTGCCCCGCAAAGCCTGCCGGTGGGCGTTGTGACCGCGCTGGTTGGCGTACCGTTCTTTGCGGTGATTATCTGGCGTTCGGGGAATAAATAATGAGTATCTCCGCTGACAACATTAGCTGGAAGGTCGGAAAAAAGGTCATCGTCGATAACGTATCGCTGCACATTTCCCGTGGTGAAACTGTCGGGCTGATTGGTCCAAACGGCTGCGGCAAATCTTCCCTCCTGCGCATCCTCGCCGGCCTGCGGCGCCCGGATGCCGGCTGTGTGACGCTGGACGGGCAAAATATCGCCCGCATTGCCCGCAAACAGATTGGTCGTCGGGTAGCATTCGTCGAGCAGCACGGCATGACTGACGCCAATATGCGTGTGCGCGATGTGGTGAAACTGGGGCGCATTCCGCATCATTCTCCGTTTTCCAACTGGAGCGCGCACGATGACGAAACCGTGACGGCCGCTCTGCAGCGCGTGGACATGCTGGAGAAAAGTGAGCAGGGATGGCTGAGTCTCTCCGGTGGCGAACGTCAGCGTGTGCATATTGCCCGCGCACTGGCGCAAACGCCGAGCGAAATTCTGCTGGACGAACCGACCAACCATCTGGATATCCATCACCAGATGCAATTAATGCAGCTGATCAGCGAGTTACCGGTTACCAGCATTGTCGCCATTCACGATCTCAACCATGCATCGATGTTCTGCGATTCGCTGATCGTGATGCAGAACGGTCAAATCATCGCAACCGGCACGCCGCAGGATATCCTGACCGAGGCGCTGCTTTGGCAGGTATTCCGGGTGAAAACCAAAATTGAGATCTCCCGCTTTCATGGCAAGAAGCACATTCATTTTATTTTTTAGGGTCAGGTAGCATGCTTCCGTTCTCGCTGCGTCCTGTCTCTACCCTGCGCCCGGGCGTTTTGCTGGGCAGCCAGTTTGTTTTCAACATTGGCTTTTACGCGGTCGTTCCCTTTCTGGCGATATTCTTACGCGATGATATGTTGCTCTCCGGCGGCGTTATCGGGCTGATTCTGGGATTACGCACCTTCTCCCAGCAGGGGATGTTTCTTCTCGGTGGGGCGCTCTCTGACCGGTACGGCGCAAAGATCATTATCCTGTGTGGCTGTCTGGTCCGGATTACGGGTTATCTGTTGCTGGCGCTGGGGCAATCGCTGTGGCCGATCATTCTGGGTGCCTGTCTGACGGGCATCGGCGGTGCGCTGTTTTCCCCGTCAATTGAAGCGCTGCTGGCCAAAGCGGGAACGCAAAGCGAGGCGCAAGGCAAGCGCGGCCGCGCGGAGTGGTTTGCGCTGTTTGCGGTGTGCGGCGAACTCGGTGCCGTACTGGGCCCGGTGGCTGGCGCACTGCTGACCGGATTCGGTTTCCGCCAGGTGGCACTGGCAGGGGCCGCGGTCTTTGTCATCGCGCTGATTGTCCTGTACTTTTTTCTCCCTGCTACAGGTAACAGCAAACAGGCGCTAAAAATTGTCCCCTGGTGGATGACCTTCCGCCAGCCGCGTTTTGTCGCTTTCATCGTGGCTTACAGCTCGTGGCTTTTGAGCTACAACCAGCTGTATCTGGCGTTGCCAGTGGAGATTCGGCGGGCAGGCGGCAGCGAGAAAGATCTCGGCCCGCTCTTTATGCTGGCCTCGGTGTTGATCATTGCTTTTCAGCTGCCGCTGGCGCGCTTTGCACGACGCGTGGGGACGGTAAAAGTTTTACCGGTGGGTTTTTTGCTGCTCTCCGCCGCGTTTGCCAGCGTGGCCCTGTTCGCGTCAACCGCGCCGCCTGACGGCTGGCTGCGGTTAATTCCTGCGGTGTGTCTGGTGACGTTTTTGACATTCGGCCAGATGCTGCTGGTGCCGTCGGCCAAAGATTTGATTCCCCGGTTTGCCGACCCCGCGACGCTGGGTGCACATTACGGCGCCCTTGCCACCGCCGGCGGCTTCGCGGTGCTGGCCGGAAATTTAATGTTTGGACCGCTGCTGGACAACGCGCTTGTCCCTTCAACGCAGGCTATTCATCCCTGGCTGCTGCTGGCGCTGTTTCCCCTGTGCAGCGCCGTTGCCATGACCCTGATTTGTCGCCCGCTGCGCAGCGCACCGATCGGGAAACCTGAATAACCGTTGCTGCCATTCGGGTTATAACGGCGCGGAGCATAGCCAGACGCGCACAACGCGGGCAGGGCAGGTTGCGCAGGCTCTCATCGACAAATGACCAACCCGATCATGTGTAAACTCTACCTGGTTAACAGCACCCAGAAAAACGTTTTCAGGAGTCTAGCCAGATGTTTACGCACATGCGCATTGCCAGACCCGTCACCCAGCTTGAACGATCGGTGCTGATGTTTAGTCAGGGACTGGATCTGCAAAAAATTGCCGAATTCCACGATCACGACGGTTTCAATGGCGTGATGCTGGGGCGAAAAGACCTCGACTGGCACCTCGAATTCACCTGCTGCCCGGGACATCCCGTTATACCCTCGCCAACCGAAGACGATCTCCTCGTCCTCTATTATCCGGATGAAAATGCATGGAAGCTGGCATGCGAAAGCATGGTTGAAGCGGGTTTTAAACGGACGAATTCTTTCAATCCTTACTGGGATGTGAATGGGCAAACCTTCGTCGATCCCGACGGGTACCGGGTGGTGATGCAAAACAGGGCGTGGGAATAACGGAGAAAGCCTCGTGCAATGGTTCAGTCAGGAAAAATTTGCGGTTCGTCTTGAGTGGGGCCTGCCTGCGGTAGAGCATCTTGCCGGGGAAGTCGACTGCGCTGTCATTGTTGACGTTATGTCGTTCTCAACTTGCGTCAGTATGGCTGTCAATAATGGTGCCTGTGTCTATCCGTACCCCTGGAAAGATGCTTCTGCTATTGAATATGGTTTGAAAATGGGAGCCAGCACAGCGAGTCCGGACAGACGATTCAGCGGTGAAGGTTACAGCCTATCGCCGGCTTCGCTAAGAAACATAAGCGAGGGTGAAAAACTGATCCTTCCATCGCCTAACGGTTCAGCCGTTTCATTCAAAGCAAGGGATGCAGGAGTAGCAGTGTTGAGCGGCTGTTTCAGAAACATATCTGCGACCGCGAATGCCTGCCGTTCCTTCGGCCGTGTGCTGGTAATTCCCTGCGGAACGCTGGCCCGATGGGAGCCTTCGCCCCGGTATTGAGGATTATGTGGCTGCTGGCGGAATTATCGCTGCAATGGGGCGTCAAAATTGCTCACCAGAAGCAGAGGCTGCGGTGGCTGTCTGGCAGCATTACCAGAAGCAAAACCTGGTGCTTCTACGGGAGTGTTCGTCTGCAATAGAGCTGATGCAACGTGGATTCGCCGCGGATGTCGATCTCTGCCTTGAAGTAGACAAGTCCAGCCTGGAATGTCGGCTTTGGGGTGATGCCTATAGGTCAGCATTGACCGGGCAAAATAGTTTCTAACCTGACCAGACGGCGCGCTTTGTGCCAGGAGCCGACATCAATGAATATTGCTGTAGATTTCACTCAGCGATGTTTCTCTAATCTGATATCTGTGTCATTGATGTCAATTTTATTGCCCCAGCCGAGCTGTATGTAAAATTTTGCTGCACGACTTTGTTTGTCAGTTTCAAGCCAGGCAATCTCATGATGCCTGAATAATTCCTTTTCCGCGATTTCAACAAGCCTGCGGCCTATACCCCTGCCTTCGTACTCCGGGAGAACAAAGGCAGCAAAAAGGCAGCCTTCATCAGGTAAAATCATAGAAAAACCAATAATTTTTTCGTTATCAGTCGCAACCCATGCACAGCAACTCTTTTCAATCAAATCAGCTACTACGTTTTCGGTAATCCCGATTCGCTGCATTTCCTCACGACTTAAATGATTCTCGATAACTGAGATTCTGACATGAAACATGCCATCGATATCAGCTGCCTGGGCGGTTCTTATATTTATGTTCAGAGGTATAACTCCATTCCAGGATAAGCATAAATTTTAGTATTGATGTCATTATTGTGAAGCCATTAGGGTTTCAGTCCAAAACTGCTTGTAATGTCTGTTTTTCGCTTATACCAGACATCGAAGTGTATATGAATCCGCTTTGTATCAGAAGCGGTCATAGCCAGTGGTTCCATATTCCCGCCTTTTAACTTCTGCGTTTGCTGTTTATCGCTTTTTCATGCCGATGGCTTCGCTGACACAGACACTTCGGTACCGGCCGAAGCAACATGGCTTTGTCTTCATTAAGCTGTCTGAAAATTAACGAAGGAGCGGACCATGATTGCAGTACTTTTTGAGGCAGAAGCCCTGCCAGCAGCTCAGGAGCGATATCTTCAACTTGCTTCTGAGCTGACGCCTCTTTTATCCGACACGCCCGGATTTATTTCCATAGAACGCTTCCAGAGCCTGACCACGCCCGGCAAGATCCTCTCTTTGTCCTGGTGGGAAGATGAGGATGCTGTCGCCGGATGGAAACGCAATGTGATGCATCAGGCCGCGCAGCAAGAAGGCAGGCAGTCGATTTTTTCATTCTACAGAATACGGGTAGCCAGCGTATTCCGTGATTACTCTTCTGATAAGGGAACCAATCCGCATGCATGACATTCACGTTATTCTCAAAAATAGCCCGGGCTCGCTGGGTTTACTGGGGAGTGTGTTGGGGAAAAACGGTGTGGGTCTTGAAGGGGGTGGCGTATTTACAACACCGGAAGGCGGACATGCACACTTTCTGGTTGAAGACGGTAATAAAGCGCGCACGGTATTAACTGAAGCCGGTTTTGAAGTCGGCAACCTCTGTCGTCCTCTGGTCAGAAAATTAGCGCAGGAACGTCCCGGAGAGCTGGGCGAAATCGCTGACACGCTTGCCCGGAACGGCATCAATATTCTGGTACAGTACAGCGACCACCATAACCGGCTCATTCTCATTACGGATGATGATGTCCGGGCAGCCGAAGTAACCCGAAAATGGGCAGTAGCTTCTGAATGAACCTTGTTAACCAAACGCGCGAAAGTGAGCCGGATAATGTCCTTGAAACATCAATGGCAATGGTGGCATCTGCGCTGGCAGACCCGTCAAGGGTGGCTATTCTGTGCGCGCTGATGGACGGGCGCGCATGGACAGCGACCGAACTTAGCGTAGTGGCTGGCATAGCAGCATCGACAACCAGCGGGCATCTGAACCGACTCCTCAGCAACGGTCTGGTCATTTGCATGATGCAGGGTCGTCATCGCTATTACAGTCTGGCTGGCCATCCTATCGCCGGATTGCTGGAAAACCTGATGGGGGTTTCCATGGGGACCATTAAGGCCCCCGTTTCCAGTACGCCGCTTCATCTGCGTTATGCACGCACCTGCTATGACCATCTGGCAGGCGAGCTTGCTGTCGAAATTTATGACTTTATGCTTAGGGAAAACTGGCTGGAAGCAGAGGGTTCGGGACTGACATCAGCCGGCAAAATCCATTTTGAGAACGTGGGCGTTTTACTTAACTCCCGCACACGGCGCAAGCCTTGTTGCCCCTGTCTGGACTGGAGTGAAAGGCGTTTCCACCTCGGCGGTGACGCGGGCTCAGCCCTGTTTACGCTTTTCCTGCAAAAAGAATGGGTAAAGCGTATACAGGGATACCGTGAAGTCAACGTAACCGATTCAGGCCGGGTGGCAATGAATCGGCTGTTTAAGCTGAAAATCAGCTGAATTAACGTCAGGTACCGGTCGATGTGATCAGGTGAGCCGGCATATCTTCATTGTGAAAGGTTAAGCGGAGGGCGATAAGTTTGCCCTCAGGATGCGGTAACTTACCGTCCGGCCGTAGAAAACAGGCTTACTCCGCTTCAGGTCAGGCGCTTAATCGCCAGAACATAGAGGGGTTAGTTCTTATCCAGCGACCAGGTCGCGCTGCGCACATCAACCTTCACCGGTAGCAGGCCGACGCGGGTGAAGGTGTCCGCCAGCGCCTGCTGTTCCGCAAACACCTGCGGTGACATGCGTGACGCGCCATAAGGCAGGCGTTGCAGCGTGGTCTGCCAGATGGATTTATCCAGACCGGTGGATTTCGCCAGAATCGCGGCGGCTTCATCCTGATGCTGATTGGCCCAGTCGCTCAGCTTGCTCAACTCGTCAACCACCTGCTTAGCCGTTTGTGGGTGGTTTTCGGCAAACGGGCGGCTGGCAAGATAGAAGGTGTAGTGCGGCACCAGACCTTCGGCGTTGCGCACTTCACGCGCGCCTGCGTTGGCTTCGACCTCAGCCAGGTAGGGATCCCAGATCACCCAGGCATCGATTGCGCCCTTCTGGAAGGCGGCGCGCGCATCGGCCGGCGGCAGGTAAACCGGCGTGACATCTTTATAGTTCAGCCCGGCATCTTCCAGCGCTTTCACCAGCAGATAATTGACGTCTGAACCCTTGTTCAGGCCAACGCGTTTGCCTTTGAGATCGGCCACGCTTTTGATGGGTGAGTCTTTCGGCACCACAATGGCTTCGGTTTTAGGGTTGGCGGGTGAATGTCCGAGATAAATCAGATCGGCTTTTGCCGCCTGCGCGAAGGCGGGTGGCGCATCGCCGGTGGCGGCCAGATCGATACTGCCCACGTTGAGCCCCTCCAGCATTTGCGGGCCGGCGGGGAATTCCACCCAGCGCACCGCAATACCCTCTTTTTTGAAGGTCTCATCCAGCGTGCCGCGATATTTCAGCAGCGCAAAAATGTTGGCTTTCTGATAGCCGATGGTGACGGTTTCCGGGTTGGCGGCGAAGGCGTGCGTGGCGAGCAGGCCGAAGCTGAGTGCCAGTGCGCTCAGGGCAAAACGTTGTGCTTTCATGGGACGTCTCTCGTGGTTTTTCCTACATCCTGGCAAAGTTGTTATATAACCAATAAATAACTTTTTAATATCGCTTATAACTCTAATTCCAGCCTGCATCAGCATTCACTGTAATGGGCAAGTTGCATAGAGAACCGGATAATTAGCACGGTAATAATTTGTATAACAAATCAAAATGTCAACGCCGCAGGCTTCTGTCAGGATAAGCGATAACGTTGCCTGCTATAGGTTGCTCCCGTTCTATGAAGTGGTTTTCCCGAAGCGCCGTACTGTTCTCTGCCAAAACCTGTCTGGCCGCCTTTCTGGCTTTTTATCTTGCGCTGGAACTCAACCTGGACAAACCCGCCTGGTCACTGACCACCGTGTATGTTGCCTCGCAGCTTTATTCCGCTTCGACGGTGTCCAAATCGGTGTTTCGCTTTTTTGGCACCGTGCTGGGCGGGCTGTTTACTCTGCTGATCTATCCGGCTACGGTCCAGTCGCCGATGCTGTTCAGCCTGTGTATTTCACTCTGGGTTGCTGTCTGCCTGTATCTCTCGCTGCACGACCGCACGCCAAAAAGTTACGTCTTTATGCTGGCCGGCTACAGCGCCGCCATTATGGGCTTTCCCGATGTGACCTCGCCCGGCGCCATTACCTATACGGTAATTTCCCGCATTGAGGAAATCACCGTGGCGATTGTCTGCAGCAGCCTGGTGCATCGGCTGATCTTCCCGGTTTCGATGCGCCATCTGCTCGAACAGAGCGTAGGGCTGTGGTATCAGATCGCGCGTAAATTGTGTAGCGAGCTGATGACGGCGATGCCTGCGGCAAAATCGCTGGAGCGCGAGGATATTCTGGTGCAGATGGCCAACTATCCGCTTAACGTCGAAACGCTGATCACCCACTGCGTTTATGAAGGGGATGCCGCGCGGCGGCTGGTGCGGCTGGTCAGCGTGCAGTATCAGCATCTGTCGTACCTTATCCCGACGCTCACCGCCATTGAATCGCGTCTGAATCTGCTGGCACAGCAGCAGATCCGCTTTCCCGATTATGTCGCGACGGCCTTTCAGCAATTTTTACAATGGCTGAACGGTGATGTGCAGCAGCCGGTGCGCGATCGCCTCACCGACGCTCAGGAACAGCTGCAGCAGGCCTGGCGCGCAGGGCGGCTTAACAGTGAAGAGAGCATTTTGCTCATCGGTCTGCTGGAACGGTTACTCAACTTTGTCCGTATTGCTGATGCTTACCACAGCGTCAGCGAGCGCGTCAGTGACTGGACGCCAGCGGTGAAACCGGGCAAGGCGTCACGCGCGCACAAGCATGTCGATAAAGGGCTATTGCTGCTGTCGTGCTTTACTGCCTTCATCGCCACCTTTGCCAGTTGCCTGTTCTGGATCGGTAGCGGCTGGCGTGATGGTTCAACCGCGCCGATGATGGCGGCGGTGCTGTGTTCGTTCTTCGCCGGGCTGGATAGCCCCATCGCGCCGATGAAGCTGTTTCTGAAGGGCGTACTGATCTCCATGGCGATCAGTCTGATTTACGTCACGCTGCTGATCCCGCAGGCGGTGACGTTTGAAGCGCTGGTGATTTGCCTCGCGCCGGGATTGTTTGCTTTAGGGCTGGTGATCGCCAATCCGTCCACCAACCTGATTGGTCTCATCGTCGCCACGCAGATCCCCGGTTTGATCGGCATGAGCCACCATTTCAAACCCGATTTGCAGCTTATAGTGAATGCCATGATCTCCACGCTGGTGGGCATTGCCGTTGCGCTGGTGCTGACGCTGCTGATTCGCAACAAACGCCCGGCGTGGACGGCCACGCGCGCGCTGCGTAAAGGCATTCGCGATCTGCTGCAGTTTATTACCGCGCTGCGCATGAACACCGCCACGCTGACGGCGCGGCAGCAATTTGTCGCACGCACGCTGGACAGAGTAAACGTGATTCTGCCGCGTAAACGTGTCGACCCGGCACCGGAACTGGCAGCGGGCGGTAACCTGATTGCGGAAGCCTGGCTCGGGGCTAACTGCTATGACTATTACACCCGTCATCGGCACCTGCTGCTGGCGAACCAGATAGAAAGCGCAGCCATGTTTCACGAGCTGAGCCAGTTTCTTAAGCAGCGGCTGAAAACGCTGGACAGCACGCCATCGCCGGCGCTGCTGCATGAGCTTGATGTGTTACTGCTGCGGCTGGAGGCGGCGGCGCAGCAGGAAAATGCGCTGTTTGCGCCGCTGTTCCATCTGTTCAATATCCGTCTGTCGCTCTTTCCTGGCGCGCGCTGGCCGCAGCCGCTGGCAGAGCAAAACCGCACATAGTGTGATTAAGATCGCATTTTTTGTTAGGTCGATAATAATAACAATGGTTACTATAACTCCCATGCAGAGCATTCAGCTCTGACCCAAACATTGAAGGAATATGACCATGAAAAACGTAAAAACTCTGACCATCGCTGCTGTTGCTGCTCTTTCTATGATCTCTTTCGGTAGCTTCGCTGCTGAAAGCATCTCCGTTCACGGCAGCACGCTGGATAGCGCTGAAGCCCAGGTTGCCGCTCAGGCTAAAGCGAGTGGTGCGGACAGCTACAAAATCACCAGCGCCCGCGCAGACAACGGCGTGGACATGACTGCTGAGCTGTACAAATAATAACAATCCTTTTCTCCGTTAACGTGCTTAGCCCGGGTTATCCCGGGCTTTTTTGTGCCTGCGATGCGGTTCAGCGCCGCGATGCTTTCAAGCCTTCATTGAATACCGTACAGTGCCAGACGAGCTAATTTCCGTGGGGAACGGTAACTGATGAAAATGATTGGCCTGATTGGCGGCATGAGCTGGGAATCCACCGCGCTCTATTACCGCATCATCAATGAACAGGTAAAGCAACAGCTGGGCGGACTGCACTCGGCGCGCAGCCTGATGTACAGCGTCGATTTTCAGCAAATTGAGAAATTGCAGGTCGCCGGTGAATGGCAGCAGGCCGGTGAAATCCTGGCCGAAGCCGCCCGTAGCCTGGAGAAGGGCGGGGCGGATTTCATTGTGCTGTGCACCAACACCATGCACAAAGTCGCCGATCAGATCACCACGGCCACCCGCATTCCGCTGCTGCATATCGCTGACGCCACGGCACAACGCATTCGTCAGGCCGGCGTGAAACGCGTCGGTCTGCTGGCGACCGCGTTCACCATGGAGCAGGAATTCTATAAAGGGCGCCTTGAGCAGCAATATGACATCGAGGTGCTGGTACCGGACGCTACCGGACGTAAAACGGTGCACGACATTATTTATCAGGAGCTGTGCCTCGGCGTGATCCGTGAAGAATCACGCGCGCAGTACCGTGACATCATCGCTCAGCTGGTGGCACAAGGGGCTGAAGCCATTATCCTTGGCTGTACCGAAATCACGCTGCTGGTTAAAGCGGAGGATGCGGCGGTGCCGCTGTTCGATACCACATTAATCCATGCGCAGGACGCGGTGAAGCTGGCGCTGGCAACAAATAACTAGCCTGCTAATTATAATCTGTGTTATTATGTGTTCATTGAAGGCACAACGCCGACCCGCATGGTCGCACAGGGATGTGCCAGAACTGGCTGCCAGCACTGGCAGCCTTTTTTGTGGCTGAAAAAGCGTCAGAACGCGGTTTCCAGTGAATCGGTGACGCAATAGTCATCATCCACCAACGGTAAATAACGCCACTTGTCAAATGCGGTACAGGGATGGGAAATGCCGCAGCCAATCCAGTCGCCCGGTTGCAGCGGATCGTCCGCCGGTAACTGCAAATAAGCGTGCTGATCGTTGACGTCGGTGATGCGCAAATGCGTAGCCGCGCGCGGTGCGCTGCCGTCCGCCTGACGAATCCACAGCGGATTGGGCAGATCCTGATCGAACGGCACATCGCGCCGGCCGAAATCGACAAAGGCCAGCCCCGGCTCCGGACGCGATAACACGCGGCCCCAGATCTCCAGTGCGGCGCTGAAATGGTGCGTTGCACCCGGCTGCGCAAAGGGGGCAATGCGTGCATACAAGCCGCTGTCATGTGCCATGTACGCACCGGATCGAATCAGCGGCGTGACCGGCAGCGGCAACTGTGCCGCGCTGAAGCAGGCCGCGGCCACATCAAACCACGCGCCACCGCCGGCGCTGAGAATAATTTCCCCGCTGGCAAACAGCTGGTGTTCAGCCAGCAGCGCGGCGGTCGCGATCATCATCTCGCAGTAATCTTTCACCCGCTGCACGCCTGCGGCATCGCGTCCGGCACCCAGCGCACCTTCATAACCGGCCACACCCACCAGCTGCAGTGAGCGGCTATCATGGATTGCATGGGCGATTTCCAGCGCAGCCTGCGGCGAGCGACAGCCGGTGCGGCCGCCGCTGACCGACATCTCCAGCAGTACGGCGATCTGCGCGCCGCCGAGATGCTGCTCAAGCAGTTTTACGCCCTGCAGCGAATCCACATAACAGAGGAAGCCGTGGTCGGGATGCTGCTGTTGCCACTGGCCAATCCAGCGGATCCCGGCGGGATCCACCAGTTCATTGGCGAGAAACACGTTGCGGATGCCAAACTGGCGTAGCGCGCGCACCTGGGCCGGCGTCGCTGCGCTCAGGCCCCAGGCACCGCCTTCACTGACGGCACGGCGCAGAATTGCCGGCGACATCGAGGTTTTGCCGTGCGCGGCCAGCATCACGCCGTTCTCCTGGCAGAACGCCGCCAGTTGCCGCAGGTTATTCTCCAGCGCCGATTGTTTCATCAGCATCAGCGGTGAAAAAACTTCAGGGCTGTTAAACACCGGCGTGCCGTTAGCCAGCGGCTGATTGCCCGTTCCGGCCACGGATTTAAAACGCGGCGCAGGCTGCAGCGCATCCAGCGCGCCGTCGGCCTGCAAAGGGAAGTGAATCGACATCCTGCCTCCTGTTAGTGCTCAAGCACGCGCGACAAAAACTGCTGGGTGCGCGGATTCTGCGGATTAACAAAAATCTGCTCCGGCGAACCCTGTTCGGCGATCACCCCCTGGTCCATAAACACCACGCGATCGGCGGTTTTACGCGCAAAGCCCATCTCATGCGTCACCACCACCATGGTCATGCCTTCGCGTGCCAGACTGCGCATCACTTCCATCACTTCACCAACCAGTTCGGGATCGAGCGCGGAGGTGGCTTCATCGAAGAACATGATTTTCGGCTCGACCGCCAGCGCGCGGGCAATCGCCACACGCTGTTGCTGCCCGCCGGAAAGCTGAGCCGGATAGTGATGCGCGCGCTCCGCCAGGCCAACGCGCGTCAGCGCCGCCATGCCGCGTTTGTTCGCTTCCGCTTCGGACAGCTTCTGCGCTTTAATCAGCGCCAGCGTCACGTTGCCGAGTGCGGTTTTATGCGGGAACAGGTTGAACTGCTGAAACACCATGCCGACGTGGCCGCAAATTTCACTGCTGCGTTTACGGTCGTGCAGCGGTACTTCATTGACCCAGATTTCGCCGCCGTCGGCGGTTTCCAGACCACTCATAATGCGCAGCACGGTACTTTTTCCCGAGCCGGAGGCGCCAATCAGCACCAGCACTTCGCCCGGCGACACGTCCAGGCTGATCTCTTTCAGTACCTGAGTTGCGCCAAAGGATTTGGTAATACGGCTCAGCGTAATGGCGGATTTGCTCATGATAACTGGCTCCTGGTTTGATGATGTTGAACCCAACGGGAAAGCGGAAAGCAGACAGCGAAGTAGAGCAGGGCGACCAGGCCGTAAACCACCACCGGCTGGCCAATGCGATCGACAATCGCCTGCCCCTGGTGCATCAGCTCCGACATGCCGATCATGCTGACAATTGACGTATCTTTGATCAGTGAAAGATACTGACCCACCAGCGGCGGCAGTACGATGCCGCGCGTTTGTGGCAGCACTACGCTGAGAAACGTCTGGCGTTTTGATAATCCGAGGATCCACGACACTTCCCACTGCCCTTTCGGCACGGCTTCAATGCCGGCCCGGAACACTTCAGCAATGTAAGCGCCCTGATAAATGCTCAGGCCCAGAATGCCGGCGGCGAACAAATTGATTTCATAGCCAAAATAGGCCACGCCGAAGTAAATGAACATCAGGGTGATCAGTACCGGCGTGCCGCGAAACAGCTCGGTGTACAGCACGGCAATCTCTCTGGCGATCGGCAGACGGCTGGTGCGAAGCACCGCGGCCAGTAAACCGAGCAGGGTGCTGCCGGCGATAGCGGCGATGGACAGCAGTAAGGTGATGACCAGCCCTTTCAGCAGGATTGGCAGCGAGCTGATGATAAGTTCGCTCATAACGCATTCTCCCGTTTCACTGGATTAATCAGCCATTTTTTTGCCCACCGCCAGCCGGACTTTTTTACCGGCGTCACCAGCGGCGGGTGGAACAGCCGGCGTCCGGCCACGGTGCCAAGCCATGAAAACAGGTTGCTCAGCACCAGATACACCAGGGCAACGACACTGAAGGTCTGGATATAAAGCAGAGTGCGCGCGTTGATCACCGTGGCGGTGCCGGTCAACTCCGGCAGGGCGATCGCCGAGAGCAGCGACGTACCGAGCAGCAGCTGAATCAGGTTATTGATGATCGCCGGCCAGACGGCGCGAGCCGCCTGGGGCAGCACCACGCTGAGGAAAATCTGGTGGCGCGGAATGCCGAGGATATACGCCGCTTCCAGCTGGCCCTTCGCCACGGACTGAATACCGGCGCGAAAGGTTTCTGACAAATAGGCACCCACGTTAATCCCCAGCGCCAGCACCCCGGCGGTAAAGGCGCTCATGGTGATACCGAGCGACGGCAGGCCAAAAAAGATGATGAAAATTTGCAGCAGCACCGGCGTATTGCGGATGAACTCAACATAACAGTGGCTGATCCAGCGCAGCGGCGCCAGCGGTGAAGATTTCGCCAGTGCGGCCAGCAGACCGAGCGCCACCGCCAGCGCGAACGCCAGCAGGGTAACCTGCAGCGTGAGCCACGCGGCCTCCAGAAAGGTGTCGGCGTAACGCCACAGGGTTAGCCATTGATAACTCATGGTATGACTCCTTCAGGCGGCGCAGCCTGTGCGACTGCACCGTGGGCGGACAATCAGTATTGCGGATTCAGCGGATAACGCGGTTTGCTGCCGAACCATTTCTCATACAGCTGGGCGTTCTCACCGGATGCGTTGATTTCAAACAGGAATTCGTTGAGGTAATTAGTCCATACCTGGTCGCCCTGTTTCACCCCAAAGGCGTTGTACTCCAGTGGTACCAGCGCTTCGTTGGTCACGGCCAGTGACGGATCGAGCTTCGCCTGGTAAGCGAGGAAGTTGTTATCCTCGATCATCGCATCGGCCTGGCCCTGTTTGACGGCCAGAATCGCCGCCTGGGATGAGTCGTACTCCTGAATTTTCACGTCGATGCCGAGGTTGCGCACTTCGTCGCCATTGGTCGAGCCTTTCACCGTGGCAATGGTTTTGCCGGCCATGTCATGCGCAGACTGAATGCCGCTGTTTTTGCGCACCAGCATTGCCTCACTGGCTACTACGTACGGATGGGTGAAGCCAATCTCTTTGGCACGTTCCAGATTGCGGGTGAAGTTACAAAACACCACATCGACTTTGTTGGTTTGCAGATTAGGGATGCGGTTAGCGCTGGTGGTGTTGACCATTTCCAGCTTCACGCCCATCTCTTTGGCCAGCGCTTTCGCCAGGTCAACGTCGTAACCATCCGGGTTGCCGTCTTTGTCATAAAAACCGAACGGTGCGAAGCTCAGGCAGTCACCGACGCGCAATGTGCCGCGCTGCAGCACGGTTTGCAGCGCCGACTGTGGCGCTGCGCCAGTCTCTTTTTTCTCTTCGGTGGGCGTACAGCCTGCTATCGCCAGCAAGACCAGCGCACCGGCCACGGTTTTGGCACTTAATTTCAGCGATGTTGCATTCATCTTTATGCTCTCTTTAAATGTTTGACGAGACGGCGTTATTCCGCATCACCCGTTTAATAGACGATCGCCAGCGCAGCGGCCGAACCGCGTATTTCGGGTTATTTTTTTGAAAAAGCAAATGCACTAATTAATATCAGGCTGGCCTGGTGTTGGCGAAGAAAATGAACATCGCAGCCTGGTTGAACGGTATTACTTATTTACGATCGGCGCGGAAACATTTCATGTCCACTTCGACTTTGCAGTCGACCACTAAATCCTGCACGCTACAAATACGCGCCGGTGGATGACCACTGAATATCTCACTGAATACTTTGTTGAAAGAACTGAAATAACGCGCGTCGGTCAACACCGCTGTCACATGGACCACATCCTCCACGCGATAACCCGCTTCGCGCATGATGGTGAGGCAGTTGTCGAACGCTAACTGTGTCTGTTCGATGATGCCGCCCTCTACTACTTCGCCGTCGCGCATCGGCGTCTGGCCTGAGATATACAGCCAGCCATCGGCCTCAACGGCGCGGGCGAACGGCAATTTTTGCCCGCCGGTACCGGTACCGCCCTCAATGCCATAACGTTTGATCGTCATGTCTTTCTGCTCCTTTGCACACTTCTGTTTCTGTCTGATATACCAGACTGCTATCTGCAATACCGGATAGGACGAGATTTGCACAGCTGTTGCTTTTTTGCAATATGCCAATCGGCAATTAATTTTTTGCCGTGCTGGTGCGATCGCAAAATAAAATCCAGTGCCTGATTTTTTTGAATGGAAATGTGACCGCTATCGAAATTAACAGTGAGGCTCATCCTTTTTATGCGCCACAATGGGGCCCGAAAATAGCGCATGATAAATAAAGTCGCCGGAAAGATTTTTATTATTGTGGGGATGGGTAATTCCGTTTGCCGGGTGTATCATGCAGCTCTTTTTAAACGCAGATGAGTAGCACCATAACGACAGGGGAGTGAGCGTATGCCGGATGAAAAAACGTCCCGGGCACGCGGTGTTGACCGGGTTATTGATATTTTTCGCCAGCTGCATATCGCGCGTCAGCCTATGGCGATGCGGGATTTAATCGAAGCGACCGGTGCACCGCGCTCCAGTATTTATGAACTGGTCAGTTTGCTGAGTGAAGCGGGTCTGGTTGAGCTTGATGCGGAAGGTGCCGTATTTTTCGGTCGTGAAATGCACTATTACGGTGCGGACTACATGGCCCACAACGATCTAATCCGTCGTGCACATCAGCTTATGGTTGAGATCGTGGCGCGTCATGGCGAAACCGTCCAGCTGTGTATGCTGGAAGGTAACAAATACACCGTGGTGCTGTCGGAGAGCAACGCCCATCCGTTCAAGATCACCTCTGATATCGGTGTGCGCGTGCCGATCACCTGGACGGCGACCGGTCGTTTGCTGCTGAGTAACTGGTCGGACAGCGCCATCCTCGACCTGATTCCGGAGGAGGATTACCGGCTGGCCAGCGGTCAGATTCTCGATAAGCAGACCTTCCTTGAAGAGATTCACCGAGCCGGCCAGCTGGGCTACTGCATGACCGAAGGTCTGTCCGAAAGCTTTACCTGCTGTATGGCTGCACCGATTCGCTCGCGCAGCGGCCAGGCGGTCGCGGCGATCTGCTTTATGGTCAGTCGTGATACCCCGGCGGAACGCCGACAGATGCTGTTGCAGGAGCTGATCGCGTCCGGGCAAAAATTGTCTGATTTCACCTGAGCCGTTGCTTCGCTACAGCGTAATGCGGCGGGCTCCCGGCGCCGTATTATTCGCTTACAACCGCGTGCCGTCGGGTTTATTTTGCCGTGATTAAGGTTGTGTTAAGGTAATTGATAATAATAACTATTTCTTTTACCACGGAGTTTTGGCATGAAAACGCGCCTGTTACTGGCAATGGGGATTCTGGTCTCAACCGCAGCCTGCGCGACTGACTATCCGCTCACCGTCACCGACATGGATGGTCACACGCAAACAATCAGCAAAGAACCGCAGCACATCATTCTGCAGGATGGGCGCGATGTGTTGACGCTGGCGCTGCTCGATCGCGACAATCCGTTTAAACGTGTCGTGGCCTGGAACAATCTGCCGAAAAAGCAGGATACGCAAACCTGGGATATGCTAAAGCGCCGCTGGCCTGAAGCGACAAAAATTGTCGATATGGGCTTCAGCGATCAGGGCCAGGTTAATCTGGAAAGCGTGCTGGCGCAGAAACCGGATCTGATGATTGCGCAGCTGCGCGCTAAGCCGGCGCTGGAACAATCCGGCGTGCTGAGCACGCTGAACAACCTGCACATCCCGGTGCTGTTCGTCGATTATGAACTGCATCCGGCACAAAACACCGCCCCGAGCGTCACGCTACTGGGCAAAGTGCTGAACCGCGAAAGCGAAGCCAAAGCCTACACCGATTTTTACCAGCAGCGCTTCGACCGCATCACCCAAGCCGTTGCGAAGGTCAAAAACAAACCCACGGTATTTATCGAACCCATTGCCGGTAACAGCGATAACTGCTGCTTTACCCACAGCCATAATGGCTGGGGTGGCCTGGTAGAAGCGGTCGGCGGCAAAAATATTGGTTCGGCACTGCTGCCAGGCAATGCCGGCTTTGTCGCGCTGGAAAAAATCATCGCCATGAAACCGGACGTTTACATCATGACCGGTTCGAAGCGGCCAAACAGCAATGTGCTGCCGTTTGGTTACGGCGTGCAACCGCAGGAAGTGCGTGCCACGTTCCAGACGTTATTGCAGCGTACCGGTCTGGCGCAAATCGCGCCGGTGAAGCAGGGGCGCGTGTATGGGGTGTATCATCACTTCTACAATCACCCGTACAATATTATCGGCATGGAAATCCTCGCGAAGGATCTCTATCCGCAGCAGTTTGACGATCTCAAGCCGGTGGCGGATTTCCATACCCTCGTGAAAACCTTCACTCAACTGCCGGACGATGCCATCGAACTGAGCTATCCGGACAACCAGTAATTGCCCGCAGCGGGCGCCCGGCCCGCTGTTCGCTTTCCCTGAAAGGCAAAATCCCCACAAAAAGTGCACGACGATCATGACACTGCATATTGTTATGTTATAACATATCAATATCAGCACCCCTTGAGGTGCGCGTGATGTCATTATTCAGGAGTGATTATGTCAGCTTTATCCACAAACGGCGGCTTCAGGCGGCTGCCGGTCACCGTACTCTCTGGCTTTCTCGGCGCCGGAAAAACCACTTTGCTTAACCATATTCTCAACAACCGCGAAGGCCGCCGCGTGGCGGTGATCGTCAACGATATGTCGGAAGTGAATATTGATGCCGCGCTGGTGCGCGAGGGCGGGGCGGCGTTGTCACGTACCGACGAGAAGCTGGTGGAAATGAGCAACGGCTGCATCTGCTGCACGCTGCGCGAAGATTTACTGCTGGAGGTCAACCGGCTGGCAAAAGAGGGGCGTTTTGATCATCTGGTGATTGAATCTACCGGCATCTCTGAGCCGTTGCCGGTGGCGGAAACCTTTACGTTTGCCGATGAAGAGGGGCAAAGCCTGTCCGCCGTGGCGGCGTTGGATACCATGGTGACCGTGGTGGATGGCTACAATTTCCTGCGTGACTATGATTCCAGCGAAAGCGTCCGCTCGCGCGGCGAATCGCTCGGCGAGGAAGATGAGCGCACGGTAGTCGATTTGCTGATCGATCAGATTGAATTCTGCGATGTGCTGATTCTCAACAAAACCGACCTGATTGATGCGGCGGAGCAGGCACGGTTGACCGCGATTCTGCACTCGCTCAATCCCCGTGCGCGGATTATTCGCGCGCAGTTTGGTCAGGTGGCGCTTGATCAGGTACTGAATACCGGCCTGTTTGACTTCGATGCTGCGGCACAGGCCCCCGGCTGGCTGAAAGAGTTGCGCGGCGAGCACACGCCTGAAACTGAAGAGTACGGCATCCGCAGCTTTGTTTTCCGCGCGCGTCGTCCCTTCCATCCGCAGCGTTTTTACCAGGTGATTACGCAGCACATGCAGGGCGTGGTGCGGTCGAAAGGATATTTCTGGCTGGCAACCCGCCCGCGTCACGCCGGATCCTGGTCGCAGGCCGGCGGCGTCACGCGGCAGGGGCTGGCCGGGATGTGGTGGGCCTGCGTGCCTGAAGATCGCTGGCCGCAGGACGCAGAGACGCTGCATTACATCCGCGAAAACTGGCATGAAGGCACGGGGGATGCGCGGCAGGAGCTGGTAATCATCGGTATCGATATGGATGAAACCGTGCTGCGTCAGCAGCTGCACCATGCGTTACTGACCGATGAGGAGATGGCGCTGGGGCCAGACGGCTGGGCACAGTTGCCGGATCCGTTCCAGCCATGGTTTGACTGATGCGTCGCCGCGCAGCGGGCTGTGCGGCGACGAACCTATCATCATAATCCGGTATTCACCAGCCGCATCTGGGTGCAGAACGGACACTGACAGCCGCTCACCGCCGCCGCCAGGCGCGCATGCGCTTCGGCAATCGCCAGCGGCTGCGCCTGATCGGTGCTGGCGAGCGCGTTAGCCGGTTTCAGCGCCAGCTTTAACGGATCGATTTTCGCCTGAAATGCCCCCGCTTTCGCCGAAGCAAAAGCAATCACTAACAGTGGAACGGTAACCTTCATTGCAGCAACCTCAATCAGAGCACGGGATTGTAACGATATAACATAAATGTGACGCTGTTAAGCGCCTTTATGCGGCGATCCCAGCCACATTGAAACTTCGACGCCATCAGCAAACGGCAGCGAGGTATAGAGGCGGTTGCCGTGCACCATTTCCAGATACTCCGGGCTGAAATCGGCATCATCGGCCACAATCAGGGCACCCGGACGCAACCAGGGCTGCACCAGCTGCAAAATCTCCGGATAGATCGCCTTCGCACCATCCAGCACCAGCATATCAACGCTGGCTGGCAGGTCCTGACTCAGCGTGTCCAGCGCATCGCCCACGCGAATTTCAATCAGGTCACTGACGCCAGCATCGGCAAAATGATTGCGCGCCAGCGCCACTTTGCCCGGTTCAAACTCGCTGGTGATGATGCGGCCGCCGCCGTTATCGCGCACCGCCGCCGCCAGGTGCAGGGTGGAGAGACCAAACGAAGTACCAAACTCAACGATATGCTGCGCCCGGCTGCTGCGCGCCAGCATATACAGCAATTTGCCGGTTTCCCGCGAGACCGCCAGCGGCACATCTTTTAAATGACCGTAAAGTTCGCGGTAATCGGTTTTGCTCTGCAGCAGACGCGTTTGCTCCTCATCGGACATCACGCGAAACGCTTCATTGGTGGGATGCGCCATGTTATCCGCCAGCTCAAATAAATAGTTAAGCAGCGGCGCCAGCGGCGCGGAAGTCAGGGTGTTCATCATCGTTTTCCTGCATCAGAAGATGGATTTTGCGTCAGGAACAGAATACGATGAATTACTCGCATTTCACTATTCGCGTTCAGGAGCAGACGATGGCCGCACAACGTAACGCTAAGATTTCTGAAAGAAAAAAGCCGCAGCAGGCGCGATCCAGTGAGCTGGTGGCAGCCATTTTGCAGGCGGCGACTCAGGTTCTGGAGCAGGAAGGTGCCACGCGCTTTACCACTGCCCGCGTGGCCGAACGGGCGGGCGTCAGTATTGGATCGCTGTACCAGTATTTTCCCAACAAGGCCGCTATCCTTTTCCGTCTGCAGAGTCAGGCTTGCTAGCTAGTTAGCTATTTAAATCAGTAGGATGCGTTAATGCGGTTTTGTTGTGAGGCATGTATGGGGTATTCCTGCCAAATCCGGCGTTCATGATAGTCATCTGATCCAGATTGTTCTCCTTCATCCACTTTCCATACACCGTGTAAATCATCTGCGCAGAAACGTGACCCATCTGGTTGGCTATGAAGCTTGGGTTGGCACCAGCGCTCAATGCCCAACACGCATATGTATGTCTCGTCTCGTAAGCTTTCCTGTGCCTGACACCCGCCTTCCTTAAAATAATCGCCCATGCTTTGTTTAGAGATCCGTTTACGTACCAATGCGTGACTTTTCCATTTTTGGCAGTCAGGTGCGGTGAAAAAATGAATGTGCACAAGTCCTTTCTGGTTTCACCGTTCTGCCTGAGGTTAATTTTTACCTCATGCTGAATTCCCATTCTGGTAAGTGGCATCTGGTTTTTCAGCGCCTCTATCGCGGGTTGTGTCAGATGAATTGTTCTTACTCCAGCCTCAGTCTTAGGCGGCGCGAAGTGATTGGCCAGAGCCTCTCCCCGCGTAACCTTCACGGTCCAGTTTACAGTGTCAACATCCTCCCATGCTAAGGCGTTGAGTTCTCCATGCCTCAGGCCCGTGTTCACAGCGAAGCAGATCATGTTCCTCATCTGCTCTGTCGGACAGCAGTTGAGTATCCGCTGGTACTCTTCTTTTGTAAGTGGATCCGGATCTGGTCGTGATTGCTTTAGAGGTGAGATTCCCTGGAACGGATTTTTCTCCAGATATCCATTGCATAACCCGAAGTCGAACATGCTGTATAGACGGAGCATGTATCCATTTACGGTTGTTGCCTTCCTTCCAGCCTTAGGGATGTGCGTCCTTCCTCTCGGCCTTTGCCACCCCTCCATCAATTGCTTTCTGGCAACCAGAAGATCTTCCTGTGTAACACTGTTCGCCAGCCTATCGCCATCAAGAACCTCAAACACGCTCCTGAATGATGCCCTATAATTTGAAATGGCGTTGACTGAAAGCTCCATCTCCTTAAGTTCCATCCATTTCGTGGACAGCTCGTTTAAGGTGACTGGCTTACGGTTTCCTCCAAATT
Organism: Pantoea sp. WEP; assembly: GCF_041678305.1. NCBI lineage: Bacteria > Pseudomonadati > Pseudomonadota > Gammaproteobacteria > Enterobacterales > Erwiniaceae > Pantoea > Pantoea sp. WEP. The sequence continues at coordinate 525,523 of NZ_JBGNXB010000002.1, forward strand.
TGAAAACGTTACGCGAATCAGGGAATTGCTTGCTGTAATCGAAATTTCCTGTTTTGATTGCATAGCACACCGTTGTGCGCAATTCTCCTGCCATTTTCCTGTTCCGGGGTGTATCCGGCACCCCAAGACTTTCCCTTACTCTTTTACCCTGGTAAATGAACCAGATGCGCAGGAACCCTCCATGGTTCTCTACACCAGTTGGATAGCTTGCCATTCACTTTCCTCGGTTGTTGATGGATGCGCCATTTAAGCAGAAATCCGCCGGCGGATCGCCGGTCGCTGCTTCTCAATCCAGTGATTAATTTCTGGCAGGCAATACATGATGGTGCTGTTTTCCTTGGGAGAAAGGTCTGGCGAAACGTGCCTATACTCCCTTCCTTCCATCCATGTGGAGCGGCGGGCATGCTGAATCATGTGTTTAGTCATGCCAGTCACTGTGGTGAGAACTGATTCTGAAACCCACTTATTGGGAGCCAGTTGCACAACGTTTTCCATCTCTACTCCTTTGGCGGCCATCGCCACGCAATAATCAGGGCAATAAAAAAGGCGATCCACAGTGTGATATCGCCTGGTGACAGGGTGGGGAGGGTGTTCATGATTTGGTTAGCATCTTGCTGAAATGCGCGCTCATCTCCTTTTTATATCTGTCGATGTCATCTTCCATATTTTTGAATGGAACTTGCTTCCTGCTGCGCTGCAATGTGTATCCGCATCGGGCCATGTACCAGAGAAATGTGTCGACGACATAGATATGACCATCTCTCCAGTTTCCGTTTTCATCAGCATTAGTAATGGTGTTGTGCATAGCCTTAAACAAATCTTTCTGGCTGTGGAAGTCGCGCAGGAATTCAGGCATATATTCACCACTGGTGAGCCAATCAGAAAGTAAGTCTTTTGACATAACAACTCCTCACGCAGGGCGCGATAAAGGTTAATGGGGTGGGGGATTATTCAGAGATTAAGCCGAGTTTCCGGAAGATGTCTAAATCTTCTCTGGACGGTTTTTCTTCAAAAAATGCTGCGAGTGCTTCTGTTATTAAATCCCTGTCCGCTTCACTTAGATAATCATCCTTGTAGTCGCAAAAGGCCGCAGATATTAGCGTGCCGCCACTTCCCATGAAGTTCTTGGTGAAGCTGACCAGGGGCTCCTTTCCGTCTTCGAATTCAACGACAAACGTCATTTTGCTCATGCCGCCCCCTTAAACTGCTTAGCGCGCTCTACCTTCTGGTAGTCCTCATTGCACTCCTTGCTGCAGAAGCTTCCCTTGCTGATAGCCTCCGCGCAGTAGTGGCACTGGCCGGTAAACTCAATGGCAGGGCGCTGGCGGTTCTTCAGCGCTATCTCAATGTTGAGTAATTCCAGTTCTGCTGCTGCGTCGATTTCGTCACACATTTGCGCTCTCCTTAAATGCCTGCTCACACTGCAAAGCCACGCGGTTAATGTGCTGCTCCATCGCCTGCAGCGTCTGCACATCAGACAGCTGAACATCCAGGTGAATCAGTGCAGTGATAGCCTGGCTTAGCTTTGGGTAATAGCCGACAAGCGACAGGTATTCACTTCCTGCATTCTTGCCTTCCTTGACCGTTTTCTTTTCCTGAATGATGTACTGATACTGGTCAGCGGTCAGAACGTATTTGTCGCCGATTTCGATTTGCATGGTATTTCTCCGGATAACGGGCAATAAAAAACCCCGCCGTGGCGAGGTAGATTGGAAGAGGTTTTTGGCTAAGGAAGAGTTACGTCTTCTGTGCAGTAAATTGGGAGATTATGCTTCTCAACGAGAATTTCTAATTCTACCGTGTCAAATGCATAACCAACTAAGATACCGAAAGCACAGAACCCCTTATGCTGATAATTCAGAATATACGCTGCGTAAATTTCGTCTTCATCACCGAAATCATCTCCATCGATTTCAATTTGTGGAACTCCTTTCGGCCTTTCCACAATTGTTCCATTAGCACTACCGCCAAGCAGATAATATTTGATCATTCCTTGCTCTCCTTCTGATAAACCGGGTCAGTACCGCGTGGGAACTGCAGCGCAACGTTCCGGTAGTGCTGCAGGCGCTCCTTAAAGTATTCCCGAAGCTCTGCCGGCTGCTGCATCTCTACCTCATGCGGGATAACTGGCATGTTCATGCGCTCTTTGAACGCAACGCCAGACGCGGCTAAATCCACGTTGACCTTATCGCGTTCTTCTCTGCTGCGTGCTGCTAAGTTGTGTGACATGGCGATTCCTCCTGAATGGAGTATATCGCGGCTATCGGTAAACAGGTGAGCACTCAAGCTGCGCCATTGGCCGGCGCTGCAGTATTCGCTCTTTGATGGATTCGCAGGATTCCATTGTCTCCCATATGCACTCAGAGACGGGAAAGCCTGATGAGAGGAGGAGTACGAAGCCGATTAGCATTCATCACCTCATCGCCGGATAACTTCGACGACATGACCATTGAAAGCGTCCGCGTCTTCCCTGTTGTCGTGGAAGGAGTAAGTCATACCTCCGATGCCGGCTGGAACCGTTGGGTATTCGGCAACCCATCCGTATGTTTCGGCCGATGGATTACTCATTGCCGGCATCTCTCGCTGAAGGCGCTTGATGTGTGCAGCGCTACTTCCGGCAACATCAGCCAGCGCATTGCGCTCTTCCTCAACCGAGCGAACTCGCTTACGCAGCGCCAGTAGCTCCTTCGCCATTGCTGCAATTTCTTGCCCGAGTATTGAGCCGACATGATTGATGTCAGCCAGTATCTCCAACCGCTCGTTGCTGATTTCATTGCTCATTTCTTTCCTCCGGTGGTGAAGGCAGTGGCATCCAGTGTGTGAAAACGACATCATCAGCCCCGCAGTCTGGAGTAAGGAATCCGCAGTCATAATGAGCGGTCCATATAATTCCCTCGACATCGAAGCCTAAGCATAATGTGTCATCTTCCGGCATTTGCTCGCTGCACTTAATCCACCCATCAGCCGTCAGCGCCGCGATGGCGATTTTCGCACTGTCAATCTCACGCTGCAGGTGCTTCTTAACACCCGGCGTGCTCTCTTTAAGGAATTGAGGCGTGATCGCATTTACCTTCGCGCGATTATGTCTAATCAGCTCCTGCCGCTGCGCCTCAGTCATAGCTGGGAAATTATTCATGGCTGCCATCCTTACCAGCATTGCTGGCGCGGAGTTGGGCGGCGAAAGAGCGCATTTCATTCGCTATATGGCTGGTAGCAAGAGTTCCTATTGCGCTAAATTTATCAGATAACATCTCCACCCCCTCCGCCCGCACCGCGTTCAGGTAAGCGTCAGTGGCTGGGGTGTCGCCTTTCCATCGATTCATGAGCGTAACCGCATCATTAAAACCCACAGCCTCAGCCAAAGAGACGTCGTCCATGTTGTCATTGTCTAGGTCAACATGCTTATGGTTTGGTATGGATGATTTAATGGCCACATTCTCCGCCACCACCTGATTCATCCTGCTCACCAGTTCCATCACTCCCGCCTGCACCGTATCAGCTTCAATCCCTGCTGATTTAAGCGCTTCCTGTGCGTTGGTGAGGGAGTTAGTGGTGGCGGTGAGTTGTTCGTGAAGATCGGAAAACTTGCGCACCAGATACGCGGGCAGCTGCTCATTTACCTTCATGTCACCAGGAATGCATTTTCCGGTTAGCAATCCGCGCATTTCAAATTCTGTAATTTTCATCTGAATCCCCTTATTCAATGCCGACCGGGTAAATGCCGGCCTTTATTAATCTGGCGCGACGCTGGGCCGCTTCTGTGTTTCGCTTCTGGCTGTCGTTTGTTGCCATGCCGAATGCACGCCACGAAACGACGATTGACTTAGGGTTGCTGCAGGTCTTGCGCTTTGTGCTGATGAGCGTGTAGGTGAAGTCCGTGCACCCATCAACCGGTACCGGGTCGGCAGCGGTAATGACTGCCGTTTCACCGCGCAGGCAGCCACGCATCAGGCTGTTGAATTGACCGAGAGACATATGAAAAAGGGCGCTTAATTCGCGCCCTGTCATTGATTTTTTGCTTAGCTGGAAAACTACCTTTTCCTTGAATCCCGAATTCGGGTGAGTACTGCGGCGGTAGTGGGGTAGTTTTCGCATGTCAGGAGCCACCTTTAGCGTTATTGCGGATGTGTTCTATTTCCGCATCCAGTTCGCCCAGGAACGATTGCAGTTCCTTAGTGATTTCTGCGACGAGAGCGTCGTCAAGATGAACGCGCGTTTCAAAGTAGGACAGGTCGGCAGGCAGGCGATCGTCATAACTGACGAAATCACACCAATTCCTTCCTGTGCACATCATTTGCGCGTGCATCTGCAGGATGTAGCGTCGTGGCGGAACGCCAGACTTTAGGGTTTCGAGGTGAGTCCATGTGTTAGGGCATTTGATTTCAATCAGCCCATCTTCGTTCACCAGTCCATCAGGGCTGGCACCAAAGCCAGCTATAACGGGATGGTCGATAAATCCCGTTTCCACCACTTGCGCATCAAACTGATTCAGCACATACATCTCTCTGGCGACCGGCTCAAGCTCGGTGCCGCGCTGCATTGCAGCATTGCTGAAAGTCTCCTGAATCCTTCCGGTAAGCCGCTGGCAGATAAGCTCCGCCATATAGTTCTGGCGGCTCGCTGCGTATCCTGACTTGGTTTTCGCCATGATGTCCGCAAGCCTGCTGGCCGTTACCTTTCCGCAGCGCGCGGCAAACCACTCATCTGATCGCTGCTGCATGATACTTCTCCTTGCCTAGTAAATAGGCGCGCTCAGCTTCATCAACGGTATCGAATGTCCCGAGAGAAATTGATTTCCCATTAACGCCTATTCGGGCAATGAATCGACCGCTATTAGATGCCTTAACGCCCATTGGCAGGACACGTCCTGCATAACCTATTTTTCTATTTTGCGCGTTGACAGTGACGGAAACGTCCCGGAGATTTATCCAGCGGTCGTCGGTAGAATCACCACTTATATGGTCAATGACTCCTACAGGAAATCGGCCGGTCATGAACAAGAACGCCAAGCGAGACCTCTTGTATTTCTTCCCATTAATTTGGATTATCCAGTAAGGTTTTTTGCTGTTTAATAAATATCCTGCTGGCTCACCCAGTAACTCTTCATGTTTTTTTGGTGGGTTTACCCATGTAAAAACGCCAGACTTAGGGCTATAAACCATCAATCTTTTTAGCTCACTCTGTTCCATCCGGCACCTCGCTGAATTCGGCGTCTATGGCGATGCTGTTCTTGATCCGCTCTTTCTCGGCGTTACCAATAATCTGCCGTTCTTCCTGAGTCAGGCCTTTCCATGTTTCTGCGAATCTCTCCAGGCTGACTTTCGCTGCATCTTCGCACTTACCTATCAGGGCTGGGCGGCGGTCATCGCTTTCTTTCCCTACGCTTACGCCGGCCGGCGTGTTTTCAATAATCCTTTCAGCTTCGTCCTGGTCGAAAATCCCTGCGAAACCGAAAGCCATGCGGGCGCACTGTATAAGCGATTTGTGGCGCAGCATGCGGGTGGGGTGTGACTGCCATGGCTGCGTATTCCTTTTACACTCCGCCATGTATTCTGTAACGACAGTAGGGTGATTGCGGTCTTTGCGGTAAATCTTGCATGTGGATGCCCCTTCATCCTTATCGTAAATGAACTCCATTCCGTCAAACTGCGGGTGCTCGTTGATGATGCGCGCCCATCCGTCAACGCCAACTACCGGAACAATCCCTCCCTTATCCGGGAAGGCGTATATTTCTTTTGTCCATGGATTCAGGCCAAACTGATTAGCAACGATGAGCAGGGCAGTGAACTGTTCATCCGTTACGTTGCCGCCTTTGAAAGCTGTGTTCTTCAGCGTATTCATCAGGTCGGTGCCTGGGTCCATTCCAAGACGTTCAGCCAGTTTCCCGGCCATAGTTGTTAATGCAGTTGTCATCATGCCACCTTGTTGATTAATACGTTTACGCCACGCTCCCGCTTGCCGGTGTCGACCATCAGATCGCGCAGCACTTCATCCAGCTTTATGTGCCAGTCGTCGTCATGGTCCAGCATGGCAACGGCGTTGCGGTCATAGTGCTGGTTCAGGAAAGCCAGGGCAGCCATCATCAGCGGGTTTACGTGGTGGCTTGATTGCCACTCATCCACGTAGCCGGCCACTTCCTGCAGGTCGTCATCTGGGAGTGCGTCGGCGATGCTCTGCACCTCTTGCCGGTCGCGCTGCGTTAGTCGAATGCTCATTTTCGCTCTCCCATGCCGATAGCTTTCAGCATCAGGTTGATGAATGTGTAATCCTTCGTTTTCTCCAGCATCTTCTGCCGGTCAGCCTCATCCTGATTGCGCTGGTATTGCTTAACCTGCTGCTGGCTCATTGAGGATTCCCCGGCTGTGATACGACCTGAACGAGACGCTCCCACAGCTGCTGTAAGCGGCTCTTTGGCTGCCAGTGCATAACGTCTGCGCCGGTTAATTTGAAAGCGAACTGGTTTGATACAGATGTGTTTAATGAGGAGCTACCCAGATGGGCAGCCCCAGCAGTTGCGAATTGCATGGGTAACTCCTGAAATTGGTTAATTGTTCGGTGTTGGAAAAAGAAAGGCGCCATTGCGGCGCCTAAGGATGTAACGTTCTCTTTGTTGCTCAAGGGCTCGACTCTTAAGCGTTGGTGCGGAATGCACCGTTGAGCTGACTAAGCAATCAGCTCTGTGGTGTCACTCTACGGGGTTGAGTGGCCTTGGCATCCAGTGGGTTACTTTTTAGGGCCTTCCTTTTCCCCGAATGTCGAACCACGCCCCAAGAAATTGACCATCACCTTCGTACTTCCCGTTTTCGATGTTGAATTTGTTGCATACCGGAATCAGGATTAGGACTTCTTGTCCAATATCTGGGTAGCCGTCACTGCACTTAATCCAATTCATCATTACTCTCCTGTCAGTGGTGACTGGCCGCATCGTTGCGACCGGTTTAAACTAATCTCTCCACATCACTCTCCCGTTCAGGCGCGTCATGAAGAAAAGCGAACTCCCAACAAAGGTCTGCACCGTTTGTGGACGTCCGTTCACATGGCGAAAGAAGTGGGAAAAGTGCTGGGATGAAGTGAAGAAGTGCTCTGAGCGCTGCCGGCGTAAGTGAGGTGTCAGTTGTTACTGTCCAAGCGCCTTAGCGATTACAGCCTCTGCTGCTTCCATCTGGCCCCAAGTTGACGATGGCTTGTCGGGTTGCGGATATGTGTGCTTTTTAACGATGGCTACCATCTCCTGCAGCGCCTCTAAAAGCTCAGGTGCCGATGCTATCAGCTCAAGGTCGTTCTCATTCCCATGAACCAGGTCAGTCCCCATTACGATATATCCGGCATCAGACAGAATTTCACCTTCCATTCCTACAGCCCATTTACCCGGCGTCCCCTTAAATCCTTCCATACTCACCTCTCTTAATCTCTGCTGCGTCCACGCTGGGTGAACAGCCAATAAAAAAGGCCGCCTAAGCGACCTTTCGAATTGTGTATCCGTAACCCAGATAAGCGTTGCGATCCTGCAAAATCGCAGCTGATATCCGAGCCGCGCTTTCGCCCCTGACCGTTTTAATCACATAGTCGTAAGAGTCCGGTCCATTCTCAACCACCTCAAATGATTGAAGGCTACTGTGATATTGTTCTCGCGACTCTTTCATCTTTCACCTCGCCGTTACGATGTCTTTTGATTTGCGATATCCAGCTGCGTATTTCGCTACGTCTGGCAAACACATCCCGCTGCTGATTTCCCCGCCGGCATACTTCGCCGCACCCGCCAGAATCTGCTTGTGATAATCGGTATCTGTGTCGACTGCTTTCATAACGCGATCTGCTGCCGGCCGTTTGCACTGCAGCACCACACGATTTGGAGTAGGGCGGTGCATTACCTCGGAACTGCTGCTGGCTTCGCTCTGGAGGTGTGCACGGCGTTCCCGGCGACGACCTGCAGCTGAACCAGTGAATTGAGTTCTGCGTGTCATAGATACCTCCTGAGTGAATTTTGGTGGTGTAGCGGCAGTGCGGACCGGGTTACCCGAGACCATCGCAAAGTAGCTACCCGCTACACCCCAAAACTCACGCTTTGGTACTAACTGGCTTTTCAGCCACGTAGGTGATCCGTCACCGTTGTAAAAAGAGCGTACTATCCGTTTCGTACTGCGCCAGCGTCCTGCTGATGGATTTAATATACACATTATGTGATTTTGAAGTCAATCACGATTTGTGTATGAAATGGCGGTGACACGTTATGTGTATGATTAAGATGTGAATTTATTTTTCTGCAGGCACAAAAAAGCCCGCTCAGTGGCTGGGTGCAGGTTTGGCAGCAAGGTGCAGGAGAGTGCATGAAGTGCAGGAGAATGGAAAAAGTGCAGGAGTAACCAGAAGGTGCAGGTGGTGCAGGAGCTGCAGGTATGACAAACCCGGCTCGGTGGCCGGGCTTTTCGCAAGTAAAAATGCGGTTGTCAGTTGTATGCTAGTTGAATGCCTTTAATTGTTGTTTTGCTTAGGATGTCATCAGCATAAAACTTAAAGTGCATTTTCAACAAAGATCCGAAGTACCAACTACTGGTTTGGAGAAAATCCTCAGTTAATTCATCGGTCTTGGGGCAAACAAAGAGCATGCGCATATTGATTTTTAGATGGAAATCATTTCCTTTTACACCCTCCCTACGTCCGGTTATTGATGGCGCAGCTTTGACATGGACTGTAGATTTAGACTCGTCGCCGACTAAAACACCGCCTGCCTCAAACTCAATTTCACCATAGTCAATTTCAATTGTTCCCTGCCCAGGCTCCATTAGAAGATGTTCAAACGAAATCCCAGTAGCACTAACCTCAATCAATTTAAAGTCATCAAGAACCATTTTGAACGTATTCCCTGCGTTGTGTAGCTATCAAAATCTTGACGATGTGCTTTCCTTCGGACTCAATGTGATTTGATTTTGTCTCATAAATCCTTTCAGGAACTATTTGGTGAGATACGTCTCTACCATCCTTTTTGATGGCAAGCTTAACTTCTACCCCGATCGCATGTGCGATGTCGGACAACGTGTTAAGAGTGAGGTTCCTTTTTCCATCAAAAATTTGAGTGATGTGCGACTTGGATCTACCCATCTTCTTAGCAACGTCGGCACGATTCATGCCGCTATCCTGCATAGCAAGAAGGAGATCTTCAGTGGTGTTAAAGATCAATCGTTCTCTGGCAAGCAGGGCATCGCTGATGTGTGGAAATTCGAAGTCTTCCTCAAAATTTTCAACAGTCATGTTTTCCTCTCTCGATTCGATCCCAGTTGTTGCATACTTTGGTGACATCTGAACCGTGTAATTCATCGAAATCTTTGTAAATGTAATGACTTATAAAGTAAGTCATGTCAACCCTTTCAGATTCCCAGTAATAACCACGTATAGGAATCCTTTTTATGGCCCAGAAGTTTTTTGCGGGCTTTCCGTTATAAGAGGGTAGCATTCCCTCTTTTCTTACGCTCAAGTCTGCGCTCCGTTTTCCAGATGAGAGACGCTCAATCTGCACTTGAATTGATGCCAACATTGATGCCTGCTTCTTAGTAGGCGTTACGCTTTTGAGCGCCACTGCCAATGATTTTAGAGCTCCGTTGCAGTGAACAACGGTATGGCACTCACCTTTAAAGACACCCTTGAGCATATCAACGTTCCATAGTTAATATATATGTTAACCCTTTCATTCCTTCAAGGGAATGAAGAAGTTCTTAATAAAGATTTCAAATGATATCGGCATGAAAACCTAAATCTTCACCCAAACGTCTCTTCCGGCCTCAGATCATCCCAACTTGCGCGCAAAACACCGAAGCCATAGACAGCCCATATCCGGCATAGAGGTATGATTGCTTTTTGCTACCAGCTGCGTGCATAAGACATGTTATCCCTGCGAAAAAAGAAGGGATGGCTAGTACAGTGAAAAAGCTCATTTATCCTCCTAACCAAACGTCTCTTCCGGCCACTGGGCCTTAACCACCTTCCCGATGATGCGACAGCTATGATCGCAATCCAACGTTCTATAGGCAGGGTTGAGCGGCACCAAGTAGCTTACGCCGGCATCCTTCTCATACTTTTTGAAAGTAACTTCGCTGTCACCGTTTGCCGAAGCAACGCAAAAGTCTCCAGTCTCAACCAGCTCTGCGGGGTCTACCAGAATCAGCATTCCCTCAGGGAAGCTAGGACGCACACCCTGTGGCGCTGTCATGGAATGGCCTTTCACCTCAAGCCAAAAAGCTTTCTCGCTAGCCTTTTTGGTTGTGGGCACCCATGCCTTTGCATCGCTGGCTGTATAACTTCCAACCTCTGAGAACGGCCCAGCCTGCACGTGAGCAAAGAGTGGATAGTCATACTGTTTGAAAACTGCATCAGCATCGTCTCCGAACATAATCTTAGCCGGAGAAACTCCCAATGCAGCGCCCAATACTACCGCATCATCTGCACTTACCTTCCGGGCACCCAATTCATAATTCCCAAGGCGTGACGGTGCCGCCCAGCCACAAAGCTTGGCAAGCTGTACTTGGCTAAGTCCCTTAGCTTCTCTGAGGGATTTAATCCTTTCCCCGATAAGTTCATGCATAGTTTTCATCCAACTAATTTACCACGATACGTGATGACACTCCGTACACGAATTGAGGTTGACTGCTAATCACAAATTGTGTGTAATGACTGTGTGTATAACACTAGGGAGGTTGCAATGAACAACATTGCTCAGCAGCGAAAGAAAATCGGAGTTTCGCAAGCTGTTCTCGCTTCAGCTATTGGTTGGGGGCAGTCACGAATTGCCAACTATGAGCTGAACATCCGTACCCCGAGCCTGAATGATTGTCGCTCAATCATTGCAGGTCTACTGAAGTTGGGTTGCCAGTGCTCTCTGGATGATGTTTTCCCACCTTCAAAAGATAAAGCCGCTTAAGTAACACCCGCTCTTACACAACGGACACGAAGTCCTACGTCGCTGAAAAGCGAGCAAATCAAGCAAACGATTCAACTACGTGACCGCCATATGGCTGTCGCGCAATTACTTATTCAACAAAGGGATTATCCAATATGGAACATGCAACTCAAAGCAAGAACGCCCGTCGCATTGAATCGGCGTTACTGAACAAACTGGCGTCTATCAGCCAGAAAACCTTCGCTGAAAAGCTGGGTATCGCCGAGTACCAGGTAAGCCGCATGAAGAAAAATTTCTTCCGGCAGATGAGCATGGCAATCGACATTCTGGAATACGGGATTGTTGATGATGACGCAGCTCAGCTGGCTAAAGCAGTGGCGAAAGAAGTGGCCCTAATTTTGGGCAAAGAAAAGCCCCAAAGCAGCGCGAACTGTTTTGAGGCCTGATGCGAAATGACTGGATCAAATCACAGGGGTAATTATGACAAAGAAGCACGTCGTATACCAGGAAGAAATGCACAAAAACCTTGCCAGAGTCGAATTCTGCAAAGCGTTCAACCCGAAGGTGGCTGAGAAGCTGAAGCACATTCTGGAAGAGCACAGAGCGAAGGAGAGAGGCAAATGAGCAACGTCTTAGCATTCAGACAGAAACATGTAGAGACACCGGAGGCAACCGGTAAGGGGTTTGCCTTGATTCATCGTCAATTCATGGATAGCAGGCTCTACAAGGACTCTCAGGCTGTTCACCTCTGGTTTCACTTCATCATGCGAGCGAGCCATAAAGCCAGCCTGGTAGAAACACATCTCGGAAAAATCAGCATTGGCCGCGGTCAGTTCATTACCGGACGGCCGACACTGGTTGATGAGACCGGCATTCCCGATCGCCGCATCAGAACGCTGATGGAAAAATTCGAGCGGATGGGGATGATTTCAAGCGAGCCTTTCGGTCGTTCATTCAGCCGGATTACGGTGCTGAAATACGACGAATATCAGCCAGAAAATCGGCCGATAAAAAGCCAAGAAAAGGCCAACGAAAACCCGCAGCCAGCAAGGCTTGCAGATGATTTCGAGCCAACGAAAAGCCAACGAAAGGCCAAAGATAATAAATTAAATACTAAATCATTATCTAGCGATAATGATATGTCATCTGACGATGACAAATTGTCGGTCAGTAAATCCAAGCCGATCCCCTATCAGGCCGTACTCGATGCCTACAACGAAGCAGCTGGTGACAGACTGCCTAACGCTGAAAAGCTTAATGCCAAACGCCGAACCGACATCAAGCGGCTGCTGAGTGAGCTGAAAGAGCCAACCGTTGAGGCTGCCAGTAATTACTTTCACGCGTTCATGTCTGCCGCCGGCACGTTTTACTTCGGCGACAACAACCGCGGCTGGCGGGCGTCACTCGACTACCTGCTGAGAAGCGACACGCTGACCAAAACACGGGAGGGAAGCCTGTGACCGATAACCTGATGCTGCCACCGCATAACCTTGACGCTGAACAGGCGGTGCTGGGTGGCATGATGATTGACGGCGGCGAAGAGCGCAGCCAGAAGGTTCTGGCGATGCTTAAGCCGGAAAGCTTCTACCACAAAACGCACGGCGCTCTGTTTGACGTTATGCGTGAACTCCTGAAGCGCAGTCAGCCGATCGACCTGCTCACCGTGTCAGACGAGATGGAACGCCGCGGCGCGCTGGAACAGTCAGGTGGATTTGCCTACCTGGCCGAGATGAGCAAGAACACACCGTCAGCTGCAAACATCGTCCACTACGCCGCGGTAATCCGTGATTGCGCAATGGAGCGTTACGCAATCCAGAAGCTTGCCGAAGCGACGGAGATGCTTTACCAGCGGAGCACCATCAGCGCCGCGGATAAGCTTGAGGCGGTAAGCAGCCTGACCAGCCAGATTAGCGACTACGCCAGAACGGGAAACCGTCGCGGCCTGCGCTCATTCGGTGATGTGATGGATGGCTGGGTAAGCGATCTTGAGAAGCGGTTCGACCCGTCAGGCGAGCAGCGTGGACTGAGCACCGGAATCCCATCACTCGATCGCATGCTTTCACCGAAAGGCCTCGTGAAGGGCTCGCTGTTCGTGATTGGCGCCCGGCCGAAGATGGGCAAAACCACGCTCTATAGCCAGATGGCAATCAACTGCGCAATCCGCGAGAACAAACCTGCGCTGATGTTCAGCCTGGAGATGCCGGCCGACCAGATTCTGGAAAAGCTGGTAGGGCAGAAGTCCGGCGTTAACCCGAGCATTTTCTACATGCCGGCCACTGACGACGCTGACATTGAATATCAGGGCGATTACGACAGCGATTTCGACAAGGCCATCAAAACAGCCAACCGGCTGCGCGAGCTCGACCTGCTGTACATCGACGACACGCCGGGCCTCTCGCTGGCGCACATCGTTGCAGAGTGCCGTAAAGTCAAACGCCAGAAGGGTGCTGTTGGAATGGTGCTGGTCGATTACCTGACGCTGATGACTGCCGAGAAAGCCGATCGCAACGACCTGGCCTACGGTCTCATCACAAAGGGGCTGAAGAACCTCGCCAAAGAACTCGGCTGCGTCGTTGTTCTGCTGACTCAGCTTAACCGTGAGCTGGAGAAGCGCGTCAACAAACGGCCGTTACCGAGCGACTCACGCGACACCGGTCAGATTGAGCAGGATTGCGATTACTGGGTGGGCATTCACCGCGAAGGCGCATTTGACGAAAACGTGCCGGCCGGCGAAACAGAACTGCTTCTTCGTTTGAACCGCCACGGCAACACCGGCACTGTCTTCTGCCTGCAGAAAGACGGCGCTATCTACGATATGGACCAGCACGTAGCCAAAGTCGAGCGCGATTCCCGTTCCGAAAAAGGCGGCAAGAACAAGAAGGGTGGAGGTGGATTTTGAAGATTGAGTTCAGATGGGAGCGACAGCAACAGCGCTTTGGCCATGGAGAAAACCTGATGGTTGGCAAATGGTGCGTAGGCAGCATCAGTCCAGACATTGTGAAGTCGGAGCATGGAAACATTTGCGTATATACCAACCTGCCAGGGCTGAAAACTCGGCTTAAAAATCGTCCGGACATTGAGCAAGCAAAAGCGGTGCTTGAGCATGCGGTTGCTTACTGGTTTCAAGAGTCTGGCATCAGCATTACCGAAGGAGCTACCAATGAACAACCTAACCCCCAGTGAAGCCCGAAGACTAATCGACAAGCTTCACCACAACCAAACCAAAGAGCACGGCATATCGATACTGGAAGAGAAGTATCTGGCTGCGCTGGAGATTGCGCTGACGGCGCTGGAGCAACCTGAAGGCCAGTTCTTCCTCGTCGAGCACCACAATTGCTATGAAGTCGAAACCACGCTTTTCGCTGCCATGCATCGCAGGGCAGAATTTGGCGGCCGCATCTGGGCGCTTACTGGCAGCATCGTGAAGCCAAAAACCGACACCTACCGGCAGATTGAGAATGATGGCTGGATTGAGTGGAAGGGTGGGTCTGTTGCGCCAGTAACAGGACTGGTTGAGGTTAGGTGGAGCACGGGGTCAACGGACATAGGTGACGCCGGAGTTTGGAGGTGGGAGCACTCTAAGTTCATGGTTAACCTGGTCGCCTATCGGGTGATTGAGAATGATGGGAGGGAAGGATGAGTGAAGAGTTAAAGCCGTGCCCGTTTTGTGGTGGTAAGCCTGAGGTGAGAAACTTAGTCGATGCAGGGTCGGCGATACACGTTGCTTGCCGCTGCGGCGCGCAACTGTTTGGTCGCAGATATCATTTTGGTAGTGAGTCTGAAGCCGTGGCCGCATGGAATAAGCGCAGCAAGGAGGCCTCATGACAACCCAAACCAACGGCGATGAGCTGGAGCGGAAGAAGTTTGAAAAGTGGTTTGAATCCGAATATGCCCATCTTGAAGGTTTTATCTATTCCGATGTTTTCGTGCGTATCAAGCATGGCTTCTGGATGGCATGGCAACAAGGTATGAGAAGCAATCAGGAGGATCCATGAGCAACGTAATCCCCCTAAGACCTGACCCACTCCGCAATCTCTACGAACTCATCGACAGCATCCACGACACCCAACCAACACCAGAGCAGAAGCGCATCACCGATGAGGCTTTGGCATTGGTGCAGAAGATGATTGAGTCGCGCGACGCGCCGGACATTTTATCAACGCCTAAACGCATGCTCGACGCAAAGTGGAATAAACACTTTGGCATTGGGGAGGAAGGAGATGGAGACCCAACGTTACCTGCTTCGTAATAACAGCGTCAGACAGAACTGCATCACCGCCATCCAGCAACTCCCCACCGACACCGACAAACCTCTGCAAGTAACCATTCAGGAAGATACCCGCAGCCTGGCGCAAAACAGGATGCTTTGGGCGTGCCTGCATGACATCTCGCAACAGGTCGTATGGTACGGACGGAAGCTGGATTCAGAGAGCTGGAAGAATATTTTCAGCGCCGCACAGCACCAGCAGGACACGGTGCCCGGCATCAACGGCGGCTTTGTCGTGCTTGGGAAATCGACCAGCAAAATGCGTGTCAGCGAGATGCGAGATTTAATCACCATTATCCATGCCTTCGGCGCAGAACATAACGTCAGATTCAGCGATGAATCGGCGCTTGCCGCTGAATGGGCCGGCAGATTCGGAGAGAAAGATGGGAAGAAGATTTACTGAACACGAACTCAACACCATCCGGCGGCTTTCAAATCAGTTAACCGTGAATCAGATTGGTGAGCTCATTGGACGCACCGGAGTGGCTGTTTACGACACCGCTCGTTATCACGGCATCCAAATACCCCGAAAGAGATACCGGACCCTGACCACAAAGCATGCCCGAGAGGTCGCCAGGCTGAAAAACTCAGGCATGACGTTCCGCATGGTTGCCGAGGAAACAGGCATACCCTTGTCATCATGTATTTGCCTGTACAGGGGGTCCTCTTGAAAACCACCTGGTTCATTCACCCCGAGCCCCTAGACACAAAGACCGCAGATGAACTCCTCGCCCGATACGCCGCCCGACAGGTTGAAGCAAAAAAGACACTGGCATTTGACCCGCGGTTCTGGACGGTCAGCGCTTTGCTGCCTGAAAGCCGGCACGAGCCGCGCCCGAGCAAGCAGTATCAGAACACTTTATGGAGCAGATGATGAATTACAGCGAAATGACGGACTTTGAGATTAACAAGCGCGTGGCGGAGCTAATCGGCGGCTTTATTGAAGAGGATATTTTCGAAAAAGAACAGACTATCTTCAGGCACCATGTCTCCGGCAAATACTCGCATTTCGACCCCTGCACCTCATGGGCTGATGCCGGGCCAATTATTGAAAGGCACATGATTTGCCTGGCAGCTGATGTTTTTGCAGAAACTCAGGATGGTGGAAAGTGGGTAGCCCAACCCGCTTATGGGTGGGATAGCGAACGGGTGAGGAGCGATAACCCACTGCGCGCCGCCATGATTGTTTTCCTGATGATGAAGGAGAAGCCCGATGCCGCGTGAACGCTGTCACCGCTGCTACACCATCCTCACCAGTGAAGATAAACACTGGTACGGCGTCTCATGTGAAGAATGTGAACAGGACTACCGGTATGAAGAATGGGAACGAAACTGGGCAATCAAATCAGCCTACTGGCGCTGGCGAGCCGTCTGCTTTGGCGTGCGCTGGCTGTGGTATGGCTCTCAGGCCATCGGAAGTATATGCCTGCAGCGAGTGTCTCGACTTCTGGCTGCTAACCGATCCGGCGTACGACATGACAGGAGAAGATGATGGCAAAGGCGATTAAGCCGAAGCCGCCGAAGCCCAAGAAATGCAAATGCTGTCCTGAGAAGTTCATCCCCCGTAATATCCGTCACATCTGTTGTTCCCCTGCATGTGCATATCAATACGCAATTCAGCAATCAGAGCGCAAAAAGAAAGAGCGCGAGAAAGCCGATCGCATCGCATGGAACAAGCGCAAGGCAGATGTTAAGCCGCTAAGCCACTGGATAAGCATGACCCAGCGCGCGTTTAACGACTATGTCAGGGCGCGGGACGGGGATATCTGCATCAGCTGCGGCAGCACAACGGCGGTCAGCTACCACGCCGGGCATTATCGAACCACGGCGGCGGCATCACAGCTTCGGTTCAACGAGGACAATGTCCATTCACAGTGTTCAGCGTGCAATACGCATCAATCCGGCAACATCGGCCCATACCGCATCAACCTAATCACCAAAATCGGCCTTCAGCGCGTTCTGGCGCTCGAATCCAACAACACACCTCACCGATATACCCGTGAAGAGCTGGATGGCATACGTGCGCATTACAGGGCTTTGCTGCGGGCATTGGTTAAGCAAAGAGAGGTAGCATGAAAAATGTCGTCAGCTTGTCTGGCGGGCGCACTTCTGCATATCTGGCTCACATCATGAAAGAACAGGATCCGAATACGGAATTCATCTTCATGGACACCGGTGCAGAGCACCCCAAGACATACGAGTTTATCCGCAACATCGTCAAGCATTGGAAAATCAGACTTACTTGCCTTCGCGTTATTCCGAACCCGGAAATGAACAAACCCAGCACCTACGAAATCCTCAGCATTGATCAGATAGGCCCAGACCTTGAGCCCTGGAAGCGAATGCTCAGGAAGTACGGACACCCATACGTGGGCGGCGCGTTCTGCACTGATCGGATGAAGACGGTACCGTTCATTAAGTACTGCGATGAGCATTTTGGAAGGGGTAATTACACAACCTGGCTTGGAATGAGGATTGATGAGCCCAAAAGGACATCGCCTAAGCCCGGCATCAGATATCTGGCCGAAATCAGTGATTTTGAAAAGCAGGATGTAATCGAGTGGTGGCGAGACCAGCCTTTCGATCTGGAAATTCAGGAACATCTTGGCAACTGCGTTTTCTGCATCAAAAAGAGCCTTCAAAAAGTAGCGCTCGCAACCAAAGACGAGCCAGACCTGGCAGCCCAATTCATCCAAACCCTGCAGGCCTTCGACGTAAAGCCAGACAAGGTTATGTACCGCAGCAATAACTCACTGGAGCAGGTGATTGCACTGTTCTCCGATACGGGAAGGGATGAGCTCGCATCCAGAATGACATCCATGCGCCAGTACGACACAGGTTCCTGCTCTGAAAGCTGCGAGGCATTTGGCGGACAGATGGGGTTCGACTTTTCAATGGAGGCTGCATGACCGACTACCTCAAAGCCAAGTGGCAGAAGCTACGCATTATGAAGATGCGCGGCATGGCGGAAATAAATTACCGGATCATCAGACTGGAACTGAAACTGAGAGGCAATAACCATGCGCATTGAACGAGACTTTCAGCAAATCGTCAGGCTTGCCGGTGTTCGTAGCGCTACGGATATGCGCCGGCTTTTCGGCACAGGATGGAAGACCATTAACCGATCGCAACAGGCATGGGTTCGTCATTTGCTCACCTTGTGGGGCCAGCACCTCGGCGGCGAAGATTATGACCGGGGTGAGGTGAATGTCATTGGCCGCCTGATGATGCGCTGCGAGTGGAGCGAACAGAAGGGTAAGCAGATTGAGAAAATCGTGTCAGAGCTTCACTGTGAAGGCCTGCGCGGGGAAGAGCTATTCCGCAAAGCCCGAGACCTGCTGATGCCGCAAACCTCAACCAGCAACATCATCGCTCTCGCCAAAGAATCTGATGATGCTGCTTTCGTTGAGTCAGTCATGGTGAAAACTTTTGGCCAGGATAATCCGATCCGCAACATGGCCAGATTACGCTACTGCAAACGCAAGAGCGCGCAAAATATTGCTTCCTGCCTGATTTACCACACCGGCCTGAGCGCGAAAGAGGGGCGTAACAGAACGGAATGGGCGCTGGATATCCTCGAAGGAGAAATGTTTTACGCAATTAAGCGAGAAATGGAGAAGGAGATTCCTGATTTAGCTGCTTAAATAGAAATGTAGCACAAATAGCTAAAGACAAAGGGCATGTTACTTGGCATATTTCACTTAAGCTCGGGGCGTAAAAGCGAACTGAGCAGGTAACAAATTCCATCACTCTGTGATAATCAAAAAGCCCTGCGGCCTCACCAGCTGCGAGGGCTTTTTTGTTCTTGGTTTTATTGCCATGATATAAGCCTATCCCAAACTGGAGATTGGCTATGCAATGTGAAAACCCTGAGTGCGGGCAATGGTTTAACTATCGCGAAGATGGGACTATTTTCCCTGGTGGAAAAGAAATGGAACCCATATGTTGCCCCAAGTGTGGCAAGGTAGCTATGTATGCAATGACAAGCGCTAAATTTAAAAGCTATGCGATTCAACCTCCCAAAAGTTGAAAAAAATTCAATAAGGCTCGCTTCGGCGGGCCTTATTCGTTTCTGCATTCTTGCTAAAGTGGCTAAGTATCCTTTATTCGAGCCAGATAATGCCTTGAAGTTAAAATGAACAATTAGTAATCTTTGAGTCTGTGGAGAACAGTATCGTAGTTTAACCGAGTAAAACGGCTGCTGCGGATATAGCAAGAAGTAGAAGCAGATGGTGAGTTCGATGCTCCCCGTGCTGTCGCTCCACAATCAAATCACATATCCAGGCGCTTTAGGGTGCTCGAGATTATTCAAAGGTCAGCTATAGAGCTGGCCTTTTCTTTTTGCGCCATCCCAAAACTAATTCAGACCCTCATTGCTGTGCCGGGATGTGCGCATTTTCTTATGACTACAGACGGCACCGACCTAATGGGAGGTGTGTATGGCGATTGATATGAGCAAACTGGCTTCAGGCGCAGCATACGGCGCATCTGCCGGGACAATAGCCAATGGTTTGCTAACCAAACTAAGTCCCGATGAATGGAGTGCTGTTGGCGTTCTGGCCGGTATTGTGGTCGCGCTGATTACGCTCTGTATCAACTGGTATTACAAGCGTAAGGCTACGCTCGCGCAGATTAAGGCGCTTCAGCGCTGGCCCGAGCCGCCTGTCATCGATGAGGATTAGTCCATGGCGATTTCCAGCAACCTTCGCAATAAGCTGATAGCTGTTGCGGGCGGTGGCGCTATTGCGATCGCCACGGTATTCCTCGGCGGTAAAGATGGCGTCGAGGGGAGGGTATACGAGCCCTATAAAGATGTAGCCGGCGTGTGGACTGTCTGCGATGGACACACAGGTACCGATATTATCAAGGGCAAGAAGTACACCGACCGTGAATGCGATCGCCTGCTCATGCAGGACCTGCAGCCAGTCAAGAAAGCGGTCGACGGCCTGGTAAAAGTTCAGCTGAACGAATACCAGCGCGCAGCTCTTTACAGCTTCACCTACAACGTCGGCACTTCTGCATTTTCCAAATCAACTCTGCTTAAGCGTCTTAACTCCGGTGACCAGGCTGGCGCTTGTGAGGAGATGCGCCGATGGGTCTATGCCGGCGGCATGAAGTGGAAGGGGTTGCAGAACCGTCGCGACATGGAGCGCTCACTTTGCCTGGCGGATGGACCAAATGACATCTAAAGCCATTGCAGCTCTAATTTTGTGCTTGCTGATAGGCATTCTCACCGCAGGCGGATTTGCTCTGTATTACCGCGGCAATGCCATTGACTATAAGGCCCAGCGCGACAAGGCGACAGGCGATCTAAAACTGGCCAATGCGACCATAGACGATATGACGGTGCGACAGCGTGACGTTGCCGCTCTCGATGCGAAATACACAAAGGAGTTAGCCAGTGCTCAGGCAACTATCGATCAGCTTCAGCGTGATGTTGCTTCTGGCAAGCGCCGGTTGCAGCTCAACGCGAACTGTACCAAGCAATCCGCCACCTCCACCGGCGTGGATGATGCAGCCAGCCCCGGACTTACTGACTCCGCTGAACGGGATTATTTCACCCTCAGAAGCAGAATCGAGCTCGCCGGAAAGCAAATAGCTGGCCTGCAGCAGTACATCAAAGAGCAGTGCCTACGGTAGTGGAAACAAACCCGCATTTGCAGCATTCGCTGCATAAAACTGGCAGTAAAACTAAGGGAAGTTGATGAAAAAAATAATTTTGATTGCAGGTTTACTCGCATCTTTCTCCAGCCTGGCTGAAAAGTATTCCACTTACGCCGATGCACCTGGAACCGCACAGGGTTTCGCCACTTCAGTGGTTAGCTACTCACCGGGCCCCGGCGCCTCAGGTGCAGCCACTACTCAAAGCCGCGTTCTTGGCGCTCCGGACGACGCCAATGATGGTACAGCCACAAAGAGCCTGTCTCTGGGAAAGAAGGGCAATGTCGTTGTTCAGGTCGGCCCAAATGCGCTTAAAGCAGATGGCACCTCAGCCAACGATTTGTACGTATTCGAAAGCAGCTGGTGGGAATCGTTCGACGTCTATGTTTCAACCGATAATGTCAACTTTACGAAGCTGACGCCAACCACTCAGTCTATTACCACAACAGGCAAGGGCTCATGGTTAGGCTTCAATCTTGATAGTCAGGTTGATCCTTATCAGGCATATCCGTTTATCAAAGTTGTCGATACCAGTAACAGCACCAGTACGGTGGCTGGAACTGATGGGGCTGACATTGACGCCGTTGTGATTATGAGCGCCGTTACCCCGGCAGGTAATAACGTATTTTACGACACTGATTCAGATGGCGGCTCGGTCTACAACCTATACCAGGATGCGGATACCGGCGCGGTAGGCGTTAAAGTTATTCGCGCTGACAAGAGTGTCTACTACATTCCGTTCTCAACAGATAACTCCCTGGATCCGGTAGCCCTGTCTGTTCAGACTGATTTTAACTCAGACTCTGTCAACGATATTGAGGTGCTGGTTAAGCGTAAGGCAGATAACGCGCAACTGAACATCGTGCGCTCCACCACTGGCGCGCTTATTGAGACCATCGATAACAGCGTTGTGAAGTGATAATCACAGGGCGCATTTGCAAGTGCGCTCGATAAAAAAGCCCCGTTAGGGGCTAATGGGGTGATAACGATCTTGTTTTTATGCAGACACCCCAGCTTGGCACATAAGACCATTCTAACAAGCGTAAGCGCGAAACTTTTCAAACCCTCCGACAAGGGATAACGGTTAGCCACGCTTTGAAGCGTTGCGGCATTGGTTAGATATACTCTTTTTTCAAGATGCAAATGATTTTAGAATGCCTAATCAGCCAAAATTGTTAGGTAAATTTATGAAATCGGATGATATAGCTTATTGGTCAATGATAGGTTCATGGGCATCAGGGATAGCAACTTTTTTAGCTGTTGTCGTTTCTCTCTACATCGCCAATAGAAAACCCAAAGCATCATTAACCTGTGAAGTGGGGTTAAGAACTATCTTTGGCAAAAACGAGATGGGTCAAGAGATAAATGAATATGGATTAGCGGTTAAGGTGATTAATCAGTCGACCATTCCTATCAAGATAGTTAGTGTGGGTTGGCAGTTTCCAAAGAAAAAATATTTTTATCAATTATTTGGCGACATACATTCTGACGTTCTTCCTAAGAAAATCGAATATGGAGAGCAGGCCTTTTTATGGGTAAAAGTGGATGGTACGGAATGGCTCAAGGAGTTTGCTGAAGAATTAAAAAATTATGGATGCGATATAAAAAAGATACGTTGCGCCATAAACCTGTCAACAGGTAAAACATTTTACTTTATGCCTGACAAAGACTTTATTAAAAAAATTGCCGATTTAACTTAATATTCAAACTCTCATGTGGTCGCTGATTGCGACCATTATGTTTTGTGCTGAAAACTGCATTCCCTGAGTTCATTTTTCAGCATAAACACGATGAATCATCGGTTGTCCGTTAGGTCATTGCCGAGGGCTATATCTATCTGACCAGCAGGAAATTCTAATATGGCGACCAAAGCTAAAACTGGCCGCCCTTCTGATTATCTACCAGAGGTGGCTGCTGACATCTGTTCACTGCTTGCCGATGGTGAAAGCCTACGCAAAGTCTGTGAGCGCCCGGGGATGCCGAATAAGGCAACTGTATTCCGCTGGCTCGCTCAGCATGAAGAGTTTCGCGACCAATACGCGAAAGCCACCGAGACCCGCGCCGATGCAATTTTCGAAGAGATGTTCGACATAGCCGACAGTGTTGCCGAAGAGGCCGCAGCCGTAGGTAAAGCACGACTGCGCATCGATACCCGCAAATGGGCATTAGCCCGCATGAATCCGAAGAAGTACGGCGACAAAGTCAGTCAGGAAATAGATCACAAGTCATCTGATGGCAGCATGGCAACCAAGCCGACGACCATTCAGCTTCTTCCCGTTGAGCCAAAAGCATGAGTGATGCAGTTCAGCTACCAATCCCCGCTAAGCTCGCTCCACTGTTCACCGCCATAAATAAACGCTACCGCTGTTCACACGGTGGTCGCGGAAGCGCAAAGACGCGCACGTTTGCGCTGATGACAGCTGTGAAGGCATATCAGGCGATGATGAACGGTGAGAGCGGGGTGATTCTTTGCGCCCGTGAGTTTATGAACTCTCTGGAAGAGTCGAGCATGCAGGAAGTTAAGCAGGCGATCATCTCTGTGCCATGGCTGGCTTCCAATTTCGACATCGGTGAGAAATACATCCGAACCATCGATAAATCGGTGACGTATGTTTTCGCCGGCCTGAGGCACAACCTCGACAGCATCAAGTCTAAAGCACGCATTCTGTTGTGCTGGGTGGACGAAGCCGAATCGGTGAGTGAAATCGCCTGGCAGAAGCTCAGCCCTACAGTTCGTGAAGAGGGTTCCGAGATTTGGGTGACGTGGAACCCGGAGCGCGACGGCAGCGCCACTGATAAGCGTTTTCGTAAAGAGTCCGGTGACGACTGCATTACCGTCGAAATGAATTACACCGACAATCCGTGGTTTCCGGATGTGCTGGAAGGCGAGCGCATGAATGACCAGCGTCGGCTCGACCCCGCTACTTATGCGTGGGTTTGGGAAGGCGCCTATTTGGAGAACTCCGACAAGCAGGTGCTGGCCGGAAAATACCGTGTTGCTGAATTCTCGGATAGCCTGTGGAAAGAAGCTGAACGCCTTTTCTTCGGGGCTGACTTCGGTTTTGCCAAAGACCCGAACACGCTGGTGCGCACCTTCATCCTGCACAACAGGCTTTATATCGAATATGAAGCCTATGGCCAACAGACAGAGTTGGACCACATGCCAGCTTTATACGACACCATCCCCGGCGCGCGCGATTGGCCTATCAAAGCAGACTCAGCGCGCCCGGAAACAATCAGCTATCTCAGGCGGCAGGGATTCAATATATCAGCCGCTGAAAAGTGGCAGGGGAGCGTTGAGGATGGCATCGCGCATCTTCGCGGATTCGACGAAATCATTATCCATCCGCGCTGCAAGAACGTAGCGCGTGAGGCCCGCATGTGGTCGTACAAAACGGACCGCATCACCGGTGAGGTGTTGCCGAAGCTCGCCGATGGCTATGAGCATTGCTGGGACGGTATTCGCTACAGCCTTGACGGACACATTAAGCGTAAGGGCCAGATGGCCGGGATGTTGATCCCAAAAAGATTAAGGTAAGCTAATCCAAAAGAAAATTCAGCCGATAACAATTACTCACGAACTGAATGGGAGGATTGTATGCAGGCTTGGTTCTTTGCTTATCAAATTGTAAATGACAACAACAAGGTAGTTATGCAGGGAGATGGTACTTTCGGGAGCGATAATCCGGAAACTCACCTTCTTGTTGATGAAAAACGTAATTATATAGCTATTACTGCGAGTGTAAGGCCAGACCAGGTAATATTTACGGCCTTCAATAAGCTATAACAACCCGCATCATTCAAGGTCGCTATGGCGGCCTTTTTTATTGCCAAAAATCCACCAACGGACAAACCATGACTGACAAATTAACACTCGCCGTCAATCACGCGCTGAATGACGTCAGGCTTGCCCGTGCGCGCGCAATGGCATTTAACCCCGGCATGGGACTTGATGCTAAACGTGAGAGCGCATGGTGCGAATACGGCTTCAAAGAAGAGCTGACGTTTGATGACCTGCATAAGCTCTACCGTCGCGGCGGCATTGCATACGGCGCGGTAAATAAACTGGTTTCAAACTGCTGGAAAACCAACCCGCAGGTGATTGAGGGTGAGCAGTCTGACGAATCGCGCGACCTGACAGCATGGGAGAAAGCCAGCAATCAGGTATTCACCCATCGCTTCTGGCGGGCATTTGCCGAAGCTGACAAGCGTCGACTGGTTGGCCGCTGGGCTGGCATCCTGCTGCACATCAAAGACAGCAAAACATGGGATCAGCCAGTCGTAAAAGGTAAGGCGCTTCAAAAAATTTCACCGGTATGGGCCAGCGCATTAAAGGTTGGCAGTCGCGACAATGCCGGCGTCATCACCATGTGGCAGTACACAGAATCCCTCTCTGATGGCAGCACAGCGCAACGCAACATCCATCCTGACCGCGTGCTGATTATCGGCGACATGTCAGAGGATGCTATCGGCTTCCTTGAACCCGGATATAACGCCTGCGTCAGCCTTGAAAAAGTTGAGGGTGGTTCGGGCGAATCATTCCTGAAGAACGCAGCCCGGCAGCAGAATATCAACTTCGACAAAGAGATAGATTTTAAGAATCTGGCCTCAATGTACGGAGTATCGGTTGATGAGCTTCAGGAGCGCTATAACGAAGCTGCCCGGGAGATTAACCGAGGTAATGACACGCTGCTGATAACGCAGGGTGCGCAGGTCACGTCAATGGTCAACGCGGTATCTGACCCGTCCCCGACCTATGACGTAAACCTGAAGACCTTCAGTGCTTCGGTAGACATTCCATCGAGAATCATCGTCGGAAACCAGTCAGGTGAGCGCGCCAGTACGGAAGACCAGATTTATTTCAACGGCCGCTGCCAGTCACGCCGCGGCGACCTGTCGTTCGATGCTGAGGACATGGTCGACAGGCTAGCCTACCTGCAGATTATCAAGCCGGTGGCAAAGTTCAGCATCGTCTGGGATGAGCTCAACGAGCAGTCACCATCTGACAAGCTGGATAGCGCGGTGAAGATGAGCAACATCAACCAGACATCTCTGGCCTCTGGTGAGCAGGTGTTTACGGTCGATGAGATTCGTGTGGCCGCAGGGTATGAGCCGGGCGGCAGTGAGCCATTACCGGAGAGCGAGGAAGATGGCGAAACTGAAGAGGAAGCCAAAGCCAGCGATACTGCCAGCCAATAAGCTCGACCCGACCGGCGTTGACCGGCTGGAGCGCGGGGCCATGCGTGATTACGCTAAGCGCCTGGAGAAAATCAGCGCACGTTATATCGAACTACTCAACCGCATCCCGGCTGAGCCTGCAGTAAACCAGCGATACAGCTTCCAGTTAGACCCGACCATGCTTTCAATGCTGTTGCAGAACGGCGATTCACTCGTTGATGAAATCCTGCTGCAGGGTGGTGAGTTTAATCCATGGCTGTTTCAGGACTATATATCGCCATCGTATCAGCGCGGCACGGCGCAGGAGTTTTCCAATCTGCTTCAGCAGTCTCCGGCATATGGGGCCGATCGCGGCAGTGTGCAGGAGATCCTTCTTAGCGATGCGTATCAAAACCGCCTGGCGCTTGTCAGAGCTCGCACGTTCGAAGAGATGAAAGGCCTGTCGGCCGACGTTAAGCAGAATCTTTCCCGCGTGCTGACTGACGGCATTGGCCGTGGGCAAAACCCCAAAGAAGTTGCCAGGCGTATTCGCGACCAGATAGGCATTGAGCAGGGGCGCGCCAACCGGATTGCCAGGACCGAGATAACGACGGCGCTTCGCAGGGCTCGCTGGGATGAGCACGACTCAGCCAGTGATGACCTCGGGCTTAACGTCATGCTGCTGCACCTTTCAGCACTGAGCCCCACAACGCGCCAGACACACGCTTTGCGCCACGGCAAGCTCTACACCTCGGAAGAGGTTCGAGACTGGTACAGCATCAACGGCAACGCTATCAACTGCAAATGCTCTCAGGTCACTGTGCTGGTTGATGAGAAAGGCGTACCACTTAATTCATCTGTAATCGACATAGCCAGGAAAGAATTTGCCCGGACATGGGGCAAGCGCATGGCTGCCAACAAATCAAATCACTGCTGCGACCACAAGCACGCGGCTTAATCGAGAGATAACCATGACTATGCAGGTCAATGTCACCACGAAGGTGAACAGTCAGGCTATTCGTCGCGAAATGTACAACGGGCGCCCGCATCTGGTGCTGCCAAGTTACACGCTGCCGGCGAACGTTGTGATGAACGGCGGCCTGTATCCGGAATCGGAAATAGACGCTCACTATCAGGGGTTGGAAGGCACGCTGGCGCCGCTTGGGCATCCGACTGTAAACGGACAGTTTGTCTCAGCTTTCTCACCTGAGGGCATCAACGCCGGTCACATCGGCGCATGGAATCGCAACGTCAAGAAATCCGGCAACCGCGTTTATGCGGAAAAGTGGGTCGATACCACTGTAGCGAACCAGAGCGAAGGCGGGCGGGAGTTACTTGAGCGTGTAGCCGCCATCGAACGTGGCGAAGACGTACCGCCCATTCATACCAGTGTCGCTGTGTTTCTTGACCAGCTGGAAGCTAACGCAGAGCAGAAGGCGCAGGGCATCGAGTGGGTCGCAAAGATTAACGCAATGGACCATGACGCCATCCTGCTGCATGAGGTCGGCGCTGCACAGCCAGAGCAGGGCGTCGGCCTGATGGTTAACGCTGACCAGGCTCAATCGCTGAAGGGTAATTCTGGCGCGCTGGTTGGAGAGTCCTACCGAGAACGCGAGCGCCGGCTAGAGCAGGCAGCCCGGGACAAGTTTGCAACCGGACCAGACGATTATGCGTGGATTGCTGACTTCACCGATTCACAGGCGATCGTCATCCGCAATGGCGGCGACGCACAGGTCTACGGCTACAGCGCTGATGGCGGAAAAATCACCTTTGACGATGTAGGCGCAAAAGTTACTCGTCAGGAGTCATGGGTAGCCATCGTGGCCAACAAAGTTAAATCTCTATTTACACCGCAGGATGCTCCTGCAACAAACCACCAAACGGAGGGCGACATGCCTTTAACCAAAGAAGAACTGGAACAGATCGGCAGCATGGTTAGCGAGGCTGTGGCGACCAATACCGAGAAGGCAATCAAGCCGCTCTCTGACAAGGTTGATGCGCTGCAGGCGAACCAGGACAAGCTGTCTGAAACCATTACCGCTAACTCTCGCGCAGAAGAGAAAACCAAGCGTGATGCTATTGCCGCAGTGCACGGTGAAATCGTGGCTAACGCACTGCAGGGTGAAGCGCTGGAAGCGATGTTTAAGTCGCTCGGTGAAGCGGCCCCGCTGGGCACTAACTCTGCCAAAAATCCACCCGTGACCGGCGCACCCGATCCGGCCGCTTACTTTGGAGGTGCTGCTTAATGGCACGTTATCGTCGCGTAAATATCGACGGTCAGTCTCTGTACAAGACCGAAACCCGCGTCACTGCTGCAGCTCTGCTGCCAGGTACCGCAGCTGTCATCAACGACGACAATGAGTTTGCGCAGGCTACCGCGCTGGCTGGTCGTCTCTACATCATCGATGTTGCTTACCATCAGGGTCTGAAAATCACCGAGGCAGTTCCTGCCGGCGATTCCGCTGTGGGCAATTACGTCGAAGAGGGTCGTGAACTGGCGCTGCTCTGCGTGCCGGGCACCTATGCTAAAGATGACCCGATCAAGCTGGGCACAAACGGTCAGTTTACCAAAGCTACCGCAGACACTGATTCGGTGATCGGCTACAGCCAGGACGATGCGACCATCGCGGCCAGCACTACCGATTTCATCCGCGTGCGTATGCGCGTCGGCACCGTTGCCGCTGGCGCTTAACAGGAGAATAAGAATGTATTTTACCGCTGAAACACTGGCTGCTAACAGCCGACTGCGCGGACACTGGAACGAGCTGTGGGCGAACCGTGACATCTTCAACGCTCAGCACGACATGATGGTCAACGCGTTCCGCACGCGCATGACGCATGAAATGCTGGCAGCGAATGCCATCGGCGGCTTTACCCGCGAGTTCTGGGCTGAGATTGACCGCCAGATTATTCAGATGCGCGATCAGGAAATTGGCATGGAAATCGTCAATGACCTTATGGGCGTTCAGACCGTTCTGCCAATCGGCAAAACTGCGAAGCTGTATAACGTGTCTGGCGATATCGCTGATGACGTATCTATCAGCATCGATGGTCAGGCGCCGTACTCCTTCGACCATACCGAATTCGGTTCTGATGGCGACCCAATCCCGGTGTTCACTGCCGGTTATGGCGTCAACTGGCGTCATGCTGCAGGCCTGAGCACTGTAGGTATCGATCTTGCGCTGGAATCGCAGTCGGCGAAGATGCGCAAATTCCATAAGAAGCGCGTCAACTTCTACCTGAACGGCGACGCAAGCATTGTGGTTGATGGGCTGCCGGCTCAGGGCATGAAAAACCACCGCAACACGCAGAAGATCAACCTGGGCAGCGGTGCTGGCGGTTCCAATATTGACCTGACAACTGCAACTCCGGCGCAGCTGCTGGCTTTCTTCGGCCCGACCGGCCCGTTTGGTCTGACGGCTCGCACCAACAAGGTGACGGCTTACGACAAGCTGTGGGTTAGCCCGGAAGTGTGGGCCAACATGGCGAAGCCATACCTGGTAGACATTAACACCGGCACTAACGCTTTGCTGAGCGGCACCGTTCTCGATGCGATCAGCAAGTTCATCCCGGCGAAGTCTATTCAGATGACCTATGCGCTGTCTGGTAATGAGTTCCTCGCCTATGAGCGTCGTCAGGATGTGATTTCTCCGCTGGTTGGTATGGCTGTCGGTGTAGTCCCGCTGCCGCGCCCTATGCCGCAGAGCAATTACAACTTCCAGATCATGTCTGCTGAAGGCCTGCAGATTAAAAAGGACGGCGAAGGCCTGTCCGGTGTGGTCTACGGCGCCAACCTGGCTTAAGGAGCAATCATGGCTGAGAAATACGAAGTAATTAAGCCGTGGCACGGCGTGGCAGTGGGCGATGTAGTGCAACTGGAAAAGGTTCACCCGGCGCTGAAATCCCATGTTCGTAAGCTTTCGGATAAAGCTGCTGCTGAACTGGTTCCAGCGACACCAGATGCCAGCAGCGACAAACAGGCGCGCAAAGCAGCGATCACCAAACGCCTCGACGAACTCGGGATCGAGTACAAAGGCAATCTCGGCGCTGACAAGCTGGCAGAGCTTTTGCCAGACGGCGAGTTAGAGAAGCTTTTCCCTGCCGAATAATAGCCGCCGCGATGGCGGTTTTTTTATGCCCTCTGCGGAGGGCTGATTGTTGAGGTGCGCATGATAACCACGGCTCAGGCCAAAGAATATCTGGAGTCTGTTGGCATCGCGCTACCTGACTTCATTATTGACGCACTGGTTGAGCAGGCAAACAGCATTCAGGAATGCCTGGACGCACATTACCCCGCGGCAACGGCGCTGCTTATCCAGATGTATCTGTTAGGACTGATGGGGCTGGGGCAGGGCGATCGTTATATCAGCTCTCAGTCAGCCCCATCTGGTGCGTCGAGGTCTTTCCGCTATCAGTCTTTTGCCGATCGCTGGTCTGGTTCGCTATCACTTCTTCGTGGACTGGATAAGTTCGGCTGCGCAACAGCGTTGATTCCTCCTGAGCCAGGACAGAAAGCCTTTGCAGGAATCTGGATTGGCAAAGGCGGGTGCATGTGTGGGAGCCGAAAATGAACTGGCAGCCCCCATCATCGCCACCCAAACCATTCGATCGCGTGTGGGTGAAAACTTCAACCGGGCGGCAGACAACTGGCTATGTGAACAGCAGCGGTGAGTGGGTGATAACCTGCTCGCGCATTGCGTCTGAAAAGCCCACTGTAATCAGCTGGAGGCCATGACATGTCATCATTAGCCAGCTGGTCTTACACCGCTCAGGCAACCATCTGGAAGCGCTCAGGCGAAACAAATGATTATGGCGACCCGGTGTTTGGTGCGCCTGTCGTTATTGCCTGTGATTATCAAGGTGGGCTGTCAAAGCGTCTTGGTGATATCGGCGGGGAAAAGGTGGTGAAAAATACCGTGTGGACAGAGTATGCGCTGGCCGATACCGGCGATTACCTGCTGATTGGTGTATCTACTAATCCCGACCCGCTTGCTGCCGGCGCTGATGAGGTAATGCAGGCCATTCGTTACGCTGACACCTTTGAGCGCACGGCAGATGATTACGCGATAATCACCGGAGTATAGTCATGGGCGTTAAAGTCAGAGGCATCCAGCAGGCCAAGCGTAATCTTGATGCGCTTATCGGGGATATTCAGGGGCGCAAAGCTGTGCGCGCACTGCAAAGCGCCCTGATTATCGGCTCATCCCAGGCGGCGCTCTATACACCAATCGACACATCCACCCTGATTAACAGCCAGTACCGGGAGCTTAGCGTTAACGGCAGCCGGCTTACCGGTCGCGTTGGCTATTCAGCCAATTATGCGGTTTATGTGCATGACCCCAATATCCCGCAGAACTTCCGGCGCGCTACGGCGCAAAAAGAATTCCTGACGAAGGGATTTGAGGATTCGCGCGAGGCGATTACCGCGGCTATCGCTAAGGAGATGGCGCTTTGAATCCCCCAATGCATAAGCGGGTGCGCAATTATATGGCCGATGCCGGCCTGACTGATGGGTTTAAGACGCAGCTTCTTGTCTGGAACGATACTGGCACCGCAACGGATAAGTATCTGGTATTCAGGCCGAATGGTGGCAGCGCAGTGCGAAACCAGCTTGGCGCTGAATATTACGTTCTCGTTGATGTCATCGGTGCCAAAGGTGGTAATGCGGCCATTGATGAAGCAGTGCAGGCCATTATCGAACACGTCCAGCAAAACCCCATGTCCGACAACTGCATCGGCTATCTGCAAAATCTCGGCGGCATCCCCGCGCCAGTTCTCACAACCGAAGGCAGGCTTGTCTATCGGCTTCAGTTCGTCGCCACCCACGGCGATTAATTAACGTCAAAGAGGAATTACCCATGGCAGATTGCCAGAACAGCAACGAACGTTTGTTCGGTGGCGCGGTTGTGCTTGAAGTAGCCGATGGCTGCAGTGATGTGCTGCCGCAGGAGTCGGAATGGAAAGCACTGGCCGCCGGCACCAGTAAGGGCTGGGACTTCTCGCCCAATACAGTTACATCAGACGCGGATGATGGCGGCGGCTTCGTCGAAAGCATCATTACAAACTCAGATTTCACCATCAGCTTTGAAGGTGAAGTGCGCAAAAAGGGCAAGCTAGACCAGTATGGCGTTGGCCGGTTCATCAAATACTTTGCAGGTGAACTAAAAGCGCGTCGCCAGCCCGGTATCTGGGTGCGCATGGAGTATGGCGAAATTACCTTCATCGGTTACATGGTGGTTACTGCGCTTAGTTCAGATGGCGGCACTAATGACATCGTTACCTTCACCACAGAGTTCAAAGTAGGCGATGCCAGCACCATTCAGGTTATCGACACTGACGAGACCGTACCGGCAACCGGTGTGACCGTAACTCCAGCGACTGCAAGTCTTGCTGTTGGCGCTACTCGTCAGTTGACAGGCGCAGTGCAGCCGACCGATGCAACCGATCGCACCGGTACATGGACGACATCAGATGCAACGAAGGCGACGGTAAGCAGCACTGGCCTGGTTACTGCCGTGGCCGCAGGCACCGCAACTATCACCTTCACTTCGACTGATGGCGGATACACCGCTACCTGCGCAGTTACAATGACGGGCTCGTAACCATTACAAAGGGCGGTTGCGACTGCCCTTGATAATGATTCTGGAGAAACTATGGCCCCGGCAAAAGAGATAGGCGAATGCCTGATTACAGTGGGTGAAGATGACTATTTCTTCAGGCCATCGTTCGCAAACATGATGCGAATCGGCGACCCGCAGGAGATAGTTCAGGCATTCTATGACCTTCATAATGATGAGCAATCATCACTGATTAGGCGCTCTGTCGCAGCTTTTGGCGGTATTCCAACCTGGCTTGCGAGCTATCTGAACCGACCGCAGTCCAGTAAGAAGGCTTTATACGCAGCGATGAATGTGCTGGCGGCATGCTGTGATAAAGATATCAGCACCCTGATTGGCGAGTTAAGGCCGGGGAAGTCCGGCAAGTGGCTATTCGTCTACCGGAAAGGTTTCATGCCAGTCAGTGACATGGTGCTGATCGCACAGTCACTCATCCAGCATGGAATCATCGGCAAGGCAAAGGTGAGAAAACTACAGCGCCATGAAGGCGGCCAGGCGTCATCTGAATTCAATGCTTTCGAGTACATCAATGCAGCGCGTACGCACCTCGGCATGGGCAGGGAGGAGGCGGGAAAGCTGACCATGACGGAGTTTCAGATGCTGCTGGCGGCGAAGTTTCCCGAGCAGAAGGGCTTTACGAGAGAAGAGTATGATGCTGTGGCTGATGATTATCTAGCGAGGAAGGCGAAACGCTTGGCTAAAGGGTGAAGAAAACCCGGCCGGAGCCGGGTTACTCATCTTTAGATAACTTGCCGTTCAGTTCAGAAAGCTTATTTGATATGGCCTGAAGTTGGTTGGTCATAACAGCATTGTCAGATTTGTTTTCAACCCTTGCAGATTCAATGCTTGCCCGAGTAGAAGTACCTAACGCATCAATTTTTGTATCAAGGCTAGCACGTGCAGACTCAATACGGGCTTCGGTACCAGAACGATAAGTTTCTAACTTGTTGTCCAGGTGCGTGTACATAGTCCATGCTCCGCCTAAAGCAACAGCAAGGAACGCTATACCCAAGCCCATTGCTGATTTGAAGGTGAGTGGAACTTTTAAGTGTGGTTGTTGATTAGTCACTTCCTCATCCTCCTCTAAATCAATAGTGACCTTGTCAGCAAAGTACATGGTGCTGCCATCCATGTTTTCAATGATACCACCAACTAAAACATTCGGCTTAGCGTTGCCTACGAAATTCGGAAAGTAAGCATCTATTGTTGTCATAGCTTACCTTTTGACTTCAGAAAGTCATAAACCTTAGAGGCTTCGAAGAACTTCATATCTCCACAATCAGCGCAGGCTATCGGAAATGCCCACATGCCTATACCTGGAGAAAAGGGCATTGGAAAAGTAACAACGTTTGGATTGGATGGATCGTATGGCGACTTATGGATATGCCAAGTCGTTGAATGGCAGAATGAGCACTCAGATTCACCATGCTTATGCTCAATTTCTTGGAAGAAATACTTAATCATATCAAAGGTGATTTTAGTAATCTCACTGGAGTCACGCACTTTCCCAGCATTTTTATCATGCATTTTTGTTACCTTCAATTTCCTTTCTTTAGGATGAATCCTAGCACTGGCTTGCCGGTTCGCACATCCTGATAGATGATCAGTGCTTATGGGTTAGCATAGAATTGGCGTAAAAGGTTGGTTAGCGAGACCTACTGGGAAAATCATGGACGTTAAAGACTGGATACTTGTCATTATCATTTTTGCCTGTGGCATCATTACTCTCACTGAAGCCGCATTCTTTCTGCATCGAGGCGTCTACACTTTACGATTCAAAGGTACATCCCGGCGAGAACATGTTCACAGAAGTGACAGGTATGAAGTGTATTGGCTTTACATGCTTCTCCACACTTGCGCGGGTTTGGCGATGATAGCCCTTGGCTTCTGGATTATGCAGTTGGAACCAACCGTGAACGGCTGGTATCAGGCTATTCGTGGATACTTCACTTTTTGAGAGGTGGCAATATCCAGTCTCTGACCAATTCTCACTCAACCACGAACTGAGTGAACTCTTGGGCGCTGTTGCTCAGGCCGAAATCACGCAGTTCAAAAATGATATCTTCTCTCTGTTCTGGCGGCAGCTTAGAGATGATTAACCCTATCACCATTTTGAGCTGAACAATCTCTACCTGGGCGTCGTCCAGATTGTCGAGCGCGCACTGAAGCTGGATGCGTTTTTTGACGGTAGGCATGGGCTCTCCATGTTATTGATAGCAGTGAATACAAAATATCGTGAACGAGCATGCGAGAGCAACCGGCAGGGTGTCATGTTTGCACCACCTTGCACCCACTCCATGCTACGATTTGCCCACTGTTACTTATGGGGATAGGGATATGGAGCTTCAGGGTTTTGCTCCTCAAAAGGTCGAATGGTTCAGGGATTGGGTGCTAAAAAAGAACTTCTTAGAAGTCGTCGATTTGCACTTTACCCTAACCGGGGCTGTTAAAAATCATTACCGTCAGCGTGCAGATGAAAAGCATCTGAGGATTGCGATCAGCGCCTGTGAATACATGGTCAGCATTTCGGACATCGTGATGGATGCTTTGATTGCGCAGGCCTATTACCAGATTTACGAATACGAGCAGATCATTGGCCCGTATCCTCACCCCAGAACTTTCGTCAGACCAACGAATGTCGGCTATGACCAATTAGGTGTTCTATTACGGCGTTATAAGAAGGCCGAAAGAGATGCTACCCTGAAAGAGAAAATGCTCTCTGAAGGTTGGAAGGGAGGGACGATAAACCTTTCCGAAGTCAAAGGTCGATACTTCTTACATCAAAAAGGATAAGGGTATGAAGAAACTGATTTTGGGTGCAATGGCCATAGTGGTGGTCACAACAGCGGCCAACAAGCCGCCTTACAAGTTGCACGTACCGTCAGATCCCAATGCGACCTATACCGTGCTGGAAATAGGAGCCAAAGGTAACCTCGCCACAATCATTACCAAGCGAGAAGGAAAATCGGGTACAACTTATTCTCAACGCGCCTACGATTGCAGCGCCAAAAAGGTTATGTATTTGGGTTCTGGCGAGACTTTAGGAGACATGCATTCATCTAAACCAGATGACCACCTGTCACCAATAGTTGGTGGCTCAATTGCAGATTATGTTGGCAATGAAGCCTGCAGCTAAAACTTAATCATTTATACATCAACCCGCTTCGGCGGGTTTTTTATTGCCCGGAGATCGTAATGTCAGAGAAAGTTGGAGAAATTTACTACGATGTTGGCGCTGACATTGCTCCATTGCTGCAAGGTTCAACGCAAGCCAAAGCGGCACTTGACTCCATGGGTAAAGGTGCAGATAAGGCTTCAAATAGTATGGATGGCCTTGAGCGTTCTGCGCAGAAAACAGGAAAAGCGGTCGCGCGATCTGCCAATGACGCCAGCCAGGCTTCTAAGGTTATGGAGTCACTTGGAAACCAAGTAGCAATACTCGAGGAAAAGCAGCAAAACGGCGCAAGGGCCGCTGTTGTTTTAGCAGCTGAGCTTCAGGCAGGATCTCAGGCTACTGCATCACAAAGAAAAGAGATTGCATCGCTAGCTGGCCAACTTTATGACCTCAAGAGCGCTCAAGATGCCGCTTCTTCATCAACCGAGAAGGCGACCGCTTCATCCGGCAGGATGGAGATGATGATGAACAGAGTTGGATTGGCGATAGCAGGTGCTTTTACGTTGCAAGCTGCCGGTCGCATCATTTCTATAGCGGATCAGATGTCCATTCTTCAGGCTAGGGTTGAACGGCTTTCTCCTTCAATTGAAGTTGCAAAGAGCACCATGGCCAGTTTAAGCGCTATCGCAGCTCAAACTGGCAGCAGCCTTGATGATACGGAAAGGCTATGGGAAAAATTAACTCAGTCATTGAAATCTGCAGGAGTATCAAATTCTCAGGTCCTCGCCCTTACAGAAACACTCCAAAAAATAGGCACTGTTGGCGGCTCATCCAGTGAAGAGATGAGCTTAGCCCTACGGCAATTTGGACAGTCTCTGGATGGCGGAATTATCCGGGCGGAGGAATTTAACTCGATTATTGAGCAGATGCCGGAACTGGCGCGCCAGATGGCAGCCGGTTTAGGCATATCTGTTGGTGATTTACGTAAGAGGATGCTCGAGGGCAAGTTAACAGCAGAGGATGCTCTGAATGCCATAAGATCCCAGGCTGGGAAGGTGAGTGAAGAATTCGACAAAATGCCTTCAAGCGTCGAACGCGCTAAAAACTCACTGGATGTTGCATTTAAAAACGTGATTTCAGATTTGAATGAATCCATTGGGCTGACCAGGTCTCTAGCCGGTGCCATGACCCAGCTTTCAAACAACCTGAATTACTTCAACAAGAACGCTGGGGACGCTGGAAGGCTTCCTAAGCTTCTTGAACTACAAAAGCAATACACAAGCGAGGTCCAGGAAGGGCAAAAGTGGTGGGAGACGCAGTCTGTTTACCAGCAGCGAGTAGGTCAGGCGACATTTAATCTAAAAAATACGGAAGCTGAGATCAGAAGCATTCGTGCAGCCTCCACAAAAGAACTTGAAAGCCAGTCAAAGATCGTAATCCCAAAATCCACGACTGACAGCAAAGAAGCCAAGGATCTGGAGAAGAAGTCACAACGACGCCTTGAACTATCGAAACTTGAAGGTCAGGCGAAGGCAAGACTGCAAGCTCAATATGATGCTGAAGATGCCGGCATAACTGACAGTAAGCGCGTGAAAGCGCTGCAGGATGAGTATGCGGCCACAGAGAAAAATACATCTGCAACCAAAGCTGGGAATGCAGAAGCGAGAAGGTCAGCGTCACAAGCAGAATCGGTAACCCAAAAACTTGAGGCGCTCAGAGCAAAATCAGAGCAGGTAGGCGATACGACCAAAGAACTGTCGCGAGCTCAAGCGATACTGGCTGCGGAGCAATCGCTGGGTAAAGGCGCTACCGATATTCAGATAGAGCAGGCCGGAAAGTATGCTGCAAAGATTTGGGATCAAAACAACGCCCTTAAGCAACAGGCCCAAATAAAGCAGGGCATGAAGTTCGCTCAGCAGGAGATTGCTGCATCTGAGGTTATGCCCGATGCCAGATCGGGTGCAGTGCAGAATCCAACAGCTCAGATTGACCTACAGGAACAGCAGAAACTTGAGGCGCTAGCAAAATATCAGGCCCTCGATGTGCAGAACGCGCAACTCTATGAGGACGCCAAAACTGCCATTCAGCGCCAGGCGGCCAATGCACGTCAGCAGATAGCAGAAAACGAAGCGAACATGCAGTCGCAGGCGATATCTTCAATCATTGGCTCGGTGTCACAGGGATTCGATGGGCTGGCCAATCTGGCTGCTGGTGCTGCAGGAAAAAGCAGTGGCGCTTATCAGGCTATGTTCGCGCTGAGCAAAGGCTTTGCAGTTGCGCAGGCAGCTTTGAACCTGCAGCTTGCCATCTCGCAGGCAATGGCTGACCCAACAGCATTAACTCCGGCGCAGAAGTTCGCTAACTACGCTGCGATCGCCAGTGCTGGTGCGTCTCTTCTTTCCAGTATCGGTAGCATATCTTACGGTGGAGGGCGTGAGCACGGCGGCCCCATGAATGCCAACACCATGTACCGTGTGGGCGAAGGAAATAAACCTGAGATATTCAAAGCTGATAATGGAAGCCAGTACATGGTTACTGGTGACAAAGGCAAGATGATCAGTAATAAGGATATTGGTGGGGGAGGAAGTGACGGCGGCGGAACGGTATTTAATATTGCCTTCAACATCCAGACCACCAACGGCATCGACGACGCCACCATGCAGAAAATGGCCGGCATGATGAAGCAGGTTGCGCTCTATCAAATGAAAGACCAGACGCGACCTGGTGGAATCCTCGGCCCCCGCAAATAACAGGAAATCCCATGCCAGAAACTTTCACATGGATCCCCCAAACCGGATTCACGGGCGAGCGCACGCCTGATGTAGCCGTCGTGAAGTTGGGCGATGGCTATGAGCAACGTCAGGTGAAAGGAATCAAACCGCTTATGGGGAAATATTCGCTGACGTTCATCGGATACGAAGATTCGAAATGTGCCGGGCAAAACGTGGCTAAAGCTGCTGATGCTTTTCTCAGGGCGCGCATGGCGGTTGAGTCGTTCTACTGGACGCCATCTGATACTGGCGTTCAGGGGCTGTATGTATGCCGGTCATGGTCAATGCAGAAAACCGGAAGCGTTTATCAGCTAACAGGGACGTTTGAGCAGGTGCCGCGATGAGAGACATACCAGCAGATCTAATCATCGAAAGCGTGGATGCCGGTGTTGGCGCGATGCTCGACCTGTTTGAAGTCGACCTGCAGTCGTTCGGCGGTGATGTTATTCGCTTCCACGCTGGCACTAACGGCTATTACAACGATGTCATCTGGCAGGGTCGTGCTTACTCGGCTTATCCGATAGCCGTAGAGGGCTTTGAAGTTAAATCTGAGGGGACGTACTCGCGCCCGACGATGAAGGTTGCAAACATTTCCGGTCTTATTACGGGCATCAACCATGACTTTGATGATGCGCTTGGTGCTGTGGTAACGCGCCGGCAGGTGCTGGTTAAGCATCTGGATGCGGTGAACTTCCCGAACGGTAACGCTGATGCAGATCCGACTATGGAGGCAGTATCGCGATACGTCATTGAGGAGATGGCGGAAGAGACGTTTGAGACGGTCACTTACAACCTTGCTACACCGGTAGACTGTGATAACGCCATCATCCCGGCGCGCACCATTCTCGCGGATGTTTGCCAGTGGGTATACCGCGGCGATGGCTGCGGATACTCAGGTGGTCCGGTCGCTGACGAGAAAGATAATCCAACATCAGACCTCTCGCGCGACAAGTGCTCAAAGCATCGCAGCGGTTGCCGCATGCGTTTTCCCAAGCCTAACGCGCTGCCATACGGCGGCTATCCAGGCTCAGCGAAGGTTTCCTGATGATTGAATCCGAATGCCTGATTTATGCCGAATCATCCAGTGATGAGGTGTGTGGGCTGATTATTGATGGCGATCGTTTGTGGCGATGTCGCAACGTGCATCCCGAGCCGGAGCGAAATTTCCGGATTGACGAAAGAGACTGGATTGAAGCTGAAGCGGCGGGAGAAATCACCGCCGTTTTTCATTCACACCCGCAGGCGAAGCTGGTGCTTTCAGCTGCTGACCGCACCGCCCAACTTGCAACCGGCATAGACTGGTGGCTTGCCAGCGCCGGACAGCTGCGAAAGTTTCGTCCGGCCCCACACCTGCTTGGACGCCGGTTTATTCACGGTGAGATGGATTGCTACACGCTCTTCCGCGACGCCTATCATCTCTGCGGCATCGACTTGCCCGACTTCGTGCGGACAAACGGCTGGTGGGTGCGTGGCGAAAACCTCTACCTGAAGAACATGACGGCTAACGGCTTTCATGAGGTAGGTTTCGATGACATCCAGCCGGGTGATGTGATTATCCGCCGCGCGTTTCCTGAGTGCGACCCGTGCCACGCGATGATCTGGCTGGGTGAAAATACAATCCTGCACCACGAAGTGCACGGCCGGCTTAGCCGCCGAGAACCACTTCGCCAGATTCACGTTCCACTCATTCACTCCATCTGGAGGCACGAACAATGCTCATCTTTGGATTTGCAGGGAATTTACGACGACATTTCCGCCAAATCTCTCTGAATGTCGATACACCCGCGCAGGGTTTAAGACTCCTGCTGGCTCAGTGCCCGGCATTCAAACGTGACTTCTACCAGACCCGGTTGCGTATGC
This sequence comes from Pantoea sp. WEP, assembly GCF_041678305.1. Classification (NCBI taxonomy): domain Bacteria; kingdom Pseudomonadati; phylum Pseudomonadota; class Gammaproteobacteria; order Enterobacterales; family Erwiniaceae; genus Pantoea; species Pantoea sp. WEP. The sequence goes on from NZ_JBGNXB010000002.1 coordinate 565,862, forward strand.
GCATCGACGGAAGCGATGTATCTGCTGATAACCTCGAATTCCACATGAACAGGCACGTTAAAGACGGTGCCCGGGTGCTATTCGTTCCCATCGTTGAGGGCTCTATCTCTGCAGTGGCAGCCGTATGGATTATGGTCGCCGTCACGGTGGCCTCAGTAGCGTATTCGCTCTATATGACATCGCACATGAAAACGAAGTCATCAGCGGACCAGGATACCAATTCCATTACCAACAACTCATTCACCAGCGCAGAAAACCGCATCGGGCAGGGTAGGCCGGTGCCGTTATTGCTCGGTGAAATGGAGGTTGGTTCAAACGTAATCAGCCTGGGCATCGATACCACGAACAATCAGGACTGGAATATTTCTATCAGCTAAGGTGACAGCATGGGCTCAGGCGGCGGCGGTGGAAGCACCCCAAAACTTCTTGATGACAACCTCAAATCCAAGCAATTCCTCCGCGTTCTCGACCTTATCAGCGAGGGGCCAATCTACGGACCGGTAGACCAGAGCCACCTTTCTTCGTTCATGTTGAACAAGACGCCTGTTACCGACTCTTCAGGCAATGCGACCATCAACGGTGTCAGCGTGGCATGGCGCCCGGGAACGGCGACGCAAACGCCAATCAATGGCTTCAATACGATCGAAGCAACGACGGTCGTTAACACCGATGTCACGCAAGCTACCCCGCTGGTCCGCACTGTAACGGACACCGATGTTGATCGGATTCGAATGAACATTGGTGTTTCAGCGCTCGTACAGCAGGACAACAAAGCAAACCAGAAAGAAACCTCTGTGACGATGGTTATCGAAACACGGGTGGGTAATGGTGCATGGCAGGTTCAGAAGACGGTCACAATTACCGGAAAGCAGTCTGGTGAGTATCTGGAAGCCCACCTGTTTGACGCGCCTGAAACGAAGCCTTTCGATATTCGCCTGCGCCGCGTTACGCCTGACAGCAACAGCGATCTGCTTAATAACGGCACTGTCTGGAACAGCTTCACCGAAATCACTGACGACAACCTGTCGTATCCCTATGCGGCGGTTGCCGGCTGCGTGGTTGACCGAGACCAGTACACTGACACGCCCACGCGCACATATCATCTGCGCGGCCTGATTGTTGATGTGCCTGATAACTACGAACCGATTGCACGGACTTACTCCGGCATCTGGACCGGTGGATTTAAGTCAGCGTGGACCAATAACCCGGCCTGGCTGTTCCGTGCGCTGGTGAAGAATACCCGTTATGGGCTGGCGAAGCGGGCAGGCTATATCGATGTGGATGATGGCAGCCTGTACGTACTTTCGCAGTTTTGCGATCAGCTTGTCGATGATGGCTATGGCGGCAAAGAGCCACGCTTTACCCTGAATGCTTATATAACGGAACAGAAGAGCGCGCGCGACCTTCTGGACGATATTGCGGGCATGTTCCGCGGTATCGCGCTTTGGGACGGCATCCGCTTCTCTGTAATGCTGGATAACCCTCAGGATCCGGTTGCTTCAATCACTAACGCCAACGTGGTGGATGGTCTGTTTAGCTATAGCTCTATGAAGCGTTCTGAGCGCTTCAACGCTGTAATCGTTTCATGGACAGATCCGAATAATGGCTGGTCTCAGGTGAAGGAGTACGTATCTGACGACGAGATGATTGACCGCTACGGCTACAACGAAACGACACTTGAAGCATTTGGCTGCACATCACGTGGGCAGGCATTCAGAACCGGCAAATGGATGCTGGAGACCTGCAAGCGGGAAACGAAGAAAATCACGTTCAAAATGGCGCGCGAAGCTATCCGCTTCATGCCCGGGGACGTGGTTGAAGTCATGGACAACAACTATGCGGCTACTCGCCTTGGCGGACGCATCATGTCTCATGCCGGCCGGAGCATCACCGTTGACGCTGACGTATCTGAGCTGGTAGGTGGCGGCGACAGCATGTCGCTGATGGGCTCTAACGGGAAATTTGTTAAGTATGAAATAGCCAGCGTAGCCAGCCGCGTTATTACGCTTAAATCCACGCCCTCATGGGTTCGTGACGGCACCGTGTTCGTCATCACAACCGGTGAGGTTGCGCCGCGGCTGTTTCGTATCATGGGCATCTCGGAAGATGAGAACAACTCGGTTTACAGCATATCGGCAACGCTGCACGACCCAAATAAACAGGCAGTAGTGGACGATGGTGCTGTCTTTGAAACGCCAAACGATACGCTGAATGGCTATCGCGTTCCCAATATTGAAAACCTGCGCATCATCAACGTCAACAGCGAAACAGTGCAGGTCAGCGCGGCGTGGGAAACGGCGACGCTGACTAAAAAGATTGTTTTCGAGCTCTACGTATACAGCCTGGACGGCAAGGTTGTAGCGCAGTACGAAACAGATCAGTTCCGCTATGACTTTTACGGGCTGGATGCCGGTAGCTATACGCTTGGGGTTCGCGGACGCAATGAAAACGGCATGAAGGGGGCTGAGACGCAGGTTAGCCTGGTTATCGGCGCACCATCAGCTCCGACCTTCATTCAGTGGACACCTGGTATTTTCTCCGCTGACATCGTGCCGGTGATGAATGTCACCGCTACAACAGACACATCTTTCGAGTTCTGGTACACGGGCGAGGTGCCAGCCAGCAGCATTTCAGCAGTTGAGGATGAGGCTCAGTTTCTCGGCAGGGCATCACAGTGGACGCTGCATGGCCTGAAAGCTGATACGACTTACTACATGTATGTACGTACCAAAAACGCTTTCGGCGTGTCGCAGTTTGTGGAATCTTCGGGCAAAGCGTCGTTCGACATACCCGGCATGATTGACCTGATTGATGAGGCGATTCGGGATTCGGAAGCTTTTGAGAATCTGACAGGCAAAATCGACACCAATATCGAGGGCATCCTGCAGAACGCCCTGGATAACAACTCCACTGTAGATCACCAGTTCGCTATCAATGGTGAGGTTCGCGCTGACATCATCACCATCAAAACGACAGTGGCTACGGTGTCCGAAGCTATGGCTCAGCTGGAAACACAGGTGCAGGCCCAAATTGGTGACCTGAGTGCCGCGGTAAACGAGAAGCTCACCGCTACCGTAACTGACAACGGAACGGCCAAAGCTTCTTATACGCTCCGGGTTGGGATTAACCGCAATGATGTTTATTACGGTGCCGGCATGGCTATCGGCATTGAGCCATCTGGTAGCTCCTACAAATCCACTATCGCGTTCAATGCGGATCAGTTCGGTATCTACACCGGCAGCGATGCAGGAAACTATCAGCTCGCTTTCGCCGCCGTTAATGGTCAGGTGTTCATCAGATCTGCATTCATTCAGGACGGTTCAATCGACAACGCCAAGATTGGTAACTTCATCCAGTCCAGCAACTATGTCGCCGGAACGACAGGATGGAGGCTGGATAAAGGAGGGACATTTGAAAACAACGGTTATGAAGCGGGGAATGGGCGCATGGTGCAGACCAACAACCAGATTTCCGTTTATGACGGCAATGGAGTTCTGCGCGTGAGAATGGGGAAACTCAGCTAATGGCATACGGATTCGGAACATGGGATGCAAACGGTGTCGACAATAACACTGGATTAGTAAAGGTAAATTCTTTGGGTGTTATGTCGATAGATGCTGTGAGTAATTACAACCAGGCTTACTCCGTACCAAGCGGATATTCTCTTGATTATTTGTTCCAGGCAAGCGCAGATCGCTCAGGGAATGGGAGAAAGAGAATTTACATTAGTGGTGCAAGCGTTATCGTTGCGCAGGTAGATCCTTCGGATTATTCAGCGGGAACGTTTCCGAATGTACCCGGCAATATTCTAGTTTTCGCGAGGTAATTCAATTGTGTACGGCGCAATGTTAACTGACGGATCTGGCGTTCCATTTTACATAGCTGATACGATGCCATTAACCTTGATTGAAAAAAGGACTATCAACTCCTCATCAGGACTAATAGACCTTTTTACTGGCGATGGAACTCCGCGATATGTTTTTGTGAACAGCAATGGCGCACAAGGCGGCAGCTTGTCTACATGTGAGGCTCTTGAGATATCAGGAAATGTGTGGAGATTAAGGTATGCTGGAGCCTCTAGGCAGATCAACATATTTATCTTTGGATATCAATTCCAGCCCATTCCATCATGGGGTATACAGATAAATGATGCACAAGGACGGTGCATTCTGACCAATGAAACCAAAGTTCTTCGTGATGTGCAAAATCTTGGAGACTCAACGGTTGATACCTCCTCAGGTTACAAGTTCAGCACAACATTAAGTGGGCAGTGGGCTGTCGCTCCGGTTTACACAGGATACTTCTCTGGAACCATAAATCAAGGCGGCCAGCCAATGCCAGTAGTGGCGCAATTTGCATCAAGCTCCAGATTCAACGGAAACACTTCACAAATTGCAAGTGGGTATATAGGGAATTACGAAGGGGCATCGGCAAATGGTACTTTTTTGAATTACAGAAACCGTCTGACAGCTATAAATGTGGAAAGATATTAAATAATTCGATCTATAAGATCTAATTCATGATTTGAATGGTTAGGAAGTGAGGGTTTATAAATATTACAAACTTCTCTCTGGGCAAAATCATGAAGAAAATTATTTTAATTGCTGCGGTGTCTTTAATATCCGCATGTCAGACAGTGCCACCAACTAAGTGTAATGCCATCGCTAAAATTGGCGGTCAGGATACAACTGTTCCAATCTATGCCGTTCGAAAGCAAGCAAATCAAACCCAGTACTATGCAGGCAATCCCTTTGGCTGGAAATGGGTGTCAGCCAACAATTTTGTAAGCTCAACCTGCGAAAAATAGCCCTAAAAAAACATTATGAACCCGGCCTCCGCGCCGGGTTTTTTATTGCCCGGAGAGAAATATGCCAGCAGGAACTATTGCTTTAACAAACAACTCAGCAACCGTAACTGGAACCGGAACCAGCTTCACTACCGAGCTGAAGGTGAATGATTTTGTGGTATCAACGGTTGGCGGCGTCGCTTATACGCTCGGCGTGAAATCCATAGAATCCAACACCTCGCTGACCCTGATGGAAAACTACACCGGTCCATCAGCATCTGGACAGTCATGGACTCCTGTACCATATGGTACAATGGCGGCTATTACCGCTCAGCTAGCGGCTCAGGTGACATATGCGGTACGTGGTTTCAATCTGGATAAAGTGAACTGGCAGCAGATTTTTACTGGGTCTGGAACGGTCACTGTAATGTTACCAGATGGTACATCTTGGCAAGGGCCTGCGTGGAATGGTATTGGCTCTACCATAACAGGCAAGCTCGACAAATCGCAGAATCTTAATGATCTTTCCGATAAGGGAATAGCGCGAACAAACCTTGGCTTTATTGATGGTGCCCTCCCATTGAATCTTGGAGGAACCGGTAAAAAATTACCTTTTGGAACGGAGGCTAACACCTTCGCCCAGGGTAACGATTCTCGACTCAATACAATCGAAGGCAAGTCTGGCGGTACCTTAACAAAGAGTTCAACAATCAATTTTAATGCCGACCCTGTCGGAACCAGTAACGGCACAGTAAATGAAGTTGCAATGATTAGAGGGGTGCTTAATGGCCGACGTGGTGGAGAAGATAGCGGTGGTGCAGCAGCGCGATTATTCCTGAGAGAAACATCAGGCTCTGACATTCTTGCTCAACTTCGAGTTTCAGGGTTAAACCCTGGTGGCGCCTCAACTGTAGCTGGTTTCAATTTCCTATACACCGGAGTAGGTCAGGCAACTACATGGCAGAATCTTTCAGATGAGCGCTTGAAGGAAAACATTACCACTGTCGATAATGCTCTTGCAGCTGTCCTTTCATGGCGCGGCGTCACATTCGACTATCGTGTGAGTGATGAAGGCTATTCAGGCGGACCTAGCGTTGGCTTAATTGAACAGGATGTTGAAAAGTGGTGCCCGCACGCTGTTTCAGAAATTGGCACGACTTACACTTTTGATGGTGAAGCAGTAACTGATGCTAAAGCATTAAACACATCAGGTGTATCTGCCGCCTATCATACAGAGGCAATAAAGATGCTTTTCAGCCTTGTAGAGCTTGCCCTTTCAGACCCTGACGAAGCCTTGAAGAGCATTGATGCTATTAAAGCCTCAGTTACAACCAGAGATTAAGTTATGCCCCTGAAACGGGGTTAAACCCTGACACATAATTTCCATTTATCGCCTCTCCCATCCTTTGAGAACAAAAAAGCCCCGGCGACGGGGCAGGTGTGTACCGCGCCCATCTTCAGCGGGCTACGGGGTGGGTCCTTAGAGCCAGTGCTTATACCAAGCGAGGCCCACGATAAGCAGTATGATCACCACTATGTTGAGTAATGTCACTGACCTTGGAGAGAGGTTCATAAGCGCCATCTCGATGATTAGATGAGTTATAAAGTGTAGTCAGGTGGTAGATGCATGGCGAAAAAAAAGCCCGAACGGATATTCGGGCGGCATCAGTTCCGAGCCAGACCTCTCTGGTGTTGGCTTAGTCTCGTTGAGCTGCTTAATCCAGCCATACCTGGCTGAGGAATAAAGGGAATCTACTCTCGAACGCAGCAGCATTGCTGTGTTACACGTTCATCATAATCCATGCATGAAAACTTTCCGTTAAGATTGTGTAATTATAGGATTTAAGTATGGGTGAAAGGCGATAAAGCCGGCCGGCCGCCAGAGTCAGGCGAAAAAAGCCTGCGTTACACAGGCATCAATTCGCTCAAAGGGAAGGGTAATCCAGAATGCCAGTCAGGCTGGCTCATCCACACTACAGGGTTGGGGCAGAATAGATACAAATTAACGACGCGTGCGCAAAAATGAGCACGTTATGGGGCCGCAGCCAGTAAAAGCCGGCCGACGAAAGGCGTCAAAACGGTTTGCCGGATATCAGAAGTAAAAAAAGCCCCGGACCCAGCAGGTATCCGGGGGATAGCCAACATTGCCTTAATACGGGTATGACAGAGCATCTGCCTTCACAGATGGTCACAGGCCAATACTAAAACATCCTCAGCAAAATTCCAGGCGTTGAGGCTGCCATCCGCTGCTGGTCAGAGGTCTGACGAAAAAGTTTTCAGGTCAAGGAGGCTGTGGGAGGTGAGTGTCTGTACGGGAACAGGGCTGGCAGGCGCTGATATGTCGCTGAAACAAGGGGAAAGGGAAATCCTGAATGCCAGTCGTGCTGGCTTCGCCACCATGCAGTGTCTGGCGGGGATAGATACTAATGATTATCTTTTGCTCAGGATTAAGCACTTTATGGGTGGGAACAAAAAAACCGGCGCGGTGGCCGGGTTAGTCCTTGTCTTTCTTGCCGGCAGGGAACAAACCTCTGATTACGCCCAGAAATGCGGCGAAAATATTTAACGTGACAGCTGATGTTATGGCAATCATGACGTTATCAGGAAAGATGGTAAACCCAAAAATCTTTGAGAATCCGTAGCAAAACAGAAGAATTGCCCAGCCATACAGAGTCTTGCGAACAACTTTGTATGCTTTATCTCCAAACTTTTCTCGTAGTGCTCTATCAGCCTTTCGATCTTCTACTTCTTCATTAAGAAGCATCAGGTCTTTTTCGCTAGATTTTTCTTCGCGCTTTACTTCACCAGCATTTGTTACTGGTGGCTCTTCGACAGGGGAGTTCCGGGAGTAGTAAGCGCCGCATTTGCTGGCGGCGCTACCTGGCTGAGAATGTCTTGATTGGGAGTTTCTGACATTAAGACATCCAGTCACTAAGCCTGTTGAGCTGGATGAATGTTATTAGCCATCTCATCAAACGTGATGATTGAACCATCACCACCGTGCAGGCTCCATGCTGTACCCTGAGCATGAGTCATTGCGGATAACTGAGTACCCGAAAACTTGCCGTAGACTTCGGTGATTCGGTCAATCAACTCAACAGCTGTTTTGTCATTGGGGTCAACTTCTGGGGTTATCAAACGTAAACCATGCCCATCTGGAGATGGTACAGCTCTTGTCAGTTTGCTGGTTACAGTGTGATATCCATAATTTTTTAGCTCATGATAAAGCGATGTAATAACTGGCCCATGACGCCATCTTGCAAAGCTGTCATCAATGAGTGGTTTACCTCCATACAACTTCAGGAACCAAGACTGAGTGTAAAACAGCAGTTTTTGAACCTTCATAGGAGTTAAATCAGGGATTTTCCCCTGTTTCGCTCTTTCAATGAAGGCATTAGCAACCGCATTTGCAGAGTAAGCCATGACATGCCTCCTTTGGTAAATTTAAGATGAGACAGTACCTCCCCTAAGGTTTTGACCTTAAAAGTGTACTGTATGTGCATACAGTGTTGAGGATACACCATTTGCTCATTTATGAGTAATCATAATTTGTTTATCACCCAACGTCACGTCGAATTACTAACCATGGGATAGCATAAGCATCTAATGATTAAAAAATGACAGCACACTCGACTAATTTCTACCTCCTTTACGTGTTGAGTGTTACACGCCAAACTAAATATCCTTGCCCGCCAAAGGCTTTACAAAAACCCCAACCGCAGCGGCTTGATCAGTTCTATCGATCGATATTACTGTTTATCCATACAGTATTTATCACGGAGGTAAATGACCATGCCACGCGACTACGAAATCATGATTGCTTTCCGGCAGGCGGTGAAACGCGACGCTGCCGGCCGCTACACCATCAGCACGCTCGACTTCATCAGGGAACTTGACCGGCTGAACTGGCATTACACGCTGCGGGCGGCCAATAAGTGGATCGAGATGCACACCACAACGTTCCGCGACATCACCAAAACCGACGGTGAAGAGCGCCTGTTTCAGGTGTTCAATCCCAATGGCGGTGTGTGATGTTTGCCCTGGTCGATGTGAACTCGTTCTATGCGAGTTGCGAGACAGTATTCAGGCCCGATCTGCGGGGAAAGCCGGTAGTGGTGCTCAGCAACAATGACGGATGTGTTATTGCGCGATCGGCAGAGGCTAAGGCGCTGCAAATCCCCATGGGCGCGCCGTACTTCAAGCTGAAGGATGAATTCCACCGTCACAACGTGCAGGTGTTCAGCTCCAACTATGCGCTATACGCCGATATGAGCAACCGCGTGATGAGCACGCTTGAGAGCATGGCGCCGGCCGTGGAAATCTACTCCATCGACGAAGCGTTTATGTGCCTGGACGGCATGCAGCGCAATCACCCGCTTGAGGACTTTGGCCGCGCTGTCCGGGCGCGCATTAAGCAGGAAACGCACCTGACTGTAGGCGTAGGGATAGCGCAGACCAAAACGCTCGCCAAACTGGCTAACCATGCCGCCAAGAAGTGGACGAAGACCGGCGGCGTGCTGGACCTGTCGAATATCGACCGTCAGCGCAAGCTTATGGCGCTGGTACCGGTTGAGGATGTGTGGGGCGTCGGCCGGCGCATCAGCAAGAAGCTGAACGCCATGGGCATCATGACCGCGAAAGACCTGTCAGAGCAAAGCACCTACACCATCCGCAAACACTTCAACGTTGTGCTGGAACGAACCGTCAGAGAGCTGCGCGGTGAGCCATGCCTGCAGCTGGAAGAGTTCGCCCCCACCAAACAGCAGATTGTCTGCTCCCGCTCGTTCGGCAGCCGAATCACCAAATACGACGACATGCGCGAAGCCATATGCACCTTCGCCGCGCGAGCCGCGGGTAAGCTGCGTGGTGAGCGCCAGTATTGCACGCAGATAGCCGTGTTCGTCCGGACCAGCCCTCACGCCGTGGGTGAAGTTTTCTATGGCAACCAGTCGACCGGCAAAGTGCTTACGCCAACCAACGACACGCGCGACATCATCCGGGTAGCCATTGAAGCGCTCGATCGCATCTGGTTAGAGGGACACCGCTACATGAAGGCAGGCGTGATGCTGGGCGATTTCTACAGCGAAGGAGTGTCGCAGCTGAATCTGTTTGATGAAAACAAACCACAGGCCAACAGCGAAGCGCTGATGCGCGTGATGGATGGTCTCAACCTGAGCGGGAAGGGGAATCTATGGTTCGCAGGGCAGGGTATACAGAACACATGGGCGATGAAGCGCGAGATGCTTTCGCCGGCATATACCACAAAAGTTTCCGACCTGCCGGTGGTCCGGTGCTGATCACCTCGCGGCCGTCTGAAACGCTCCACGTTCCGACTTGCGATGGCGTGGCGATCATCGACAGGTCCGTGCGGCCAAAGGTGGGTGACACCATCTACTTTGTGGCTTTCGGCATCTGTCAGCTTGGCATGCTGGGGCGCGACTACATTACCTGCGAGGACGGGGAAACATTTGAGGGAGAGGCGCTGGAAGAGATTACGATCATCGGCGTGCAGACGTGGGGAGTGATATCGGCGCGGGAGGATAACCGGCCGACGATTTAAGTGGGGCATACGTGGGGCAAAAAATTACCGCAAATCGATGTTACTACGTGCTGAGTAGCGAATCGACTTGCGGTAAGACTTTGACAAAAACCGTGATACCAGATTACTTCACACAGCTACCTATTTGTTACCTTCTCTCGTCTGCAGAGCGAAGAGTGGCAGCGAACCGGCGATCTGCTGGGTTCGATTCTGCGCGACAGCGCATCTACGCCGCGTCAGCGCTTGCATCAGCTGACCTGGGCGTTCCTGCACTCGGAGTGTGAAGAGGCGGCGATGCGCACCGCACTGAATGATGCCGCGCCGCTTTACCGGGATGCGCCGGAAGTGCAGGCCGCGCGCGCCAATGGCGAGAATGTGATGTGCGAATTTCTGCAACAGCTGCTGCCGCAGCGGGACGCGGCTGAGGTGGCGCGGGCGGCGGATTTAATCAACAGTACGCTGGGGGACGTCGGCAAGCATTTTTCCGAATCGCCGCGCAGCGCAGCAGAAATTCAGGCTTACGCACGCGATATGGCAGACATGTTCTGTGCCTGGATCAGAGAAAAAGGGGCCGAATTGCAGTAAAAAATGGGCTGGAAATCTCTGAAAGCGGTTAACAAACTCATTATTCACATTCTCATTAATCCACACCGCGAGTAAGCTTGATAAAACCTTGGTAAAGCCGGATGGATTGACGGCACACAGAGACGGGAGAGCATGATGGCAGTAAAAATGATTGCGGTGGATATGGATGGGACATTTCTCGATGACAATAAGCAGTACAACGCGCAGCGTTTTGCGCGCCAGTACGCGCTGCTGAAGGAGAAAGGCATCCGTTTCGTGGTCGCCAGCGGCAATCAGTATTATCAGTTGCAGCACTATTTTCCCGCTATCAAAGATGAGATCGCCTTCGTGGCAGAAAACGGTGCCTGGGTGTCCGACAGCAACGAAGAAATTTTCTGCGGCGAACTGGCGCCGGAACGTGTTCATCAGGTGCTGGATATTCTCGCCAAAGAGCCGGAGATCAGCACCGTGGTGTGCGGTCGCAACGGGGCTTATGTGCACAAGTCAATGCCGGATGAGGTGGTCGCCATGCTGGCCAATCACTATCGCCGGCTGGAGAAGCGCGACAGTCTGTACGATATCGACGATACCATTTTCAAGTTTTCGCTGAATCTGGCACATGAAGGTGTCGAGGCGCTGCTGGCGCGTCTGCACAGCGAACTGAACGCGATTGAAAACATCATGCATCCGGTCTCCAGCGGATTTGGCTTTGTCGATTTAATCATTCCCGGCTGCCATAAGGCGCACGGCATCGCGCTGCTGCAGGAGAAGTGGGGCATTGATGATTGTGAAGTGCTGGCGATTGGCGACAGCGCTAACGACATCGAAATGCTGCGCCAGGCCTGTTACAGCTTTGCCATGGCCAACGCCGCTGCACCGGTGGCAGCCGTGGCGCGTTATCGGACGGAAAGTAATAACGACGAGGGCGCTCTCAACGTCATCGCCCGCCTGCTGGCACGCGAAACGCCGTTTGGTTAACGGGCACCGGATCGATCCACGAACCGCGGCGCTATTTTGTGTGTGATAAATCGCGCCGCGACGGACAGTATGCGACCCGCGCGTGGTTATTCACGGGCGGATGACGCTGCAGGGCGGGCTTTTTCCGCCGGCGTGCCGCCTGCCGCGCGAAGATTAGCTTCCATCTCATCCAGTGCCGCCTGGTTTTCTAATCCCCACTGATACATCTGCTCAATCGGCCGGGCGAAGGTCATGCCCAGCGCGGTCAGCCGGTAATCCACTTTCGGTGGAATCACTTCATAAACCTGACGCGCAATTAAGCCGCGCTGCTCCAGCTCTTTCAGTGTCTGAAACAGCATTTTTTTCGAAATCCCCTGCAGGCTACGCTGCAGTTCACCAGTACGGGCGCGCTGTCCCGGCCAGTGATATAGCGCGTGCAGCACCATTGTGCTCCACTTCACCGAAAACAGATCCATCAGACGGCGCGGTGGCGAATCCGCATAGAAAACCAGTTTGCCATCAACCCAGGCTGGCATCGCACTCTCCTTTATGGTCACCAAAAGGTGACTACTATCAATTCTGCACCGCGTTGATTATAGTCTGCCGCCTTCATTCAGCCCACATCAGAATTTGAGGAAGGCATCATGAAAATTAACGCACTGGTGGCGCAGGATGCAGCGCAACCGCTGGCTGCCGGCCAGATTACTTTGCGTCCGCTGCAGCAGCAGGACGTAAAAATTGAAATTCTTTACTGCGGCGTATGCCATTCTGATTTGCACATGGCACGCAATGAGTGGGCGGTCAGTCGTTATCCGCTGGTGCCGGGCCACGAGATCGTTGGACGCGTGCTGGAGACCGGAACTCAGGTTACGCGCTTCAAAGCCGGTGATATGGTCGGTGTGGGCGTGATGGTGGATTCCTGCCGTGCCTGCCACTTCTGCCAGCAGCAGGAAGAGCAGTACTGCGAAGCGGGCTTCACCGCCACTTACAACGGCATCGATAAATACACCGGCGACAGCACCTGGGGTGGCTACGCGCAGCATGTGGTGGTCGATCAGCATTTTGTCGTGTCGATCCCGCAAAATCTGGCGCTGGCGGGCGTGGCACCGCTGCTGTGTGCGGGCGTAACGGTGTGGTCTCCGCTGCGCCATTTCGGCGTCAAAGCCGGTGATAACGTCGGGGTAGTGGGGCTGGGTGGTTTGGGCCACATGGCGGTAAAACTGGCCAGCGCGCTGGGCGCTGAGGTTACCCTGTTTACTACCTCGCCGGAAAAAGGCGCTGACGCACGTCGTCTTGGTGCGACGCGCGTGGTGGTGTCGCGTGATGCCGCGCAGATGGCGGCATGCCAGACCTCGCTTGATTTCATCATTGACTGCGTGGCGGCACCGCACGATCTCGATCCTTACCTCGCGACGCTGAAGACCAATGGCCGTCTGGTGCTGGTCGGCATTCCTGACCAACCGCATCAGTCGCCGAACGTCACGCCGCTGGTGTTTCGCCGTCTGAGCATCAGCGGTTCATCCATCGGTAGCATCAAAGAGACCCAGGAGATGCTGGATTTCTGCGGCGAGCATAACATTACGGCAGATATTGAGCTGATCACCGGTGAAGAGATCGAAACGGCCTTCGCGCGTATGCTGAAGGGCGAGGTGAAGTACCGTTTCGTCATTGATATGCTGGCAACTCGCTGGTAATTGCCCGGCCATGGCTGGCGATTTCAGGCTGAAATCGCCGGCTTTGCTATCAACAGATTACTCAGGCAATCTGCATTCCGTATCCGCATAGACCTGACTGCCTTCGCGTTTACCCACACCTAATACCATGACAGTGATGGTTTCATCCTGCACAAGGTACACCAGGCGATAGCCTGAAGCTCGTAGCTTTATTTTGTACTGATCTTTTCGTCCGTGAAGTTGTGCTGAGGGGACACGGGGATTTTCCAGCCGTTGTGCCAGCTTTTTCTTAAACTGCTCACGCACCGGATGACCCAGTTTCTTCCACTCCTTTTCAGCGGAAGGAACGAACTTTAATTTATAAGTCATCCAGCGAAATCTCTTTCGCATCCGCTAATTCAGAAATGCGTTCATCAGCGATACGACCCAGTTCTGCATCTTCTGCTAATTCCATCAGATATTGGTAAACAGCCGGTGGAACGCAGTAAAAAGCGGGCTCGTTGCGGTTTAAGATAGCAATGGTTTCCCCTTCCGCTGAACGCACTGTTCCCATGGGATCACGCTTTAAATCGGTAATGCTGGCAGCGGTGTTTGACAGGATCTGAAATGGCATGGTGAGGTATCCGGACTTAGATAATGAAAACAGGTGAAGTATATTAACACTTTATGGTGCTGATATTAGCGCTTTAAGAAGTGCTTTAAAAGAGTATTTTGGCTAAATACTATACCGCTTTTATGACACAGCCCATTTTCGCCCCGCAACAGTAAATAATTCCCGGTACGGTCCGATAACTCCTTCTGCAGACTCAACAAAAACAACAATGACAGGAGCGAGACATGGGACTGGTCTCCCGATTACGGAATGTGCGCATTACGCGCAAGCTGGCGGCAGGCTTCGGCATCGTCCTGCTGCTGGTGGCACTGGCCACAGCGCTCAGCGTGCAACGATTCAATCAGATTCACGACATCTATCAGAAAACCAATCTGATTTATGACATCAACATTGAAGTCTTTCAGGCCAAAATCAATCGTCTTAAATATCTATACGGCGAGGACAAAGCGGGCGGCACCATGACGGATTACGTCACGCACGCTCAGCAACTGACGCAGCAGGCCCAGCAGCTGCCGTGGACGGCGGACGCCAGAGGGTTGCTCAACGATGTCGCCAGCCATCTTGCCCGTTTCCATCACAGCATCACCGCCATGACACAGGCAACCCAACAGCTCAACGATCTGCGCAGCCAGCTGGATGCGCTGAGCCAGCAGGACATGACGTCGCGCTATACCGGGCTAATCCGGACCCCCGTCAGCACACCCGAACTCACCAACCAGATTTATCAGCTGCTGTTTGCCATCAGTAATGTGCGCGAAGAGGCCTGGGCGCTGCGCTTCAACGTCAGCGAGGCACTGCGCAATAAACTGGAACATGATTTTCAGCGCGCCGGGCAGGACATGAACACGCTACTGACTCAGCTGCCAGCGGAGCAGCAGGGCGGATTTAACGCGCTATGGCAGGATACCGAACGTTTTAAAGATCTGAGCCTGCAGGCGGCAGCGATTTACGGCCAGCTGCGCGGCGCGGAAAACACCGTCAAAGTGGCGGGCGATAACAGCAGCGCGGCGATCAAACAGATCATCGCCCTGGTTAAGGCGCGTAACGATGAACTGGCTAACGGGTCAGCGGCGCTCTCGCTACTGATGGGCAGCCTGGCGATAGCGCTGGGTGTGCTGGTGGCCTGGACTATCATCCGGCAGATTACGCGCCCGGTGTTTCACAACCTCGCGCTGGCCGAACGCATTGCCAGCGGCGACCTCAGCTCGCAGTTTGTCACTCATCGCCAGGACGAGCTCGGCCAGCTCACCTCTGCCATGGGACGCATGAATGCGCGGCTGCGCGGCATGATTGGCGAGGTGCTGCACAGCGTCAGCAATGTGTCGCAGGCTGCCAGCACCATACACCAGGGTAACCTGGAGTTGTCGTCGCGCACCGCCCAGCAATCGGCTGCGGTGGTGGAAACCGCCGCCAGCATGGAGCAGCTCACCGCCACGGTAAAAAATAATGCCAGCAATGCGCGTCTCGCCAGCCAGATCGCGGCGGAAGCGACGCATAATGCCAGTCAGGGCGGTATCGCGGTGCACAACGTCGTCAGCACCATGGGCGAGATTTCTGATAGTTCTAAGAAAATTGCCGAGATTACTGCGGTGATCAACAGCATCGCCTTCCAGACCAATATCCTGGCGCTCAACGCGGCGGTTGAAGCCGCCCGCGCCGGCGAGCAGGGGCGCGGCTTTGCCGTGGTCGCCAGCGAAGTGCGTAATCTGGCCCAGCGCAGTGCCGGAGCGGCGAAAGATATTGAACGGCTGATTGGCGAATCGGTAGGGCGTATCAGCAACGGCCATCAGCAGGTGGCGCGCGCGGGTGAAACGATGGAGCAGATTGTCAGTAGCATCGCACGCGTGAATGAAATCATGGCGGAGATCTCGGCTGCTTCTGATGAGCAGAGCCGCGGCATCGAGCAAATCGCGCGCGCAGTAGGTGAGCTGGACGGTACTACCCAGCAAAATGCGTCGCTGGTCAGCGCGTCATCCCATTCCGCACAGGCGCTGGAAGAGCAGGCATTCATGCTGCAGCGGCTGGTCAGCCAGTTCCGTTTGCAAGGCGCTGTAAACTAAAAACACGCGCAGCGGCAGCGAACTGCACCTGCTGGCCGCTGCTGCTATTGGCGGCAAAGCGCTGTTATTTAAGTGTCCGCCAATGTGCAAGGCGAAAATTCTTAAAAAAAGTCGCCGCAGGGCGACTTTTTCCCGATACACTGCCATTTTTGTCGAACTGAATTTTCCCGTGAATGAATTACTACTCGCCTGATGAAAACCATTTGAAGCGCCGGTCAAAACGCTTCGTCCGTCGTATGTTCATCATGCGTCAGCTCGGCACGATCCTCTGTTTCTTTCCGATTCTTTCAGTGTTACTGGAAATGCAGCGCGGACTGGCATTCAGCGCGCTGCTGTTTGTGAACGCCTTTTTCTGGCCCTGGCTGGCGTATCAGCGTGCGCTTCGTGCCGAAGACTCAACCGGTACCGAACGCCAGAATCTGACGCTGGATGCCGCCTTTGGCGGGATCTGGGTGGCGCTGATGGCGCTAAGCCCCATGCCCTCTTTTGTTATCATGGCGGTGCTGGCATCGGATCGCTATGCCGCTGGCGGCGGCGCGCAGCTGATTGCCGCCATACAGGCATTTTTGTGCGGGTTTATTATGGTGTGGCTGCTGGATGGCACCAGCGTACATCTGGCGTTCAGCACGCAAACCGTCTGGCTGACGTTGCCGCTGGCCACCTGTTATATGCTGGTACTCAGCGTGGCTTCCTACAATCTCACCTGGCATTTACGCACCCGCAACCGTGAACTGGAGCGCATCGCGCTGATGGATCCCGGCCTGAAAATCCCTAACCGGCGCCTGTTTGAGCGGCGGCTGGAGAGTGAGTTTCTCAGCACGCGGCGCGGCGATAGCAGCGGCTATCTGCTGTTGCTGGATGTCGATCACTTCAAAGTGGTCAATGATAGCTGGGGCCATGAGGCGGGCGATTTTCTGCTGGCCGAGATCTCGGCGCTGCTGCGCAACTATGTCGGGCTGCAGGACATTCCGGCGCGCTTTGGCGGCGATGAGCTGGGCGTCATCGTGCATCAGGCCAGTGATGAATCGGTGGTTGAACTGGCCGAAAGGCTAAAAGAGAAGATTGCCCAGCTGCGCTTACCGGCCTCGGCAGAGTTTCGCTGCTCGGTCAGTATCGGTATTGCGCCTGCGGTCAGCGCCGAATCGTTAAGCGACTGGCTGCGCCATGCGGATGAAGCGCTGTATGAAGTGAAGCGCGCCGGGCGCAACGGCGTGCGGCTGTGGCAAACGCCGCTGGCCCGCGCATCATAATCAGAAAAATTCAGGATCGCAGTTTACCGGAAAATTCAGCGAGTTGGCGATGAAGCAGGCTTCGTGTGCCTGATGATGCAATGCCCGCGCGCGATCGGCATCCGCTGGGTCGCGCAGTTTGATGCGCGGCTTCAGCGTGATAGCGGTAAAGCGTCCACGCGCCCCCTCGACCATGTTCCCTTCGGCAGCATCTTCATACTCCTCCACCACAATGCCGGCATCGGCGCACAGGTGTAAATACCACAGCTTATGGCAGGCCGCCGCAGACGCCAGCAGCAATTCCTCAGGATTCCAGCGCGTTTTATCCCCACGAAATGCCGGATCGGCACTCAGCAAAATGGGCGGTTTACCGGGTGCCTGTAATTCGCTGTCACGATCGTAAGCGGTATAAGACGCTGTGCCATCGCCGCGATTGCCGCTCCAGCGAAGGTAAATCTGGTAATGGTGCTGCCGTGCTGCCATGGGAAATGTCCTGTTCAGTGAGGTCATCTCAGCGGTTGTTATTCACAACGCTCGCTGCGTTTTGGTGCAAATTAATCAGGTGCGCGTCGATGCGCATCTGAAACAACTTACAGTAAAACATCTACGTAATCAGCGTATCTCATTGACATACATAAAGTGTTCAGTGCTGAAACGGTGATGCGCAAGAATCACCGGCGTGGCGCTTTGATCAAAAGAGACCTCATCGATCACCATCACAGCGTGTGGCAGAGCAAGTTCCAGCAGGCTGGCATCTTCTTCTGTAGCGAGCGTGGCGCTGATCTGCTCGCGCACTGCCGCAACACGCACATCGTACTGCTCAAACAGGTAACGATACAGCAACTGCGGTAGCTGTTCCGCCGGCGGAAAGTCGGGCAGACGCGCGGCGGGGAGCACCAGCGTTTCATGCATGGCCGCAATGCCCTTCACCCGGCGCAGGCGTTTCAGGCGAATCACTGCGTCACCCGCTGCGATCTGCAGCTTATCGGCTTCGTCGGCGCTGGCGCGACTGTGCTGATACTCCAGCAGTCGCGTTTCCGACTGCAGCAAACCGCCCGATTTGTCATGCAGACGAAAATAGTGAAAGAAATGGCTGAGGTTATGCAGCGGCGCCCAGCCGGTCACCACCGTGCCGGTTTTGCGCCGGCGCATCAGCATCCCTTCCGTCGTGAGCGCCGCCAGCGCCTTGCGCACCGTACCGACCGAGACACCGAACTTCGCCGCCAGACTGTTTTCGCTGGGCAAAATGGTGCCCGCCGGCAGTTCGCCCTGCAGGATGGATTCACTGATATAGCGCTTCACTACTTCGTACAGCGGAGCGCCTTCGCCTTCGTTCAGGCGACTGAATTGAGGAACGTCGTGCGCGTCATAGTTTTTTTGCATGTTTCCGATTACCGATTGACCCCAGCTGTTCATTTGCATTATCTATAAACTATATAGAAATACAATAAGTGAACAGTTTATGCAGGAAAATTCATCACTACAGCGCGCTCTGACCCATATCGCCGACGATCAGGCGCAGATTCTTGACGATCTGCAACGCATGCTGGCGGTGGATACCTGCTTCCCGCCCGGACTGGGTTACGCAGCATTCGCCGACCTGCTGAGCACGATGCTGCAGCCAATGCATTTTGATCTGCAGCGCGTTTCGGTGCCCGACGCGCTGTGGCAGACGCCGGACGGCAGCGCGCAGGGCGAGCGGGTGAATCTGCTGGCCGCGCTGGATGCCGGCGCGGCTGAAAACTGCAATCTCTACTTTCACACCGATACGGTTCCGGCCGGCGATGGCTGGCGCTTTCCGCCGCTGGCGCTCAGCGTGGCGGAAAACAAGCTGTTCGGACGCGGCGCCGCGGATATGAAAGGCACCATCGTGGCCGCGCTGGCTGCGGTGCGGGCCGCGCAGCGCTATCAGCTCCACCTGCGCTATAACCCGGTGTTTTTACTCTGTACCGATGAAGAGGGTGGCCTTTATCCCGGTATTCGTTATCTGGCGGAGCAGCAGTTATTCCACGGTCACCTGCTCAGCTTCAACGGCGGCGCGGTGCCGCGTATCTGGGCCGGTTGCTTTGGCAGTATCGATATCAAAATTATCGTCAGCGGCCGCTCGGCGCACTCCGGCGATCCGCTGCAGGGTATCAATGCTATTGAGGCTGCGCTTCCGCTGATGAATGCGCTGTATCAGCTGAAAGGCGAGGTGGAACAGCGGGTTTCGGCAATGCCCGCGCCGCCGCATTATCAGGGCCAGCCGCTCACCGCCTTACTGACGCTGGCCGCCGCGCACGGCGGCAGTAAAGGCTCCACCATTCCGGAACGCTTTGAGCTGCTGGTTAATCGCCGTTATGCGCCGGAAGAGCCGTTTGCCGACGTGTGGCAGGAGCTGACGCAGTGCGTGGATAAGGCGATGCAGGGCAGCGCCGCCAGCGACGTCACGCTGCAGCTCATTGGCCATCTGGCGCCGGTCGCCGATCCCACCGGTCCGCACTGGCCGCGCTGGCAGGCGGCGCTCAGCCAGGGCTTCGGCTTCCCGCCAGCAGAATTCAAAGCCTGGGGATCCGCCACCAGCTCGGATATGGGCTGGGTACAGCAGGCCGGCATTCAGGAAATTCTGCTGGGCGGACTTGCCCGTCCCGATAACCGCATTCATGCCGCCGATGAATACACCACGATGGCAGATGTTATTGCACTTTCGCAGTCGATTCTGGCGTATCTCGCCAATGATTTTCAGCCAACCCAGGGTAATTAATAAACCAACGAGGAACAGAAGATGTGCGCCATGAAAGGGTTAAACCGCAGACAGTTTATCGCCAGTTCAACCGCCCTGACCGGAGCGGCGCTGCTGCCCTGGTCATTCAGTGCCTCGGCTGCCGCCGTTGCCAGCGCGACCCCGGGCGGCACGCCGCGTAAAGGTGGCGTATTGCGCATCAGCGTTGACCAGGCGGTCAGCGTGCTCAATCCCCATCAGGTGCGGGTTAATCCGGAATATCTGGTGGCAGAGCTGTTGTATAGCGGCTTAACCCGCCTGACGCAGGCGATGAAAGCGGAAGGCGATCTGGCGCAGTCCTGGCAGCCGAACGACGACTTAACCCAGTGGACCTTCACGCTGCGGCCCGATCTGCGCTTCAGCGACGGTTCGCCGCTCACCGCAGCGGATGTGGTCGCCAGTCTGCAGGCGCTGCTGGACCCGAAAAACGCCTCACCGGCGTTGCACAACATCGGCCCGATTAAAACGGTAAGCGCTAAAGACAATAACACCATCCTGATTGAGACCGAGGCGCCTTATGCCGATCTGCCGGTGATGCTGGCCTATCCGGATGCCAAAATCATCCCGGCGCATATCGCGCAGGGGCAGTACGACAAGCTGAGTAGCGCCTCGCTGGGGGCCGGGCCGTTCCAGCTGGTGTCTTACGATCCGGAACGCAAAATCGTGGTGAAACGCAACCCGCACTATTACGACGCCACGCGGCCGTATCTGGATGGCGTGGAAGTGGTGGTGTATCCCGACGCTATCGCTGAAAGCTCCGCGCTGATCGCCGGCGATACCGATCTGATGCTGAGTGCGCAGTCGAGCGAGTTTGCCCGCTTAGCCAAATCGGCGGGCGTGCTGCCGCTGCGCGTGGCGTCCGGCCAGTTTCTTAACGTCAACATGGGCTGCGATCAAAAGCCGTTTAATGATGTGCGCGTCCGCCAGGCGCTGGCGTTATGCGTAGACCGCCAGGCATCGGTGGATTTTGTCGCAGACGGTCTGGGATCGCCGGGTAACGACACGCCAATCAACGCCGCTTATCCGTATTACGCGCAGCTGACGCAAAAAGCGCTGGACTACAGCAAAGCCAAAGCGCTGCTGGCGGAGGCCGGTTATCCGAATGGGCTGGATTTAACGCTTATCGCCTCAGACAAGCCGTCAACCCGCACCCAGCTAGGGATTGCCCTGCGGGAGATGGCGAAACCGGGCGGTTTCCGTATCAATGTGCAGACCATGGCGCACAGCACCTATCTCGATCAGGTGTGGAAGAAGGGCAATTTCTACGTCGGCTTTTACAACATGCAGCCGACGCCGGATGCGGTGTTTTCTCTGCTCTATACCTCAACAGCGGCGTGGAACGAAACGCGCTGGAACAATGCGGCTTTCGACGGTGCGGTGATGGCGGCGCGCGAAACCAATGACGAAACGCTGCGCACCCAGCTGTACGGCAAAGCCCAGCAGCTGATGCACGACGAGGTGCCCTCGTTAATCCCGACCTTCTTTGATTTGCTTGCTGCCAGTCGTGAGCACGTGGCGGGCTATCATCTGCATCCGCGCGGGGCGGTATTCCGCCTCGATCATGTCTGGCTGACCGCTAACGCGCCAAAGCGCAGCCTGTAAGGAGCGACCGTGACAGCAAGTTACCTGCTTAAACGCCTGCTGCTGATGATTTACACGCTGCTGGTGGTGTCGCTGCTGGTGTTTGGCATCACTCAGCTGCTGCCCGCCGATGCCGCAGTCACGCTGCTGGGACAAAACGCCACGCCGGAAGCGCTGGCGGCGGTGCGGGCGCGGCTTGGGCTGGATGCGCCCGCTTGGCTGCAATACTGGCACTGGCTGACGCAGGCGTTGCAGGGCAACTTTGGCGTGTCGATGCGCAATGGCCTGGCGGTCGGGCCAACGCTGCTGACCGCGCTGTCGCGCTCGCTGCTGCTGGCGCTGTGCGCCCTGTTACTGATGCTGGTGATCGCCATTCCGCTCGGCATCTGGGCGGCCGTGCGGCGCGGTAAGACCGCCGATGTGCTGGTCAGCGTGATCTCGTATATGGGCATCTCGTTTCCGGAATTCGTCACCGCCACGCTGGTGCTGCTGCTGTTTGCCGATGTCTGGCAGATTCTGCCCGCCACCGGCTACGTGCCGCTCAGCGAAAATTTTATCAGCGGTATTCAGCACCTGATTCTGCCGTCGATCACCGTTGCGCTGATTCTGGTGGCACACGTTTCGCGCATGGTGCGCTCGGAAATGGTTGACGTGCTGCACACCGACTACGTTCGCGCCGCGTGGCTGAAAGGCCTGTCGCGCCGGCGCATCCTGTGGCGCCATGCGCTGCGCAATGGCCTGTTGCCCACCATCACCATTGTGGCGCTCGACGTCGGCTATCTGCTGGGCGGGATTGTGGTGGTGGAGGAGATTTTTGCCATTCCCGGTATTGGCCGGGAGCTGATTGTCGCGGTACAGGCGCGCGATCTGCCCACTATTCAGGCCGGCGTGATGATCCTCGCGGCAACCTATGCCGTGGTGAATTTCCTTGCGGATTTGGCCTACGTCATGCTCGATAAGCGGATTTCCTATGCCTGAAATACTGAAACGATTACTGCGCTCGCCGCAGGGTGCGGCGGGTGTGCTGATTCTGCTGCTGGCGCTGCTGATGGTAGCGGGCGGCGCGCACGTGGCACCGTTTGATCCGGAGTCGATTTCGATTCTGACGCGTTATCGCCCGCCCAGCGCGGAACACTGGTTCGGCACCGATCAGCTGGGGCGCGACATTTTCAGCCGGGTGCTGGTCGGCGCGCGGTCCACCATTTTGCTGTCGCTGCTGGCGACCGCGCTCGCGATGGTTATTGGCTCAGTACTGGGCACCGCCAGCGCCTACCTTGGCGGCAAAGTGGATGAATTCCTGATGCGCACCATGGATGCGGTGATGGCGATTCCCAGCCTGCTGTTTGCGCTGCTGATTGTCAGCACCCTGGGGCAGAGCAGCATGAACGCCGTGCTGGCTATCACTATCGCCTTCGTGCCGGGTATGGTGCGCATTGCGCGCAGCGTGGCGCTGGCGGCGCGTCAGCAGGACTACATCAGCGCCGCCATCGCGCGCGGCGAAGCGGGTTACTACATCATTCTGCGCGAAATGCTGCCGAACATTCTCGCGCCGATCATCGTGGAAGCCACCATTCGCGTGGCATTCGCCATCATGCTGTTTGCCACGCTGAGCTTTCTCGGCCTCGGCGCGCAGCCGCCCGAGCCGGAGTGGGGGCTGATGGTGTCCGAAGCGCGCAGTTATTTCTTTAAAGCACCGTGGATGATGATGATCCCCGGTCTGGCTATCGCGCTGGTGGCGATTGGCTTCAACCTGCTGGGCGATGGCCTGCGTGATGTGTTAAATCCAGGGAGCCACAAATGAAGAGTCCGCACAACCCGGTGCTGTCGGTGGACAATTACAGCCTCGATTATGCGTTAGCGCGCGGCCATTCACTGCCGGTACTGCGCGATATCACCCTGCAGGTGATGCCGGGCGAAGTGTTGGGGCTGGTAGGAGAGTCCGGCTCCGGCAAGACCACCCTCGGCTGGGCGATCATGCGCTGGCTGGCCAGTAACGCACGCGAGCAGGCGGGTGATATCCGGCTGAACGGCGAAAGCCTGCTGCAGCTGCCAGCGCACCAACTGATGGCGCTGCGCGGTAAAAAGCTTGGCATGATTTTTCAGGATCCCAGCGCGTCGCTGAACCCGACACTGACGCTGGGTGAACAGGTCACCGAAGTGCTGCGCCGTCATCGTGGGCTGTCAGCGCGCGAAGCGCAGCAGCTGGGGGAATCGCTGCTGCGCGATGTCGAGCTGAAGCACCCGGCACGCATGATGCAGCGCTATCCGCATCAGGTTTCCGGTGGTGAGAAGCAGCGCATCCTGATCGCTACCGCCTTCGCCTGCCAGCCGGACTGCCTGATTTTTGATGAGCCGACCACGGCGCTGGACGTCATCAGCTCAGCGCAAATCCTCGACCTTTACGAGCGACTGCGCGCCGAGACCGGCGTCGCGTCGCTGTATATCTCACACGATCTGGCGCTGGTGGCGAAAGTGGCCGACCGCGTGTGCGTGCTGGAGCAGGGCCGCATCGTCGAGCAGGCCGCGACGCGCACGCTGTTCAGCGCGCCCGCGCATCCGTATACGCGCAAACTGATTGCCGCGGTGCCGGATCCGCAGCATCGGCTGGTCGCGGATGCGGCCGGCCGTCAGCCGCTGCTCAGCCTGCAGGCGATGACGATTGATTATGGCCAGCACGGCGTGCTCGATCGGCTGTTGAAACGCGAAGCGAACACGACGCGGGCCGCCAATGCGGTTTCGCTGACGGTGCATCAGGGCGAAATTCTCGGCGTGGTCGGCGAGTCCGGTTCGGGTAAATCTTCACTCGGCAAGGCGATAACCGGCCTGGTGCCGTTCAGTGGCAGCATCGACTTCTGCGGCGCGACGTTATATGGCCGCGCGCAGATGGACCCGGCGTATCGCCGCCGCGTGCAGATGATTTTTCAGCATCCGGATGCGTCACTCAATCCGCGCATGACCGTCGGCGAAATTATCGCCCGTCCGCTGCGGCTGTATGGACTGCCACCGGGAGAAAGCGAGGCGCAGGCGGTGGCGCGTCTGCTGCAGGAAGTGCGGCTGCCTGCGGAATTTGCCAGCCGCTATCCGCACGCGCTGTCGGGCGGGCAAAAACAGCGCGTGGCGATTGCACGCGCCTTCGCTAACCCGCCGGACCTGGTGATTTGCGATGAAATCACGGCGGCGCTGGATGTGTCGGTGCAGGCCACCATTATCGAGCTGCTGCTGGAGCTGCGCCGTCGCTACGGCACGGCATATCTGTTCATCACCCACGATCTCAATCTCATCCGCCAGATCGCGCATCGCGTGGCGGTGATGTATCGCGGCGATGTGGTGGAAGTGCTGCCCGGCGAGAACATGCGGGCGCAGGCACAGCATCCTTACACCCGTGCACTGCTTGATGCCGTGCACATCCCTGATCTGACCCAATCCGTGGCATAACGAGAAGCGCATGAACCCTGAAGAGTTAATTCATCACATCGATCGTGAATACTGCCTCGCTTTCCTGGCAAAAATGGTGCAGCACAAAAGTTACAGTGCCACCGAGGGCGAACGCGAATTAGCCCGCTATATGGCAGAACAGATGGCGCAGCTGGGGCTGGAAACCGAGCTGCAGCCGGTGGCTGGCGATCGGCTGAACGCCATTGGGCGGCTGGCCGGTAGCGGGGGCGGCCACAGCCTGCTGTTCAACGGCCATCTTGATACTAACCCGGTCACCGAAGGCTGGACCGTCGATCCCTGGGCGGGAAAAATCGACGAGCAGTTTATTTACGGCATCGGCGTTTCTAACATGAAAGCGGGCGATGCCGCCTATTTCTGCGCGCTGAAGACGTTGATTGATGCCGGCGTGAAGCTCAGGGGCGACGTGATCCTCACTTACGTGGTCGGCGAGTTACAGGGCGGCATCGGTACGCTGGCGGCGATTGAGCAGGGCATACGCGCCGACTATTTCATCAATGCCGAACCAACAGATCTACAGGCGCTGACCATGCATGCCGGCTCGCTGATGTTCACCATTGAACTGACCGGCGATACGCGCCATCTGTCAAAGCGTGAGGAGGCGGTCGACGCGATTGCGGCGGCGGTTGAACTGATTCCACAGATCAATAACATCACCTTCAGCGGAGCGAAAAGCGCAGAACACCGCAAAATTAACCGTGGTCATATTGGCACCGTACACGGTGCGCTGGGGCGTGATTTGCAGGAGTGGCGGCCGCCGCAGGTCGCGGATTTTGTCCGCCTGAAAGGCTCCGCCCGCTTTGCGCCGGGGCAAACGGTAGACGGCGTGCTGGCCGACCTGCAGGCCCTGCTGGATGCACTGTGCCAGCGCTATCCGGGCCTGCAGGCGCAGCTGTTCGATGACGGCCTGCGCGATAAACCCACCATGCTGCCGTTTGAGGTGTCGCTGGAATCGCCAATCGTTAAAGCGGTCAATCGCGGCTGGCAGACTGTGCGCGGCACGCCGCAGCCCACCGGGGTGATCACGCCGCCCGCCTTCTACGGTACCGATGCGGCGCACCTGTATCAGCATGCGGGCATGGAGGGCATCGTGTGCGGGCCCGGCGGCAAGTACAACACCATGCCGGACGAGCGCGTCGAGATCAGTGAGTTTCTCGATATGGTGCGCATCTATTTGCTGGCCATCCTCGACATCTGCCAGCCGGTTGAACCGGCGTCATGATCGCCGACGCGCTGTCACGGCTGCGCAGCGCCATGCGCGCCGCCGATATCGAGGTGATGCTGATCGATCATGGCGAACTGCTGGCATGGTTAACCGGTTATACCGTGTCGGAAACGCGTTATCGTGCCTGTCTGGTGCCGTTGCAGGACGAACCATGGATGGTGCTGCGCCAGCTGGATGCCGCGCCGTGCCGCGCGCAGTCACCGCAGCTGGCGATTGACGCGTACCGTGATGAAGACGATCCGTGGCTGGCGGTGGCGCAAAGCCTGACGCGGCGCGGCTATCAGCGGGCGCGGCTGGGCGCGGATTATGCATCCTACGGCATGACGGTGCATAGCTGGCAGCAGCTGGCGCGCCATCTGCCCGGGGTGCGCTGGTGTGATGTCAGCGGTCTCAGCGACCGGTTGCGCAGCGTTAAATTTCAGGCTGAAATCGCCAGCTTACGCCAGGCCGCCGGCATTGCCGATGCCACGCTGGCCCAGCTGAGTGCGCAGGTGCAGGGCGGCTGGCGCGTGCGTGATGTCGCCGCGCTGGCGGCGGCACAATTTCTGTGGCTTGGCGCTGACAGCGGTGAAACCGGACCGATTGTTATCGCCAGCGGCGACAGCGGATTTTTACATGCCAGCGGCCATGAGCAGCGTCTGCAAGCGGGCGATGTGCTGCACGTTGAGCTGATCCCAAAAGTGCGGCACTACAGCGCGCGCCTGATGCGTCCGCTGATTGTCGGTGAAATCTCTGCGGCGCGCGCGGCGCTGGCACAACAGCTGATCGCCATTCAGGATCGCCAGCTACGGGCGATGAAGCCGGGCATTGCGGCTTGTACGGTGGATGCCGTCGCGCGTGAGGCGGTGCTCAGCGCCGGGCTGCGTGAGGATTACAGCAACATCACCGGTTATGCGCTGGGTCTGTATACGCGCACTCCGCGTCCGAGCGATTTCAGCTGCTGTTTTCATCCTCAGGCGCCGTGGTTACTGGAGGAAAACATGGTGTTTCACATGTATATTTCAGCGCAGGGCCTCGCCTTCAGTGAAACCGTGCGCGTCACGGCACAGGGCGCAGAGCGACTCACCACGCTGCCGCGCCAGCCGTTTACGCTGCCGGCTAACAATTAACAGGATGATGTACAGTGCAGGACGTTGAATTAATCGATTTGGCTGCCACCTTGCCGGGCCTGATATTTGATCTGAAATACGCCACCGCCGATAACATCGCCGGGTATGCCATTTATCGCGACGCGCAGGCGCTGCTGCATCCGGATGCCGCCGCCGCGCTGCGCCGCAGCAGTGACATCGCCCGGCTGGCGGGGTTCCGCCTGCTGGTGCTGGACGCGTATCGTCCGCAGCAGGCGCAGTGGCACTTGTGGGATGCCTGTCCCGACGCGGATTATGTGGTGCCACCGGCGCGGGGCTCGAATCACAGCCGTGGCGTGGCGATCGATGTGACGCTGGTGGATGAGGCGGGCAACATTCTGGAAATGGGGACCGGGTTTGACGACATGTCTGCTGAGTCGCACCCGTTCCATCCCAACGTGCCGCAGCAGGCGCAGCGCCATCGCCTGTTGCTGAACGCCATCATGCTCGGCGGCGGTTTTGTCGGCATGCCCACCGAATGGTGGCACTTTGAACTGCCGGATGCGCAAAACTATCCGCTGCTCAGCGATCGCTTTGCCTGCGTCAGCCGGGCTGATCGCGCTCCTGTGAGTGATATTGCGCGTTAATAATCGCGTTGCTGAAGCGAGGGGGTTCTGCGCCTTCCCGCCTTGACACGCCCCCCGTTCCAACCCCAGAATGCAGCTTGTTCCAAGGGGTGCCCTGTTAGAGGGCTGAGATTCTACCCGCGCGGCTGTCACGGCCGGCAACGTAGTGACCCTCTGAACCTGATCCGGCTAATACCGGCGTAGGGATGTGGAACCGGGGTCACTGCACGCCCTCATTCCCTCTTTGCGCCTTTCTGCGAATCCTGCGCATTTCTCAGGCCCTGGCAGGCCGTTATGCCGCAGTCCAAAGAGGGCACCTTCATGACCGAAGCGTCAATCATCGCCGCGCTGCTGGCGTTTATGCAGCGCCAGGAAACCACGGAAGCGGATTTCAACCAGCTGGCGCTGCAGCTGTTCGCGTGGCAATTCGAACACAATCTTCCCTACGCCCGTTTCGCCCGCCAGCGCGGCCGCACGCCGCTGACGGTCAAACAGTGGCGGCAGATTCCGGCGGTGCCGATTACGGCGTTTAAAGATCTGACGCTGAGCTGCCGTCCGGTGGCGGAGATTCCCCACATCTTTATGACCAGCGGCACCACGGGTACTGGGCGGGGGCGCAGCTATCACCCGACGCTGGTGGTTTACGATCGCTCGATGCTGATCAATTTCCGCCAGCGCTTTATGGCCGGACATCCGCGCCTGCCGATGGCGATCCTGTTTCCGCACAGCAGCGAGCTGCCGCACTCTTCGCTGGCCCATTATCTGACGCTGGCGATGCAAGAATGTGGCACGCCAGACAGCGAAGTGATGGTGGATGCGCAGGGGCTGAAACTGCCGCGTCTGATCGCCGCGCTGGAGCAGGCGCAGGCCAGCGGCCAACCCTATGCCCTGCTGGGTGCCAGCTACAGTTTTGTCCATCTGCTGGACGAACTGGCGCGTCAGCAGCGGCGTTTCAGGCTGCCACCGGGCAGCCGCATCCTCGACACCGGGGGCTTTAAGGGCCAGTCGCGTGAAGTTGCGGCGGAGGCGTTTTATAACGCGCTGCAGCAGACGTTCGGCGTGCCACGTTCGCACTGCATCAATATGTACGGCATGACTGAACTCAGCACCCAGTTTTACGATGCCGGCAATGAAATCTGCCCGCCGGTGAAATCCGGACCGCACTGGATCCGCACGCGCGTGGTCAATCCGCTGACCGGTGCGGACGTGCCGGAAGGGGAGACAGGCGTACTGGTGCATCACGATCTCGCCCATTTCAATTCTGTTTCCGCCATTCTGACCGAAGATGCCGGCGTGATGGTGCCCGGCGGGTTTCAGCTGCTGGGCCGCGTCGCGGGCGCCGATGCCAAAGGCTGCTCGCTGGCGATGGAATCGTTTCTCGCTGCTGCGCAGGCACGGGCATGAAAGTGTATGCCGGCCATCTGCCGGGCATCCGCCACAGCGAGGTGGCGTGGCACAGCCTGCACTTTGGCCAGCAAGGCAGCACGCTGGAAGTGTGCGTGCCGGTGCTGTCCGAGGCGCAGATTGCCACGCTGGCGGCCAGCGTACGCGATAACGCGCGCCGCTACCTGCACACCCTGAGCGTAGCGCGCATCACCGCGTTGATTGATGAAGCCATCGCGCGCCTGCTTGACCGTTCGCACCCGTTGCGCCAGCAGGCGGAGCGGTTGCTGCCGCTGGTTACCGGCTATGACGCCGGGATGCTGCGGCTCGGTTTAACCGGCTATCTCAAAACCTTCCGTGAACCGCAGCTGCGGCGTTTTCTGGCGGAGGATTTCGGCAACGTGCAGATGCTGGACGATTTTCAGCCGCGGCCAAAAGGCGGCTTTGCCCGCGCGTTTGGTCCACAGCTGTTGCTGCAGGTCTGGGCCGGCAATGTGCCGGGTTTGCCACTGTGGAGCCTGATTGCCGGCCTGCTGGTGAAGGCGGGAAGCGTGGGCAAAGTGGCGAGCGCTGAGCCGCTGATGGCGGGCTGGTTCGCCCAGCTGCTGGCGGAGATCGATCCGCAGCTGGGCGACTGTCTGGCCGTTGTATGGTGGCAGGGCGGTGATGAACGCACTGAGCAGCAGTGGTTCCGCGAGGCAGACGTGGTGATGGCTTATGGCGGAGAAGCCGCGCTGACGGCGATGCAGCGGCGTCTGCCGCCAGCCACGCGCTTTCTGCCGCACGGCCACAAAATCAGTTTTGGCATGGTGGCGCGCTCGGCGCTGGACGTGCGGCGCGGTACGGCGCTGGCGCGTCAGGTGGCTTACGATGTGATGCGCTATGACCAGGCTGGCTGTTACTCGCCGCAGGCGCTGTTTATTGAGCGCGGCGGCCGGGTGACGCCGCAGGAGTTTGCTGCTTACCTCGCCCATGAACTTGCCGCGCTGGCACAGCGCTATCCGCGCGCGACGCTGACGCTGGGTGAAAGTCAGGCTGTGGCCGCGTGGCGCAACGCGGAGGAAATGCGTGCGCTGAGCGGTGACCGCACGCTGTACGGTGATGAGCACGATGCCTGGGCGGTGGTGTACGTCGATAAGCCGGAGCCGTTACAACCGGGCGCGCTCGGACGCACGCTGAAGGTGATTGCCGTGGATACGCTGGAGGAGACGGTAAGCTGGGTAGCCGCGCAGCGCGCGTATCTGCAAAGCGTTGGCCTCGCGGCCGCGCCCGAGGTGCTGTTTCGGCTGGCGGCGCAGCTCGGTGCGGCGGGCGTCACGCGCATCACGGCGCTGGGTAACATGACTTCACCGGAGGCGGGCTGGCATCACGATGGCCGTTTTAGCCTGCTGGATCTGGTCACCCTGTGCGAAATCGAACAGGCGGCGGAAACCGCCGCTGAACACTATGCGCCCTATCTTGACTGAGCGGGCGTGGAGAAACGCAATGAAATTCAGCAATCACACCGTGCTGGTGACCGGCGCCAGCCGCGGTATTGGCGCCGCCATTGCCCAGGCCTTTGCCGCCGAAGGCGCGTTTGTCGTGGTGAACTATTTACGTAATCACGACGCCGCTGCGCAGGTGGTGGCGGCCTGTGAAGCACAGGGCGGGGGGGCACTGGCGATTGCCGCCGATGTGACCTGTGCCGCACAGGTAGCCGATATGATGCAGCAGATCGACGCCGCCACCGGCCGACTGGATGTGGTGGTGAACAATGCCTTCGCACCTTATCGCTTCGATCCGGACCAGCGCCAGCGCTTCTGGGAAACGTCCTGGTCCGCTTACCAGACGCAGTTTGATGGCGCAGTGAACGCCTGCTACAACGTGTGTCAGGCGGCCTTGCCGCTGATGCGCCGCCGCGCGCGCGGCAGTATCATCAATCTGGTGAGTGATTTGATCGCCCGGCCAGCGGTGGCTTACCACGACTATATCACCGCAAAAACCGCGCTGACGGGCTTTAGCCGGACGCTGGCGGCCGAACTGGGGGCGCTGGGTATTCGGGTGAACTGCGTGGCGCCGGGACTGGTGTATCCCACCGATGCCAGTCAGCATACGCCAGAAGCGGTCCGCCATACGCTGACGGCGCAAACGCCGCTCGGACGACTGGCGCGCGCTGCGGATATCACCGGGCCGGTGCTGTTTCTGGCATCAGCATGGAGCGAATTTGTCACCGGCCAGACGCTGTATGTCGATGGCGGGTTGGTGATGCAGGATCATTAAGCCAGGTCGCCAGTCACCGCACTGGCGACCTGCCACCGCCCTCCCGGTACCTCAATCCGTTATTCCGCCATGCCCACCGTCATGCAGCTATCTGCGCACTGCAGGCAAATTTCTGCACAGGTCTGACAGTGTGGATGCTGGTGCTTCTGGCACTCCCAACCGGCCAGCTGACAGGCCATCGACGTGATGGTACAGAGCTGCTCGCTCAGTTCACTCTGGGCAGCCAGCAGTTGGGCGGTTACGCGACACAGCGCCGCGCACTGCTGATTCAGGCTAA
Source organism: Pantoea sp. WEP (assembly GCF_041678305.1). Lineage (NCBI taxonomy): Bacteria > Pseudomonadati > Pseudomonadota > Gammaproteobacteria > Enterobacterales > Erwiniaceae > Pantoea > Pantoea sp. WEP. The sequence continues at coordinate 597,915 of NZ_JBGNXB010000002.1, forward strand.
TGCAGACGCTCATCTCACTGGCGTCAGCGTCCAGCAGACAAGCCGCTGCACAGTGGTCGCAGGCGGTCGCGCAGCGATAGCACAGCGCGATACAGTCATTGAGTTCAGCGTTCATGGGTTTCCTTAGCGTCAGGGTAAACGACGCGTGTGTGAGCCTGAAGGGAGAATTTAGCTAAAACAGAGGGGATATCAAGTGGATAGCGGCGGATTAACCCCGGTAAGGTGCATCGCAGATGCAATTATCCCTTTAATAATGCGGAGTTAGCTAATTGTAAGCTTGTGTATATATCAGCGCAGGTTATAAAAACCGCTTAAATAAAAGTGTACAAGTCTGTGTGGCTTGTACAAATATAGCCGCTGCGGATTTGTTAGTTAAATAAGCAATGGTTTAAATTCGTGGTAAATAAACGATGCAATTGAGGAATTATAAGCGAAGCGGTAAATGCTGCCGGATCGCTGAAGATTTGATCGATTAATTGTTTTCCAGCGAGAAAATTACTCTCCTGACAAGGTTTATCACGCATTTAAGCGAAGCGTAAACACAATGTCAGGAGAGTGTGGTGCCAAAGGTTATCGAGGTTAAATCAGTATTAAGAGGGGAAAGTCTTATTTACGACGACTGATCTTTCCTCCCTTCCTGCCGGCTTCAATGGCACGCTGTGGATCGTTCTTAAAGTTACCGCCACTGACCTGACCACCCTTGCGGCCTGCTTCAGCCGCGCGCTCCTTATCGGCTGCGAAGTTGCCTGAACCCCCACGACGTTGCGTCACTTTTTCTTCCTCTTCAGGTTTCTTCTTTGGATCCTTCATTTTTTTCCTCTCAGTTCATACCCGCATGAAGCAAAAATAAATGTAGCGATGTTTTTACCATAATCAAGCCAGGAATAATCTTAACTTTTAATTTACAGCACGTTGGTTGTTTAACTATGAGTCAATTCCAGCTGATTTATTCCGGCAAAACATCTGGGGTGGAATTGTTAACATTTTACTTTCATAAAGGGAAGCATTCTTTTAGCGCCGCTAATGTGATTCGATGAGGTTATGACAATTATCCGCTGTCGCAATTCTTAAAAACCTTTCTTGCACAGCTGCGCTTACTTGCTACGTTTAATTAAGTTGTTCGCCTGGACTTAATTAGCGCTTCGCTTATTTTCAGATAAACAGCCTGAAAGCGATGAGGTAAGAGCGTGCTGCCGGCTCAGTGACGAGCATCCAACGCGGCTGATGTGCCTGGCCGGTGTCACTTTACTTTGGAGCGAAACATGACGAAGGAATCTGTGTATCTGGACTGGCTGCGCGATGCGCATGCTATGGAAAAACACGCGGAAAGCTTGTTGAAAGCGGCGGTGTTACGCCTGACGGAGCATCCCGCATTGCAGACGCGCCTTGAGCAGTATCTTGAGCAAAGTCGTGAACAGCAGCAGCAGGTGAAAACGCTGCTGCGCCAGTATGACAGCAGCTGGTCGGTGCTGAAGGAGTCGTTAGGCCGGATGTCGGCGGTCGGTCAGGCCGCCAGCGACATGCTGCAGGATGAAGAGGGCATCCGTGTGGCCGTCAGCAGCTACGTGTTCTGTAACTATAAAATCGCCACCTACTCAACGTTGCTGGTGGCCGCAGAGCAGGCTGAAGAGGGGGAGGATGTCAGGATCGTGCGGCGCATCCTGCAGCAGGAAAGCCAGATGGCCAGCAGGCTGCTGCAGCTGTTGCCACAGGCGGCAGAAGAAGCCATTGTGCTGCGCACAGAACCTGAGCTTTCCGGCACGGATTAAGTCATTTTGCCGCGCGCCCTAGAGATCAATCACCAGTTCCGCCGATTTGCTGCGCGAGCAGCACAAGGCGATGTACTGCTCCGGGGCGCTTTTTTCGTTGTCAGACTGCACGGTATCGCGATGATCGATCTCTCCGGCGGTGACCCGCGTCAGGCAGGCGCCGCACATGCCCATCGCGCAGGAGAGCGGAACGTCGACGCCATGCTCCAGCAGCACCGTGGCAATGGTTTTGTCAGGTGGAATGGTGCATTGCTGCCCACTGCGTGCCAGCGTCACGGTAAAGCCCTCTTCCGCGCCAGCCGTGCGGACGGCAGGTTTGAACGCTTCAGCGTGAATATTGGCGCTGTCCCAGCCGCGCGCCAGCGCCTGCTGCTGCATGTGCGTCATAAACCCTTCCGGCCCGCACAGGTACAGATGCGTGTCGGCGGCAGCATCAAGCAGTTCCGCCGGTGGATAATCACGGGCGCTGCGGCCTTCGCTGCTGTACCAGATTTCACAAAATCCATGCTGAAAACGCTGCGCCAGTTCGGCGGCAAAAGCTTCATCACCGCGCTGGCGCAAAAAATAATGCAGCACAAAAGGCACGGCGGCGGCCTCCAGCGCCAGCGCCATGGCGTACAGCGGCGTAATGCCAATTCCGGCCGCCAGCAAAATGACTTTAGCGGCCGGTTGCAGAGGAAACAGGTTGCGCGGTGGCGAAATCGCAATCGTCTGGCCGGGGCGCAGCGTGTCGTGCACGTAGCGCGATCCCCCGCGTGATTGCCCGTCGCGGGCAATACAGATTTGATAGCCGCGCGCGTCATCGCAGCGTCCGGTCAGTGAGTACTGACGTATCAGGCCATCACGCAGGTGGACATCAATGTGCGCACCCGGTTGCCAGTCCGGCAGCGGCTGGCCATTTTCCGCCACCAGCGTGACGCTGAGATTGTGACGTCCCTGACGGTACAGGCCATCCACCACCACATTCAGCAGATCACTCATCGTTGCCTCCTTACACCAGGAAAAATTCGCCGAAGCCCATGCGCTTCAGGCCGCGGCGATAAGCAATGGAGCTGCGATCGGCCGGAATATGCGCTTCCAGAGCGAGGTCAAGCGGCAAACGCTCCGGCTGCTGGGTTTCCACCATCAGGCGATCTTCCTCGAACACGCGCTGATTGAAGGCGTGCACCTCTTCGACCGGGATGTGCAGGTCAAAATTACGCGCGATGGGCGCAAACATCCGCGTTTTGCGCGCCGACACCGGCGACGCGGCGTTCATGATCACCAGGCGCGATTCGCCGGGGAAATGAATGGTCAGCGTGGCGGTAAACGGCAGATGCATCTCGAAATGACGCAGCCAGCTAAATCCTTCCGGCGCCTGCTGCGGACTGTCCGCGGCAAAGTTACTCACTGAGCTCCAGTAATCCACGGCAAAGCCGGTCTCGGTTTCGACCGGGTTATAGGCAGGCACTACCTGGTTGTTGGGATCGGCGAAGGTTTCCGTGTGCACCCAGGCGAAGTGCGCCACATCCAGAAAACCTTCCACCTGACGTCCGGCAAAGCCGTTGACGTCAAAACCGGGGCAGTTGATCTGTTGAAAACCGGCATCATCCCAGTGCGGCATGGTGGGCAGCGGCGCGGGCTGGTCAGCATCCGGTGCGAGGCACACCCAAATCAGCCCAAAGCGCTCTTCCACCGCATAGCTGATCAGATTGAGTTTGGCCGGAATCGGCTGATCGGGGCTGGACGGGATGCGATTGCAGCGGCCACCGGCACCGAAGCGCAAGCCGTGATAAGGGCAGACGATACCCTCTTCATCATGAAAACCCAGCGTCAGCGGGACGCCACGATGCGGGCAAACGTCGCGTGCCGCTACCACCTGACCCTGCAGACGATACAGCACCAGCTGCTCGTCAAGCAGCATCGCTTTGGTCGGTGCGCCGGCGATATCACAGGAACGGGCAACCGGATGCCACTGACGCGCCAGACGCAGCCAGTCATCAGGTTCAAACGTGCAGTGTGCGGGAGGCGTAATGTTATTCATGCTGTTGTCCTGTCAGGTGCTCACACAAGGCGAAATAGAAGGCTTCATTTTTGTCAGGACATTGTTAATATGCTTGCCTGTGCAAATCCATCAGCAAGAATGCAGCCAGGTGTTGCAAAAAACCGTACAGGTGAGCAATGAGCCCGTTTTCCCGCTTTGCCGTCTATTTTGCCGAAGTGGCGCGCAGCGGCAGTTTGCGCAAAGCCGCTGAGCAGCTGCACGTTTCCGCTTCCGCCATTAACCGGCAGATTCTGCAGGCGGAAGAGAGTTTTGGTACGCCGCTGTTCGAACGTTTGCCGGAAGGGCTGCGCATGACCACCGCCGGAGAATTGCTGTATGACGATGTGATGCGCTGGCAGCGTGAGTTTCGCGTCACGCGGCAGCGTTTCGATGATATACAGGGACTCAAGCGCGGTAACGTCACGGCCGGGCTGGTGCAGTCGCTGACCAAAGGCAGCGTGGCAGACGCCATTGCCGATATCGCACGCCAGCATCAGTGGCTGCGGCTGGAGCTGACGGTGGACAACAGCCACCGCATCAGCCAGATGATTCGCCAGTCGGAAATCGATTTTGGCCTGATTCTCGATCCCGCCGGGCAGAGCGGACTGGAAGTGCTGGCGTTTGCCGAACTGGAGATGGGCGTGGTGATGGCCGCTGACCATCCGCTTAGCACGAGGCCGCTGCTGTCGCTCAGCGAACTCAGTCATGAGCGGCACATTGTGCCTGGCGCCGCGCTGGTGGTCCACGAACGTGTCGATGCGCTGTACCGCAAGCAGGGCCTGGCGCCGGAAAACATTATCGCCTGTAATGACATCCGCCTGATTCGCAGCCTGATCGCGCAGGGCACCGGCATCAGCGTGCTGAGCCTGCTGGACGTGATGACCGAGGTGCAGGAGAACCAGCTCTGCTTCGTACCGCTCAGGCACAGCGTGATGCGACCGCTGACCCTGGCGCTGTGTACTGCGCCGTCGCGCCAGCTATCGCGGGCGGCGCAGATGGTGATTCAGCGTATGACTGAGGTGATAGAGGCGATGGCCAGTGTCAGGCCCGCAGGCGGGCCGTAATCACGTTCAGTGCCCGGTTTCGGCATGCGGTGCGCGGGTTTTGCTGGCACCGGCACCGCCCGATGGACGGGCGATAATAATACCGAGAATACCGCCGGCAATCAGCGCCATCGCCACAATCAGCAATCCTGAGTGATAACTTTGCGTCGCATCTTTCATTTTTCCCAGCAGCGGCGGTAAACCCAGTCCGACAAAGTTTGCCACCGTATTGATAAAGGCAATCGATGCCGCAGCGGCTACGCCAGCTAATTTTTCTGTGGTCACGGCCCAGAATATTGGCGTCAGGGCAAAGTTAAGCCCGACGGTCAAGACCAGCAAAATATAGGCGAGCAGCAGGCTGCCCGAATAAATCGCGCCGGTTAATGCCAGGCCCGATAAAATTAATGGCAAACCCATATGCCAGGCGCGTTCACCGCTACGATCGGAATGGCGTCCGTTTAAATACATAAATACGCAGGCCATCACAAAGGGCAGGGCGGATAACAGGCTGATAATAAAATTGCTCTGCTCTGCGGCCATGCTTTTAATAATCAACGGCATGAACAGCGTAATGCCGATGGAACCGAACGCCTGTAAAAACCACACCAGACTAAGCAATAACACCGTACGATCTTTTAATGCCTGCAGCCAGGAGTGGTTCTTATTCAGGGTAACACCCAGATTGTCCTGTTCGAGGCGCTGACGCAGCCAGTGTTTTTGCGGTGTAGTTAACCAGACAGCATCGTCGGGCTTATCGGGTAAGCGCCACAGCACCAGACAACCAAGCACCACTGCGGGAATGCCTTCCAGCGCGAAAAGCCAGCGCCAGCCTGCGATATCGGCAATGCCATGCATATTGAGAATGGCACCGGAAATGGGCAGACCAATAATCGACGCGCCCACCGATCCCATATAAAAGAAAGACATTGCCCGTGCGCGGTTACTTTTAGGGAACCAGCAGGAAATATAATAGATAATACCCGGCGCAAAACCGGCTTCGGCCATACCGAGTAAAAAACGCATCACATATAACTGATTGGCGCTATGAACCAGCGCCATGCCGGTACTGACAATACCCCAGGTAATCATAATGCGCGCTATCCAGCGCCGGGCGCCGACTTTGGTCATAATGACATTGCTGGGAATTTCAAACAGAATGTAGGAAATATAGAACATGCCGACACCGAGGCCGTACATGCTGGTGGTAAGCCCGAGATCGGCATTCATTTGCAGCGCAGCGATAGAGATATTGGTTTTATCGAGATTAGCGACAAAATAAGAGATCACGATAAACGGGATGATGCGCTTATTTAATTGACTCAACGTAGAACCAGAAACATCGGAACTTATCATATCCACCTCGTCACGCAGCATTACGCCACTCCGCGCCGGCAGACGGGCGCAAGGGTAGCGATGTCATGAATGATCTGTTTCGCTTGCTAAGCAATAAATGAAGTGCAGCCGAAAAATAAAAATCATTTTATTTCGGTCACGCGGCAGCATTAACTATGCCGATAGTGATGTTGCACATGAGCGATATAAATCGTCATGAGTAAGCAGTGTAGTACAATCTATTTTGATTGTACTACAATAGAGATCACAGATTGGACGATTGGCAGATGTTAAACGATCGCGGCGTAATCACCGGTCCCCTCCGGCCAGGGTGTGAGCAGGTCGAAGCCGGTATCCGTGACGGCAACAGTGTGCTCCCACTGCGCGGACAGGGAGCGATCTTTGGTCACCACCGTCCAGCCATCGGACAGCACGCTGGTGCCCGCTTTACCGGCGTTAATCATGGGCTCAATGGTAAAAATCATGCCAGCCTGCAGCGCCAGCCCCTGGCCCGGCGTGCCGTAATGCAGGATTTGTGGATCGCCGTGGTAGATCTCGCCAACGCCGTGACCGCAATACTCGCGGACCACGGAAAACCCGGCCTTTTCAGCGACCTGCTGAATAGCCGCACCGATATCGCCCAGCGTGGCACCGGGTTTCACCACCCGAATGCCTGCCACCATTGATTCATACGTCACGTCAACCAGGCGCTTAGCGCGTACCGACGGCTGACCGACGAAATACATGCGGCTGGTGTCGCCGTACCAGCCGTCTTTGATGACCGCCACGTCGATATTGACGATGTCGCCGTCTTTGAGCTTTTTCTCGCCCGGAATCCCGTGGCACACCACGTGATTAACCGAGGTGCAAACGGTACGGGTGTAACCCTGATAGCCAATGTTAGCCGGAATGACCTTTAGCTCATTGACAATATAGTCATGACAGCGGCGATCCAGTTCATCGGTGGTAACGCCGGGTTTCACCCAGGGCGCGATCATCTCGAGAACTTTGGCGGCGGCGTGACCGGCGGCGCGCGCCCGTTCAATCTCTTCAGCGGTATGCAGTTTAATACTCATTGCGCGATTCCCTGCGGAATAAAGGAAGGTTGGTCAAGCAGCTGCGCCAGGTCAGCGCCGCCATCACGTTCGACCCGCATCAGCAGGCGCGTCAGTTCCTGATGGCTGAGCTGCGGATAAAGTTCGGCCAGCATGCCGATTTTCATCCAGTGCTCCGCCTGCGCGTTGATCGAACGACTGAGCGCCGTGCTGGCGATGCGCAGGTTCTCATGCATTAAATCCGAAATTTTGACGATACCCATGGCTGGCCTTTATATGAAACGTATATGCTATGTATATAGCATATCCACAACGGCATGATTTGCAAGTTCAGATTTTCGCCTGTCGGTAAATTTGCGAAATTTGTCAGAAAATCAAAAACATTGTTTAGACCACTACGTTCTCGTCTCCACGCGGACCGGGATACTTTTTGGTCATAGAAAGATTTTTATGACCGGGCAGCCGCTGCGATTCTCGTGAAGAGAAATGAGGTGATACGAAAACGGCACGGCTTTTGCTTGACTCACTTTTTGGCATCAAAGGGTGGGGGAGCAATGGATGACGCACTGAGTTGGTTACAGGCCTCAAGGCAAAGCGATATTGCCAGCCTGCAACGCCTTCGCCAGACCGGCAAACTCATTACCACCGTCAGCGAGCTGGTGCATCAGCTTCAGCGCGAGCGGGGGGCGAGCAATCTGTGGATATGTTCAGAAGGCAGGCTTTACGGCGAGCAACGGCTCGCCAGTGAGCAGGATGTGACGCGCTGCCAACGGGATTTTTGCCAGGCCTTACCCAGGGTTGAAGCCCAGCCGGGATACAGCCGCTTCTGCAACCTGATCGCCGCCGCGCTGCAGGCCCTGGCAGGATTACCGGCGTTGCGCCAGCAGATTACGCAACAGCAGATCGCGCACGCGCAGGCCGTTGCGGCGTTCAGTACCATTATCCGTAGCTTACTGAACCTGGTTTTTGAGGCCGCCGACACCGCCAGCCATCCTGACATTACCCGCGCGCTCATTGCGCTGTTCAGCTTTATGCAGGGCAAAGAGCTGACGGGACAGGAACGCGCCCTGGGAGCGGCCGGCTTTGCTGCCGGACAATTCAGCGCGGAGCAGCGCAGCGCCATGGTGGCCTTAATTGAAGCACAGGAACAAAGCTTTTCGACCTTCCAGCAGTTTGCCGATGAGGCGGTTTTACACCACTGGCAGCCGCTGGCGCAGGCCAGTCGTGAAATTGAACGACTGCGACGCATTGCCTGTACCGACGGTCGGCGGGACGACAGTGGCGCGCTGCACTGGTTTTCGCTGCTGTCACAGCGCATCGACCAAATGAAATTGCTGGAGGATCGGCTGTCAGCCACGCTGATGTTGCGCTGCCGCGAGGCGATCGCACTGGCACAGCATCAGGCAGCTGAACCTCTGCATGTGGCGCAGTCGGGCTGCGATTTTACATTATATGTCTCCGGGGTGGACTGGCTGCCCACCGAGTCCGGTGCGCTGAACAGCGACGGGCTGGCACCCCAGCTGGGTCGTTCACTGCTGTCGTTGATCACGGAGCAGTCTCAGCGTTTACAGCATCAGGCCAATGAGCTGGCCACCCTGCGCGCCACGCTGGAAGAGCGCAAACTGCTCGACCAGGCCAAAACCTGGCTGATGCAGCAGCATGGGCTGAGTGAAGAGCACGCCTGGCAACGGCTGCGTAAAAGCGCGATGGATCAGAATAAACGGCTACCGGAAATCGCCCAGGCGATCGTCACGGTGGCAGCCACAATGAAGAGATAACTCTAAAGCGTTAGCTGCACAATGCTTGTGCGTGGTCTGCGTCACAAACGTGCAAAATCGGTTAAAAAACCAGCCCGGCGAAAGCCCTGATCGCCACGCGCAGGGCCGTTTCAAAGCTGGCATGCAGTTTGCTTTACCCTATTAAGTGTATGCATTTGCTTTGCCAACGGCGGTAAAGCGAGTGCTTTTGGATAAAGGCGTCCATCTCCCTGTGAAAGCAGTGGAGAGGACGCCTTTTTTTATTTCCTGAGGGTGGCAAAAAATGAGCAAATCGCCAGTTTCACTGTCTCGACGTCAACTGCTGTTATCCAGCGCCGCCGCTGGCGGGCTGTGGCTGTTGCCGGGATTGCGCAACGCCGTATGGGCGGCGGGTTCCGATGCGCCAGAAAAAGCCACCGTGCGGGTGGGATTTATTCCACTGACCGACTGTGCGCCGGTCGTCATGGCCTCGGTGAAAGGCTTCGACAAAAAATATGGTCTGACGCTACAGCCCAGTAAAGAAGCCAGTTGGGCAGCCGTCCGCGACAAACTGATCTCCGGTGAGCTCGATGCGTCACACGTCCTGTACAGCATGATCTATGGCCTGCAACTGGGCGTTGCCGGCCCTCAGCATGCGATGGCGAACCTGATGACGCTCAATAACAATGGCCAGGCAATCTCCCTGTCGAACCAGCTTAAAGCGCAAAAGGTCACCGATGCCGCCAGCCTGAAAAAGACCATCGACAGCAAGGCCAAAGGCAGTCTCACCTTTGCGCATACCTTTCCGACCAGTACCCACGCGATGTGGCTCTACTACTGGCTGGCGAATGCCGGTATCAATCCATTTGATGACGTGCGCACTGTCGTCGTGCCGCCGCCGCAGATGGTGATGAATATGAAGATTGGCAATATGAGCGGCTTCTGTGTGGGCGAGCCGTGGAATCAGCGCGCTATCAGTGATGATATTGGTTTTACCGTCGCTACCAGTCAGCAGATTTGGCCCGATCACCCCGAAAAAATTCTTGGCACCCGCGCCGCGTGGGTGAAAGAGAACCCCAATACGGCGCGCGCGCTGACGGCGGCTGTCCTGGAGGCGGCACGCTGGATCGATGCCTCCGATGATAACCGCCGCGAAACGGCGCAGGTGCTGGCCGGACGCGCCTGGATCAACACCAAACCTGAGATTCTGCAGGGTCGCATGCTCGGCCAGTACGAAAACGGGCTGGGACAGAAATGGCAGGACCCGCATGCGATGCGCTTCTTCCATGACGGCAGCGTCAGTTTCCCGTATCTGTCCGATGGCATGTGGTTCCTCACCCAGCTTAAGCGCTGGGGAATGCTGACCGAGGATCCGGACTATCTGGGCGTCGCAAAGCAGATCAACCGAATTGATATCTACAAACAGGCAGCGAGCGCCGTCGGCAACATCACGTTGCCCGGCAGTGAGATGCGCAGCAGCACCCTGATCGACGGCAAGGTGTGGGATGGCACGAATCCTGCCGTTTACGCCGCCAGCTTTGCCATTAACCACAAAGAGAGGTCGTGATGAAAAGCCAGACTCGCTCCCTGACGCAGCCTGAGACGCTGCCCACCCGGGCCACGGTGGTGCCCCTTCAGGTCACGCCAAAAAAGATGCGCTCGCCTGCGCGCCTGCGTCCGTTTTTGCAGCGTGCCATTCCCGCGCTGTGCGGTGTGATGCTTCTGCTTCTGATCTGGCAGATCGCGGCCCTTTCCAGCAAAGGCTTTCCCGGCCCGTACGCCACCTGGGAAGCGGCGAAAATCCTGTTCGCCGATCCGTTCTATAACAACGGCCCTAACGATCAGGGCATCGGCTGGAATGTGCTGGCCTCGCTGCAGCGCGTCGCTATCGGCTTTGGCCTGGCCGCGCTGGTGGGGATTCCCGCAGGCTTTCTGCTGGGGCGTTTTGCCTTTGTGGCACGCATGTTCAATCCTGTTATCGCGCTACTGCGTCCGGTCAGCCCGCTGGCCTGGCTGCCTATCGGCCTGCTGCTGTTCCAGCGCGCCGAACCGGCCTCCAGCTGGACCATTTTTATCTGTTCTATCTGGCCGATGATTATTAATACCGCCGAAGGTGTACAGCGCATTCCACAGGATTACCTCAATGTGGCGCGCGTGCTGCAACTGTCGGAATGGACCATCCTGCGCCGCATCCTGTTTCCCGCCGTTCTGCCTGCGGTGCTGACCGGGGTCCGCCTGTCGATTGGTATCGCCTGGCTGGTGATCGTGGCTGCCGAAATGCTGACGGGAGGCCTGGGGATCGGCTTCTGGATCTGGAACGAGTGGAACAACCTCAATGTTGAAAACATCCTGATTGCCATTTTGCTGATTGGCGTCGTCGGCCTGCTACTGGAGCAGGGACTGATGCTGCTGGCGCGTCGCTTTAGCTGGGATAAATAAGGGGAACACTATGCAACCTATCATTCGTGTACAGCAGGTCAGCCAGCGTTTTACCACTTCCGGCGGCGATTTTCTGGCGCTCGATAATGTCAGCTTTGATATTCATCAGGGGGAAACCCTGAGCCTGATCGGCCACTCCGGCTGTGGTAAATCCACGCTGCTCAACCTGATCGCCGGTTTAACCCGACCTACCAGCGGCGTCCTGTTATGCGATAACCGCGAAGTCACCGGCCCCGGCCCTGAGCGCGCCGTTGTGTTTCAAAACCACTCGCTGTTGCCCTGGCTGACGGCGTATCAGAACGTTGAGCTGGCGGTAGAGCAGGTGTTTAAAGGCAAGATGAACAAGGCGGAAATGCGTGACTGGATCGAGCACAACCTGAACCAGGTGCAAATGAGTCATGCCATGCATAAACGCCCCGGCGAGATCTCCGGCGGCATGAAGCAGCGTGTCGGTATCGCCCGCGCGCTGGCAATGAAACCTCGCGTGCTGCTGCTCGACGAACCCTTCGGTGCGCTGGATGCCTTAACGCGCGCGCATCTGCAGGACAGCGTCATGCGCATCCAGCAGGCGCTGAACACCACCATCGTCCTGATTACCCATGATGTGGATGAAGCCGTGTTGCTGTCCGATCGGGTACTGATGATGACCAACGGTCCGGCGGCGCAGGTGGGCGATATCCTGACGATCGACCTGGTCCGGCCGCGTTCACGCGTGGCGCTGGCGGATGACGTGCGTTATCACCAGCTGCGCCAGAAAGTGCTGCATTTTCTCTACGAAAAACAGACTTCGGCGGCATAAGGACGACACCATGAGACAACGGCTGCTGGTTGCGGGTAACGGGATGGCGGGCATGCACATGGTAGAAACTCTGTTGCAGCTGGCGCCGATGCGTTACGACATCACTGTGATTGGCCGTGAGCCGCACGGCAACTATAACCGTGTGCTGTTGTCGCCGCTGCTGGCCGGAGAAACCACCGTTGAGCAAACGCTGATCCACGACCCTGACTGGTATCACCGTCACGGCATAACATTGCGGGTGGGAGAGACGGTGGAACAGGTGAATATTGCTGAGCGGACCTTACGCACCGACCAGCGCCTGCTGCACTGGGACCGCCTGGTACTGGCAACCGGATCGCAGCCCTGCAGGCCGTCTGTTCCAGGCAGCGACCTGCCGCATGTCAGCACGTTTCGCACGCTGCAGGATGTGAACACTTTGCTGGCCGGGCACGGTCCGGTAGTGGTGGTCGGTGGGGGCTATCTGGGTATTGAAGCCGCCGCCGGACTTCAGGCGCAGGGACGTCAGGTCACGCTGATTCATCGTCAGTCACGTTTGCTGGACAGACAGCTGGATATCAGGGCAGGGGAATTACTGCTGGCTCAGCTCCGGGCGCGCGGCATTCGCTGTGAACTGAATGCCAGCCTTGCGGCGATCCGCACGGATAGCGTGATCCTCCACGATGGCCGTGTGCTGGCGGCGCAGCAGGTGGTGATGGCCATTGGTGTCCAGCCGGCGATCGCCCTGGCGCAGGCCGCCGGTATTCCCTGTCAGCGCGGCATTCTGGTGGATCGCCAGTTGCGCACTGCGCACGCCGGAATTTATGCCGTAGGCGAATGTTGTGAAATCAGCGGCGAGACCTTCGGTCTGGTCGCGCCCTGTCTGGCCCAGGCAAAGATTCTGGCGGCGCAACTGGCCGATCGGCCTCAGGGAGATTTCTACAGTGCGGCCACGGGCACCCGTCTCAAAGTCAGCGGCATTTCCCTGTTTAGCGCTGGTGACGTTCGCGAAGCCCCGTCTGTCACCAGTTTTGACCCGATCGCCGGGCACTATCGCCGCCTGTTCCTCAAAGACGGCCGACTGAACGGCGTGCTGCTGTATGGCGACTGCCAGCAAAGTGGCGCGCTGCTGAACCAACTCCATAATGCCGGACCGGTTTCTGTGAATACGCTGTTCGGCCTTGATGAACCTGAAACGCAGCCGCTGGCTGCAGGAAACCCTGTGATGAGCCAAACGAAACCTGTATTAGCCGTGGTGGGTCACGGCATGGTCAGCCACCATTTTCTGGAGCAGCTGGTCGCCCGTAACCTGCATCAGCATTATCACATTGTGGTCTACGGCGAAGAGCGCTATCAGGCTTACGATCGGGTTCACCTTTCTGAGTATTTCACCGGTAAAACGGCAACAGAGTTGTCGCTGGTGAGCGAGGATTTTTTTGCCCGGAACGCAATTGAACTGCGCAGCGGTTGCCGGGTAGAGGCGATCGATCGCCAGCAGCGCAGCCTGCGTGACAGCGCGGGACGTGAGCTGGCCTGGGATAAGCTGGTGTTGGCCACCGGCTCCCGCGCCTTTGTACCACCGGTACCCGGCCATGACGCCGGGCGCTGCTTTGTCTACCGCACGCTGGACGATCTGGATGCCATCGCAGCTTGTGCCCGCCAGAGTCAGCGCGGCGTGGTGATCGGCGGCGGGCTGCTGGGGCTGGAAGCCGCCAATGCGCTGAAGCAGCTGGGGCTGGAGACGCACGTGGTTGAGTTTGCGCCGCGCCTGATGGCCGTGCAACTGGATGACGGCGGGGCGCTGATGCTGCGGCAAAAGATCGACTCGCTGGGCGTGACGGTGCATACCTCGAAGCAGACCGAACAGATTGCCACCCAGCCTGACGGCAGTCTGGTGCTGCACTTTGCCGATGGCGGCGAGCTGGCCACCGATCTGGTGCTGTTCTCTGCCGGTATCCGCCCGCGTGATGAGCTGGCCCGGAGCGCCGACATCAGCGTGGGGCCGCGCGGCGGCATTACCATCAATGATCAATGCCAGACGAGTGACAGCGACATTTATGCTATCGGCGAATGCGCGTTGTGGAACGGGCAGATTTTTGGCCTGGTAGCGCCTGGCTACCAGATGGCGCGTGTGCTGGCCGGGCATCTGGCGGCCGAACCGGCGCAGTTCACCGGTGCCGACATGAGCACTAAACTGAAGCTGCTGGGCGTAGAAGTCGCCTCCTTTGGCGATGCGCACGGCAAAACGCCGGGCAGCCTGAGCTACCACTGGGCCAACGGGCCAAAAGGCATTTACAAGAAGATCGTGGTTAGCGCCGACAATGCACGACTGCTGGGCGGCGTGCTGGTGGGAGACAGCAGCGACTATGCCACGCTCCTGCAAATGATGTTAAACGCCATGCCGCTGCCGACGGCAGCGGAAGCGCTGATTTTGCCTGCGTTGAATGGCGCGCCGGCCAAAGGGTTGGGCGTCGCTGCGCTGCCGGACAGTGCCCAGGTGTGTTCCTGCCACAACGTCAGTAAAGGCGATATCTGCCATGCGGTGCAAAGTGGCTGTGGCGATATGGCCAGTATAAAAAGCTGCACTAAAGCCGCAACAGGCTGTGGCGGCTGCGCCGCGCTGGTAAAACAGGTGATGGAGCTTCAGCTGGAAAACCTGGGCGTCGCTGTTAAAAAAGACATCTGTGAGCACTTCGCCTATTCCCGTCAGGAGCTGTATCACCTGATCCGTATTAATGGCATCAAAACCTTTGACGATCTGCTGGCCAGCCACGGACGGGGTTGTGGTTGCGAGGTATGCAAACCGCTGGTGGGGTCGCTACTGGCCTCGTGCTGGAACGATTACCTGCTGAAACCGGCACATTTACCGTTACAGGACACGAATGACCGTTACTTTGCCAATATCCAGAAAGATGGCACCTATTCGGTCGTACCGCGCGTGCCGGGGGGCGAGATCACGCCACAGGGCCTGATTGCCATCGGCGAAGTGGCCGTGCGTTACGATCTCTATACCAAAATTACCGGCGGCCAGCGTATCGATCTGTTTGGTGCGCGGCTGGACCAGCTGCCTGCTATCTGGGAAACCCTGCTGGAAGCCGGTTTTGAAACCGGTCATGCCTACGGAAAATCCCTGCGTACGGTGAAATCCTGCGTCGGCTCGACCTGGTGCCGTTATGGCGTGCAGGATTCTACCGCCTTCGCCATCGCGCTGGAGAACCGGTATAAGGGTCTGCGCGCACCGCATAAGATCAAGATGGCGGTGTCCGGCTGCACCCGCGAATGTGCGGAAGCACAAAGTAAAGATATCGGGGTCATCGCCACGGAAAACGGCTGGAACCTGTACGTCTGCGGCAATGGCGGCATGAAGCCGCGCCATGCGGAACTGTTTGCCAGCGATCTGGACGATGACACGCTAATCCAGTACGTCGACCGGATTCTGATGTTCTACGTGCGCACGGCGGATCGCCTGCAGCGTACCAGCGTCTGGATGGATAACATGGAGGGCGGGCTGGACTACCTGCGTGAGGTGGTGATTCATGACAGCCTGGGGATCGCCGCCACGCTGGAACAGGAAATGCAACAGGTGGTGGACACCTGGCAATGCGAATGGCAGACCACGCTGGCCGATCCCTCGCGACGTGCGCTGTTTACCGCCACAGTGAACAGCGATCAGCCGGATGAAACGCTGCACTATGCACGCGTGCGCGGACAGCGCCAGCCACACAAGGCCAGTGGTATTCCCCTGATGCATCTGCCCGCCGAACGCTGGAGCGAAATCTGCCCACTGGAGGACATTCCGCCAGAGGCCGGCATCGGAGCCCGTCTTGGCAGCGTCCGTATTGCCTTATTCCGCATGGGTGATGACTGTTATGCGCTGGAGGATCGTGAGCCGGGCAGCGAAGCCAGCGTACTGTCACGCGGTATCCTTGGTGATGTTGCGGGGGAGCCGGTGGTGATCTCGCCGCTTTACAAACAGCGTGTACGCCTGCGTGACGGACAGAGCCTTGATAATCCCCAGCATCAGCTGCGTTGCTGGCCGGTTAAACTGGAGGACGGCCAGGTCTGGGTCGCAAACCGTCCGCTTAACCTGATGGCGCAGGCATCATGAAAACTACCTGCGCTTATTGCGGGGTGGGCTGCGGCGTCGAGGTCACGCAGCCGCAGAGCGCGTCGCCTCAGGTCAGTGGCGATACCCGTCATCCGGCCAATGCCGGGCGGCTATGCGTAAAGGGCGCGGCACTGGGCGAAACCCTGACACAGGCCGGACGGTTGCTGCATCCTCAACTTCATCACCAGCGGGTCAGCATGGAGACGGCACTGGATGCCGCGGCTGATGGTTTGCGCAGGATTATCGATGCGCATGGCCCGGAGGCAGTGGCTTTCTACGGTTCCGGCCAGTTGCTCACGGAAGATTACTATGTGGCGAACAAACTGATGAAAGGCTTTCTCGGCGTCGCCAACATCGATACCAATTCACGCCTGTGTATGGCCTCCGCGGTGACAGGCTATAAACGGGCATTTGGGGCGGATGCCGTACCGTGCTGTTACGAGGATCTGGATGAGGCCGAGGTAGTCATTCTTGTCGGCTCGAACGCCGCCTGGGCCCATCCGGTGCTGTTTCAGCGCCTGAAACAGGCAAAAGTGCAGCGCCCTGAGATGCAGGTTGTGGTTATCGATCCGCGCCGCACGGCCAGTTGTGAATTCGCCGATCTGCATTTACCGCTCCGGCCGGGCAGCGATCCGGCCCTGTTCTCGGGCCTGCTGCACTGGCTGGAACAGCATGACGGCATTGACGTCACGATGCTGCCGCATCTGGACGGTGTAGACACAACCTTACGGGCCGCGCGGCAGTGGGATGGTGCGGCGGTGGCAGCCCATTGTGATATCAGCCATGAAGTGATCGCCGCGTTCTACGGGTTGTTTACCCGGCATGAGCGCGTACTGACCTTATGGTGCATGGGCATTAACCAGTCACAAAGCGGCAGTGACAACAACAATGCTATTCTCAATGCGCACCTGCTGAGCGGCAAGATTGGCCGACCCGGCTGCGGCCCGTTTTCGCTGACCGGACAGCCGAATGCGATGGGCGGGCGGGAAGTAGGGGGGCTGGCCAACCAACTGGCGGCGCATATGAGTTTCACCGCAGAAGATTGCGACCGTTTACAGCGTTTCTGGCGCAGTCCGCGTATGGCGCGTGAGCCCGGCCTGACGGCGGTTGATCTGTTTGACGCCATTGACCGTGGAGCAATCAAAGCTGTGTGGATTATGGGCACCAATCCGGCGGTTTCGATGCCAGAAGGCAATCGCATTGCCCGGGCGCTGGCTGCCTGTCCGCTGGTAATTGTGTCAGACGTGCTGGCGCAAACGGATACCACCGCCTTTGCGCATATTTTGCTACCCGCGCAGGGCTGGGGGGAAAAGAACGGCACCGTGACCAATTCTGAACGCCGGATTTCCCGTCAGCGCGCGTTTATGCCTCCGGCCGGAGAAGCTAAACCGGACTGGTGGTTACTCGCGCAGGTCGCCCAGCGTCTGGGCTTTCATGAAGGCTTTACCTGGACGCATCCGGCAGCCATCTTCCGCGAGCATGCGGCGTTGTCGGGGTTTGAGAACAACGGCCAGCGCGCCTTTGATATCAGCGGTCTGGCCGGTATGAGCGACGCACAGTGGGATGCGATGAAGCCGGTACAGTGGCCAATCAACGCTCGTTATCCCGAGGGCTGCGCCCGGCTGTTTAGCGACCGGCACTTTTACCATCCTGATGGTAAAGCCCGCCTGTTGCCACCGGCCACGCCGCAGCCAGTGGTGTGCGAAACGGCTTACCCGTTATTAATGAACAGCGGACGGATCCGCGATCAGTGGCACACCATGACGCGTACCGGCCTGGTTCCCCGGCTCATGCAGCATTGTGATGAGCCATTTGCAGCCCTGCATCCGCAGGACGCACAACGCTATGGCCTGTGCGCGGGCGCACTGGCACGGGTGCAGTCCGACGCGGGCTGGGTGACGGTGCGTGTGACGCTGGACAGCGGTCTGCGGCGCGGTGAGATCTTTGTCCCTATGCACTGGAACCGACAGTTCAGCCTGCAGGGCACGGTTGGCGGACTGGTGGCTTCAACCCGCTGTCCAGTCTCGGCACAGCCTGCATTTAAACAAACCGCTGTGCGTATCCACCCGCTCAACGCCAGCTGGCAGGGCTGGCTCTGGCAGCGCGACGCAAGCCCGCCTGATGCGCTGCGCTACTGGGCGCGAACACCCTATGAGGGCGTGCAACGCTTTAGCGTGGCTGGAGACGGTTCACCAGAACAGTGGCTCATGGCAACGATCCCGCTGGCCGGGCTGCAACTGCAAACCGCTCATGCGGCGGAACCGTATTACCGCCTGCTGGCCTGGCGTAACGGTGAGCTGCACCTGGTCTTTTATGCAGGCGCGTCTTTACCCGAGATCAATCATGAGTGGGTTGCGCAGGCTTTTCGCCAGGCACCGGTGAATGCGGCGGATCGGCATGCTCTGCTAGCGGGACAATCGGCACAACGTGCCATGGCTGGCCGGACGATCTGTAGCTGCTTTGGCGTCGGGGAAAACACCATCTTACAGGCGATTAAACAGGGCTGTCACAGCACTCAGGCACTGGGTAACGCACTCAACTGTGGTACCAACTGTGGCTCGTGCCTGCCGGAGCTAAAACACCTGTTGCTTTCCGTTGCTGTACCGGAGGAAGAATGATGATTGCGATCAATCCTTTAGATAAACTGCTGGCGCCGGACAACGCGTCCAGCCCTGGCAAAGTCTGGCTGGTAGGGGCCGGACCGGGGGATGTGGAACTACTGACAGTCAAGGCGCTGCGCCTGCTGCAACGTGCGGATGTCGTGGTCTATGATCGCCTGGTCAGCGAAGCGGTGATGGCGGAAGTCGCCAGCAGCGCACTCTGTATCGACGTAGGTAAACAGCCGGGCCATCACGGCCTGAAGCAGGCACAGATTAATCAACTGCTGGTGGACCTGGCTGCCAGCGGGCGCAATGTCGTACGTTTAAAAGGCGGCGATCCCTTTATCTTTGGCCGTGGCGGTGAAGAGATGGTCAGTCTGCAACAGGCGAATATTGTCTGCGAAGTGGTGCCCGGCATTACCGCCGCCGTGGGCTGTGCGGCTGCCAGCGGCATTCCACTGACGCACCGTGACTGTGCCCAGTCATTGCGCTTTATCACCGGACACGGGCGCAGCGGCGAGCCGCAGCTGGATGCGGCGGCGCTGACCGCAACCAATCAGACGCTGGTGTTTTACATGGGGTTAAGCTGGAGCAGCGTGATTAGCGCCCGGTTACGGGAATATGGCCGCAGTGAGGCAACGCCGGTGGCGATCATTGAGAACGGTACGCGTCAGAACCAGCGGGTGCTGATCACCACGCTGGCCGGGTTGCCTGAAACTGTTGAGCAGCAAAAACCGGTGTCGCCGTCGTTACTGATTGTGGGCGATGTGGTGCGCTATTACCGGGCTGATCGAGTCGCAGCGCATGGGGAGGAGTTGGCGTTAAGTGATAGTGCAGTGCAGTGATGCTTAACGTGCCGAAGGAAGGGACACGGTTTTTACGGCTGGGGGATGAGACGGTCGCAAAAGCATTATCGGCGAATATGTTAGTGAGAGCCCCTATCTTAAGCGCCTTTCACATGAAACTGATGCCTGACAGTTACCTCACTCAGACATTTTTCTTAAGATTTTACCCTGAATAAACGCTATCGCTGCATTACACAATCGGCAATCTGTCGGACACTGAGATACGTTTGCATGGTATCCAGAACGCTTCATCACAACCTGACATTGACCACTGCCAGTCGCGCCATACTTTTTTCTTCTCAGTCCAGGTAAACTTTATTCTGGCTGGTATAGGCTGGCCGAAATCTGTCCGAATAGAGGCCGAAAAAATTCTAACTGTCTGATTATAAAGAGATGCTTTGATTAGTATTGCTACCATTCATAAGCTGGTGGTTAGCGCATATCTCTTTGAATTTACTAAATTAAATGTGCGTTTTTTAACAAATATGATACGTATATAGCATATCCACAACGGCATGATTTGCAAGCTCAGATTTTCACCTGTTCGTAAATTTGCGGAATTTGTCCGTAATTGCCTATGCCTCATACCAGTAAGTATTCATCGCCACGGAGGTCGGGATACTTCTGTCACATTGAGAGGTTCTTATGACCCAGTAACCACTGTGCAAATTCCTCACCATTATGCGCTTCATATAACCTTACCGATAAACTGCTGATCTCATGGAAAGTGGGGGGGGGGGCCGCTTCATCCAGACCGCAGCGGGTTCGCGCGCGCGTTAATGCCTGCGTCAGATTTTCCGGGCGTACCGGACCGGGTCTCCGTGAGCACGACTCCGTATATACCAGGCGAACTGGCGTGACACTCTATGTGAGAGGAGTGAAATCATGTTTCCAGTCGGTATCGCTGGGATGTGCTGCTGGCTGACGCTATGCGGGGGGAAAACCGGCTCGAAAAATATCAGTCTACTGACACGCCTGCAGACGTCATCGGTTCATGCATCAGGATGGCGCAGCTGCTCCATGAAGAAGTGAGAAAGATTGAATGGCAGGTTAAAGCGGACATTCAGGCCAGCCCAGACCTGAAACGGGATTGTGCGCTGCTGACGTCGATTAAATCTGTCGGGCCCCACTGGGATGCACATGCTGGTTGTGCTGCGCAGCCATAACGTTGAATCAGCAGATCAGGCTGCGGCTTTTCCAGGCATAGTGCCTCTTGAAAAACGTTCGGGGACGGCCACGCATATCTTAAATCGGCCGCCTCAGCTCAGAGCAAAGCTCTACATGTCTGCCCTATGCGGAAAAATTAACAATAAACGGATGCGTAATATCTACAAGGAAATGTGTCTCAGGGGCAAACCTGAAATGGTAGCCATCGGTGCACTGATGCGAAAACGGGTTCACCGGTGTTATGGCGTACTGAAAACGGCAACAATTTTTTGTGATCTGGAATCAAGAGTTGCACTTAACGACTGATTTATATGAATCTTATTTTTATACCCTATCCAGGGATGCAGGTTTTGTCTTCATCATAAACAGGCTCTGCGCAGGATATTTTTGGTTTCCTGGCAAAGCCTTAGGAGGCACAGCATGTACTCAAAAGAATCTGTCTGTATTCCGGGAAAGGATCTCAGTCGGTTTCGACAATGAACATCCGTGCTTCCTGAGCTTCCCGGCGTTCGGCCTTGATGGGGGCGTATTTTTCAGAGTTGTAGAAGGCTAACGCCTGGTTAAGGGTTGGAAACTCAAATACGCCAGCTAATGGCAGTGGCACCTCATCGCCTTCAAGAACCTCCGAGACGGTGCCAAAATGCAGGATTCGCCCGCCAGCTTCTTTCAGAGCTGCCTGAAACCGGGGAGCCAGTTTAGACTGCCTGTCAGGGTCGATAACACGCAGATTGATATGCACGTATGCAGGCATGATGCTTCTCCAGTTGTTAAATAATGCATATACAGTATTATTCATTAATCGGGATTTCAAGAGGTACCTCATGAGCGGTTTTGATCCAAAGTATTTCAGGGATGTAGCAGCAGAATGTCCGGGATTTCAGGCTCGTGCCACGGCGCGCGCAGTCACGCGCTACTACAATGTCTGTTTCAAATCGCTCGGTCTGACCGCCGAGCAATTTAGCCTGTTGGTCGGAATTGGAGCTTTCGAGGGCGCCACAATAGTTGATCTTGCGGTCAGCGCGGGTGTTGATGCCACAACCCTGAGCCGAAATGTTCAGAACATGGAATTGAGAGGTTTAGTCCGTTCCGAAGGTGGACGCGGCCGCGCAGGAAAGCGGCTAAATCTGACGGATTCCGGATACCAGCTCATGGCAGAAGCCTTGCCTGTATGGAAATCAGCTAAAGATAAGTTGTCCATGAAGATGGGTGATGACCGACTCCGGTCAGCAACACGGGCAATGGAGGAGTTAGCCAGGGCAATAAATATCGACCAGAGCCCTGAAGCAGATCGCAACTCCCACAATAAAAATACGGTAGCTGAATGACAATTCCCCCGTATCAGCACTCCTGATTGAGCATCTTGAAAAAATAGTTTCCTCAATATGAACGATTTTTTACCATATTTTTTAAGGCATGCAGAGCGTTCCGGTGTGAAGGTGAACGGCGCCGTACGGCCGGCGTAGCCGGTTACAGCCGTATAAATCGTGCCATACCCTACCTTTCCCTGTTTATGCCCAGAAAGTGCGGGCATGCTCATATCAATGTCAGCACTGCGCTAAGCAGTTATTCTCAAAAAAACAGGTGCGGAGTATGGGGCTTATAAACACGGGACGAGTGAAGAGTTACATGCTTTCACATACTGACCATGGGGATGTTGGTACTTTGTAAAAATGCATGCTGAATGTTTGTTTTGTGCCAGAAGCTGACATTATGGACATTAAAAACGCACTAGGCCTGAAATTCATTAGCATATAGTTCCTTTGAGAGATACTGACATCGGTATCTGGGTGGTGAGCTTATTTCTCCTATGGTGACAATAAACTGCAAAGCTGAACTGAGCTGAACGTCAGCGGCTGTACGTCTTGAAAATTAGTTATCGATTTAAACTCGACCGCAGGTTACGCATTTGTGCTTTTTTGACGGTTTGAATTACCAGAAAAATTAAGGCATTAATAGCACATTTAAGCAGCCTAAAGGTAAAACTATGGAAATGGATGACTGGTGGTTTGGTTGGAAGGGGTTCACGCCCGAGTGGCCCTGCCCGGGCAAGGTTGTATTAATGGTTGGCGCGGGAATTTCGATTGAGTCACCTACGCAGTTACCCGGAGGATATGATCTAACTGAAGCTCTGCTCGACCATTTATTAGACAACAAAGCGGCTTCCGAAATAAAAACGGTATTTAGCCAATGCAATCAATGGATGGGGCGAAGCCTGCCACGCTTAGAACATGTGCTCGATAAAGCGTTTGAACCTTCAACCATTGAAGGCGCTGAACGTAGTGGTTCCGCGCGGGAACTGCTGCGTATTTTTTCCCACCGTCCTCCGAATGCAAATCATCACCTGATTGCCGATTACCTGATTAAGCACCGTAGCTGGTGTATTACCACCAATTTTGATGATTGTATTGAACAGGCGGGTTGTCATCAAATCCCTGTGCATGTGATCGATCCTGATACCAAAGCTTTTGACATCCTGCATCGAGAATACGGCGAAGACTGGGGTATTATCAAGATACATGGCACCATAGAGCATGGCTGCTCTGGACTTGGTGCAACGCTTGCAGACCTGGAACACGGACTACCGGAGGTAATTAAAACTTTGCTTGAGCAGGTAACCGTTCAGGCAGATTTAATGGTGGTAGCAGGCTACAGCGGTACCGACCATTTTGACGTTAATCACTGGATCCGTGAGCGCTGGAATGGAGATCGTTCGACCCGGTTGGTATGGATTGGCCACAGCTCGGAAGTAAAGCAAGAGTTCTGGCGACCCGACGATCAGGAAAATCGTGAACCGATGGTCTATTGGCAAGGGGCCTTTGGCGGTATGAAGATTCAATACGGGCCAACGGCAGAACTATTGACCTCTTTACTTGGAGTTTCTAGTAGGACTTTGGCCGATACAGGAGAGGGTAATGATTGGTGGCGAATTGCGCTAACTGAATATTACATCCCGACTGAGAAAGAAAAGTACCTTACCGGTACACGCCTGGCCAGCTCTATGGGTCTTGGCCAACTAGCCGAAGAGCAGCTCCGCTATTTGAAACGCCGGCTGGAGAACGACAATTTGTTAGTGCCTTTTGAAGCTGAGATTTACTACTCCCGTGGATTTATTGCAGAGGCGCTACTGATACAGAACTATCTAAAATCCCCGCACGAAAAAGTTAGAAACGTGAATCGTACAGGCCTGATTCGGGCTAAAAATAAACCTGCAACAGCGCTTTTATTTTATCTTGCTCGGTGGTTAAGGGGCCCACTCAAAGTCTCATTTGATGAGCAAATCGATGCGTTTGGCTGTATGCTCGATATCGCTGAACGGAGACAAAAATGGCGACTCTGGCAGAGTAAACCTTTGCGATGTCTCAGCGAAAAGATATGCATCCTTTTCCGTAGGTATTTCATGAGGCTTGAGAATACTAAGCTGCCTCTGTATCTGCATGGAAGATTACAAATGCAGTCCATTCGCTTGGGCACTTTGTTTTATGACGAAGAGGTTTTTCCCTTTGGAGAGGTCTGGAATTTGCTGTATCGCGAGAGCAATCCGCCGAGTTTTTACACTCCGTTCGGCCCGGCAATCCCTGGTTTTTATCTTACTGAACGCAGCACTGCCCGTGAAGAAGATCGCATAGCAGACTTGGCACTGGCCAATATTAATTACGTCAATATCCTGCTTTCCGCTCTGCGGCGTCGCTGGCCTAAGGGCAGCAAAAGTGTGTTTAAAGAAAGGCAGCAGAAGGATGGGTATTTTGATTCGGGAGAGTATGTTGTTACGTATATCGTGCGATTATTAAATGAAAGCTCCCAAATCATCAGTGTACTAAATGCACCGCATTTGCAGATCCATGTAGCCAGAGCATGGATTAGGGCGGATAGCATTTTAGGCGGTATCGAATATTGGAAACAGCAACGGCTTTATCTTGGTACTCCACCCTCGCTAAAGAGCGCTTAGGTATAAGTATGCACTTCGAACTTCCGCTCCTCGCTCATAGCGGACATTGGCCTGAGCGTAAGTCCGCTCAGTGCCAGAAGCGGACATTGCAGATCTGGAGTGTATACGCCAGACTGGAGACAGACAGGAGCGCAGGTCAGCCAGTCTTTTTTGCATGAGTGTAAATATCAGGGCGTGTGATACTCCATGCATAGTTTTCCCGATTAACAGGCTCGTAGCCAAATTTTTCATAGAGCCAGGGCGCTGTGGTTGTAAACAACATGATCCTGCGAAGCCGCTCAAAAACAGGATGATCATGTATGCATTGCATCACCCATCTACCCAATCCTTCTCCCTGATATTCCTCCAGGATATAAACATCACAAAGGTAAGCGAACGTAGCGTAATCTGTTATTAAGCGCGCGAAACCAATCTGGGCGTCATCGTGATAAACACCGAAATTAAGGCTGTTTTCAACGGATGCACGGACAAGAGCCAGATCAATCCCTTTAGCCCAGGTTGACCTCGTGAGATAGAGATGGATAGCCTGCACATCCAGTTTTTTTCTGTCTGTACTTATCAGGTAGTTATCTTTATGCCACTCATATTTCTCTGAAATACTCACGCTCAATCCTGTTTAAGAATTCCCGGAAAACCTGACCTTATCACCTGATGGAAAATCGGACTATCAATACTTCTTAGTAAAAAAATGAATCCTGCACTCTTATACCAGCGTTTCATTTAGCACTTTTGCGCAGCGGGCTCCGTTTCCTGGAAAAGAGTGTCCATCATTACTGGACAGGAGTAATCAGCCGGTATCAGGCCCCATGATGAACTCCCCGGCTGATTCAGCGTTATGCATCCAGACTAATAACCACTTTCCCGATATGTCCGGCAGCCTCAAGGTAGCGATAAGCTTTCCGTGTATCGGCAAAAGTAAAAATACGATCAATTACGGGATAAATCGTGGATGCTTCAATCGCCCTGACCGCCGCGCGCAAATCTGAAGTCGAACCCGTATTGTTACCCACAATATTCAACATCTTTTGCATTACGGGCAGAACAGGCATGCTGACTTCAACACCACCAACAAAACCAATAACGAAAATGGTTCCGTTATGAGCTGCTGCGTTAATCGATTTCGCAAATGTTGAGCCGCCCACTGATTCCAGTACGAGATCAGCGCCATGCCCCTCAGTCAGCTTAAGCACCCGTTGATCCCATTCGGGCACCTCGTGATAGTTAATTCCTTCATCCGCTCCCAGGGCTTTCACTCTGTCCAGTTTTTCCTCAGAAGAGGAAATGATGATTACCCGCGCACCTGCTGCCTTCGCATATTGCAATGCAAACAGACTCACACCTCCCGTGCCAAGCAGTAAAACAGTGCTGCCGGGCTGTATTTTACCGCGCACTATAGCGTTCCATGCGGTCGTTGCGGCAATGGGTAACGTCGCTGCCTGCTGCCAGTTGAGAAAATCGGGGATACGCACCAGTGATTCAGCAGGCACTACAGCGTATTCTGCCAGCCCACCATTGGTTGTAACTCCGCGTAATGTTTGATGATGTTCGGATCGTATTGCTCCAGCATGCCAGTGAGACATCATACCCGGTACCACACGTTCGCCAATTTGCCAGCCTTCAACTCCCTCTCCAGACTCAACAATTTCTCCCGCGCTGTCTGCACCAGGAATAACCGGCTGCGAAACAGCGCCGAATTTACCAGTGGCCAGCGCCAAATCAAGGTAATTCAGACTCACAGCATGCTGACGAATCAGCACTTCGCCATACCCTGGTTGTGGTCGTGAAATATCACATATTTTTAAGCCGTCTATTCCTGCAGCGGATAAGTGGATAGCTTTCATGGTGTCCCCCGGTTCAATTAATACGACCATTTTGAGGCAGAACTGACGCTATAATGAGCCTGAAAAACAAATAACTGTTGCATGAGGTGCAATAATGCATGATGACGATTATCGTCAGCGGGAAGCTTTTCTTGCGGTAGTGCGCGCTGGCAGCTTTAGTGCTGGTGCGCGCGATTTGGGAAGAGATGTCTCTGTCGTTTCCCGGCGTGTAGCTGCATTAGAAAAACGTCTGGGAATTCGCTTGCTGGAACGCACCACCCGCCGCATACGTCCCACAGAAGAGGGCTTACGCTATCGGCAAAAAATTGAATTGGCAGATGAACTGCTACGGGAAGCGGAAGAGGAAGCCCGTGATTTGGCAGCGCGTCCGGCTGGGACGATTCGCCTTACCGTTCCAGCCTCATTCGGACGAAAGTGGGTCGTACAGGCCTTACCATTCTTTTTAAAAGCCTATCCCGACATCCGTATTGTGCTGCACTGCAGCGATCGCTACGTAGATTTACTGGGTGATAATTTTGATATGGCAATCCGTATTGGTGTTCTGAAGGACAGCAGATTAATTGCCCGAAAGCTGGCAAATACAAGTCGCATTTTATGTGTCGCGCCGGATTACCTGGAGCGCCATTCTCCTGTAACACACCCTCAGGACCTTCGTAAGCATGATTGCCTGGGTTTCACGCCCATGCACAGCTGGCCCGAATGGCGACTCGAGAAAGACGGTCAACAGATAGCGGTACCAGTTAAGACGCGTTACGAGAGTGACGAAATGGATGGGCTTATACTGGCCGCTCAATCGGGTATGGGGATATTACTCGCGGCCAACTGGCTGGTACAGAAAGAACTGGCTGAGGGTTCACTGGTGCCAGTGCTGTCGGACTGGCAGGCAACAGGCGAGGATGGTGTCTGGTTAATGAAACCTTCAAGCCAGTTGCAGTCGGCAAAAATCAGTGCATTAACAGACTGGCTGACTTCATGGTTTTCCACACCACGCTGGTAACCTGCGGGACGCAATATGAAACAGCCTGTCACCTTTTCTGAATAGCAGATGGGTTATGTATGTACAGCTTGTGCAGTCCAGCAGTCGACATACCCCGGAATAATGTCGGCGCTCCTGGAGATAATAACGTATTTCTTCACGCTGATGCCGCTCCACTTCGTCATGGATCACCGGCAGGTTAGATCGCTCTTTATATGCTACGGCAGACTCAGCTAAACCCCCTTAATACTGCTCCGGCGGAATCATGATGTCATATAACCTTTCTGCCCGATGCAGATAACAGCGGGACATAAATTGCCAGCTTGAGTGCAGGGGAGTCATTTGACGTAAACGTTGAATAGCTGAATGTCCGCGTTATCCCGTCTTTTCCTGTGAGTTTTTTCTCTCCGGACACCGGTGCCGTTATCACATGCTCGCTCCACCATGTATCAAACTCCGGGCATTCACGGCTTAAGCGTTCTACCAGCGCAGTGAAGGTCTCATTGTCTGCATTTCGTGAATAACTGGAATGAAACAGGCCAAGCATTCTCTGTGCCTCTGCAGGCCAGGTGTCGCCAAAAAGGTATCTGGCTGCCTCTGTAGTGAACATGAAAACCATGATATTTCGCTCATTCGCAGCCAACAGGCTGAAGTCCGTGATGACCTGTTCTGCTGCAGAATTCCACACCAATACATCCCATCTGTCATTGGTGACGTAGGCAGGCTCATTCAGCGCCCTGACCAGATGCGATAAGCTAGCCGGGACTTCCTGTTCGATATCTGCACTTTTTTTCCGGCCTGTCAGTGTTTTCAGGTGCAGAAATTCTGCCTCGTTCAGCTGCAGAGCTTTACATAGGGCGTTAACTATCCGTTCGGAAAGCGTGCTGACCCGTCCCTGTTCGATTTTGGTATACCATTCCGTACTTATTCCCAGCATCGCCGCAACTTCCTCACGCCTTAGCCCGGGCGTTCGCCGTCTTTCTGGCCCGGCAGAGGGGGGACGCTCAGGCTTTACCCTTGCACGTCGTGAACGTAAAAACTGACTGAGCTCAGTATTCTTAACCATTTTTTGAACCTGGTAGTAAATTATACCTGTATAAAACTAGTGTATTTTACGCCGTTTTGGGTGGCTCTATGATGGTTTCAAATTGTTCTATGCCCTCAGGAGAATATGACCATGAAAGCTGCTGTGCTTACTGCCTTTGGCCGTCCGCTGGACGTTAAGAATGTGCCTGCACCGGTGATGGGAACCGGGGAAGTCATTGTCGATGTGGTTGCGGCGCCCGTTCTCTCCTACACGAATGAAGTACTGAGTGGGGAAAGAAAATATCTTTTACCTGTGCCGGTCATCCCGGGCTGTGGTGCCATCGGAAAGGTTTGCCAGACCGGCCCTGACTCAGCCTGGCTGAAACCAGGAGACTGGGTATTTTGCGATCCGACGGTGCGTTCCCGTGACAACGCGCTGTCGCCAGAAATTGTCCTTCAGGGATGGAGTGCCCGTGGTGAAGGAGGACAAAAAATCCAGCAATATCACCTGAATGGCAGTCTTGCTGAACAAATACGCATTCCGACTGAAAACGCAGTGCCCATTGGCGACATATCGCCTGCAGAAGCGGGGCGGTGGTGTGCCATCAATACGCTGCTTGTAGCCTATGGCGGATTGTTATCTATGGATTTGAAAGCGGGAGAGCGCCTGCTGGTCAGTGGCGCAACCGGTAATTTCGGCAGTTCCGCTGTGCTTGCTGCCCTGGCCATGGGAGCCCATAAAGTCATCGCACCGGGCCGTAGTGAACGGGTGCTGAACGATTTGAAAAAACGTTTTGGATCGCGTGTGGAAACAGTAAAGCTCACAGGTACAGCAGAGATCGATATTGCTGCCATGAAGCACATGGCCGGGGGACCCATTGATGCGGTCCTTGATTTCCTTCCGCCGTCTGCGCAGGCCTCTGTCGCCCGGAATGCGATTATGTCAGTCAGACCTTATGGTCGTGCAGTCCTTATGGGCGGTGTTGGCATGCTGGGTGGGGACGATCTTTCGCTACCTTATCCCTGGATAATGCGTAACCTCATTACCGTAAAAGGGCAGTGGATGTATGAACCTTCGGCAGTCCATACGCTCTGCGGCCTTATACGCGCGGGACTGCTTGATCTCAGCCACTATGACGTAACCGAGTTTCCGCTTGAGAGAGTGAATGATTCAGTCGCGTATGCTGCGAAAAACAGCGGGCCGTTTAAACTCACCGTCGTGCGTCCCTGACCAAAGGCGCCGCGTTGGACCGGATTGCTCTCCTACGACGGCCCTGCGTATGGGTTCAATCACAAAGTTCTGGCACAAAAAAGCCCGCTGCGCGGGCTTGATAAGAACCGATTAATGCGGAATCTCAGAGACTTCTTTGACATCCGCTTTGTTGATCTGCTGTTTGACACCATTGGCATCAACGTAACCCAGCAGTCCGCTTTCCGCTTCCTGCGGTTTACCATCGCTGACAATGGTACGGCCATCATTGGTATGAATGGCGTAGCTGGTACGGGTACAGCCGGTCAGGGCGCTCAGTGCCACAATGGCTGCCAGTGGTAACAAAATCACTTTTTTCATGTCGCTCTCCCTATCGAGTAGATCAGTTGTTCAGTTCACTCATATTGGTGATCTGGTCACGGTTAATCTGTTCTGTTTTACCGGTTTGCGCATCTTTATAAGAGACCAGGCCAGTATCACTATCCACCTGTGGCTTACCATCGGTGACGATAGTACGTCCGTCGGTGGTTTTAATCGCCTGATTCGATGAACAGCCGGCGATGGCAAAAATTGATGTCAATAACACAGCCGCTACAGTCAGTTTCTTCATAGTAATTTCCCTGATTGGTCTGAAGTCCAGCTATAAGCGTAGAACAAAATCCGGATTCTGGTCTGACCTGACTCGCTTTCTTTGCACAATTAATGCGGTTTAGCGTGCAATTGATGAGGAGGAAATTACCAGGCGCGGCTAATGTGTTTCGCCGCGTATATTGGGAAGGCAGGATAGCGTTGCGATATTACTCAGCGGCCAGGCGACCAAGCAGCAGAGAAAAAATAGCCTCGTAATGCGTTTTCAATATCACATCGTCGCACTGGTCGAGACGTGCTATTAGCGCGACAAACAGGGTTTTTCGGTTCAGCAACTTGCCGCTACACAAAATTTCCTGCACCAGCGTGCCAAGTAACTCATGCTGCTTTGCCTGCAGCGATCCACCAGTCCATGGTAATGCATCTTCAGAATTATTATGAAAAGGATCGTATCGCATCATCATTACCCTGATAGCAGTGCGTTAATTCAGCTTTTTGGCCAGCAGCCTGATCGCATTATCGCAGGCCTGCTGGATGGCCGGATTCTCCGAGCGCAAGCCCGTGCGATACAGCGCGCCAATTATTTGCTGAACAGATAAGGTTTCACCCGGTTGTACAATCTGTGTGACGACTTTGCCCAATAAAAGATAGATCTCATCGGCATCTTCTAATTCATCGTGCTTCACTCAACCCCCGGAACAAATAAACATAAATCTAAGTAATATGTTACTGACTGATAAATATTATTAAGCGCGCGATTCCAGGGTTTAAAAAGTTATCGCGGCGAATATTAATTAGGAAACGCCTATTTCCTAATAGGCCAGACGAATCAGTCCAGAATGCTGAGTACCATATTAATGGTTTCTTTGCCATTAGTCACATCCTGAATTTTGCCTACCACGCGCATACCAAATGCCACGCAAAGCAGCAGTCCGGCGGCGGTGTCGGCATCCAGTCGTGGCGAAATCGATCCGTCCTCTTGCCCCTGCTCAACCAGCGAAGTCAGGAAGTTGCGGTTGCGTAATACCGCTTCACGCACCAGCTGGGATAACTCTTCGTCCAGCGTTTGCAGTTCCACGGTACTGCCAACCACCAGGCAGCCGCGTCTGCCCTCGATCTCGCTGGCTGAGTCGAGATAAAACTGCAACAGCTCAGCAATGCGCGCCCGGCCGGTCGGGTACTGTTGCAAACGGGCGCGCAGGTCCACATTGCGCAGCAGGATGTAGCGCTCAAACACCCGCAGAAACAGGGAACGTTTATCCTGAAACGCTTTATAGATACTGCCCGCCGTCAGGTTCATCGCTTCACCTAAATCGGCAATCGAGGCCGCATGAAAACCCTTCTGGCGGAACACGATCATAGCGCTGTCGAGCGCTTCGTCGATATCAAAGTTGCGCGGTCTGCCGCGCTCTCTGGCAGCCGGCGCCGGATTGGGTTTACTGGTCATAATGCGTGCTATTTAGAATGAATCGTTTCCAAATTATCCGGCTTATCGGTGACAGGGTCAAATCCTGCACAAACGCCTGGCCCGGCGTGCACTGATCGACAGCGAGCCGCGTTAATGTTCAGCCCAGCTAGTTGAGAATTTTTGACCGCCGGAGGATGATAAACCTTTTGCCGGGCCAGGACCTTTTCATGCTGATCTCCACTGAGGATACGCGCACTTTCAACACCGACATCCGCCTGGCGGCGACGCTGGCCGCCGTGGCGGGCGCACTGAACACTGCGGCGTTCGAAACGGTTGGTTTCTTCTCCGCCAACATGACCGGTAACGTCTCATCCCTGTCCGATCATCTGGCGAAAGCCAATCTGCATATCGGGCTGTTCTTCCTGCTGATTGTGCTGTTATTCATCGCCGGTTCGTCTGTCTCCACGCTAATCATTAATTCCGGCCGCAGGCGGCAGATACGCGGCATCTACGCCATCAATATTCTGCTCGAGGGCATTGCGTTGCTGGTGCTGGGGATTGTCGAAAGCGGCTTTCATTTTAGCGAGGGCGGCGTGTTGCTGATTCTCAGCCTGAGCTTTCTGATGGGCCTGCAAAATGCGGTGGTAACGCGCATCTCCAATGCCCGCGTGCGCACGACTCACGTTTCCGGCACGTCAACCGATATCGGCATTGAGCTGGCGATGCTGTTCGACGTGCTGCGTCGCAAAGAGTCACCAAAAGACGCGCCGCTGTACATTGAGCGGCTAAAACTGCATTGCTACACCGTGCTGGCATTTCTCGCTGGCGGCGTGCTGGGCATTCTGCTGCTGCAGTGGCTAAGCTACGCGCTGCTGATCGTCATTGGGTTACTGCTCAGTGCGCTGGCGCTGTCGGCGCTGAAACGTGCGGGCAGCAATCCGCTTCACGCCCGCTAAGGAAGGGAATCATGATCTCGCTCGACGACCGCCTGCAAGCCATCTGGCAGCTGCTTAGCACAGCCACCACATCGCGTTCGGCTTTCACCCTGATGCAGCTGGCAACGGTGACCGCTGACGGCCAGCCCAGCCTGCGCACCGTGGTGATACGGCAGTTTTTACCCGCGCTGCCGGCCCTGCGTTTTACCGCCGATCGGCGCAGCGCCAAAATGCAGGATATTGCAGCCCAGCCGCAGGTGGCGTTACTGGCTTATGATGCCGCCAGTCGCGTTCAGCTCAGGCTGGCAGGCACGGCTCAGCGCGTTGACGATGCACAACAGCGTGCCGCAGCCTGGCATGCATTGCGCCCGCACTCACACGCGTTGTTTCAGTCACCGGTCAGGCCGGGCAGCGTCATTACTCATCCTGATGACGCACTGCCTGCCAGCGCGCAAAAGGCGGGCACCGGGCCCGACGAGCACTTTGCGCTGGTGCAGATCACCTTGCACAGCGTGGAGTGGCTGGATGTAAGCCGCGAGCCCCATCAGCGCGCGCGATTTGAGGCCACTGCGGATGGCTGGCAGGGCAGCTGGCGCGTGCCCTGAGATTTATTGTTCCGCCGGTGTTTTTGCCTGACGCGGGCGGCCAGCCGCACCGGCGCACACCAGCGCCAGCAGAACCATGATCAGTACCGGCAGCATCGCCATGCGCAATCCGGCATGTTCGCCGATAAAGCCCAGTCCGGGCGGGCCGACCAGAAACGCCAGATAACCCAGCGTGGCGGCAATCGTGACGCGCACCGCGCTGTTATGGCCATCGCCCGCCGCCGAGACCGTTAGCGGGAAGCCGAGCGACGCGCCGACGCCCCAGAACAGCACGGCCGCCGCCGCCAGCCATGGGTTATCGGAGAAAATCACCAGCGTCAGCCCCAGCGCGGCGGAGAAAGCGCTGGCGCGCAGTACCCAGACGCGGCCCAGACGATCAACCACCAGCCCACCGAGAAAGCGCCCCAGCGTCATGCCAGCGGTGAAGCCCGCGTAGACCAGCGTGCTTTGGGTATGATTGAGGTTATGGCCGTCGATCATCAGTAACGGCAGCCAGTCGTTAGCCGAGCCTTCCGCCAGCGCCATCGCCAGAATCACCACGCCGAGCACCAGCAGCTGGCGGTCACGCAGTTCACGTCCAACCTGGGCCAGAAAGCCGCCATGATGCGGCTGTTCGCTGCGTTCGCTGTCGCTGGTGGCGGGCAGATGGCGCAGCGCCAGGGCGGCAATCAGCAGGTTAACCAGCAGCACCACGCTAAAGTGCCAGTGGGTGCTGATATCGGCTGCGGTCATGGCCAGCCCCGCCAGTGCACCGAGCAGCGTGCCGAAACTGAAGAAGCCGTGAATGATTGTCATGATTGACTTGCCGATGCGCCGCTCAAACGCTGCCCCTTCGACATTAACCACCACATCCATCAGCGCGGTTCCGCCGCCCAGCAACACCAGACTGGTGAACACCAGCCCGCTACTGGCGAGCGTTAACGCGACGGTCATCAGCACCAGGCCACCGAGCAGGATCAGGTAACCCGAGCGCATCACACGGCTGGTGCCAAAGTGCGCGACCAGCTTACCGGCCAGCAGCACGCCCAGCATGGAGCCACAGGAGAAGCCAAACAGAATCAGGCCCATCATTTCCGTCGAGGCGTACAGCACATCGCGCATAAAGGGCGTGCGGCTGACCCAGGAAGCCCAGGTAAAGCCAGGGATAAACATCAGGCCAAAGATGGCCCATTTACCGCGTGTCTGTTGCTGAGGGTGCATAAGGTTCCTTTAGGGAGCGGTGGGCAAGCGGGGGTGAAACGCTTTCGTTGCTGATGGCCGTTAGCATGGTTCACAGAATAGCAGTTTTGCTGGCGCTCGTTGAGGCAATGTCGCTCGCGTCAGCGCGCCGGGGAAAATTCGTCAGTGGGAGAAAGCCCCTCCGCGCGACGACGCGGAGGGCAAAGGGATTAGAAACTCTGCCAGTCGGCATCGCTGGCCAGTGCCAGGCGTCCCGGCTGTGGCGCTTTGTGGCTCGCCGGCGCAGGCTCGATGACCGGCGTTGCGCCGGATTCCGTCAGCACGAAGCGGGTCACCAGCTGGTTGAGCGTCTGGGCCTGCTCCTGCAGCGATTGCGACGCGGCTGAGGCCTGCTCCACCAGCGCGGCGTTCTGCTGCGTCACATCATCCATCTGATTCACCGCCTGCTGCACCTGGCTGATGCCCTGACTCTGCTCAACCGCGGCCGCGGCGATTTCGCTCATCAGTTCGCTGACCTGATGGATAGCGTCATTCATCACCTGCATATTGCTGCTGACGTCGCTGGCCTGGGCGGCCCCGGCTTCAGTCAGTCGATGCGACTCTTCAATCAGTCCCTTAATTTCGCGTGCGGCGGAAGTGGAGCGCTGAGACAGGCTGCGTACTTCGCCGGCCACCACCGCAAAGCCCTTGCCGTGCTCACCGGCGCGTGCGGCTTCGACTGCGGCGTTGAGCGCCAGAATATTGGTCTGGAAAGCGATGCCTTCGATCATCGAAACAATGTCCGTGACCTTGCGCGAGCTGCCACGAATGTCATCCATGGTCGAGAGCATGGTGCTGAGCGAGGTACCACTTTTTTCTGACAGCGAACTGGCGTTAGCCGCCAGCTGGCTGGCCTGACGCGTGTTATCGGCAGTCTGACGTACGGTTTCACTCAGTTCAGTCATGCTGGCCGCAGTCTGCTCCAGCGAGGCGGCCTGCTGTTCGGTACGCGCAGAGAGATCTTCATTGCCGGCGGCGATTTGCACCGATGCGCTGCTCACCGAATGCGACGCGCTGCGCACGGCACTCAGCGAACCGGCCACGCTGCGCATCAGCTGATTAAAGGAGCGCGCCATATTGCCCACCTCATCGCGACGGCTTTCGTCTGCGCTGAGCGTCAGGTCGAGATTTTCGCTGGCGTGCATCATGACTTTGCCGACATCGGACAGACTGCGACGAATGCGCAGCACGGTGAACAGGGCGAACAGGCCAAAAATAATCACTGTGGCTATCACGCCGGTAATGGTGGTCCACAGCACTTCATGGAAGGTGCTGAGGTTGGTGGCGCGTAACTCATCGCCGATAGAAATATTCAGCATCAGCTGCTGCTGGTAATTGGTGACCAGCTGGCGAATGGCGGCACCAATGCCGTTCTGCCCCTCGATCAGATCAAGGCTGATGGCGTTCTGATGCGCGCGCGAGGCAGTGAGAAACGCCGGCAGCCGCTCGCTCACGCGCTGAATATTGGCAAAGGCCAGCTCGGTCAGGCGCTTATCTTCGTCACTGGAGAGGTTGTGAGTCAGGTAGTAATCGGTGAGCGATTTCAGGCCGCCGATCTGTTTATCAATGTCCGCTTCGACGGCGGGCATGTTGCTGTCCTGCAACTGGGTCTGGTGTTTGTACAGCGTCAGCGCCAGCTGGTTGCTGCGATCAATTAACGTGTTGAGATCTTTGATCGAGGGGATGGCGTTGGTTTGCACATATTCAAAGCGCTCCTGGAAGCCGGAAAGCAGTGAGATGGCGAGCACGGCTTGCAGAATGATGGCGCCAAACAGCATGGTAAAGGTCAGTAACAATCGTTGGGAGATGTTCATCTTATTATCCTTAATCTAAACGCACCCCGACGCCTGACGCGGCGGGTACAAGGGCAGATTAAAGAACATCGGCAGATTGTGGTTTTTAGTTAATGAAATTTTAGCGCCGGGTAGCAGAAGAGGCTGGCGGGTTAACAATGGAGCCGGTCGCCGTGAACGGCGACCCTACGGTGCATGTCCCGTTATTTCCGCAGGGTACGCATTCATGCGCACCTGGATACCGGGAGTGCATGTCCCGTTGTTTCCGTAGGGTGCGCATTCATGCGCACCTGGAAAGCGGGGTGCATGTCCCGTTTTTTCCGTAGGGTGCGCATTCATGCGCACCTGGAAACCGGGAGTGCATGCCCCGTTATTTCCGCAGGGTGCGCATTCATGCGCACCTGGAAAGCGGGAGTGCATGTCCCGTTATTTCTGTAGGGTGCGCATTCATGCGCACCTGGAAACCGGCACCCCGCGTTTCACTCACGGCCGGCGGAACAGCGCCAGGCTGCGGCCCTCCAGCTCGAAATCCTTCTCTTTGGTAATTACCAATCCCTTACTGGCGCTGTCGGAGGTGGTCAGCTCCAGCACCCAGCCGCCTTCACCAAACTGCGGGATGCGGAACGGCACATTGCCTTCAAACGGATTGAACAGCATCAGCACATCGTGCCAGATACCCTCTTCGGTTTGCAGATCCGGACGCCCGATGTACACACCGAGCGTCGAGCCCTCGTCCCACTGTTCCGCCTGCTGAAAACCGCCGCCGGCGTTAAACCATTTGATCTCCATGCCGTCGCGCCAGCTTTCGCGTCGCAGCAGCGGCTGCTGCGCGCGCAATGAGATGATCTGACGGGTAAAATCGCGTAACGCATCAGCGGAAGCCGGCAGATCTTCCCAGTGCAGCCAGGAAATCTCGCTGTCCTGGCAATAGCCGTTGTTGTTGCCCATCTGGCTGCGGCCAAACTCATCGCCCGCCAGCAGCATCGGTGTGCCGTGAGAGAAAAACAGCGTGGCGAGGAAGTTACGCTTCTGCCGCTCGCGCACCGCGTTGATGCCTTCGTCGTCGGTGGGGCCTTCGGCACCGTAGTTGTATGAACGGTTATCGTTATGGCCGTCGTTGTTATCTTCCCCGTTGGCATCGTTGTGCTTGTCGTTGTACGAGACCAGATCGTTCAGCGTAAAGCCATCGTGCGCGGTGATGAAATTCACACTGGCCCACGGGCGGCGGCCGCGTTGATCGTACAGATCGCCGGAACCAAGCAGGCGCGCGGCAAAGTCGGTTGAGACGTTGTCGCCTTTCCAGTACTCACGCACCGTGTCGCGATATTTGTCGTTCCACTCAGCCCAGCCGGGCGGGAAACCACCCACCTGGTAGCCACCTGGGCCGATGTCCCAGGGTTCGCCGATCAGTTTTAGCTTAGACAACACCGGATCCTGCGTCATGGCATCAAAGAAGCCGCCACGCTGATCGAACCCTTCCGGCTCGCGGCCGAGAATGGTGCCGAGGTCGAAGCGAAAACCGTCGATATGCATCGATTCTGCCCAGTAGCGCAGCGAATCCGTCACCAGCTGCAGCACGCGCGGATGGGAGGTATTCACCGTGTTACCGGTGCCGGTATCGTTGATGTAATAACGATGCTGATCCGGCAGCGTGCGGTAATAAGAGAAGTTATCAATGCCTTTAAACGACAGCGTTGGCCCCAGTTCGTTGCCTTCCGCGGTGTGGTTATAAACCACGTCGAGAATCACTTCGATGCCGGCATCGTGGAAAGCGCGCACCATGTCGCGAAAGCCCTGAATACCGCGCGGGCCAAAATAGCGGCTGGCAGGCGCAAAAAAGGCCAGCGAGTTATAGCCCCAGAAGTTTTTCAGTCCGCGATCCAGCAGATGCTGATCGTCCGGGAACCAGTGCACCGGCAGCAATTCCACTGACGTCACGCCGAGGCTTTTGATGTAGTCGACGGTGGATTTGTGGCTCATGCCGTCATAGGTGCCGCGCATCTCTGCCGGAATGCCCTGATTAAGCTGGGTGAAACCTTTGACGTGGGTTTCATAAATCACCGTACTGGACCACGGAATGCTGGGGCGGTTATGGTCCTGCCAGTCAAACTCATTAGTGTCAATCACCCGGCACTTGGGAGTAAACGGCGCGCTGTCACGGGTATCCAGCGTCAGATCTTTATCTTCGTGCAGTAAATCGTAAGCGAAGTGCGCTTCATTCCAGTCGATGTTGCCCTGCAGCTCGCGGGCGTAGGGATCAATCAGTAATTTGCTCGGGTTAAAACGGTGACCGTTTTCCGGATCGAACGGTCCGTGAACGCGATAACCATACAGCGCGCCGGGTTTCAGCCCGGGCACGTAGCCGTGCCAGATTTCGTGGGTATATTCCGGCAGATCGAAGCGGGCAATTTCATGCTGACCGCTCTCATCGTACAGACAGAGTTCGACCCGTTCCGCGTGTGCTGAAAACAGCGCAAAATTGACGCCGTCCCCATCAAAGTTG
This sequence comes from Pantoea sp. WEP, assembly GCF_041678305.1. NCBI lineage: Bacteria > Pseudomonadati > Pseudomonadota > Gammaproteobacteria > Enterobacterales > Erwiniaceae > Pantoea > Pantoea sp. WEP. The sequence goes on from NZ_JBGNXB010000002.1 coordinate 636,856, forward strand.
GCGCCGAGCTGGTGCCCCGATCCAGCGGTGATTTCTAAAGGTTTACCGTTAGACATTCAATCCTCTCCATCCAGTGAATAGATAGTCATGTAAAACAACAGGTTTATCGGGGACGCTACTGGCTAATCAGCACCAGCGGCGCGCTATAGCTCACATTGTCCAGCGTAACATCGTCATTAATCACTACGGTCTCGCCGGTCAGCACATTGCGATAGTGGCGATGCGCCAGCGATTCCGGCAGTGCCAGGCGGGTATGACTCCACTGTGCACCATTGAAAATCAGCCGTGGCGTAATCACCAGCAGCGCGTAGTCGCTGTCCTGACGGGCAAAGGCGATCACTTTTTCCGCATGTTCGCCCGATGCACTGAGCGGTTGATAATCACCGAAGCGGAACAGCTGCGCATGGTCGCGGCGCAGATGCAGCAGGCGCGCAACCATCTGCTGCTTCAGCTGGCCGCTCAGCCAGTCCTGCTGGCTGGCGAAATCCGGCGCGGCGTGGACATCCAGCTGCGCCGTCAGCTGAGCAAAATCCGGCTCGCGTCGGTTATCCGGATCGACCAGGCTGAAATCGAGCGCTTCGCAGCCCTGATAGATATCCGGCACGCCCGGCGCGGTCAGTTTGATCACCGTCTGGCTCAGACTGTTAACCAGTCCGGCCCGGATGAACGGCTGCAGTGCGTGGCTGAAGTCCTGCAGAAACGCCGGATTGGTGGGTGACAGCAGCTGGCGGGCGTACTCCAGCACGGCATTTTCATAAGCTTCGTTGCTGTCCGCCCAGTCGGTGCGTAACTTCGCTTCGCGCAGGGCTTTTTCCACAAACGGCAAAAAGCGATCGCGCAGCGCGTCGAGTGCCGCCGTGTCCTCCGGCTGCAGCGTGGTGGGCCAGACGCCGGCCAGCGCCTGGTACAACATCCACTCAACCGGCGGTTCGGGCGCCGGTCCGTCCGCCAGCGCAACCACGTGCGGCTGATTCATCTGGCGCCAGCGCGTCACGTTCTCCGCCCACAGCGCCGGCGCTTCACTCAGGGTATACAGCCGTGCACGTGCATCCTCGCCGCGTTTGGTATCGTGCGTGGAGGTACCCGACAGCCCATCCGGCTGGTGCTGCAGGCGGATTTGCATTTCGCGATGAAAGCGTTCAAGCGAAAACGCATGCGGCAGCGGTTCGGCACCCACTTCGTTGATCGCCAGCGCCACGTGATTGCGGAAAAACAGCGTGTCTTCGACCGATTTCGCCATCAGCGGGCCGGTCAGCTGCTGGAAGCGGGCGCGGAATTCCGCCGCATCCTGCTCGCCCTGTTCAGTGATCGCCCCCAGCAGTAATGCCTGCAAAAAGCTCAGCGCCGCAGGCGAGGCGCTGTGTTTAACCTGCTCCAGCACCTGTAATAGCAACGCTTCGCCTTCCAGCGGCATACCGGCTTTCCGGCCGTAGGTGCGATACACCGGGAAGGCGATCAGCAGTTCGCGCAGCGCCACGTGCAGCTCAGCCTCACTAAAGTTGCGATGCACCAGATCGGCTGCCTCGGTAGCCAGCGCCAGCAGGCGGCTGAATTCCCCGGCAAAGTTGCGATCGACCATCAGTTCACGCGCTGCACGCAGGCCAGCCGCCACGTCGTTACGTTCGGCGGATACCGCTTCATAGGCCAGATGCAGCATATCGATCTGATTATCATCAATCAGCGCATGTGACAGCGCGGCGATAAACTCGTAACCGGTGGTGCCGGACACTGGCCAGTCGGCGGGCAATTGCTCACCGTCAGCGAGAATCTTCTCCACCGTGATATAGCACGCGTCGCCTGCGGCCTGACGCAGCTGTTGCAGATAGCCGAGCGGATCGGCCAGCCCGTCAACGTGATCGACCCGCAGCCCGCTCACCACACCGCTGTGTACCAGTTCGAGAATCAGGCGATGCGAAGCCGCGAACACCTCTTCATCTTCGACCCGCACGCCGACCAGCCCGGTAATTTCAAAGAAGCGGCGGTAGGAGAGCGCGCTGCGCGCCTCACGCCAGTTCATCAGCTGCCACGGCTGTTGCGCATGCAGTTCCGCGATGGCCGCGCGATCGCGCAACGCCAGCACCTCGTCTTTACGCTGCTGCCAGCTGGCGGGCGTCAGCGGATAGTAACTGTCGTAATAGACCAGCGCCGGATTGCCGCTGTGCGGATCGGCCTTGATGCTGAGTTCATCATTGGCCAGCACGCGGTCAAAATCATCGCCGAGGAACGGCAGCGTCAGCCTGCGCGACCAGTCGATATCAAAGTAGTGCGCATAGCGGCTGGCTTCCCCATGTTCAATCACATCGCGCCACCAGGCATTTTCCAGCGACGCTGCCATGTGGTTAGGCACAATATCGAGGATCAGGCCAATCCCGGCCTGCTGCAGCGCTGCGCTGAGGCGGTCAAAACCGGCGCGTCCGCCAATCGCCGGGTCAATCTCATTAGCATCGGTAACGTCATAGCCGTGCGTCGAGTCGCGCGTGGCGGTAAAGATCGGCGAGGCATAAAGATGGCTGATGCCCAGCTGCTGCAGATAGGGCACCAGTTGCGCTGCGCGGTCAAAGGTCATGCCGTTGCGGAACTGAATACGGTAGGTTGCGGTTGGAATGCTCATTGCGCTGCTCCTTTTGCCAGACGCACGATGAGGGAGTGCTGCGGCAGCTCGCCGCTTTCCTGTGGCCACGCAAAGAGCGTCTCGCCGGGCATAGCGGGCAGCGGCTGGCTCTGCTGTCCAATATTCAGCGCCAGCGACAGCTGGCCCTGCGGGAACTGCCAGCTGACGGCGACAAAGCCTGGTGCGGTGCGCAGCACCTGGCCGTTATGCCTGCGGGCATCCGCCAGCAGCGGCACGATGTGCTGCTGGCGCAACGCCAGCAACTGGCGCGTAAGCGTCAGCCACGCCTGGCCTGCGGGATTTTCCACTTTGCTCCAGTCCAGTTTCGAACGCGTGAAGGTCTCTTCAGCGTTGGGATCCGGTACCGTATCGTCATGACCGGCGTGACCGGTAAATTCGCGCGCACGTCCTTCGCGCACCGCTTTCGCCAGCTCGCCGTGGAAATCGGTAAAGAACAGGAATGGGTTGGTTTCACCGTACTCTTCGCCCATAAACAGCAGCGGAATATGCGGTGACAACAGCAGGGTGGCGAGCAATACTTTGGTGCGATCGACACCGGCCAGACTAATCAGGCGTTCGCCCTGTGCGCGATTGCCCACCTGATCGTGGTTCTGGATGAAATCGACAAACGCGACCGGCGGCTGGCCTGCGCTGGGTACGCCGCGCCGCTGGCCACTCTGTGGTGACAGCTCGCCCTGATAAGCAAAGCCCTCGGTGAGAATGCGCGCGATTAATTTCTCCGGTACGTCGGCAAAATCCCGGTAATACGCGTGCGTCTCGCCGGTGGCAAAGACGTGAATGGCATTATGAAAATCGTCGTTCCATTCACCGCTGAACAGTGGCGCGTTACCGTCCGCATCGCGCGGATGCAGGAAGATCACGTTGCGGCTGTCTTCGGTGGTGAGATGGATCGGGCGAGAGTGGATTTCGCTGCGAATGCGTTCGGCAATCTCGATCAGCACATGCTTGCTGGACGTATCCTCAATCTGGTCGATGGCATCGAAGCGCAGGCCGTCGAGGTTAAACTCTTTCAGCCAGTAGAGCGGTGCTTCGACGATATAACGCCGCGCGGCGTCCACATCGTAAGCAATCCCGGCGCCCCACGGCGTCATGCGCTCTTCGTGGAAAAAGGCCGGTGCCAGCAGCGGCAGGTAATTGCCTTCCGGACCAAAGTGGTTGAGCACAATATCCAGCACCACCGACAGTCCCAATGCGTGCGCGGCATCGACAAAGGCTTTGAAATCATCCGGTGAGCCATACGCCGCGTGCGGCGCATACAGCAGAACGCCGTCATAGCCCCAGCCGCGCGTGCCGCCAAACTGCGATACCGGCAGCACTTCGATCATGGTGATACCGAGGTCGGCCAGCGCAGGGAGTTTTGCGATAGCCGCGCGGAAGGTGCCTTCGGCGGTAAAGGTGCCGATGTGCAACTCGTAGACCACCGTTTCGTGCCACGGCCGTCCCTGCCAGTCACGCTGCTGCCAGGCGTAATGCTGTGGGTCGATAACCAGAGAAGGGCCGTTGACATCGGCGCGTTGTGCCCGCGCGGCCGGATCGGGTACCGTGCTGCCATCGGCCAGCTCGTAGTGATATTCGCTGCCGTGACCAGGTCCGCGCAGCGTCAGGCTGAACCAGCCATCCTGCTGCGGCTGCATGGCATGCTGCTGACCATCGGCGTGAAGGGTAATTTGCTGCTGACCGGGTGCCCAAAGGCGAAACCGCACGCTGCCGTCAGCAAGGATTTCAGCACCCCAGGATTTTTCCAACGTTGTGGATTCCATTCTATTGCCTCGTTAAGCCCCGCACGGGGAATGGACGACATCAAGCGATTCGCGTTCCTTAAAACCATTTACTCTCTGAATACAAAAGACTAAATGCCCTGGTAGCAAACAGGTACGCAGATAAATCACTGAGTACCCTGAAAAATCATAGCCTATATTTTCAGATTTAATTCCCGCTGCGCTTTAAACAGTACCGTTACGTAAATTTTCCGATTTGTTCGCTTAAGCACCTTTTAATCTCAGTCATAGGCTACGCTTATCTCTGCGCAGTTAACGCTGCGCGAAATAATGCCAGGCGGCACTGTCACCTAAATGAGGAGAACACTGATGAACGAAGATCGTATCAGCGGAAACTGGAAGCAGTTCAAAGGAAAAGTGAAAGAGAAATGGGGCCAGCTTACAGATGACGATTTAGACGTAGCCGAAGGGAAACGCGATCAATTAGTCGGCCGCATTCAGGAGCGCTACGGCTACGGTAAAGATCAAGCAGAGAAAGAAGTCAAAGAGTGGGAAGATAGTAATAAATTTAACTGGTAGTGTTGGTTATCCCCGGCACACTGATGTGCCGGGGTTTTGTTATTTATAATGGCACTGTTTTTGAGCTGGATAAAATATCAGGCATGTCTTGATTTATTTTCTATGTTATTTTAGACATATATATGCCTATGTATTCATCACTCCTGTAAAAAAATCTTTCGGCCCCTGTAGGGTCGCCATTGATGGCGACCAATGACAGGTGCTTACCTGCACAAACGCTTTTTCTCAAAGGGGTCTGCGGTGATCGTCCTTATTGAGCGAAAGCAGCGCGACAAAACTCACTACGGCGGTGGCCATCACATACCAGGCGGGAATGTCGGCGTTGCCGGTTTGCTTCATCAGGCCGGTAATGATCAGACCCGCGCAGCCGGAAAACAGCGCGTTGGAGAGCGAATAGGCCAGCCCCAGCCCGGTGTAACGCACGCGGGTAGGGAACATCTCGGCCAGCATCGCCGGTCCCGGTCCGGCCAGCATGCCCACCAGCGCACCGGCGATAAACACCACCAGCGCTTTGATCGCCATACCGCTCTCCGGGTGCTGCAACACTTTCAGCAGCGGGAAAGCCAGCACCAGCAGCAAAAACGTTGCCAGCAGCATTAATGTGCGGCGGCCATAGCGATCGCTGAGTATGCCGGCCGGCAGGATGGTGGCGGCAAAGCCGAGGTTAGAGATTACCGCAATCAGCAGCGCCTGGTTAAAGCCGGTATGCAGCGCGGCCTGCAGATAGGTAGGCATGATTACCAGGTAGGTATAACCGGCGGCTGACCATATCATTAACCGGCCAATGCCCAGCCCGATAGCGCGTAGCGTGACACCCAGCGATGCCTGCTGTTGTGGTGCCGCCGGTGTCTGGCTGAACTGCGGTGATTCATCGAGGCCGCTGCGCAGCCACAACGCCAGTGCGCCGAGCGGCAGCGCCAGCAGGAAGGGAATACGCCAGCCCCAGGCGTTCATGGCGGCGTCTCCCAGCAGCAGCGGCAGTACTGCCACCACGCCCGCGCCCGCCAGCAGTCCGAGCGCCACCGTCAGCGACTGCCACGCGCCATAAAATCCGCGCTTGCCGGGCGGCGCCGATTCGGTCATCAGCGAGACCGCGCCGCCGTATTCTCCGCCGGCAAACAGTCCCTGCAGAATGCGTAGCAGTGTAATCAGCAGCGGCGCAGCCACGCCAATGCTGGCATAAACTGGGACCAGACCGATGGCGACGGTGGCCAGCGTCATTAATACCAGCACCGCGATCAGCACCGGTTTACGACCATAACGATCGCCCAGGCGGCCAAACAGCACCGCCCCTAACGGGCGAAAAAAGAACGCCACAGCAAAGGCCGCATAGGTGAGGATCAGGCTGGTGAGGGCGCTTTCTCCTTCCAGCTGGAAGAAATGTTTAGCGATCAGCGTGGCCATGAAACCGTACACAGCGAATTCATACCACTCGATAAAATTGCCGACGGATCCGGCAATCAGTACGCGCTTTTGATTAACGGCGGGAGCCACTGCAGATGACATCATTATCCCTTAATGAGTAAAAAACAGTCAGAGAGGGACAGTCTAGCGCAGCCCGGGGCGATTATCTGGGCTATAAGTCTGACGCAGGGCACAAAAAAGGTGCGCATTGAGCGCACCTGATGTGAATATCAGCGGGGATTATGCTGGCTGCTGTTTTTTACGGCTGCGCTGTTTACGCAGTTTATCAATTAGTTTATGCGCCTCGGCTTTAGTCGCCACCGCAGGCGATGAACCTTTCAGCGGCTTACGCGCTGTCTCACTCAGCGTTAATACCGTCAACAAACCAATCACGCCGGCACCCATCATGTAATACGCCGGCATCATGGTATTGTGCGTAGTGTCGACCAGCCATGCGGTAATTAACGGCGTGGTGCCACCAAACAGCGAGACTGACAAATTAAAGCCGATAGCCAGCGCACTGTAACGAATATCGGTGACAAACAGTGCCGGTAATGTCGCTGGCATGGTGCCGCTAAAGCAGGTATGCAGTAAGCCCAGCACGGCCAGACCGGCAAATACCCATAGCATGTTGCCAGAACCAATCAGCATGAACGCCGGGATCGCCAGCACTAATAATCCCAGTGCGCCGAAACCAATCACCGGTTTACGGCCGATGCGGTCGGTAAAATGGCCCCACATTAGGGTCAGTGGCATCATGATAAACATCACTACCATCACCAGCAGCAGACCGGATATTTCGCTCAGCCCCAGAATGCCGGTTAAATAACTTGGCATATAGGCGGTCAGCATATAATTAGACACGTTAAACAGCAGCACCAGACCAATACACTTCAATAGCGGCTTACTCTGCGTGCGCAGCATTTGCCACAGCGTGAGCTGCGGCTTGTTATGTTCGGCCTCTTCACGCTTATCCATGTGCTCTTTAAACGCGGGTGTCTCTTCCAGCTTCAGGCGGATATACAGGCCAAACAGCCCCAGCGGCGCGGCCAGGAAGAACGGAATGCGCCAGCCCCAGTCCATCATCGCCTGATGCGGCAGCAGCGCAATCATACCGGTCACCAGGCTGGCACCCAGCAGATAACCTGCCAGTGTACCAAACTCCAGGAAGCTGCCCATAAAGCCGCGGCGTTTGTCGGTGGAGTATTCCGCAATAAAGGTGGCGGCACCGCCATATTCACCGCCGGTGGAAAAGCCCTGCACCAGACGCGCCAGCAACAGCAGGATCGGCGCGGCAATACCGATACTGGCATAGCTGGGAATCAGGCCAATACAGAAGGTGCCAATCGACATCATAATCATGGTAAAGGCCAGCACTTTCTGCCGGCCAAAGCGATCGCCGAGTGGACCAAATACCATGCCGCCAATCGGGCGCACTAAAAACGCGGCCGCAAAAGTACCAAACGACGCAATAAGCTGCGCGGTATTACTGGCGTCCGGGAAAAATACCTGGCCGATAATCACGGCAAGGTAACTATAAACGCCGAAATCAAACCACTCCATGGTATTACCCAGCGCTGCAGCGCTGACGGCGCGTTTCAATAATTTGTTGTCAATGACGGTAATATCGTCAACGGTCAAATCAGGTTTATTGGTCATCGTTCCGGTGCTCATAAACTCCCCATGAGTAAAATTGGAGCGATCTTATAGCTTTCGCAGCCGGCACTTCACAAAGGGAAATGAAAGCTATAAGAGGCTGAAAGGCGGTCACCTTAGGAAATATTTTATCTTTACGCAAGTTTGCGACATATATCCTTGCAATTAAGCGTAGCGTTAGAGTATGAGACTGTCAAAAGGCGCAGCGGCTGAAATAACCCATTATGCTGATGCTTAAAGCTGATAGCATTCTGCACATGATATTCTTTGGTGAGGCGATGATTTACAGGGAAATATGCTGCGTTGCTACAGGATAAGAATGTCGGCTTTGATAAATTTCATACGTTACTGGCAAGTACATCACCAAAGGATTTGGCTGAAAGGAATAGCCAGACCGTTGCCATGCTGGACACCAACCTGCGCCGCCAGTCTCGTAGCGGATTGTCGTTCATGACGTAGCTGCACATCGTGGTCTGGCTCAATAGCTGTCTTGTCGCGTTAATTATCGTGATTGCCGGCTGAATACATCTTTCAGACCCTGGGAAAGCAATGCGCGTGATAAACCGCTACCGTCCACCGGAATCAACGTCCTGCGATGAATTTTCCATTGATCCGCAATGCGTTTCAACTCCCAGCGATTCACTACAACGCGATGTATGCGATACCCAGAAGAGCTGCCGTGATTGGCCAGCATGCGTGATTCGCCTTTATCATCCAGATAAATTAACTGTAAATAAGAGGTGACTACCGCGCTGTCTCCGCGCAGATCAATCAAGGGTAATCCGGTAAAATGCGCTAATCCGCTAGCCAGTGCTTCCTCATGCTCAGGTCGCAAAATAAAGGCGGCTATCGCCTCTGCACCCTCCGCGCCATCAAGATGAGGGCCGCGATTGAATTCACTCTTTTCCAGATAAACCGATAATGTATATTCCGCCATTGCAGTATCTGCGCTGGGAGGATGTGACGCAATCAATTCATAAATAGCCAGTTTGTCTTCGATAATTTGTAATCTCTGCGCTAATTCAAGGTTTTCCTGCAGCATAAAGCGCTCCTGATATTATTTATTAATTATGATTTGAGTGATTATAACGAGATACTTACAGGCGTGAAGTTCCTGTATCTTAATGGTGTGTTAAGTAGCGTTTAATAAAGGACATAAATAATGATTAACAGCGCGGAGTATCTGGCTTTACGGGCTTTTGTCGTGGTTGCTCAGCAACTGAATTTCAGAGCCGCTGCGGAAATACTCGGGGTATCCGCGTCAGCCGTCAGTCAGCAAATCACCGCGCTGGAAGCACAACTCGGGCAACGTTTGCTGAACCGGACCACCCGGGCGGTATATCTTACCGATGATGGCAAGTCCCTGTTTCTTCAGACTGCACCCATTATGACTAATCTGCATGAGACCCTGCAGCAGGCACACGCCAGAAGCCAGGATATTAAGGGGCTGATTCGCGTTCATGCTTTTCGGTCGGGTGCTGAAATGTTTCTTGATCACAATATTGCCGGGTTTCTTACTGATTATCCCAACGTGCAGCTGGATATCACAACCAGCGATGCGCCGGTCGATCTGAGCCGCGGCGGCTATGATTTATCACTGCGCTTAGGCGAGGTGCTGGAACCGGGATTTGTTGCTATTCCATTAGGCAAGCCGCTCCATCAGATTGTGGTCGCTGCGCCAGCATATCTGGCAAAGCATGGTGCGGTTGAAGTCCCGGAAGATCTGCTCAATCACAATTGCATCGGCTGGCGCTGGCCGGGAAGTAGCAGGGTAGAGCCCTGGCAGTTTTTAAATGAGGGGGAAATTTTTGATATTCCCGTGCATGGAAATCTGGTGGTAGACGATCGCGAAAGGCAGCGGCAGGCTGCTATTGCTGGCGCAGGGATTGCCCAGTTAACGGCGGAACGGGTCAGTGCATCGCTGGCCTCCGGCAAGCTTTGTCGCCTTCTGCAACCCTGGGAGATGGAATTCCCAGGTTATTCACTTTGCTGGATAGCAGGTAAAGCCATGTCACCTGCCATGCGCGCGTTTATACAATGGCTGCGCATAAAATAACCCTGCCCGGAGTGTGTCAGCGCACTCTGTTCACATCGAATAATCACCACGTTTTTAATTCATCTTCGCCCGGCTCAATCCTCTTATAAACGTTTATTTGCGGCTTCTCGCTGAAACGTTTCATATCTCATTTCCTTACTCAGCCCATTGAAGAGTGGTCAGCGAATGTATACAACAGAACTTGTATACAAGTGCATTTTTTATCCATGACACCAACATCGGGAAAGACCATGCAAAGTACAGATACTGAAATTGAAAAGCGGGTGATCCGTAAACTGTCGTGGCGACTGATTCCGCTCCTGATTGGCTGCTATGTGATTGCGGTGATCGATCGCGCCAATATCGGCGTGGCCGCCCTCACCATGAATGCCGATCTCGGCATCAGCGCCGCCAGTTTTGGCCTCGCCGCCGGTCTGTTTTTCCTGCCTTACGCCATCCTTGAACTGCCCTCCAATCTGCTGATGGAAAGGGTGGGCGCGCGCTGGTGGATCGCCCGCATTATGGTGACCTGGGGCATCATCTCCGGTGCACATATGTTTGTGTGGAGTGAAAACAGCCTCTATGTGATGCGCGCGCTGCTGGGTGCCGCTGAAGCCGGTTTCTTTCCCGGCATCGTGTTTTATCTCACCCTGTGGTTTCCGGTGGCGTGGCGCGGACGCATTATCGCCTCGTTTATGACCGGCATTCCGATTGCGCTGATTATCGGCACGCCGGTTTCCAGCCTGTTGTTAGAGCTGCACGGATGGCTGGGGCTGCGCGGCTGGCAGCTGATGTTTCTGCTGGAGGCCATTCCGGCGATTGTGCTGGGATTGATCGTCCCCTTTGCGTTGCCCGATCGGCCGGAAGATGCCCGCTTCCTCAGCGCAGATGAGCAGCACTGGCTGGTGACAACTCTGGCTGCTGAGCGGCAAAAATTGCCGTCGCGCGGCCACGGCGGTCTGCTGAAAGCGCTGTTCAGCCCGCTGGTGTTGTTGTTCAGCCTCACCTATTACGGACTGGCGAACCTCAACGGCGCGGTGAGCACCTTCCTGCCGCTGATCATCAGCGAAACCGGCTTAAGTCATGTTCAGACCGGATTCATCACCATCATTCCTTACGTATTTGGTCTGGCCGGCATGCTGGTGCTGGGACGCATAGCCGATCGTCCCGGGTCACGGCTGCTGGCCAATTATCTGGCGCTGATCTTCTCCTTTGTCGGGCTGTTATGCGTCGCATGGTTCGATAACTCGCTGATTAAAATGATGTTTTTGTGCTGTTCGGCATTTGGCTTTTTCGGCGCGATGCCGGTGTTCTGGGGATTACCCGCGCAGTTTATCCCGGCGTCGGTGGTGGCGGGTGGCCTCGCCCTGATCAATGCGCTGGGCAGTATTGCCAGTGTGGTGAATCCGTGGGTCATCGGCGTAATACGCGACCGCAGCGGCAGTTATAACGGCGGATTTTACTGGCTGGCGGCGATGGCCATGCTCTCGATCATTACCCTGAGCCTCATCTTTCGTCGCCAGCGTTTACCGGCTTACCAGGCCAGCAATGAACAACGTGAGGGGCAGTAGTATGAAGATTATTGATGTCCGGTTACTTCAGGTGAAAGGTGTGATGCCGGGAGAGGGTGATTTCTGGGAGGAGCGTCTCGCGCGTCCCACCGATATCTATGCGCAGTTTCGTACCGTGAATAATCATGACGGTGGCGTTCAGCTGGAAGACGGTTTTGCCATTACCACTGTGTTTCTTGAGATCGTTTCTGATGAGGGCGTGGACGGGCTGGCAGGACCGGTGCCGCATGCCGTTGCATCAATCATTCATGGCCAGCTGCGACCGTTGTTGCTGGGTCAGGACCCGCGCGACACCGAGCGTTTGTGGGATCAGATGTACCGTGCGCAGATTCATGGGCGTCAGGGCGATGGCATGCTGGCGATCAGCGCGGTGGATTGTGCCTTGTGGGATTTGCGTGCCAAATGGATGCAGCAACCGGTGTTTCGCCTGCTGGGCGGTTCGTTACGGGAAGAAATACCGGCGTACGCATCAATGCTGGGCTTTGCGGTGCAGGATATGGCGCGGGTGCACGAGCGGGCGCTGGAGTATAAGGCGCTGGGATATCGCGGACAAAAATGGTTTTTCCGCCACGGCCCGATGAGCGGCAGGGAAGGGCTGAAGAAAAATATCGAACTGGCAAAAACGCTGCGCGAAGCCGTAGGGGATGATTACGATCTGATGTTTGATTGCTGGCAGTCGATGGATGTGACGTATCTGCTTGAACTGGCAAAGGGCATCGAGCCGTATCGCCCGCGCTGGCTGGAAGAGTGCGTAATGGCCGACAGAATCGGCAGTATGCAACGACTCAAAGATAAACTGTCCATCCCGATGGCGGGTGGCGAACATGAGTACACGCGCTGGGGCTTCAAACGCTTCTTTGAATCCGGGGCGCTGGATGTGATTCAGCCTGATATTTACTGGTGCGGTGGGCTTTCAGAAACGTTAAAAATCGCCGCTATCGCCACCCTGTACGATCTGCAGGTGATCCCGCACGGTCATTCCAGCATCGCGACGGCCCATTTCAGCACCACGCAATCGCCGATCCACACGCCTTATCAGGAGTATCTGGTGAAATGGAACGATATTCATCAGTACTTCCTGCGCGATCCGCTGGTGCCGCAAAACGGGTTAATCCCGGTACCGCAGGGACCCGGCATGGGCATGGCACTTAATCCAGCGCATATTCAGCAGCAGACATACTTGTTCACCTCATAACCCAACGCTCCCTCAAACAGGCCCGTTATTGTTTGGGGGATCTGTCTCTTGTATACTACAAAACACAGTGCCCACCGTCATTCTGACCCCCTAAATGCTCGCTGTTTAAAGGACGCTCGCCACGCTATGCCCGCCGACAAACTCATCATTGACTGGTCATCGAAAAACATCCTCCGTCCGCAGTCACTGAGCAGCATTCTGGCCGATCATATTCGGGACCTGATCGTGAACTGCCAGATTGCACCCGGTGCATTAATTTCCGAGAACGATATTGCCACCCAGCTTAACGTGAGCCGGACGCCGGTAAGAGCGGCGCTGCAAAAGCTGGAGATGGAGCGTCTGGTGCAAATTATCCCGCAGCGCGGCACTTTTGTGTTTTCGTTTAATGAACGGGAGATGCGCGAAACCTGTGAGATGCGGCAGATTCTGGAATCAGGCGCATTAAAGCTGGCGCTGCAACACGATCGTCAGGCGCTGATCGCGCGCCTGAACGAACAGCTGGCGCGTGGACGCGATGCATTACAAAACTCGCCAGAGACCTACCGCGAAACCGATGCGGCCTTTCATATGGCACTGATTGAAGCCAGCCAGAACAGCGAGCTGGTCGGTTTTTACAAAACCAGCATTAACCGCATTCGTGCCTTTCTCAATCACCTGACGCGCACGCCGGATGAGTTTCAGGGTTCGCAAAACGATCATGAGGCGATCGTGGCGCGGTTAACTAATTACGAGGATGAACAGGCGCTGGAACTTCTGCACTGGCATCTTGGCGGCATTATGCGCATGTTCCAGCGGTCGGTAGCGGACACCGACTCAGCCAGTTGACCGGCATCACTTCGCAGTCAGAACATCACTGAAAAGCGATCACGCCTCAAGCGCTGCAACCACCGCCAGACCCGCCAGCTCCGCGCTGGCCAGCAGTTGCTCAACGCTGTGGCCCTGACGCGCTCTGGCAGAAAGTCCGGACATCACGGTGCTGACAAAATCGGTCAGGCGCTGCGCGTCCTGTGGGTAGCGGGCCGCGATATAGCGCCGGATGGTATCCTCAGCGGCGCGATGAAACACTCTGGCCGCCTCGCGCGCCTGCTGATCCTGACAGCGAATTCCTTCCAGCACCAGACAACCCGTACACACCTCATCCCGGGCATAATGCAGCGCCGCCGCTTTCAGTAATGCATCTAGGGCTTCGGCCACCGGGCGGTCGTCGCGCAGTATCTCAGCCAGAGGAATCGAGCCGGTAGTGGCGTAGCGATCGAGAACGCGGGCATACAATCCGGCCTTGTTACCGAACGCGCTGTAAAAGCTCGGCGGATTGATGCCCAGCGCGTCAGTGACATCGGCGACGCTGACGGCGTCATAACCTTTGGCATGAAATAACCCCTGCGCGACCGCTACGGCGTGTTCGGGGTCAAAGTTACGGGGACGACCAGGTGATTTCATATTTTATAGTGCTCGCTACAAAATTGCATTGACATTAATTCGGGCTCATTTTGTAATGCATACTAAGAAATCACACGTGGAGATGCAAATGAGCGTATTTAAAGATAAGCAGGTTCTGGTTCTGGGCGGCAGTCGCGGTATTGGTGCGGCTATCGTGCGTCGCTTTGCTGATGAGGGGGCCAGCGTGACCTTCACTTTCTCAGGTTCGCCCGAGGCCGCCGAAAAACTGGCGCACGAAACCGGTTCGGCTGCCGTTCATACCGACAGCTCAGAGCGCGATGCGGTGATTGCCACCGTGCGCGACAGTGGACCGCTGGATGTGCTGGTGGTTAATGCTGGTATCGCCCTGTTTGGCGATGCGCTGGAACAGGATCCGGACGCGGTCGATCGCCTGTTCCGCATTAACATTCACGCGCCGTATCATGCTGCGGTTGAAGCCGCCCGACAGATGCCAGCCGGCGGCCGCATCATCATCATCGGTTCGGTCAATGGCGACCGCATGCCGATTCCCGGTATGGCGTCTTATGCGCTAAGTAAATCCGCTTTACAGGGGCTGGCGCGCGGCCTGGCGCGGGATTTCGGCCCACGCGGCATCACCATTAACGTGGTGCAACCGGGCCCGATTGATACCGATGCCAATCCGGAAAATGGTCCGATGAAAGATCTGATGCACAGCTTCATGGCCATCAAACGCCATGGCCGTTCTGAAGAGGTGGCGGGCATGGTGGCCTGGCTGGCAGGACCCGAAGCCGGTTTCGTCACCGGCGCCATGCACACCATTGATGGGGCGTTTGGCGCATAACGTCAGTGTCTGAACAGGGCGCTGACCACCGCGCTGAATACCGAACCGGTGGCAAAAGCGTGTTCGGTCATGTGCTCTTCATGGCGAATATCAGCCAGCCGCCGCAGCGCCGCCTGCGCGCTGGCTGCATTAATTTCTTCGTCCATCTTGCTGTAACCGTCCGCCATCAGCAGCCGGGCTCGTTTCACATCCGATCGTTCCAGCGTGGCGATAACCTGTTGTTTGCGATAAAAAACGTAATCTGTCATAAGTGCGTCCTGTTGCCGTTATCATGATTATGCCGCGGAGGCGATGGTTTAAATCAGCTGAACATCGCACCCTCTTGGTAGCGGCGCAATCAAAACCTGGCCGTTGTATAAACAATTCGCAGCATAGCTGTTTCTCCCCGCGCGTCCGGCAACCTATTTTATCAGCCCGGCCCTTCGCTGCCCGCTGTCAGCAGCGGCACCACGACATCACTGATCGGCGTAGCAATAGCATGCTGACGGCCATAGCGCTGTACCACACCATTGCGGGTATCCCACTCCAGCGGGCGGTTGGCCTGACGATCGGCCAGGATCGAAGTGCTCAGATCGGGCGGCGCGCGGTGAAAACCATCGATAATTTCCTGCGGCACGCTGTCGTCGAGCACCGCACCGGCCGCGCGCGCCACCGTCAGGCACTCCTGTAAATAGGCTAATCCCAGCTGCGTGATATCGCCGCGGCTAAACATGCCGGCGCGACGGTTGGCCAGCACCATCAAACCGGCGGCGGCATTTTGTAACAGCTTGCGCCAGGCGATGGAGAGAAAGTCCGCGGCCAGTGCCACCTCGCAGCGCGTGTCGCGCAGCGCATCCACTACGCGCGCGGCCTGCGGCACATCCGGCAAGGTCAGGCGAGGCTGAGCGCGCAGCCAGACTGACGCATCCGGCTCGCGCTGCGCCGGAAACCACACCACCGAAGGTAATACCGTGGCGCCGTTGACGTAAGGCGCCAGCTGGCTCTGCTGCTCGACGCCATTTTGCAGCGCGCACACCACGGTTTTTTCATCGCACAGAGTGGCCAGCCACGCGGCGCTGTCCGCGACCTGGGTGGTTTTAACCGCCACGAACAGCAAATCGCAGCGTTGTGTCACGTGCGAGGCATCATGCAATACCGGACCGGGCACGCTGATTTCGCCTGCATCGTAGCGTAGCGTTAACTGGGCATGGGCCGTGCGGCCACACAGCAGCGGGGTGCGCCCGGCTTCATGCAGCACCGCCGCGACGGTGGTGCCAATTGCACCGGGGCCCAGCAGGGCGATTTTACAACGTTCAGACATGCTGCCATCTCCTCATCGCTTAACCGATCATCAGCGTGCCGAGTGCAATCACCGCACACGCCAGCATTTTCCTTACCGTTAATGCTTCACCGAGAAACAGCGCGCCCAGCACGGCGGCAAACAGCACGCTGGTTTCACGCAGCGCCGACACCGCGCCCATCGGCGCTGCCGTCATGGCGTAAATGATGATGCCGTAGGCCAGCAGCGAAACCAGGCCGCCCGCCGCGGCGCTCAGCACGCCTGGACGCCACTGCAGCAGGCTTTTGCTGTCGCGCAGCGCGATGTAGACCGCCGGCATTAATATGCCCCACAAGCTGCACATCCACGCGGTATACGCAAATGCATTGCCGGCAACGCGCACGCCCATGCCGTCCACAACGCTGTACGCGGCGATAAAGGCACCGGTCGCCAGCGTGTAGCGCAGGCCCGGCAGCGCCAGTTTGCCGCCGCGCAGCGCCAGCGACACAATGCCAGCGGACACCAGCACAATGCCGCACAGCGTAGTAAAGGCGATGTGCTCGCCGGCAAACAGCGCGGCGGCGCAGGTCACCAGCAGCGGCGACGATCCGCGCGCAATCGGATAGGTCTGGCCGAGATCGCCGCTCTGGTAGCTGCGCACCAGGCACAGGTTATAGCCGACGTGCAGCAGCGCCGAAAGCAGCGCATATTTCCAGCTGGCGCGCGCCGGCAGCGGCAGAAACAGCGTACTGAACGCACACACCAGCGCGATCGCCACGCACATAATGGTCATCGACCACAGGCGATCGGATCCGCCGCGCAGTAAGGTGTTCCAGCTGGCGTGCAGCAGTGCGGCGCACAGCGTTAAGACAATAATGTAATCAGGCATAGGCTGATGCTATGCAGCCGCAAATGGATTGGAAAGCGAAGATTTATCATTGCGCTATGAGTAAATACTCATGCTTCACTGATAATCCTGCTGCGCCTGACGTGATTCGGCGAGCAGCCAGCGTCGAAAATTAACGATGTGCGGCTGGCTTTCAATGCCCTGCGGACAAACGAAATAGTAGGCGGCGGGCGAGGAAAACGTGACGCTGAACAGCCGTACCAGGCTGCCGTCGCGCAGCTCTTTTTCAACATGACCGCTGCGCGCCAGTGCCACGCCTTGCCCCAGCAGCGCGGCTTCCAGCGTCATGTTGGTGTCGGCAAAACGTACGCTCTCCTGTAAGGCATCCAGCGTCAGGCCGACCTGTTTAAACCAGATCTCCCACTTTGGCACCAGATCGGCGCCATCACGCATCAGCAGCGGGTAGCGCAGCAGTTCTGCCGGTTCCTGCGGTGTGCCGAAGCGCTGCAGCAGCGCCGGACTGGCAACCGGAAACAGCTGTTCACGAAACATAAATTCGCTGTGCAGCGCCGGATAATTGCCATGGCCAAAGCGGATCGCCACGTCAGAATCCTGGCGCGAGAAGGTGATGGCATCATCGGTGCTTTCCAGCGTCACCAGAATTTCCGGATGCTGGCGCGTCAGGCCCGGCAGGCGCGGCAACAGCCACTTCAGCGCAAACGAGTAGGTGGTATTCACGCGCAGCCGCACGCGGCCTTTCTGCTCGCGTAAGTCGGCTAAGGTGGTTTCCAGATTACTGAAAAACTCGCGCACGATCGGTGCCAGCGCCGCGCCGGCTGGCGTCAGACTCAGCGTTTTGCCGCGCTGAAACAGCTGCACGCCCCAGATCTCTTCCAGGTTTTTGAGCTGATGGCTGACGGCGCTTTGGGTGATAAACAGCTCTTCAGCGGCGGCGGTAAAGGTCGGATGGCGCGTCGCCACTTCAAATGCGCGCAGCATGGCGGTAGGCGGTAACTCTCTCATCGGTGCAGCCTTGTTTTATGAGCGTTCACTCATGATAGCGGAATCGTCTGTTCACTCACGAAACTTATTAACAAACGGCGCTGTCTGTATCTCATTAACCACTCCTCTGGCGGGTAACGCGATGACCTCGGTTTTGTTGATTGAGGATGATAACCGGCTGGCGCAAATGATTGTGCCATGGCTGGCGCAGTACGAATTCAGCGTGCAGCACAGCGCCAGCGTCAGCGATGCCCATTACCGCATGCAGCAGCAGCCATTTGATGTGGTGCTGCTGGATTTGATGCTGGGCGATGCCGATGGTCTGGCGCTGTGCCGCCAGATTCGCAGTGACTATCAGCACGATCCGGCCATCATCATGGTGACCGGCCGGGGCGATCCGGCTGACCGCATCATCGGGCTGGAAGTCGGTGCCGATGATTACCTGCCCAAACCGTTTGAACCACGTGAGCTGCTGGCCCGTATGCGCGCTGTGCTGCGGCGTACCCGCCCGGCAGGCACCGCCGCCGGGCGCAATGTGATCCGCAGCGGCGCGCTGGAGATCGACACCGCCGCGCGCAGCGTCACGCTGGCGCAGCAATCCTGTCAGCTGACCTCGCTGCAGTTCGATCTGCTGGTGGCGCTGGCGCGTCAGGCGGGCCGCGTCCTTTCGCGCGAACAGATCTGGCAGGCGGTGCGCGGCGAGAATTATGACCCGTTTGACCGGGCGATTGACGTCCACATTGGCCGCATTCGTCAGGCGATTGGTGACGATCCGCGCGCGCCAACGCGGATTATCACGGTGCGCGGTGTCGGTTACGTGTTTTCGGCGCAGCCCGGCTGATGAAACGTCTCACTGATTTTCCACTCTATCTGCAGATATTTTTTGCTTTCAGCGGCGCGCTGCTGATTGTGGTCACGCTAACCATCGTGCTGTGGCTGTGGAATAACGATGACAGCCGCCATCGCGATGCCTTCGCTACCTTTGCTGAACTGGTGGAGCAAAACCTGCCACCTGCGTCCGCGCCACAGCGCGCGCAGGCCGCCGCCATCGATCGCTGGATGGTGCGCACCAGAGCGCGCTTTGCGCTGTTCGCGCCTGATGGGGCTCTGCTGAGCCGTCCGCTCCAGCCACTGCTGCCGCGACCCGCGCACAGCGTACCGGGCGGCAGTTTTGATGACTGGTACGCGACGCGCTTTGTCTGGCCACTGCAGGATGGGCGACTGCTGGTGATCCAGCTCAGCCTCGATCGCATCAAGCGGCCGTGGTTGTTTATCCTGCTGCTGATTGCCCTGGCAGTCAGCGTGGCGCTGGTTTCACTGCCGGTGATCCGCCGCCTGACAGCGCGGCTGGAGTCGTTGCAGCAGAGCGTGGAGTCGCTCGGGCAGGGGCAGCTCAGCGCGCGCGTACTGGTCACCGGGCGTGATGAAGTGGCGCAGCTTGCCGCCAGTTTTAACCGTTCGGCGGCGCAAATCGAACAGCTGGTTCAGTCACAAAAAACCATGCTGGCCAATGCATCACACGAACTGCGCTCGCCGCTGACGCGCATTCAGATGGCGGCGGCGTTACTGGCAGATGATGCATCCGTCGCGCGTCGCGAACTGCAGCGCAGCGTGACCGAACTGGATGAACTGGTGGATGAGATCCTGACGCTCAGCCGGCTGGAAATGGCCACCACCCTCGTCAGCGGTACATTTGAGCTGAGTGATGTGACGGCCATCGCCGCAGAAGAGTGCGCCAGCGCCCAGGTCGAGCTTAGCGCACAGCACGTGGTAGCGGAGGTTGATGCGCGCCTGCTGCGGCGGTTGCTGCGTAATCTGCTCGACAACGCACGGCGTTATGCCGGTGAGAAGATTGAAGTGCACCTGCAGCAGGAGGCGCGCCATTTCCTGCTGGAGGTGAAAGACCGCGGACCGGGTATTCCGCCGCAGGAAATCGAACGGATTTTTGCACCGTTTTATCGACTGCACCACGCGCAGCCCGGCACCGGACTGGGACTGGCGCTGGTACGTTCGATTGTCCATCATCACGGCGGCAGCATCACGGTGCGCAACCGCCAGGGCGGCGGGGCCTGCTTCAGTCTGCGCCTGCCGCTGGCTGTTACATAACTTTACCGAAGCGAAAAACGCACTTTACAGCCGGCTGGTTGAATAGCACCACTCATCAGAATGGTGTTTTGCAACCTTAAGGACATAGCGATGCGTTTTCCTCTGGCCCAGCCTCTCATCCTGTTCTGCCTGCTACCGGCGACACTGCCGGTGCTGGCGGACGACACGCTATCCGGTTTCATCGGCGGCGGCGTTGGCGTAAAGCCCAACTATTCCGGGGCGAAACATAATCAGACCACCTTTGTGCCGGCGATCAAACTGGCGTATGGCCCGTTTTTCGTCGGCGGCGTGGACGACCTGCTGGGTGCTGGCTGGGAGGTGGCTAAAACCGATCGCTGGGCCTTTGCGCTGGGCGTTGGGACCAACCTCTCGCCACGCCAGGAATCCGATGATGCGCACCTGCGCGGACTGGGCGACATTGACGTCACGCCCCGCGCCTTTACCTCCGCGACTTATCAGAACGGCTGGCTCAAAGGGGGCGTGATAGCCTCGCAGGATGTGGGCGGCAATCAGCAGGGATTTAAGCTCACCGGCTACGCGCATCTGCAGTGGCGTCCGGTTGAAAGCGTTCGTCTGTTCACCGGCCCCACCTTTAGCTGGGCCGATAGCGACTACATGCAAACGCAATACGGCGTGACAGCGTCACAGGCCATGCGCAGCGGTCTGCCACGCTATGACGCGGGTGCCGGACTGGAGAAGGTCGGCTGGGAGCTGGGTATGGATTATGAGATGACCTCCAGCTGGCTAGTGGGCGCGCGCCTTGTCGCGCAGCATCTGGAAAATAACGCAGCGGACAGTCCGATCGCTGAACAGTCCGGGCAGCTGAGCGGACTGTTATTTACCGCGTGGCGGTTTTAATTCGCCGCCGGATAGTGTTCCCGCTGCGCTCGCGTCCTGACGCTGATTAACTATGTTTATCACTCAATATAAGAATGGGGTGATGAAATGCGAAACCGTGTATTTAGCGCGCTGGCGTTATTGTTATTATCCGGCTGTGGCGCGAATAACAGCGCCTCGCCGGTCTCAGCACCTGGTGCGCCGGTAGGGGGGAAAACCGCGCTGCTGGAGAGCGGGGCGGCGGCGTTGCAGTCGCGGCCGCCGATTGAGGCGATCAATACGTATCTGGATGGTTTTCATTATTACTGCGGAAATCAGCAGGGGCAGATGGAGGCCCATCACTACGTCACCATTCTTAATGACGATGTGATGCAGGCGGTTATTTTTGACGGTAACAAAAAAGACGCCAAATTAATGGGCGTGGAATATATCATCAGCGAACGTTTATTTAAGCAGCTGCCGGCGCAGGAAAAGCAGTACTGGCACAGCCATCGCTATGAAGTGAAATCCGGTACGCTGATTGCGCCTGGCCTGCCGCCAGCCGCAGAGCATGCGCTGATGAGCAAAATCGTCAACACCTACGGAAAAACCTGGCACACCTGGCATACCGACCGCGATAAAACGCTGCCGCTGGGCGCGCCGACGCTGATGATGGGCTTTACCGCCGACGGTCAGCTCAATCCGGCGCTGCTGGCTGACCGCGACAAGCGCTTTGACGTCAATACCGCGACAATCCGCGCCGACCGCGCTGATATCGCCGCCCATCCGGTGGCGGCAGGTGCCGATCATTGCCGGCGCGTGCATCCGTAACCGGCGATTCCGCTTTACTCGTGATACATCTGGCTGCGCCCACCGTCGATCAGGATATCGGTGGCATTGATAAAGCGCGCCTCGTCGCTGGCGAGAAACAGCGCTGTGTAAGCCACTTCATCCGGCTCGCCGATGCGTTTACACGGCAGCAGCGCCGCCTGACGCGCGCGCTCGGCCTGCGGATCCGGACAGCTCGCCAGCCAGGCTTCAGCGGCTGGCGTCATGATCAAACCGGGCGAAATACTGTTTACGCGGATGCCCTGCGCGGCGTACTCCACGCCCAGCGAACGCGTCAGGCCGATCAGCCCGTGTTTAGCCACCGGATAAGGGAACGCGCCGGGAATGATTTTGTGCCCGTGCACCGAGGCAACGTTAACGATGTTGCCGTACTGACGGGCCAGCATCGCCGGCAGGACGCTGCGTATCAGGTTGTACGGCCCTTTCAGATTGGTGTTCATGCAGCGCTGCCAGTCATCCTCGTCCAGCGTCAGCGGATCGCGAAAAACGTTTACGCCAGCGCAGTTAATCAGGATATCAATATCCCCCAGCGCCTGCTGCGCCTGCTGTACCGCGCGGCTAACCTGCTGCGGCTGCGTGACATCGGCTGCGCAGGCCAGGCAGCGCTGGCCGGACTGCTGCTGTAGCTGCGCCGCCAGCGCTTCGCTGCTGTGTGCGTCGCGATCAAACAGCGCCAGGCGGGCGCCTTCGCGCGCAAACAGGGTGGCGATGGCGCTGCCGATGCCGCTACCGGCACCGGTAATGATGGCGGTTTTATTTGCTAAACGTGGGGACATAGTCGCTTCCTTATGAGGATGTCGGGAGAATCAGCCAGTCGGCCAGTTCAAGGGTATTATCACCGCGCTGCAGGCGAATCAGCGGCCAGCTGTCGCTGCGCGTGAGCGGCACCAGCCCGCTGCGGCTGAGCAAAAAAGTGTCTTCGCTTTTCACGCCGCTCAGCGTCGGGTTCCACGCCAAGGCGATGTCGGGCTGCACCTCGCCGCGACTCTCCGGGGTGATAATCCAGTCGCGACAGCCGTAACCGGCCGGACCGCCCTGATGATGATCGCGCCACGCCTCAGCGTGACCGTGGCGTTGATAAGCCTGAGTGATGCCGGCAAAAACCGCTGACCAGCTGCGCTGCGCCTGAGTGGCGTACAGCATATCGGCGTGGATCTCCGCCAGCGTCACAATGCGCTGGCGCAGCGCCGCGTCGGGGTCACCGAGATGCACCAGGCGCGTCAGGCTGACATGCAAACCGTGCCGTTCAGCACCGAGGGTGATCAGCATCATGCGCTGCAGCGTTTTGCGTGTCGGCACCGGATGTTTAAATGCGGCGATGCGCTCATCAGCGGCCACCAGCGTGCACATCGGGCGAATGCCGCGCGCCAGACAGCCGGCGGCAATCTCGGCTTCGACCTGCCATTCGCTCACGCCCGCGCGCAGCTGGCGCGCCACCGTTTCGACAATCTGCGCCGTCTCCTGTCCCAGCGTGCGAAAGCGCTGCTGTTCCGCTGCGCTCAGCCCCTGGCGCAGCGTGATCATCTGCGGCTGGATATCGCTCAATCCTGCCATGGGCGTATCGCTGCCGATATTGCCCGCCGGCAGCACGCTGCTCAGCGACTGGTACCACGGGTAGTGCCGGGTCGCACAGCTGAACGGCAGCGGCTCTTCGGCCAGAATGCGCGGTAATTCATTGTCCGGTGCCAGCAGCAGCACGCTGTCGCGGCCGATCAGCAGGCTGGCAACGCCGGTCTCGGCACGCTCTACCACATAATAGCTGGCCCCGTCGGTCAGCCAGGCGATGTTATCGCGACGCGTCAGCAATACCGCATCCAGCTGCCAGTGTGCCAGCGCCTGTTGCAGGCGCGCCAGTTTGTCACTCATACACGGCCTCCTTGTGCTCGACAAGTTGTGACTGCAGAACCAGCTCCGCAGCGCGATGCGCCACGGCCATCACCACCGCATTGGTGTTGCCACTGATAATATTCGGCATCATCGAGGCATCCACCACGCGCAACCGCTGTACGCCGCGCACGCGCAGGTCGTCGTGCAGCACCGCCAGCGGATCGTCATCGTGGCCCATGCGACAGGTGCCGACCGGGTGATAGCCGGTTTTCACCATGCGCCGGCAATGGGCGCTTATCGCGTCATCACTGGTGACTTCCGCACCAGGGAAGATCTCCTGATTGACCATCTCGCGGATGGGCGCGGCGGCCAGCACCTGACGCGCAAAGCGAAAGCCGGCGAGGGTGCGGGCTAAATCGTCCGGATGGCCGAAAATCTGCGTATCGATCACCGGCAGGCTGCTGGCGTTGTTATCGCGCAGCGTGACTTCACCGGTGGCTTTAGGGCGCAGCAGCAGGGAATTCACCGTGACACCGTCACCGGGATCGGCACCCATTACATCGCGATCGAGATAGACCGTCGGCACGCAGAACATCTGAATGGTGGGCGTTGCCGTGAAATCGAGCGGATCGAAAAAGGCGCAGGTTTCCACGCCGGTGGTGGTCACCGGGCCGCTTTTGAACAACAGATATTGCAGTCCGGCTTTGACCATCGGCCAGCCGCGATCCTGACCGTAGTAGCCAAACGCACCGCGCGTGCTGGCAACCACCGGCACTTCGTAATGGTCCTGCAGGTTTTTACCCACGCCCGGCAAGGCATGGCGCACGGCTATGCCGTGCTGTTTCAGCTGCTCCTGCGGACCGATGCCAGAGAGCATCAGCAGTTTTGGCGTCTGGTAGGCACCGGCAGCCAGAATCACTTCGCGGCTGGCGCGCGCCTGTTGCGGCTGGCCATCCTGACGATAGCGCACGCCGCTGGCACAGGTGCCGTCAAACAGCACTTCTTCAACCTGTGCACCAGTAACCAGCGTCAGCCGTGCGTCATGGCGCAGCGGGTTGATAAACGCATCGACCACGCTGCAGCGCTGCCGCGTCTGACCGTCGATGGTGTGCTGCATGAAGCCGACGCCAGACGGATTGCCGCTGTTAAAATCCGGCGTGTAGGGAATACCCAGCCCCTGCAGGGTTTTGACATAGGCGCGGCTCAGCGGACTGAAATGGCCGAGATGCGACACCTTCATCGGACCGCCAACGCCGTGATTCGGTGCGCCGAGGTGATCGTTATCTTCGATGGCGGTAAAGTGCGGCAGCAGCGCCTCCCACGACCAGTCGATGCCCTGATGGCCCAGCGCCTGGTTCCAGTCGGCGTAATCCTGTTTATGGCCGCGCATGTAGACCATGGCGTTGACAGTCGAGCCGCCGCCCAGCACTTTGGCCTGCGGCACGATCACGCCGCGTCCGTTGAGCTGCGGCTGCGCTTCGGTTTGATGCATCGTCAGAAACCGGTCGCTGGCGAGAAACTTCATATAGCCGGCGGGCATTTTCAGCACCGGATGGTATTCGTCGCGCCCGGCCTCCAGCAGCAGCACGCGTGCATTTCCTTCGCTGACCAGGCGCGCGGCAACGATACAGCCCGCGCTCCCGCCGCCCACCACAATGTAATCGTACTCTTTCATAACGCTCTGTTTACTCCGACGCGATGGAATCTAACCGGCGCAGGCGCTGCGCCGCCGGGTTGTGCTGCTCGCCCGGATCGAGCGGACTGAGCAGATAACGCCACGAGATAAACGCACTCACCAGATACAGGAAGGCGTAGCCCCAAATCACTCCGAGCGTGCCGAGCAGCGCATTGATCGCCCCGTACAGCGCCGGACCGAAGAAGGTGGACAAACCGGCGGCGAAGCAGTAAATCGCCATGGCGTTACCTTTGTCCTTCGGCTGGCACAGCGAGGAGAACAGCGCGGCGGCGGGCACGTAGCCGCACAGCGTGATGCCGTACAGGCAGGCGCAGATCACGCTGAGCACAAAGCTGCCGTGACTCCACTGCGGCACAAAGTACATCAGCAGCATCGAGACGCCGGAACCCAGGCCGCCGAACACCGTCAGCACTTTGCGCCAGCCGATGCGGTCGCTCAGCTTGCCAACGATCGGATTAAAGCTCATGCCCACCAGTCCCATGATGGTGATCAGGCTGAGGTATTCGGTCTGGGAAAAGCCAATCTGTTCGGTGAAAAAGCCCGGCAGAAAAATAAAGAAGCCGAAGTAGGGCGTGGTGTTGATGATGCGCACCACTGCCGCGGCAGCGATGCGCGGCTCACGCCACAGAATATCGATGCCGCCCATCAGCGTGCGCAGCGTGCCCTGCTGACGATGTTCGGCATCCAGCAGCGACTGATAACCGCTGCGCTCTTTCAGCGCCAGCAGCATCACCAGCAGACCGATCGCCACCAGACCCAGCGACAGCCAGAAGGTGGCGTATTCGCCCACCAGGCGGATAGAGAAGATCGCTACCAGCGAACCGAGCGTCGGCAGCCCGCCGGTAAACGCCAGCCAGAACCAGCCGGTGGCGGAGCCGCGCATCTCCGCCGGGGCCGCCGACTGAATCCACACCAGAAAGGCGTAGGCAAACATCGGATAAGCCACGCCGCGCAGGCCATAGGTTAGCGCCAGCAGCAGCACGCTATGCGACGGCAGCGCCACGGCCAGGAACAGCACTTCAAACACAATCCATATCAGGCCACCCGCCAGCATCACTTTACGCGGGCCGATCAGCGTTGACAGCGAACCGGCCAGCCATGAGCCCAGCGTGACGGTGACGCCGTAAAAGGCGATTACCCAGGCAGCGATATTCAGGGAGAAGCCGTTTTCGTGCAGATAGGGCGCGAGATAGTTGGACTCGACGCCGTCGCCAATCATAAACAGCAGGACTGCCAGATAGCCCCAGGCCAGCGCGGGCGGAATGCCGAGGCGGATCAGCCACGGATGGGTTGCAGGTGATGTTGTCATTATGTTTTCTCTGTAGGGTTGGTGTCAGCACAGCCAGATAAAGCGTTCGCCCGGCCTTATCGGAACGTTTTTTACCGGGATAGCGCGAACAGGTTGTTATGAGCAGGGACTCTAAAGCACGGCAGGCGCGCAGGATGGCGCAACCATCACAGAACTCAGTAAACACTGTTTAGTAAGATAAGCGCGGATGAAGCGAAAGGAGGCCGCGTGAAAACCGTCGGACTGAATAATTTCCAGGTGCGTAAGCACAATAAAGCGCTGTTTATGCAGCTGATGTGGCGTCATAAACGTCTGAGCAAATCGCAGCTGGCGCAGCTCAGCGGCCTGACCATACCGGCAGCCAGCAAGATTTTGCAGGAGCTGCTGGAGCAGGGCCACGTGCAGCACTCCAGCGCCACGCTGAGCACGCGCGGCAACAGCAACGGCAGTTTTCAGCTGCCGGCCGAGGGCGCGTGGACGCTGTGCCTGTGCGTCAAGCCGACCAGCATTGAACTGCAGCTGGCGGATGCGCAGCTGGTGGCGCAGGGCGACTATCAGCAAATCAGCATCAACGCGCAGACGCCAGAGCAGCTGCTGGCGGAGATTGAAACGGTGTGGCGCGCGACCTGTAAACGCTGGCCGAAGCGGCAGATTAATCTGGCGCTGGCGGTGCATGGGCAGGTCGATCCGGTAACCGGTGTCTCGCAGCATATGCCGCAGGCGGCTTGGCGCAGCCCGCTGCAGCTGAAGTTTCTGCTGGAGGAGAAGCTGGCAGTTGACGTCCGCGTCGATAACGACTGCGTGATGCTGGCGCTGGCGGAAAAGTGGCTGAACCGCAATGTGCTGGCCGAATTCTGCGTCATCAATGTCGATTACGGCATCGGCTCATCATTTGTCATCAACGGCGAGATCTTTCGCGGCAACCTGTACGGCAGCGGGCAGATTGGCCACACCATTATTGATCCGCGCGGGGAGCGCTGTAACTGCGGACGACAGGGCTGCCTGGAGACGGTCGCCTCGCTCAGCACGCTGAAGCGGCTGGCGCATCAGCGCGCGCCGCAGGCGGTGCAGCCCACCAGCCGTCAGCTGCTGGCCGCCTGGCAGGCCGGCGAGCCGTGGATCGTCGAGTGGGCGCAGCGCAGCGCGGAAGCCATCGGCATGAGTCTGTACAATTTCCTTAATACGCTGAATATCAATCAAATCTGGCTGTACGGTCGCAGCTGTACTTTTGGTGAGAGCTGGCTGCAGACCATCGTGCACCAGATTGATTTCAACCCCTTCGATCCGCGCGATGCGCTGAAAAGCAAAGCCACCAACGTGCATTTTGGTCAGCTGGATCGCGCGCGTCAGGTCCTCGGCATCGGTTATCTCTATGTCGAGGCCGATCCCGGTACGGCCTAGTTTACTAAACTCCTGTTACTAAAATCTGTGAGGACCTGAACTTTCACCCTGCGGTATTGGTGATGAGATAGCCGCACTTTGACCCTGGTGCGGAGAGTGGCCGTGAACAATCATCAACATCTGAATATGCGTTACGTGTGGAGCATCTGTCTGGTGGCAGCCTGCGGCGGTTTGCTGTTTGGCTATGACTGGGTGGTGATTGGCGGGGCCAAACCCTTCTATGAGGCCTGGTTCAACGTCACCGATCCGGCGGCATCCGGCTGGGCGATGAGCTCGGCGCTGGTGGGCTGCGTGTTTGGCGCGCTGGTGTCCGGCTGGTTAGCGGACAAGCTGGGGCGGCGGCTGCCGCTGATTGTCGCCGCACTGCTGTTTGTGGTGTCGGCGATCGGCACCGCGCTGGCCAGCAGCTTTACGCTGTTTGTCTGGTGGCGCATTCTCGGCGGCGTCGGCATTGGTATCGCCTCGGCGCTCAGCCCGATGTACATCGCGGAGATCAGCCCGGCAGACAAGCGCGGCAAGTTTGTCGCGGTTAACCAGCTAACAATCGTCATTGGCGTGCTGGCGGCGCAGCTGATCAACCTGATGATTGCCGATCCGGTCGTCGGCGCATCAACCCATGCGGCGCTGCGTGAAACCTGGAACGGTCAGGTTGGCTGGCGCTGGATGTTCGCCTCGGCCGCCGTGCCGTCACTGGCATTTCTGTTGCTGATGATGTGGGTGCCGGAATCACCGCGCTGGCTGATGCTGGCGGGTCAGCCACAGCGCGCGCTGGCGATGCTGAATAAAATTGGTTCGCCTGCTTATGCGCAGCAGACGCAGCGCGAGATTGCCCGCGCGCTGGAACAGGATCGCCAGCAAACGCGCACCCGCGCCGGCTCGCTGCTGGCACCGCGTACGCTGCCAATTGTCATCACCGGCATCGTGCTGGCGATTTTCCAGCAGTGGTGCGGTATCAACGTGATTTTCAACTATGCGCAGGAGATTTTTGCTTCGGCTGGTTTCGATATCAACGGCACGCTGAAGTCGATCGTGGCCACCGGCCTGATCAATTTGCTGGCGACGGTGCTGGCACTGCCGCTGGTGGACCGGCTCGGCCGTCGCAAACTGATGTTAATCGGCGCCGGAGGACTGACGCTGTGTTATGCACTGATTGCCGGTGCCTACACGCTGGGCATCACCGGCTGGCCGGTGCTGATTCTGGTACTGGCGGCGATTGCGGTTTATGCGCTGACGCTGGCGCCGGTCACCTGGGTGCTGCTGGCGGAAATTTTCCCCAACCGGATTCGCGGTCTGGCGATGTCGGTCGCCACGCTGGCGCTGTGGATTGCCTGTTTTGTACTGACCTACACCTTTCCCATCCTCAATGCCGGACTCGGTGCAGCGGGCAGCTTTATGCTGTATGGCGTGATTTGTGCGGCGGGCTTTGTCTTTGTGCTGCGTCGCGTGCCGGAGACCAAAGGCATATCGCTGGAGCAGCTGGAGCAGCAGCTCACCGCAGGCGAGCCGGCTGCGGTAGCAGGTGAGCATTCGCTGCGGTAACCGCAGCCATTCTTCAGGCAGAAAGCCGGTGCGCCAGGCGGCGCACCGGTACAACACCCGCTTACACCTGCGCCATACCGCCATCGACAAACAGCTCGGCTGCATTAATAAAGCTGGCGGCGTCGGAGGCGAGAAACGCCACCACCTTGCCAATCTCTCGTGGCTCACCCAGACGACCGAGCGGCACCTGTGCGGCCAGCGCATCGAACAGCCCCTGGCGCTGATCTTCCGGCACCAGTCCGCCTAAGCCTGGCGTCTGCACCGGGCCGGGGCTCACCACGTTAATGCGGATGCCGCGGTCTTTCACATCCAGCGCCCACGAGCGGGCAAAGTTACGCACCGCCGCTTTACTGGCGCTGTAGACGCTGAAGCCCGGCGTGCCCTGAATCGCGGCGGTGGAGCCGGTGACAATCACCGACGCCTTATCGCTCAGCAGCGGCAGCGCTTTCTGCACGGTGAACAGCACGCCGCGGACGTTGGTGCTGAAGATACGATCAAAATGTTCTTCTGTGATGGCCCCCAGCGGCAGCATGTCGCCGCCACCGGCATTGGCAAACAGGATATCCAGCCGGCCGGCCTGGCGCGCAATCTGAGCATAGACGGTGTCGAGATCGCTTAACTGTGCCGCATCGGCGCGAATGCCGGTGGCGGTGGCGCCGATGCTGGCGACGGCCGCATCCAGCTCAGCCTGACGACGACCGGTGATAAACACGCGTGCGCCCTGTGCCGCCAGTTCCTGGGCGGTGGCGAGGCCAATACCGGAGGTGCCGCCGGTCACTAAAGCAATTTTGTCTTGAAGAATCAGGTTCATAGTACGTACTCCACAGTTGATCAGGTTAAATGGTGACGGCCTTGCCGTCGCTGAAGTGCACTGTAGCGCTGCCGCTTTTACGGATAAATGGTGTAAAATCGAAAGGACTATTTCTCTGGGTGGATAATCAGGTTGGGGCGACAATGGATCAATTGCTGGCAATCCGGGCGTTTGCCCGCGTGGTTGAGGCAGGCAACTTTACCCGGGCGGCCAATTCACTGGATATGCCTAACGCCACCCTGAGTAAGCTGGTGCAGGAGCTGGAAGCGCATCTCGGCGTGCGCCTGTTGCAGCGCACCACGCGGCGGGTCACGGTGACGGCAGAAGGGCGCGATTACTACGAGCGGGCGCTGCGCATCGTGCGCGATCTGGAAGATATCGATTGTGCGTTCAATAGCGTCACGACGAAACCGCACGGTCAGCTGCGTATGGATATCGGCGGCTCAACGGCGCGTGATGTGCTGCTGCCGGCGCTGCCCGATTTTGTCGCCAGGTTTCCCGACATCACCCTGGACCTTGGCGTGTCCGATCGCACCGTGGATCTCATCAGTGATAACGTGGACTGCGTAGTGCGCGGTGGCCCGCTGAGCGATTCGTCACTGGTGGCACGGCACTTAGGCAATGCGCAAATGATCACCTGTGCCACGCCCGGCTATCTGCGGACCTACGGCATTCCGGCGTATCCGCAGGAGCTGAACAATGGCCACCGTATCATCAGCTATCTGTCGCCGCAGAGCGGGCGCGCGTTTCCGCTGCGCTTTCGCCACGGTGAAGAGCGAATCGAGGTCAAGACCGCGCATCGCGTTGGCGTCAATGAGAGCAACGCGCACCTTGCCGCGGCGGTGGCGGGTCTGGGCATCATTCAGACGTTCCGTTACGCTGCGGCCGCGGATTTGCAGGCCGGACGGCTGGTGGAGATCCTCGTCGACTGGCGTCCGTCCGACTATCCGTTCCACGTGGTTTATCCGCAGAGCCGCCATCTCACCCAGCGCCTGCGGGTGCTGATTGACTGGCTGCGTGAGGTGTTTCCGCAACGGCTAAATGGATGACAGGGTGTAAACAATCTGTTAACGTTTGGCCTCAACCCCATGCTACAGGCGCGTTTATGACACTCTCTGCTGATTCCGCATCGTCATCTGACTTTCGCCTGTATGCGCCTTGCTGCCCGCCACCTCCGGCACGCGTTGTGATTCGCTAAGTATCGAACTTCCTGCGCCTCGCTAAGCGAGCGCGCTAACAACGTTTGTTTCAGGAGCAATGCTATGCGTTCTTCTTCTTCGCTGACTTCGCAGGCAGCGACGTCAGGCTTTGTGCTGCTGTGGGGCAGCGCAGCCATTTTCTCGCGTCTCGGGCTGGATAATGCCTCACCGCTGGCACTGCTGGTGGTGCGTTTCAGCATCGCGCTGGTCGCGCTGTTGCTGGTGGGACTGTTTCGCCGCCGCTGGCTACCGCAGCCCGGTACGCGCCCGCGCGTAATGCTGACCGGCCTGGTATTGATCGGCGCTTATTCGCTGTGTTATTTCCAAGCGATGGCGGAGGGCGTGACGCCTGGGCTGATCGCCACCATCATGGGCATCCAGCCTATTCTGACGCTGTGCCTGGTGGAGCGGCGTCTGCCGGGCAGTCGATTGCTGGGCTTAACGGTCGCGCTGGCGGGGCTGATACTGCTGGTGTGGCGTAGTCTGGCGGCGTCACAGCTGCCGATCAGCGGCGTGCTGTTTGCGCTGGCCGCGCTGCTGTGCATGACCTTCGGTGCCATCATGCAGCAGCGGGTGACGCAGCATCCGGCGCAGGTGCTGCCGCTGCAGTACGGCGTGAGTTTACTGCTGTGCCTGCTGTTGCTGCCGGTTAAACCGTTTCATGTCAGCTTCACGCTGCATTTCTGGCTGGCCGTGCTGTTCCTCGGCGTGATGATCTCCGTGGTGGCCCAACTGCTGCTGTATCGCTTACTGAGCGCGGGCAGTATCGTTAACGTCACCAGCCTGTTTTATCTGGTGCCGGTGATTACCGCGCTGCTCGACTATCTGCTGCTGGGTAACCGACTGCCGTGGCTGAGCCTGCTGGGCATGGCGGCGATTCTGGCGGGTATCCTGCTGGTGTTTCGTGCGCCACAGCCTTCACGTTAACATCATGCCCCGCCAGCCGGCGGGGCATTTCAGCCATGATCGGTCAGCGCCTGTGCGGCGCAAATTAATGCCAGATGACTGAGGCCCTGCGGCATATTGCCGCGCCATTCGTCACTGCGCACATCAAACATTTCGTTGAAAGTTTCCACGTTGCCGCGCTGGCACAGTTTGCCGAGAATCTGCTGCATGGCGTTCTCGGCGCGCGTGCATTCTCCCAGCGCCGCCCAGGCTTCCACCAGCCAGAATGAGCAGGCGATAAAGGTGCTCTCTTCCTGTTCCGTGCCGCTGTAGCGATACATCATGGCGCTACCGTGCCCCAGTTCCTGCTCAATGGCACGATAGGTAGCGCTCATGCGAGCCGGGTTAACCCGGCTGCCGTAGGGATGCACCAGCGCCAGCGCGGCATCCAGCCGTCCGTCGCTGTCGGGATAAAATTCATACGCCTGTTTCGCTTCGTTCCAGCAGTGCGCTTCAATCCAGCTGCTGATGCGGTCGCGCTCGCGCTGCCAGCGTTTCAGCCACGTGGGTTCAATGTGGCGCGCTTCGGCCAGCGCTACGGCACGATCCAACGCCAGCCAGCAGGCCATCTTTGAATGGGTATAGTGCTGCTGTTCCGGCAGTTCCCAGATGCCGCTGTCTTTCTGACGCCATAAATCGGCACAGTGATTAGCCAGCGCACCCAGCATGCGCGAGGTGGCTAAGTCCAGCACGTGCCCGGCGCGAATAAACAGCTCGGCGGTGGCAAGCATGTCGCCATACATACTGAGCTGCAGTTGGTCGCGCGCGTTGTTGCCCACGCGTACCGGCTGAGAATGGTGATAGCCACGCAGCGGCACTAAGCGTTCGGCAGGCACTTCGTTGCCCTCCAGCGTGTAGCAGGTGCGCAGCGCGGTACCGTGGCGAATGATGGTTTTCGACAGCCAGGAGAACGCCGCTTTACAATCTTCCAGCGCACCGAGAAAAACAAAGGCTTTGATGATCAGACAGGCATCGCGTACCCATGCATAGCGGTAGTCATAATTCTTTTCCCCGCCAATGCCTTCCGGCAGCGAGGTAGTGGCTGCCGCCGCCAGCGCGCCGGTGGGGGAATACCATAAAAATTTCAGCGACAGCGCCGAGCGGCGCACGTGCTCAGCAAAGCGCCCCTGATAGCTCAGGCTGCGGGTCCAGTCGCACCAGGCGGTATGGCTGGTTTCAATCCGGGTATCGATCGCCTCCAGCGGCGGCACCGCCAGCGGTTCGCGCTCGGTGACCAGCAACGCCACCAGCGAGCGACTGTCCGCAGCCGTTTGCAGCGTAGCGCTGATGTGCTCATCGTCACGCTGTTCGATCTGCCAGTCCTCGCTGGTGCGCAGCATCGCCATCAGATCGCCGATGTGGTACACGTCGCCCTGTTCGGTGCTGTCCTGCCACGGCGAGCGGGTTTCGGCAACGGTGCCAAAGCGCAGCGTCAGGCGCAGGGTCACTTCGCCATCTACGCCTTCTACGCGCCGCGCCAGTTCACTCCACGGCAGACGGCCGGCCAGCGTGCTGTTCAGTGATTCGGTCAGCAGCACGCTGCCGTCATCGGTAAAAAAGCGGGTTTCCAGTACGTTACTGTCGGCGCGATAAGCGCGCTCGATGCGGTAAGGAACGTCAGGTTCAATCTGGAAAAAACCGCCAATCTCCGGGTCGAGCAGGCGGTCAAACAGCGGGGCGGAGTCAAGGTTGGGTGCGCACCACCAGTCAATAGCGCCGTCGGGCGCAATTAGCGCCACCGACCGGCCTTCACCGATGGCCGCGTAGTCGCCGAGACGGGCAAAGCCCTGGTCGCGCATCGGCGACTGCAGCGTTTGATTATTCATGGATCTTCCCTGTCAGCAGAAACGGCAACGTGGCCGCCTGCTGGCAGCCACGTGATGCGGGTGGAATTCCCCGGTCAGACGGTACCGGTACCGCCATCGGAGCACCACACCTGACCTGAGGTGAAGCTGTTGGTGGTTTCAGCGAAGGTCACGTACAACGGCGCGATTTCAGCCGGCTGACCCGGACGCCCCAGTGGCGCGCTGGCACCAAACTTCTCGATTTTTTCCTGCGGCTGACCGCCGCACACCTGCAGCGCGGTCCAGTACGGTCCTGGCGCGACGGCATTGACGCGAATTTGCTGTTCGCCCAGCTGTTTCGCCAGCGCTTTGGTAAAGGCAGCGATAGCGGCTTTGGTTTGCGCGTAATCCAGCAGAATGGCGCTCGGTTCATACGCCTGAACCGACGAGGTATTAATAATGGATGATCCGGCAGGCAAATATTCCAGTGCCGCTTTGGTGATCCAGAACATCGCATAAACATTGGTCTTAAAGGTGGCGTCAAAATCTTCCGTTGAGAGCGTGCGAATTGACTCATTAAATTGCTGGCGACCGGCGTTATTCACCAGAATATCCAGACCGTCGAGTTTTTCTGCTGCCTCTTTTACCAGCTGCTGGCAAAAAGATTCTGAGCGAATATCACCCGGAATAGCCACCGCTTTACGGCCTTCCGCTTCGATTAATTGCACCACTTCAGCGGCGTCCTGCTCCTCTTCCGGCAGGTAGTTGATTGCCACGTCAGCCCCTTCACGGGCATACGCAATGGCTACTGCGCGGCCAATGCCGGAGTCACCACCGGTAATCAGCGCCTTGCGCCCGGTTAAACGGCCAGTGCCGCGATAGCTGGTTTCACCGTGATCGGGACGGGGTTCCATCTTACTGGCTAATCCCGGAATGGGCTGATGCTGCTTTTTGAATGGCGGCTTTGGATATTCCTGGGTAATCAGCGTTTTGTTAGTAAATGAAGTCATACCTATCTCCTTGTACAGTGGAACGAGTAAATTAAGCCTGGCAGAGATGTGATATTTGTCACGTCAAAAAATAAGCAGTCGCGTTTTATTAAAGCGTGGCGGCAGTGGCTGAAATGATATTTTTAGTTACAAAATCACTAACGTAATGATTATTTTAGCGCTGCGTAAGCTGTGCGCATTATTAAGCGAATCGGTCTGCTTGCGGGATAAAGATTTGTTCCTAAGCTCTATGCATAACTTTACATAATAACCGGCGCTGTCCGGCCCGAATATTTATGAGCGATGGCTTAAACGAGGCGTTAAATGAGCGAAGCACAATGTACCATTATATTTAATGGTGAACGCTTAAGCGGAACCGCAAATCAACCGTTAATTGATTTTCTGCAGGAGCAGGGAAAAAAACTGCCTCATGTCTGTTATCACCCGGCGCTGCCGCCGCTGCAAACCTGTGATGTCTGCTGGGTGGAGGTGGATGGCGAAGCCGTGCGCGGCTGCACGTTACGCAGCGCCGAGGGCTTGCGCGTGGTCAGCCAGAGTGCGGTACTGCAGGCGGCACAGCAGGAGGGCATGGACCGCATCCTCAATCGCCACGAGCTTTATTGCACGGTGTGTGAGCACAACACCGGCGACTGCACGTTGCATAACACCGTCGCGGACATGCACATTCCGATTCAGTATTACCCCTACCAGCGCAAACCGGACAGCAAAGACCACAGTAATCCGTTTTATACCTACGATCCGGATCAGTGCATTCTGTGCGGACGCTGCGTGGAAGCCTGCCAGAATGTCGAGGTAAATGAGACGCTGTCGATTGATTACAGCGCCGATCACCCGCGCGTGCTGTGGGATGGCGGAACGCAGATTGCCGGTTCCAGCTGCGTCAGCTGCGGGCACTGCGTGACCGTCTGCCCGTGCAACGCGCTGCTGGAAAAAACCATGCAGCCCGACGCCGGTCCCTTCACCGCGATGGATGAAGACCTGAAGCGGCCGCTGATTGATTTCGTCAAATCGCTGGAAAACAGCATCGGTATGGAGCCGATCACCGGAATTTCGCTGATCGATGATGCGCTGCGCAAAGTCGAAATCAAAAAAACCAAAACCGTCTGCACCTATTGCGGCGTCGGCTGCAGTTTTGAAGTCTGGACGCGCGATCGCCACATCCTCAAAATCCAGCCGGTGGCTGATGCGCCGGTTAACGGCATCTCAACCTGTGTCAAAGGCAAATTTGGCTGGGATTTTGTGAACAGCCCGAACCGGCTGACCACGCCGCTGATTCGTGAAAACGGCCAGTTCCGCCCGGCCAGCTGGGAAGAGGCGCTACAGCGGGTTGCCGACGGACTGCGCGCGGTGGCGCGCCAGCACGGCGGTAACGCCATTGGTTTTATTGGTTCCAGTAAAGCCAGCAATGAGGAAGCCTACCTGACGCAGAAGATCGCCCGTCTGATTTTCGGCACCAATAACGTGGACAACTCCTCGCGCTATTGCCAGAACCCGGCGACGGAAGGGCTGTTTCGCACCGTGGGCTACGGCGGCGATGCCGGTACGCTGCGCGATCTGCAGCAGACCGACCTGATCATCACCGTTGGCAGCAACCTGGCGGAAAACCACCCGGTTTTCGCGTCACATATCAAGCAGAGCCACAAACATCGCGGACAAAAGCTGCTGGTGGTCGATCCGCGCCGTCACGAAATGGCTGAGCGCGCCGACTGTTATCTGCGCATCCGTCCCGGTACCGACATGGTGTGGGCATCGGCGATGGCGCGCTACATGTTCGATCACGGTTATGCCGATGACGCATTCCTGCGCACGCGCGTTAATCAGGTGGCGGAATATCGCGCCTCGCTGGCTCCGTTTACGCTTGAGATGGCCAGTGAAGTCACCGGTCTGAGCGTGGCGCAGTTGACCGAAGCCGCCGAGATGATTGGCAACGCGGGCAGCGCCTGCCTGCTGTGGGCGATGGGCATTACGCAGCACAGCCACGGTGCGGATACCAGCACCGCGCTCTCCAATCTGCTGCTGGTCACCGGCAACTACGGCCGCCCTGGCACCGGCGGTTACCCGATGCGCGGTCACAATAATGTGCAGGGCGCCAGCGATTTTGGCTGCTTAAGCAATGTCTATCCCGGCTACGAAAAAGTGACCGATGCGCAGGTGCGGGAAAAATGGGCGCGCGCCTGGGGCGTGGCACCGGAAGCGCTTTCCGATGAAGCCGGGCTGGATAACTTCATGATGGTGGAAGACGCGCATAAACAGCGGGTGCGCGCCATGTACATCATCGGCGAAGAGACCGCCTTTTCTGATGCGGACTCGACCAAAGTGCACGAAGCCTTTAGCCGGCTGGATTTCATGGTGGTGCAGGACATCTTCATGAGCCGTACCGCGCAGTTCGCGGATGTGGTGCTGCCTGGCTGTCCGAGCCTGGAGAAAGAGGGCACCTTCGTGAATACCGAACGGCGCATTCAGCACTTCTCGCCTGCGTTTGCGCCGCTCGGCGACAGCCGGCCTGACTGGCAGATACTGACTGATGTCGCGGCGCGTCTCGGTCATCACTGGCACTACCCAAATCCCGGCGCCATCATGGCAGAAGCTGCGGGTATCGCCGCGCTGTTTGCCGGGGTCAGCTATGAGAACCTCGTCGGCTGGCAGTCACAGCTGTGGCCGGTAAACGCCGACGGCAGCAGCACGCCGCTGCTGTATACCGAGGCGTTCGCCTTTCCTGATGGCAAAGCGCGTCTGTACCCGCTAACGTGGCAGCCACCGATGGAAGCGCCCGATGAGCAGTACGATCTGCTGCTCAACAATGGACGTATGCTGGAGCATTTCCAGTCGACTAATCAGACCGGGCAGGGCGGGCGCATCAAATCGCTGTCGCCCAACTGGTTTGTTGAGATTTCGCCGCAGCTGGCGCAGGAGCGGCAATTACAGCAGGGCGACTGGGTGGAACTGCGTTCGCGCCGGGGCAGCGTAGAGGTGCCGGTGGTGGTGACCGAACGGATGGCCGGCAATGTGCTGTTCATTCCTATTCACCATGGCAAACCGGGTATTAACGGGCTGACCGGTGAACATCACGATCCCGACGTCAACACGCCCGCCTACAAGGAAATTGCGGTGATGATGCGCAAACTGGCGCATGCGCCACAGCCGCACCCGATTCCGCTGCACAACTTCCGCCACGGCCAGCGCACGCCGCTGGATCATCTGCCCGTTGAACAAAAATGGCAGCAGCCTAAATACCGGCTGCCGCCTGAACACGTTTCGCATCCGGAGAAAAGCTAATGGCCGAACCGCTGCACTATCAACCCACTCCGACGCGCACCGAACCCAGCGCGCAGGAAGCGCTGAATGAGCTGCTGGAGAATCTGCATCAGCACGGTTTCCTGCGTCTGGCTAACGACGTGGTAAAAGCCAACAATGACATCGGCAAAATCGTCGCCGCCGGGCTTAACCGGCCCGGCACGCAGAATGCGGTTCAGAACCTGTCGCTGCTGTTTATGACGCTCAGCACCGTGCCGCCAGAGCGCTTCAACCATTTGCTGCTGGCGCTACGCGATGCCCTGCTGGCGATGAAGCCGGCCAGCGACACGGCGCAGCAGGAGAAAAGCGCGCCGGGCGTCAGCGGTGTGCTCAAACTGCTAAATGATGAGGCGCTGTGGCAGGGTATCCGGCCACTGCTGGCGGCGCTGGAAACCTTCGCACGCGCCATGCAGGGTGACGAGGAGAAGCCGATCACCCGCTACAGCGGTAAGCCGAGCCGTGAGTAGCCAGGAGTGGGTGCTGCTGATCGCGCGCGGTCAGTTTGCCCTGACGATGGGCATGCACATTACTCTGGCGGCGCTGACGCTGGGGCTGGCTCCGTTTCTGGTGTGGTTTGAAGCGCGCTGGCTATGGGGCAGGCGGCCGGAAGCGCATCAGGCGCTGCACTTCTGGATCAAGGTATTCGCGCTCACCGTGGCGATTGGCACCGTCTCCGGCGTGATCATGGAGTTTCAGTTCGGCACCCACTGGTCGGTGTTTGCCAGCAAAGCGGGCGGCATTATCGGTCCGCTGATGCTGTATGAAGTGCTGATCGCTTTTTTCCTCGAGTCGGCGCTGACCGGCGTGATGCTGTTTGGTATCGATCGGGTGAAACCCGGCGTGCATTTCGCCATTACCTGTCTGGTGGCGCTTGGCGCGATTTTTAGCGCTTTCTGGATCCTCGCCGCTAACTCATGGATGCAAACGCCGCGCGGCTTTACGCTCAATGACGCCGGCCAGTTCACGCCGGACAGCGCCTGGAGTTTGATTTCCGCGCCCTCGTTTGGCTGGCGGCTGGCGCACATGCTGCTGGCCTCATGGATCAGCGTGGCGTTTTTGCTGGGTGGCGTCGCAGCGTGGCGCCTGCTGCGTAATGCTGGCGAGGCCGCCAGCCGGCTGATGCTGCGCAGCGCGCTGACGGTGTCGCTGTGCATCCTGCCGCTGCAGATGGTGGTGGGCGATTTGCATGGCGAAAACACCCGTGACTATCAGCCTGCTAAACTGGCGGCGATCGAGGGCAGCTGGCAGCCGCCTGCGCCAGGGGAGGGCGAGCCGCTGCGGCTGTTTGCGCTGCCCGATCAGGCGCAGCAGCGGAATCACGCCGAGCTGGCGATCCCGGCTATCGGCTCGCTCTACCTGCGCCATAACCTCAGCGGCCACATCAAAAGCCTGGGTGAATTCCCGCGCGACAGCCTGCCGCCGGTGCTGCCGGTGTTTTTTGCCTTTCGCCTGATGGTGGGACTGGCGCTGCTGATGCTGCTGAGCAGCCTGGCGGGCAATGTGCAGCGCTGGCGCGGCCGCCTTGATCAGTCGCGGCGCGTGCTGCGTCTGCTGGCGCTGATGTCACCGGCTGGCTTCATTGCGCTGCTGGCGGGCTGGGTGGTGACGGAGGTCGGCCGGCAGCCGTGGACGGTATACGGCATGCTACGTACCGCCGACAGCCTGGCGCCAATGTCCCTCGGCAGCAGCGTCGCCATTTTCGTGTCGGTGGTGGTGATTTACGCACTGAGTTTTGCCTTTGGCCTGTGTTATCTGCTGCGCCACCTGGCGGCACCGCTGCCGGATCCGCAGGCGACGGCGGTAGCGGAAACCATACAGACGCCAGCCTGAGGAGGGTGAGAATGTTGGTCGAACTTTCTGCGGTGCTCCTGCTGTTTGCCCTGCTGATGTATCTGGCGCTGGATGGCACGGATAGCGGCGTGGGGATGCTGCTGTACAGTTTCGACCAGCCACAAGAACGGCAGTGGATGGTGCACAGCCTGCTGCCGCTGTGGGATGCCAATGAAACCTGGCTGGTGTTGCTGGCAGGCGGCATGCTGGCGCTGTTTCCGCCGCTGTACAGTCTACTGTTACAAACCCTGAAGGTGCCGCTGTTTCTCTTCCTGCTGGCGCTGTTTTTGCGCGGGCTGGCGCTGGCGTATCGCGGTCAGCCTGGCGAGACCGGGCGACGCTGGCTGGACCGGCTGCTGATGGTCAGCTCGCTGCTGGCGGCGTTTCTGCCAGGCTGGATGAGCGGCTTGATGCTGGTTTCGCGTCCGCCCAGCGGGATTGTGATTGATTTTTCGCTGGTGCCGCTGCTGTGCGGCCTCGGGCTGGTGGCGGTTGATCTGCTGCTGGGCTGCTGCTGGCTGTGCTGGCGCATTGGCGAGCCGGTGGTAGAGCGGGCGCGGGCGCTGGCCATGCTGTGGTGGGTGGTGATGCTGGCCTGCTTTATTGCCGTGCTGCTGCTGGAGCCGGCGCTGTGGCAGCAGAGCTGGCAGCGCTGGCCGGGAAAAGTGTTGCTGAGCCTGTTGCCTGCGCTGTGGCTGCTGCAGCTGCTCACGCTGTGGCGTGAAGCGATGGTGGCGTTGCTGATGATCACGCTGGTGCAGACGGGCGTGGTGGTCGCGGCGCTGGCGTGCGGGCTTTATCCGTGGTTGCTGCCGTGGCAGCTGGAGATGCACCAGCAGGCCTCCTCGCCGGTGACGCAGGGGTTCGTGGTGACGGGTTTATTGATTGTGTTGCCGCTGACGCTGCTGTACCACAGTTGGGCGTTCTGGGTGTTTAAGCGCCAGCCGCAGGCAGCGCAGCGGTCGCCATAAATGGCGACCCTACAGGACATA
Organism: Pantoea sp. WEP; assembly: GCF_041678305.1. Lineage (NCBI taxonomy): Bacteria > Pseudomonadati > Pseudomonadota > Gammaproteobacteria > Enterobacterales > Erwiniaceae > Pantoea > Pantoea sp. WEP. The sequence goes on from NZ_JBGNXB010000002.1 coordinate 678,382, forward strand.
GCTCAATTGCGCAGTAGTTTCAGGTATTTCACGGATCCGCCGGTCGCCATAAATGGCGCCCCTACAGAGACCATCCCCGGGGGCGCATTAATGCATACCGGCATCGGGTCTGAGGTCATCTGTAGGGTGCGCATTCATGCGCACCGGAATCGCTGCACAGAAATATCAGGGTGAACAGCACGGTTAATCCACTTCCGGAATGCGCATAAACAGCGTGCCGCGATAGGGGATCGGCAGGAAATCACGGAACAGGGTTTCCAGCGTCTGCTGCGGATCGATGTCGGCGAACAGCTGCGGGTACAGCGTTTTTGCCATGAACTCGGTCACCGCAATATGCCACGGGCTGAGATAAAAATTCATCCAGATTGCCGCTGCATGGCCGTTGCGAATCGCCTTCAGCTCACGCAAACCGTTCTGCTGCGCGGTGAGCTGGCGGAAACTGCTTAGCACCGCGTCGGGCGCGACGTCCGGCCCGAGGCGCAGCAGGCCTGCGCTGGCGTTATCGCCAAAGCCGGTGGCAAAGTAATACTCAGGCTGGGCTGCGATCACCTGCTCCTCACTCAAACGGCCAAACACGCCGTGCTGGGTTTTGCCAGCAATATTGTCGCCGCCGGCGGCGTTGAGCAGCTCGCCCAGACTGCCGTTAATCGCCGTCACGCAGCACTCGTTGCGCCGTCCCAGATGCAACTGCAACAGCACCGTGGGTTTCGGCCCGTGATAGCGCGCCAGCCGTTCCTCAATCACCTGCAGATGCGCGCTGTAAAAGCGGTTGAACGCCGCCGCGCGCGCCTGCTGATTCAGCACCTCACCAAAAATCTCTACGCTGCGCCGGGTGTTCTTTAACAGATGTACGCGCAGATCGATCTTCACTACCGGAATATGCGCAGCACTCAGGATGCTGACCAGCCTCAGATCGGCATCATCGTAGCGCGCCAGGCTGGGCAGAATGACCACGTCCGGCCGCAGGGCGAGAATCTGCTCCGGATTGATCGCCTGAGGGCCGCCCGATCCGAGCGTCGGGATGTTCAGCATCTGCGGAAACCGCTGAGCAAAACTGTTCCACGTCTGGCTGTCATACTTTTGCAGATCGCGCGGCCAGCCGACGATGTGGCGGAACGGGTCATCCGGCGCCAGCAGCGCCAGGGTATACAGCATGCGGCTCTCACCCAGCACGATGCGCTGCGGACTATCGGGAATCTCCACCCGATTGCCGTCAATATCGGTGATCACCCTGGCCAGCGTGCTGGTGCTGAACGCCAGCAGCAGGAGGGCAGCCAGCCAGGCACACCACGTCAGCGGCTTTTTCGCTCGATCAGAATTCAACGCTGGCCTCGACCATCAGGTTACGGGTTTCCCCTTCGCGCACGCGCAGGTTGCCGCCGCTGGAGGTGTAATAGTGCTTATTGAACAGGTTATTCAGGTTAAGCTTCAGCTGGGTTTTCTCGCCAAACAGCTGATTATTCCAGGCGATAAAGCTGTCGGCGACCACATAATCCGGCAGCGTAAAGCTGTTCTCCGGATCGCCGGCGCGTGAGCCAACGTAGCGCGCACCTCCGCCGACGCGGAAGTCACCGGGAATGCCGTTCAGCGTCAGATTATGGCTCAGGTAAAGTGCCCCGGCGTGACGCGGTGCGTTCTGCAGGCGGTTGCCCTTGTTCGCCGGGTTGACGCCATCGTCGACGATTTCGGCCTTATCATAGCTGTAGTTGGCGCTCAGATCCCAGCCCGGCAGCACTTCCCCATTGAGCTCAAATTCAGCGCCGCTCGAACGCGCTTTATTGATGGCGCGCGTGGTGCCGTTGATATTAAGCGACATATCGCGTTCGTCGATGCGGTACAGCGCTACGCTGGCAAACAGCCGGGGCGAAATCTGCCACTTGCTGCCCACTTCCCATGTGGTGCCCTGTTCCGGCTTGCCGACGTTGCCGTCATCGTCGACGTCAGTCGACGGCGTGAAGGATTTGCTCACGCTGCTATACAGTGAGACATCCGGCGTCAGTTTGTAAATCAGCCCGGCCTGCGGCAGGAACTTGTTGCCCTCGCTGTCCAGCGTTTGCACCACCGGATCGAAGCCCTTTGATGCGCGCTGTTCATAGTGCTGATAGCGTCCGCCCAGCACCGCAATCCAGTCGTCGGTGAGCGAAATGCTGTCTTTGGCGTATACCGAGCGACTGTGCAGGCGGTTAAGCAGGTTGGCGTTGGCGCTGTTTTCACTGCTGCTGTTGGTGATCGGTGCCAGCATATCGTATTGCGGATCGTACAGGTTGAAGCCGGTGTTCGCTTTACCCTGATACTGGTGTGCACGGTAAGTCTGATTCATTTCATAATCGGTGCCGAACACCACATCATGCGTCATGCCAAACAGCTGCGGCGAACCGATCACATCCCACGCCACGTATTTGGTTTTATGGTTGAAGCCACGGTTGGCGTCGGCGCGGCGCGTCACCACACCGGTAGTGGGGTTGATCGCCGTAACCCGCACTTCGTTGTTGTCGTACTGACGCTGGTTCCAGCCAAAAGTCAGGCGCGTGCTCCACGCCTCATTGAACTGCCAGTCGTAGTGCGCGTTCAGGGTTTTATTATGGCCCCACGCATGGTTAGCTTTATCGTCCAGGCGATCTTTATAGCCAATCGCCACCGGCTGACCGTTAACAAACGCCGTGCCGCGATCGTAAGGAATATCGTACTGATAATCTTCGTAGCTGATGAGGAAGCTGGCCTGCTCGCCATACCACTGTAGCGAGGGGGCAATTAAGGTGTGTTTATCGCTGCCGAAATTGCGCCAGTAATCCTGATTCTGCTTTTCAGCAATCAGGCGGAAAGCAAAACCGTTGCCGAGCGGGCCGGTGACGTCCAGCGTGCCGGCGCCGCCGCCCTCGCTGGCTGCGCGACCGCTGACTTTGGTGTGCCAGGTGTATTGCGGCTTTTTGCTCACAATATTGATCACGCCACCGGGATTCTGGATACCGTACAGCAGCGAAGCCGAGCCCTTCAGTACCTCGACACGTTCGGTGGTGGCGTCGAAATTCAACCCCTGGCTGCTGCGCACGCCATCACGATAGATGGAACCATCCGAGTTGCTGCCAAAGCCGCGGCGTACAAAGCCATCTTCGGTACCTGCCAGCGTGTTGCCTTCGCTTACGCCGCTGACAAAGCGCAGCGCGTCGGCGAGGCTGGCGGCCTGATAATCCTCCAGCTGCTGTTGCGTCACCACGCTCACCGATTGGGCTTCATTGAGGCGCGACACCGGCGTTTTACTGGCGACCGAACTGCTGGTGGCGCTATAGCCGTCGTCACTGTTTTGCTGCTGCGCCGTCACGGTGAGGGTGCTGTTTTGTTCAGCGGCAAGGGTGTCAGTACTGCTGAGTGCCGTTACGCCGTAAATAGCGGCAAGGATAGCCGGATGGCACAGTAATTTAACCGCCCGCGGTGAGTTGTTCTGCATCGAATATAAACCTGGTGTAATTGCGGGATTATTTATTCCGCGCAACGAAGCTATCAGTAAAATGCTGCCGGTGACGAACAGGACATTCGCGGCCCGGCATTGTTATGCCATCAGTCAGCGGAAAAAGGCGGCTGAGATGTAATTGAGAATCATTCAAACATGAAAAAATGTAGTAGTAAACGTAAATGATGGTGTGGATACTACAGCAGAACGCGGCAGAAAATTTTGAACCGGGATTGCCAGAAAAGTTATTTTAAATCAGCGTATTATTTATTTTGTAGAGTTTGAAGTTGGCCGGGTTAAGCCAGGCGAGAAGGAAGTGGATAGCGGTAGCGGCGCAAATTTTTACTACAAGCCGGCCTGCCGACGCGGTTCACAACGATGCGATATTACTAACAGGCAACATAATGGCGGCAAATAACATTAAAAATCGGGTGGATGTATTCGGTGAACGCTACCGTGCGCGCGTCACGACATTATCGGCCAGCCTGCAAACGGTGGCGCGATATATCCACGAACATCGTGAGGCTATATTAGACGCGACTGCATTGGATATCGCCCAGGCCACCCAAACCTCTGACGCCACCGTGGTGCGCACCGTGCAGGCGCTGGGCTTTGCCGGTTTGCGCGATCTGAAAACCACGCTGGCCGCGTGGTTTGGCCCGGCGCAAAACTCGGAAGAGAAGATGAGCGCGACCATCAGCGAACTGTCGTGTGACATCAACTCCGGCATCGATTTTGTGCTGGGCGGCCATCAGCGCGCCTGCGAAGTACTGGCAGAACCGGTTAACCGTCAGGCGGTGGCGGCTGCGGTGACACTGTTGCTGGAAGCGCGTCAGGTGGCGCTGTTTGGCATCAACGCTTCCGGCATTCTGGCGGAGTACAGCGCGCGACTGTTCCGACGCATCGGCCTGCCGGCGGTAACGCTTAACCGTGCCGGGATTGCGCTGGCGGAACAGCTGATAACGCTACAGCGCGGCGATGTACTGATCATGATGGCGCAGAAATCGGCGCACCGTGAGGGCATGACGACGCTGAAAGAGGCGCAGCGGCTGGGTATGCCGGTGATTCTGCTGACCCACGCGCTGGATTCGGCGTTTGCGCAGCAGGCGGATGTGGTGATTAACGTGCCGCGCGGCGGTGAAAATGGCCGCATGCCGCTGCACGGCACGGTGCTGGTGTGCCTCGAAATGCTGATTCTGGCGGTGGCCTCCGCCAGTTCGGCACGCACGGTTAAAACCATGAAACGCATTCAGGATCTCAATCGATCGCTGAAACCCACGGCGAAGAAGGCGGGATAACCGCACATCACTCAGGCGCGGCGGCGGGACGATTCACTCCGCCGTTCGCTTCCGGGCTATTTCACAGACTCGCTTGCAAGGCGCGCGTGGCTGTCGTTAATATTAAGGAAATAAACATTTCCTTAATGAGTCCGCGTTAACGGCGCGGTAGCGCAGAATCGCATCCAATAAGGAAACGATCTTTACCAAAATAACCGGAGAACGCTTATGTCACTGCCTGCCCTGGACGCCGCGCCGCGCTGGTCACAGCCCGTCAATAACCTGCCGCAATTTAACCATGCTTACGCCACGGTCGCGGGCGTGCGGCTGCACTACGTCAGCGGCGGCAATGTGCAGGGGCCAACGCTGGTTCTGCTGGCGGGCTTTCCGCAGAGCTGGTTTGCCTGGCGTAAGGTGATGGCGCAGCTGGCGGCAGACTATTTCATCATTGCGCCGGATCTGCCCGGACAGGGCGACTCCGACAAGCCTGCCAGCGGTTATGACACCACCTCGCTGGCGCACAGCGTGCAGGGATTGTTGCAGCAGTTAGGGGTTGAGCGTTACTACCTGGCCGCGCATGACGTGGGTGCCTGGGTTGCCTGGCCGCTGGCGATGCTGCACGGTGATGCCATCAGCAAGCTGGCGCTGCTGGATGCCGGCATTCCCGGCGTGACGCTGCCGGATGCGCTGCCTGCGACGCCGGACAAAGCCTGGAAAACCTGGCACTTTGCTTTTCACCTGTTGCCGGATCTGCCGGAAGCGCTGATCGCCGGTCGTGAAGCGCTCTATCTGCAGTGGTTTTTGCAGCGCAAAGCAGCCAGCCCGATGGTGTTTGGTGACGAAGAGATGGCGGAATATGTGCGGCTGCTGCAGCAAAACGGCGCGCTGCGCGCCGGCATGGCGGCGTACCGTGAGGTCAGCACCTCAGCGGAGCAGAATCGTCAGTTGTTGCAAACCCGGGGAAAACTGGCGATCCCGCTGCTGGCGGTGAGCGCCGATCAGGGCTCAATTGCCGATATGGCACAGCCGCTGCGCACTTTTGCGGCCGACGTCAGCGGGATTCGCCTCGCGCACTGTGGTCACTTTATCCCGGATGAGCAACCGCAGGCGCTGGCCGACGCGTTACGTCAGTTTTTTGTGTAACGCATCACTTAACCCTGATTATCCATGCGTAAGCGACCGCGCCGTGAAGGGGCTGCGGCTGACTTGCAATAGCCACTGCATTGCAGCTAAGATAGGAACCAGTTGGTTTATAATTACAGGGGAGGGCAGTGATGAAGAACCTGACCGTCATCGGTCGCCCGCGCGAGTTCGAGCTGGAAGAGGCGGCGCGCAGCGCCATGCACGTTTTCTGGGATCGCGGCTATGAAGCGGCGTCGCTACCGGATTTGATCGCCGGAACCGGTTTATCGCGCGGCAGTCTCTACAAGGCGTTCGGCGATAAAAAAGGGCTGCTGCTGGCCGCGCTGGATATCTACATGACCGAAGGCCTGAAAGCCACCTCGGATATTCTGGCGCAGCCCGGCGCGGTTAAAGCGGCGATTCGCGCCTCACTGCTGCGTTATGCCGCGCTCTCCAGCGGTGAGAAAGGGCGGCGCGGTTGTCTGGTGGTGTCGCTTACCACCGAGATGGCCGCGCATGATGAACAGATTGCCGAACGCACGGGGCGCATGTTCCGGCGTTTGCAGCAGCTGTATGCGGCAACACTGGTGCGCGGTCAGCTGAGCGGAACTGCCCGAGCGTGATGAGCAGGTGCTGGCCCGCTTACTGGTTTGCCAGATTGAAGGGATGCGCATCCTCGGTAAAACCGGGGCAACGGAAGCAGAAATGAACGCCGTAGTGGACTGCACGATGCGTCTGCTCGACTAATTTTTTTATCCATATTGGAACCAATCGGTTCCTTAGTGAGGTGTTGTGATGTCCGATCCGCACGCGTTAAATCCCGAGCCACGCCGCTGGGCGATGTTTATCGTCCTGCTGACAGGCGCATTTTTACCCCCGCTGGACTTCTTTATTGTCAATGTGGCGCTGCCGTCGATTCAGAGCGACTTGGCCACGTCCGGCTCGGCGGAGCAATTTGTCATCTCGTCCTATGCCGGGTTTTATGCCGTCACGCTGATCACCGGCGGTCGCCTCGGCGATCTGTTTGGCCGCGGGCGCATGTTCTTCGTTGGCCTGACGGGTTTTGCGGCGGCTTCTGCGCTGTGTGGCTTTGCCTGGTCACCGGGTGCGCTGATCGCTGGCCGCGTGCTGCAGGGCATCACTGCAGCGATTATGGCACCGCAGGCGCTGGCCTCGATTCAGGCGATTTTCCCGGAGGCGGAGAAATCGCGCGCGCTGAGCCTGTACGGCGCGGTATTTGGTCTGGCCTCGGTGATCGGTCAGGCGCTGGGCGGCATCCTGATCTCACTCAACCTGTTCAATAGCGGCTGGCGCGCCATTTTCCTGGTCAATCTGCCGGTGGCGCTGCTGGTGGTGTTGTTTGGCATCCCGTTGATTAAAGAGACGCGAGCTCAGCACGCGCGCAAGCTGGATTTTGGCGGAATGGGACTGTCGATGATGACGCTGGGTCTGCTGATCGTGCCGCTGATTGAAGGACGGGAAGCGGGCTGGCCGCTGTGGGCCTGGCTATCGCTGCTGCTGGTGCCGGTGCTGGGCACTCTGTTCTGGCGCTATGAAAGCCGGCTGGCAAAGCAGGGCGGCGATCCGCTGATCGACCCGGCGATTTTCAGCGTGCCGGGGCTGGGGCTGTCCCTGCTGCTGGCGCTGCTGTTCTACTCGATTGGCGTATTCTTCCTGCTGTTCTCGATCTATTTACAGGGCGCGCTGCATCAGGGCGTACTGAGCGCCGGGCTGATCTTTCTGCCCTTTGGTGCGGGTTTTCTGCTGGGACCGTTATCCACGCCTTCTGCGCGACGGCTGATTGGGCCTTACGTTAACGCCACTGGGATGGTGCTGGAAGTGGTCGGCCTGCTGGGCCTGGCGTGGCTGATGGCCAGCACGCCGGTTGGGATGTCACCAGCGGCGCTGCCGCTGGCTCTGGGACTGTTTGTGGTGGGGTTTGGCCAGGGGCTGGCGCTGCCGACGCTGATGCACATCGTCACCGGACGCGTGGCACCCGCCTGGGCCGGGATGATTGCCGGTATCGCCAGCTCCACCTTGCAACTGAGCACGGCGCTGAGCGTGGCCATTATCGGCGGGATCTTTTATGCCGTGCTGGGCACGGGCAAGGGGCCGGGAGAGATTACCCATGCCTTCAACGTGGCGATAGTGTGTATGTCGTTCTGCCTGGCGGCCGGCGCGCTGCTGAGCATCCGGCTAGCGCGCAGGCCTGCCGCACAGACGGCGGTGCTTAAAACACGCGGGAGTTCCAACGCGTTGCGGGACTGATGGTTGAAGACTGGGTGTGATCACCCCCATCACTTTACCCGATGGCGTCCATTCCTCAGAACGACATCGTGACACCGGCGTACCAGGCGCGGCCCGGTTCGTTATAGGTCGATGCCCCGGCATTTTCGCGATAAACGCGCTTGTCAAACAGGTTGTTGATACCGGCGTTGGCGCTCAGGTTTTTAGTGATGTCGTAGTTGAGGTTCAGTCCGACAATGGAATACGGGCTGATTTCACGCTGCGACAGACCACGGCTGGCCTCGAGGCTGGTTTCCGCATACTGACGTGGCTTCTGCCGCCCGTATTGCGTCCAGTTGATGTTGGCGCTGAGCGCCTCGGTCGCCTGCCATTCCAGCTGCGAATTGATGGTGAATTCCGGAATTACCGTCAGCGGGTTGCCGGTTTTTTTGCTCTCCGAGCGGAACATATAGGTGGCATTGGTGCGCCACTCCAGCGTGTCGGCGATCAGCGGGATGCTCAGATTGCCTTCCAGCCCTTCGACGATCGCTTTGCCGCCGTTTTCCCAGCGCAGCAGGTTATACGAGCCGGTTGAAGCCACCGGCGTGGTGCCGGAGATGATTTTGTTTTTGTAATCATTGCGGAACCAGGTGATGCCCGCGACATAGCCCTGATGACTGAATTCAATGCCCACTTCTTTATTCACACTGATCTCGGGATCAAGGTCTTTGCTGCCCAGCAGGTAACAGCGTGACAGGCCAATCGGACAACCGTTGCCGCGCGTCGACAGGATGTAGCCCTCAGTGGACTGATACAGGTTTGGCGCTTTAAAGGCACGCGCAATACCGGCTTTCAGCGTGAAGTAATCACCGAGGCCCTGCGACAGGTTGAGGCTCGGGCTCCAGTTAGCGCCAAACTGATCGTGATAGTCGAAGCGCAGGCCGGGGATCACTTCGGTGGAGTCGGTGGCGGCGATGTTGTCTTCGAAATAGAGCGAGCTGATGGTGGCGCTGTTTTTACTGTCACGCTGCGAACCGTCGCTGGAAACGCCGCCGAAATCGACGCCCGGTGCGCTGGTGGCCTGTACCGATGCCGGATCGTTAAGCTCATCGCGATTCCACTCAGCACCCAGCGTAACGGTTTGATCGACCAGCAGCTGCAGCGGGAAATTGATCTCGCCGCCGGCGCGATAGCTCTCCAGCCGGCTGGTAGCGTACGTATCGCTGTTGATCATCCCTTCGGTGCTGCCGCCGGAGCCTTCTTTCAGGCGGGTGTTATTGGTTTTCTCATAGCTAAAGTTGAGCTTAGAGGTGCCCCAGTCCCAGATGCCGTTGTGCACCACTCCATAGTTCTGGCGATACAGGCGGTTGGTTTCGCTGCCGTACAGCGCTTCCACCAGTCCGTTGGCGCTGGCATTGCTGTTGCTGTTTTGCGTGTCGCCGGCATAAATATTGCCCTGGCGACTGTAGCCATAGCTGAAATCGACAATCTGCGTCGGGGTGATTTTCCACGACAGCACGCCATTAATGTCTTTGTTACGCACCCCTTCGCGTCCGGCGGCGTAAGCGCCATTTTGCGCGGTATTGATGTCGAAGGCGTCGGCATCCGTTTTGTTCAGGTTGCCGTACAGCCGCATGGTGAGTGCCTCACCGGCCAGCGGACCGCTGACGTTGAAGTTCGCGCGGCGGGTGGCGCCTTCCTTGTCATCTTCTGGCTGGTTGGTGAACAGCGACAGCGAGCCGTGCCAGTCATTGGTCGGGCGTTTGGTAATAATGTTGACCACACCGCCGGCGGCACCGGAGCCATAACGGGCAGCGGCCGGACCGCGTATCACCTCAATGCGTTCCACCATTTCCGGTGGTACCCAGTTGGTATCCCCGCGTGAGTCGCGCTCACCGCGCCAGCTGTAACGCACCGAGTTACGGGAGGTGACCGGCACGCCATCGATCAGCACCAAAGTGTTTTCCGGGCCCATGCCGCGAATGTCGATCTGGCGATTATTACCGCGGCTGCCGCTGGCGCCGTTACCGGTGAGGTTAACGCCGGGCATTTTGCGGATGATGTCCGCGAGGTCGTTAACGGGCGGACTTTTTTTGATGTCTTCAGCGGTAATGGTGGAAACCCCCGGCTGCTGCTTCAGCTCCTGCTCTGCCGTCACAATCATCGACTCATCGTCGGCCAGCTTCTCCGTGGGTTCAGCGGCAAACACCGGTGAGGTTAACAGGCCTGCCAGGCACAGTGCGACCGGACGCTTTTTGCCACATACAGTTACATTCACTTATATCATCTCCCTGATGCGTTAACATTTGTAAGCAAATGCGCATGATAATGAGAATGGTTTGCATTGTATATTGGTGTGCAACTTCTTTACATTCCTGCGTAAATCGCCTCACCGTGCCGCTTTTTTGTCAGTTTTTGTCAAGAGGGCAACATAGTGGCTTAGACAGGAACGTTATGGCTAATAAGCAAATCATCCAGCGTGGCAGGATAAGCAGGTGCCTGATTTGCGGTAACAATCTGATTTTTGCGCGACGACAGGGCCGCGTTCAGGCCAGCAAAGAACCCTATTGCCGGATTTCGGCAATAGATATCTGTTTTTCGCATTTGTGATCGCTGCCTATCTTCCAGAGAATGGCTGCGGGACGTTTAGAGGATGACAATCCTTTGCGCCGCGCGGCTTTACGCGACATGGGCAAAGGGAAAAATACATCGCTACCTCGACGCCTTTTCCCTGCCGGGAAACATTTTAAATATCAGGAGAAAGGTTCCAGTGAAATTTGCAAAAGGTATCACCCTTTTCGCACTCGCTCTCAGTGCGCACACCGCGTTTGCCGCCGAACAATCCGTCCCAACCGACAGCTCACTGCATGTTCAGGCTGATGCCGCGCTGAAAAGCCTGGTGCCCGCCGACGTGGCGAAGCGCGGCTATATTGTGGCAGGAACCAACCCCAACACGCCGCCCACCACCTTCTATAAAGAAGACAACAAAACGCTGGCCGGCCGTGAAATTGACATCATGAACGCGGTCGGTGAGCGTCTCGGCATTCAGGTGCAGTGGCGTGACACCGGCGGCTTCGACAACATCATTCCGGGACTGAAAACCGGCCGCTACGATGTGGCCTTGTCCAACATCAACGCCACGCCGGCGCGCGCCAAAATTATCGACTTCGTGAGTTACTACGACGCCAGCCGTCTCGGCATTATTTCGCGGAAAGACGCCAACGTCGCGCCGTTCAAAACCCTCGACGAGGTGTGCGGTAAAGAAGTCGGCGCCGGTTCCGGCACCACCCAGGTGACCCGTCTGGAAGAGGCCAGCAAAGCCTGTGAAGCGGCCGGGAAAAAACCGATTAAAGTGTCAGTGTTCCCGGATCGCCCGGCGGGTGTTCAGGCCGTGGTCAGCGGGCGTGTGCCGATGTTCCTCGGCCCGTACGAAGGCCTGCTGTGGCAGGTGAAAGTGATCAAACCGCTGACCATGAGCGGCGAAATCACCGTGCATGATGCGCCGGTATCGGTCGCCTTCCCGAAAGATTCCGCGCTTGAACCTGCCGTACAGGCAGCGCTGAACTCGCTGATTAAAGATGGCAGCTACCAGAAGATCCTGGATAACTGGGGCATCGGCTTTGGCGCGGTTAAAGAGTCAAAACGTAATCAGGATATCTTTCAATGAGTGACTTTCACGACCACACCGACGATCTGAAAATCGTCGGTAAACGCTACTACGGACGCTGGCTCAGTGCGCTGGTGGTGCTGTTGTGCGTGGTGGCGATGGCGCATTCGATGATCAACAATCCGCGCTTCGAATGGGGCGTGATTGCGGAAAACTTCACCGGCGAGTCAATCCTGCAGGGCGTGCTGATGACGCTGCAGCTGACAGCGATTTCGGTGGTGCTGGGCTTCGCCTTTGGCACGGTGCTGGCGCTGATGCGCCTGTCATCCAACCCGGTGCTGGTCGGCGTCAGCTGGTTCTATACCTGGTTTTTCCGCGGCGTGCCGATGCTGGTACAGCTGTTCCTGTGGTACAACATCGCGGCGCTGTACCCGACCATTTCGCTGTCGCTGCCGGGTCTGGGTGAGATCTGGAGTACCCAGTCTAATGCGCTGGTCAGTCCGTTCAGCGCGGCGGTGATCGCGCTGGTAATGCATCAGTCTGCCTATGCGGCTGAGATCGTGCGCGCCGGGATTCAGAGCGTTGGCAACGGCCAGCTGGAAGCCGCCCGTGCACTGGGTTACCGTCCGGCGCAGATTTTCCGTCATACCGTACTGCCGCAGGCGATGCGCGCCATCATGCCGCCGGCCGGTAACGAAATCATCGGCCAGCTGAAAACCACGGCGGTGGTATCGGTGATCTCCCTGCAGGATGTGCTGTTTTCGGCGCAGATCATCTATCAGCGCACCTATGAAGTGATCCCGCTGCTGCTGGTGGCGACGCTGTGGTATCTGCTGATGACCTCGGTACTGTCGGTTGGTCAGTTCTACGTCGAGCGCTACTTTGGCCGTGGCGTCACGCGCCGCGAAAAGCGCAGTTTACTCAAGTCGCTGCCCGGTTTCTCCGCGCCTAAAGCCGAAAGGAGCGTAAGCAATGGCTGAAGCGATCGCCTTACGTAAGGTGACCAAACGTTTTTCCGGCGTCACCATTCTGGATGAAGTTAATCTTGATATCCCGGCTGGCTCGGTGACGGTGATCCTCGGACCGTCCGGCTCAGGCAAATCGACGCTGCTGCGCTGCATCAACCATCTGGAAAAACTGGATGGTGGCACGATTCGTATCGGTGGCGAGATCATTGGTTACAAGCAGAAAGGCCAGGCACTGCACGAGCTGAGCAGCAGCGAGATTGCGCGTCAGCGTGCCGAAATCGGCATGGTGTTTCAGCAGTTCAACCTGTTCCCGCACCGCACCGTACTGCAAAACATTGTCGATGCGCCGATGCGGGTGAAAAAACAGAGCCGCCAGCAGGCGACCAGCAAAGCGCTGTCGCTGCTTAAGCAGGTGGGGCTGGCCGGGCGCGAAGAAGAGTGGCCGCAGAATCTTTCCGGTGGTCAGCAGCAGCGTGTGGCGATCGCCCGGGCGCTGGCGATGGATCCCGGCGTGATGCTGTTTGATGAGCCCACGTCTGCGCTCGATCCGGAACTGGTGGGTGAAGTGCTGCAGGTGATCAAACAGCTGGCGCACTCCGGCATCACCATGGTGATCGTGACGCACGAGATCGGTTTTGCGCGCGAGGTGGCCGATAACATCGTGTTTATGGAAGGCGGGCGGATTGTGGCGGCGGGGCCGACGCAGCAGGTGCTCGACGATCCGGAAAACGGACGGGTAAGAAACTTTATTGCAACGGTGCTGTAAGCACCGTTTTTCATTTTTGACTCCAGGAAGCATGATGACGCAAAAACCGGTGATGCACAGCGCCCACTGGGGTGCTTTTACTGCCCGCCAGCAGGGCGAACGGCTGACCATCGAACCGTTTCACGGCGATCCCGATCCCAGCCCGCTGCTGCAAAACTTTCACAATGTCCTGCATCATCCGGCGCGCGTGGCGCAACCGATGGTGCGCCGTGGCTGGCTGGAAAACGGGCCCGGCGCGGATCCGCGTCGCGGTAATGACGACTATGTGGCGGTGAGCTGGGAGCAGGCTTACACGCTGGTGGCGCGCGAACTGCAGCGCGTCGGTGACGCGTATGGGCCGGAAGGTATTTTTGGTGGCTCATATGGCTGGTCAAGTGCCGGCCGTTTTCATCACGCGCAGAGCCAGGTGCACCGCTTTCTTAACACGGTGATGGGTGGCTATGTGCGCTCGGTGAACAGCTACAGTTCCGGCTCGGCTTCGGTGCTGTTACCGCATATCGTCGGCGACATGAATGAGATCGCCCGCCGCGGCGTCAGCTGGGAAGAGATCGCCCGGCATAGCGAGATCGTGCTGGCGTTCGGCGGCCTGGCGCTGAAAAACTCGCAGGTGGCAAGCGGTGGTCTGAGCGAACACACCGAACGCGGCTTTATGCAGCAGGCGGCAGAGCGCGGCGCACGCTTTATTTCGGTGAGCCCGTTGCAGAGCGATCTGCCCGATGAGGCGCAGGGAGAGTGGCTGGCGCTGCGCCCCGGTACCGATGCGGCCTTCATTCTCGGTCTGCTGTCGGTGCTGATTGACGAGCAGCACACCGATGAGGCTTTCCTCGCGCGTTACACCGTCGGCTGGCCGCAAATGGTCGCCTATATTCGCGGTGAAGAGGACGGTACGCGACGCGACGCGCAGTGGGCGGCTGAGATTTGTGGCGTCAGCGCGGCAACAATCACCGATTTTGCCCGCCAGCTGCACGGCAAGCGCGTGCTGGTTACCGTGGCGCACGCGTTGCAGCGCGCGGAACACGGTGAGCAACCGGTATGGCTGGGGCTGGTGCTGGCGGCCGCGCTGGGCCAGCCGGGGCTGCCGGGCGGAGGATACACCTATGCGCTCGGCGCGCTCGGCCATTACGGGAAGCATCATAATCTGGTGAGTTTCCCGGCGCTGCCGCAGGGTAAGAACGGTATTGACCGGCTGATTCCGGTGGCGCGTATCGCCGATATGCTGCTGCATCCCGGCACGCAATTTGATTACAACGGCCGGCGTCTGACCTATCCGCATATCCGTCTGGCCTACTGGGCGGGCGGCAATCCGTTCCATCATCATCAGGATCTGGCGCGGCTGCGGCAGGCGTTTTGCCAGCTGGATACGCTGATTGTGCACGAGACCGCATGGACCGCCAGCGCGCGCCATGCGGATATCGTGCTGCCTGCCACCATGACGCTGGAGCGTGAAGATATCGGCGGTGCGCCGACCGATCGTCATCTGTTTGCCATGCAGCCGGTGGCGCAACCTTACGCGCAGGCGCAGGACGACTACACCATTTTTGCTGAACTGGCACGTCGTTTAGGCCGTGAAGAGGCGTTCACCGAAGGACGCGACGCCCGCGGCTGGCTGCGCCATCACTATGCGCAGCTGCAGGAAAAACTGGCCGCGCATCAGGTGACGATTCCTGACTTCGATCAGTTCTGGCTGCAGGGCGTGATTGAACTGCCGCAGTTGAAAGATGGCGGGCGGATGATCAATGCGTTTCGGGCCGATCCGGCGGCGGCACCGCTACCGACACCGAGCGGCAAAATCGAAATCTTTTCCGCCACCATCGCCAGCTTTGGCTATGAAAATTGCCCCGGCCATCCGGTGTGGCGCGCGCCGCAGCAGCAGCCGGATGCGGAACATCCGCTGTGGTTGATCGCGAATCAGCCGGCCACGCGTCTGCACAGCCAGCTGGATTTTGGTGACTACAGCCTGAGCGGCAAACGCGAAGGACGTGAGGTGTGCAGCCTGCATCCGCACGATGCCGAAGCGCGCTGCATTACCGACGGCGACATTATCGAGTTGTACAATCAGCGCGGTCACGTGCTGGCCAGCGCTCGCGTCACCGAAAGCATTATGCCGGGTGTGGTGCAGCTGCCGACCGGCGCCTGGTACGATCCGGTCGATCCCACCGCGCTGCGACCGCTGTGTCGCCACGGCAATCCGAATGTGCTGACGCTGGATATCGGCACTTCATCGCTGGCGCAGGGCTGTAGCGGACAAATCACCGTGGTGCAGCTGCGCAAATACCGCGGCGAACTGACGCCGGTGCAGGCATTTATTCCGCCGCAGCCGGTCAGCTACAGCACTGAGATTATCTGAGGCCGTGCAGGGCTTCGCCTACCGCATCAAATAGCCGGTCCAGTTCGGCCGGCTGGGTATCAAACATCGGGCCGAACTGCAGCGTATCGCCGCCAAAGCGGACGTAAAAGCCGGCTTTCCACAGCGCCATGCCCGCTTCAAACGGCCGCACGGTCGCGTCACCTTCACGGGGTGCCAGTTGAATGGCACCGACCAGCCCGCAGTTGCGGATATCCACCACCTGCGGACAATCGCGCAGCCCGTGCAGCGCGCGTTCAAAATGCGGTGCCAGTTCGGCCGACTGGCTAATCAGCGCCTCGTTTTCCAGCACGTCCAGCGTTGCCAGTGCGGCCGCGCAGGCCACCGGATGCGCCGAATAGGTGTAGCCGTGCGCAAACTCAACCGCGTGCTGCGGCAGCGGCTGAGACATAAAGGTGTGATAGATTTCACTGCTGGCCACCACGCCACCCAGCGGAATGGCACCGTTGGTAATCTGTTTGGCGAAGTTGAGCAGATCCGGTGTGACGCCAAAATACTCCGCGCCGCTCCAGCGTCCCATGCGGCCAAAGCCGGTGATTACCTCGTCAAAAATCAGCAAAATATCGTGCTGCGTACAGATCTCACGCAGGCGCTGCAGGTAGCCGTGCGGCGGAATAATCGCGCCGGCGGATCCGGACAGCGGTTCAACAATCAGCGCGGCAATATTCGAAGCATCATGCAGTTCAATCAGCTTCAGCATCTCATCCGCCAGCGCCTCGCCCCCCGTGGCGGGCTGGCCGGGGGTGAACGCCAGCTCTGGCTGCAGCGTATGCGGCAGGTGATCAACCTCCAGCAGCTGACCAAAGGCCTTACGGTTGCCGCCGATTCCTCCAAGGCTGGTGCCGCCAATGTTCACGCCGTGATAGCCGCGCGCGCGACCAATCAGCCGGGTTTTATTGGGCTGGCCTTTGGCCCGCCACCAGGCGCGCGCCATTTTCACCGCAGTATCCGCCGACTCCGACCCCGAACCGGTAAAGAAGACGTGGTTGAGATGGCCGGGCATCAGGCTGGCGATGCGCTCGGCCAGCTGAAACGACAGCGGGTGGCCATACTGAAAGCCCGGCGAGTAATCCAGCGTACCGAGTTGCTGCGCGACCGCCTGCTGGATTTCACGGCGCGTGTGGCCCGCGCCGCAGGTCCATAAACCGGACAGACTGTCGAAAATCTGGCGGCCGTCGCCATCGGTCAGCCAGTGGCCGTGCGCGGCGACAATAAAACGGGGATCCTGCTGAAAATAGCGGTTAGCAGTGAACGGCATCCAGTGCACCTGTAAATTCAGGTCGGCGGTATTGATCGGCTGTGACATCGGGTTTTCTCCGGCGGGTAATAAGCAGAGTTTGCAATCCGCCGCCGGTTAAGTTAAATGCTAATTAACTTGTCTTCACTTATGGATTTACTCACCTGAATGAAAAAGAAAACGCTGGCCCAGGTGACCGACTTCGACCTCAGACTGCTGCGCGTTTTCAAAACCGTCAGCGAGTGCGGCAGCTTTTCCGCCGCCGAAAGCCTGCTTGGCATTACGCGCTCGGCCATCAGCCTGCATATGAGCGATCTGGAAAAACGGCTGGGCATGCGCCTGTGCCAGCGCGGTCGCGCCGGGTTTGCGCTCACTGAGGAAGGGCGTGAAATTTTACGACACAGCGAGACCATGATGGCGGCGGTGGAAGATTTTCGCCAGCAGGTGAACCAGATGCATCAGCAGCTGCGCGGAGAGTTCAACATCGGCATCATCAATAATCTGGTGACGCAGCCGCGCATGCGTCTCACCCATGCACTGGCGGCGCTGCGGGAGAGCGGGGCAGGGATCCGTATCAACATCAGTATGTTAACCGCGGCGGATATCGAGCGAGGTCTGCTGGAAGGACGCCTGCACGTAGGCGCGCTGCCGATGGCGGCGCCGGTCTCCGGGCTGGCGTACGCACAGCTGTATGATGAACATGCGCAGCTCTATTGCAGCCACGCGCACCCGCTGTTTAACCAGGCGGAGCGGCCGGAACACCACGCGCTGGCGGCCTGCGATGCGATAGCGCCGCTGTTTCGCATGCCGGCGGAGGCGATTGCGCTGCACCAGCAGCTGAACTGTAGCGCCACTGCTTCCGATCGCGAAGGGATCGCATTTCTCATTCTCACCGGGCGCTATATCGGTTTCCTGCCGGACCACTACGCCGCGCAGTGGGTGGAGAAAAAGCAGATGCGCGCCCTTGCGCCGCAGCAGTTCCATTACCACAGTCAAATCGCGCTCGTTACGCGCCAGGGCCCGCGTCACAACGCCATCCTGCAACGCTTTTTGCAGGCGCTGGCGCTGGACGAGCCCGGCGCTTAGCGGAGGCGCTAAGGTATTCTAGTTACAACATACTGTTAGTTTGCTACATCAACCCGGGCGCCAGCACCGTACGGCGTAAAGTCTGACAGGCATTGGTGGCAGACAGGTATGGAGAGAGAGAATAGGGCGAAAAAAAGGGGAGAACCGTACGTTCTCCCCCTGAGACATCACTGCTTTATGCGCGCTGCGGCTCGCCGCGCACCGGGCGATCGCCCGCCACGAAGTAGTCCGCTTCGCTGCGCGGCAGCGGCTGGCGACCACGAATGTTGTCGGCGATCTTCTCGCCAATCATGATGGTGGTGGCGTTCAGGTTACCGGTGATGATCAGCGGCATAATTGAGGCGTCGACCACGCGCAGCCCCTGCAGGCCGTGTACGCGACCTTCGCCATCCACAACCGCCATCTCATCGCTGCCCATTTTACAGGTGCCGCACGGATGGTAAGCGGTCTCAGCATGGTTGCGCACAAACTCATCCAGCTGCTCGTCGCTCTGGCACTCCAGCCCCGGACTGATCTCTTTGCCGCGATACTTATCCAGCGCCGGCTGGTTGATGATTTGCCGCGTGATGCGGATGGCATCGCGGAACTCATGCCAGTCCTGCTCGTGCGCCATGTAGTTAAACAGAATCGCCGGATGCCGGCGCGGATCGCGCGACTTAATGCGCACGTGACCGCGGCTTGGCGAACGCATCGAACCGACGTGACACTGGAAACCGTGCGCTTCTACCGCATTCGAGCCGTTGTAGTTAATCGCCACCGGCAGGAAGTGGTACTGAATGTTGGGCCAGGCAAACTCTTCCCGGCTGCGGATAAAGCCACCGCCTTCAAACTGGTTGCTGGCGCCGATACCGGTGCCTTTGAATAGCCACTCGGCACCAATTTTCGGCTGATTCCACCACTTCAGGGCCGGATAGAGCGATACCGGCTCTTTGCACTCGTACTGCAGGTACATCTCCAGATGATCCTGCAGGTTTTCACCGACGCCCGGCAGATCATGCACCAGCGGGATATCGTGCTGCTTCAGCAATGCCGCCGCGCCAACGCCGGAGCGCTGCAGAATCTGCGGCGAGGCGATAGCACCGGCGCACAGCAGCACTTCACGCCGCGCATGCACGGTGTGCGACGTATCGCTGGCGCCGTGCAGATACTGCACGCCGACCGCGCGTTTGCCCTCGAACAGAATACGATCGGTGGTGGCGTGGGTGATGATTTTCAGGTTCGGACGCTGTTTTGCCGTATCCAGATAACCGCGCGCGGTGCTGGAGCGGCGGCCCTGCGGCGTCACGAAACGGTCCATCGGACCAAATCCTTCCTGCTGATAACCGTTGAGATCGTCGGTACGCGGATAGCCTGCCTGCACGCCGGCTTCAATCATCGCGGCGAACAGCGGGTTGTTGCCAGGCTTACAGGTGGTGATGCTCACCGGGCCTTCGCCACCGTGATAATCATTAGCACCGATATCGCGCGTTTCCGACTTGCGGTAGTAGGGCAGGCAGTCGCGGTAAGTCCAGTTTTCCAGTCCCGGCTGCTGCGCCCAGTTGTCGAGATCCATGGCGTTACCGCGGATGTAGCACATGCCGTTGATCAGCGACGAACCGCCCAGCCCTTTACCGCGTCCGCACTCCATGCGGCGGTTATTCATGTGTGGCTCAGGCTCGGTTTCGTACGCCCAGTTGTAGCGTTTGCCCTGTAACGGCCAGGCCAGCGCCGCCGGCATTTGCGTGCGGAAATCAAAGCGGTAATCGGGACCGCCGGCCTCCAGCAGCAGGACGTTCACGCTACTGTCTTCGGTCAGTCTTGTTGCCAAAACGTTCCCTGCGGATCCGGCTCCGATAATGATGTAATCAAATTCCATTAGTCGCTCCTCAGGTTAAGCTTGATTAAAATACCGACTGAAAACGGGTCAGTTCGACCTGCACAGACTTCACCTGGGTGTAGCTCTGCAGCGTCATCAGGCCGTTCTCGCGGCCAATGCCGGAGTGCTTGTAACCGCCCACCGGCATTTCAGCGGCGGATTCACCCCAGGTGTTGATCCAGCAAATGCCCGCTTCAATCTGGTGAATGACGCGGTGCGCGCGATTCAGATCCCGGGTGACCAGACCTGCCGCCAGGCCGTATTCGGTGGCATTGGCGCGGCGCACCACTTCTTCCTCGGTGTCGTAGGTCAGGATCGACATCACCGGTCCGAAAATCTCTTCGCGTACGATGGTCATCTCATCACGGCAATCGGTGAACACGGTCGGTTCTACCCAGGCACCGTTATCAAACGCCGCGCCGCTCAGACGTTTACCGCCGCACAGCAGGCGCGCGCCTTCGCTGATGCCGGATTCGATATAGCGCAACACATTGTCTCGATGCGGGAAGCTGACCAGCGGGCCGAAGTTGGTGGCCGGATCGTTGACATCGCCAGCTTTGATGCGCGCCACGCGTTCAGCGATTTTGGCCTCAAACGCCTGCTGCAACGCCGTCGGAACAAATACGCGCGTGCCGTTGGTGCACACCTGGCCGGAGCTGTAGAAGTTCGCCATCATGGCGATGTCGGCGGCGAGATCGAGGTCGGCATCGTCAAACACGATCAGCGGCGATTTGCCGCCCAGCTCCATGGTCACCTCTTTCAGCGTGGAGCCGGCCGCGTTGGCCATCACTTTTTTGCCGCTGGCCACGCCTCCGGTGAAGGAGATTTTGTCGATGCCCGGATGGTCGGTCAGCAGCTGACCGGTCACCGCGCCGCGCCCATTCAGCACGTTGAACACGCCATCCGGTACGCCGGCTTCGCTGTAGATTTCTGCCAGCTTCAGCGCGCTCAGCGGCGTCACTTCGCTGGGTTTAAAGATCATCGCGTTACCAGCCGCCAGCGCCGGTGCAGATTTCCACAGCGCGATCTGAATCGGATAGTTCCATGCGCCAATCCCGGCGACCACGCCAAGCGGTTCGCGGCGCGTATAGACGAAGGAGGTATCACGCAGCGGGATCTGCTGGCCTTCCAGCGCCGGAATCAGTCCGGCGTAGTACTCCAGCACATCGGCACCGGTAACAATGTCCACCGCCTGGGTTTCACTCAGCGGTTTACCGGTGTCGAGGGTTTCCAGCGCCGCCAGCTCATCGTTACGCTCGCGCAGGATATCCACCGCACGGCGCAGGATGCGTGAGCGCTCCATCGCCGTCATGGCCGCCCAGATTTTCTGGCCTTTTTGCGCGGCGGCGACCGCGCGATCGACATCCGCCTGCGCGGCTTCATGGACCTCGGCCAGCACTTCGCCATTGGCCGGGTTGATAGTCTGGAATGTATCGCCCGCTGCTGCGGCAACGTATTGACCATCAATGTATAAATGCTGCTCGGTGAATCGGGACATGGTTGCTCCTTCCTCAGTGATTCGCGGCGCCAGCCAGCTGCTGGCGAATGAATTGGGTGGTGAGCGTTCTGGCAATCGCCAGATCAAACGGTTTGCCGCTCAGCGCGGCGCGCAGCCACAGGCCATCAATCAGCGAGGCCAGACCGTGCGCGGCCAGCCGCGCCTGCTCACGCGGCAGCTCGCGGCGAAACTCGGCAGCGAGCGTGGAAAACAGGCGACGGCTGCTGACGCGTTCCAGGCGACCCAGCTGCGGCTGATGCATGCTGCTGGCCCAGAAGTCCAGCCACGCTTTCATCGCCGCGCTGTGTACCTGGGTGTCGTCGAAGTTACCTTCGACAATCGCCAGCAGGCGCGCTTCGGTGCCGGCTCCCGCCAGCGGTTTCAGTCGCGCCGCCACCGCATCACGCAGCTGACGCGTCACGTCGCGCATGGTGGCTTCCAGCAAACCGTTTTTGTCTTTGAAGTAGTGGCTGATGATGCCGGTCGAGACGCCGGCGCGCCGCGCAATCTGCGCAATGGTCGCGTCATTGATCCCGACTTCGTTAATGGTACTCAGGGTCGCATCAATCAGTTGCCGACGACGTATCGGCTGCATTCCCACCTTTGGCATGACTCCAGCTCCACCGCAATGTAAGAACCCTATTAAAACTTTTTTTGATTGCACGTTCAATATAAAAAAGAAACTTGTTAGGATACTGTGCTTCGGTTGTTATAAAAGCGCAACGGGATGGTGAATGCTGAACCGTGCCGAACAATCAGGAGGGGAAACAGGAGAACGATACCGATAAGGCCGATCGCTACGGCCCTGCTACTTCATTGAATAATTACAGGAAATTAACCAGAGGTAACCGATGATTAATCCACCTGCCAGTGAAAAAGACAGAATCAATCCCGTGGTGTTTTACACCTCTGCCGGACTGATTCTGACATTTTCACTTGTCACCATTTTGTACAGCGATCTCGCTGCCGGCTGGATCCAGAGCGCCGTCAACTGGGTATCGTCCACCTTTGGCTGGTACTACATGCTGGCCGCTACGCTGTATATCGTCTTCGTCATCTATATGGCCTGTTCACGCTACGGTGCCATCAAGCTGGGCCCGGAGCAGTCCAAACCCGAATTCAGTCTGCTGAGCTGGTCGGCGATGCTGTTTGCCGCCGGCATCGGCATCGATTTGATGTTCTTTTCGGTGGCGGAACCGGTCACCCAGTATATGCAGCCGCCGGAAGGCGCCGGGCAGACCCTGGAAGCGGCGCGTCAGGCGATGGTGTGGACGCTGTTTCACTACGGTCTGACCGGCTGGTCGATGTATGCGCTGATGGGCATCGCGCTCGGCTACTTCAGCTACCGCTATAATCTGCCGCTCACCATTCGCTCCGCGCTCTATCCGATCTTCGGCAAACGCATTAACGGCCCGATTGGCCACACGGTGGATATCGCGGCGGTGATCGGTACCATTTTTGGTATCGCCACCACGCTGGGTATCGGCGTGGTACAGCTCAACTACGGGCTGAAAGTGTTATTTGATGTGCCGGAAGGGCTGACGGCGCAGATGGCGTTGATTGTACTGTCGGTGGTGATCGCCACCATTTCGGTGACCTCGGGCGTGGATAAAGGCATCCGCATCCTGTCGGAGCTGAATGTCGCGCTGGCGCTTGGTCTGATTCTGTTTGTGCTGTTTATGGGCAAGACGGATTTCCTGCTCAACGCGCTGGTGCTGAACGTCGGTGATTACATCAACCGCTTTATGGGCATGACACTCAACACCTTTGCGTTTGATCGTCCGACGCAGTGGATGAATAGCTGGACGCTGTTTTTCTGGGCGTGGTGGGTGGCGTGGTCGCCGTTTGTCGGCCTGTTCCTCGCCCGTATTTCCCGTGGCCGCACCATCCGTGAGTTTGTGCTCGGCACGCTGATTATCCCGTTCACCTTCACGCTGCTGTGGCTGTCGGTGTTCGGTAACGCGGCGCTGTACGAGATCATCCACGGCGATGCCGGTTTTGCCCAGGAAGTGATGGCGCATGCCGAGCGCGGGTTCTACAGCCTGCTGGCGCAGTACCCGGCGTTTAAGTTCAGCGCCTCGGTCGCCACCATTACCGGCATGCTGTTTTATGTTACCTCGGCGGATTCCGGCTCGCTGGTGCTGGGGAACTTCACCTCGAAGCTGAAAGACATCAACAGCGATGCGCCAAACTGGCTGCGCATTTTCTGGTCGGTGGCGATTGGCGTGCTGACCATGGGCATGCTGATGACCAACGGCATCTCTGCGCTGCAAAACACCACGGTGATCATGGGCCTGCCGTTCAGCTTCGTAATTTTCTTTGTGATGGCAGGGCTGTATAAATCACTCAAAGTGGAAGATCACCGCCGCGCCAGCGCCAGCCGTGATACCGCGCCCTATATTCCGGCGAGCAATGACCGTCTGAGCTGGAAAAAGCGGCTGTCGCGCCTGATGAACTACCCGGGCACGCGCTATACCCAGCAGATGATGGAAACCGTGATCTATCCGGCAATGCAGGATGTCGCCAAAGAGCTGGAGCTGCGCGGCGGTCGCGTATCACTGGAGAGCGTTGCGCCGGAAGAGGGCCAGCCGCTGGGCTACCTTGATCTGCGCGTGCACCTCGGCGAGGAGCAGGATTTCGTCTATCAGGTGTGGCCGCAGCAGTACTCGGTGCCGGGCTTTACCTATCGCGCCCGCAGCGGTAAGTCGCACTATTACCGGCTGGAAACCTTCCTGCTAGAGGGCAGCCAGGGCAACGATTTGATGGACTACAACAAGGAGCAGGTGATCATCGACATTCTTGATCAGTACGAGCGTCACCTGAACTTTATCCATCTGCATCGTGAAGCGCCGGGCAGCAATATCACTTACCCGAGCGTGTAACAGTGCGGGCAGCCGTGCAAGGCGGCTGCCCGTTTAATCACGCGGCGTTCCTCGCATAATTGCCAGCGGCAGCTAGACTCACTAGCTGACCTGAAGGGGAACATAATGAAATTGGGTTTTGCGTGTAAGTACTTTGATTCTGAGGCTAAACAGCCATTTCCATTTAAAACCACCACCCGCACACGCTTTCTCGCTATGGAGCGTAACGCGGCGGCCACGCTGCTGCTGACACTGGCACAAAATAACCTGCAGAACCTCTCTCTGACGCTGGAACAGCTGGCGCAGCAGCCGGATGCGTTGCGCATGATGCGCATCGGCAGCGATCTGCTGCCGCTGTACACCGTGCCGCTGGCCACTGAACTGTATGGCGATATTCTGCCCGAGCTGCAGCCGCTGTTTAGCCGCTGCGGTGAATTGGCCCGCGCGCACAACATTCGGCTGTCGTTCCATCCCGGCCAGTATACGGTGCTGGCTTCGGATAATGATGACGTGGTGGATCGGGCGCTGGAGGATGTCGAGTACCACACGCTGTGCGCGGTACTGATGGGCTACGGCAGGCAGTTTCAGGATTTCAAAATCAACATCCACATGAACGGCAAACGCGGTATAGAGGGTTTTCGCGCGGCGTTTATGCGCCTCAGCCCGGAAGCCCGCAATATGCTGACGGTGGAAAATGACGAAATTTCCTGCTCGCTGGATGACGTCTTGCAGGCGCGTGCGCTGTGTCCGGTGGTACTGGATATTCACCATCACTGGGTGAAAGAGAATCAGTTTATTCAGGCCAGCGATGCGCGCGTGGCGCTGATTCTGGAGTCGTGGCGCGGTGTGCGGCCGGTGCTGCACTATTCGATCGCCCAGGAAGGGTTGATTCCGGAGAGCGGCTTTCCCGATCAGGAGCAACTCGCCGCCTCAAAGCCGAAGCTGCGCGCCCATTCTGACTACTATTTCAACCAGACGCTGAATGACTGGGCACTGTCGTTTGATCGCTTCGACATCATGTGCGAAGTCAAAATGAAGAACCTCGCGCGCGATCGCCTGTATGACTATGCGCAGACGCGCTGATTACCCGCTTACGGCGCCGTGATCACAATGGCGACGCGGCGATTTTGCGCCCGGCCCTGCGCAGTGTTATTGCTGGCGACCGGCGCGCTCATGCCCAGCCCGCGCGTCACGATGTTTTGTCGTGGAATCGCCGCGCCGGCGGCCCACTGATCGGCCACCGCGTTGGCGCGTTTCAGCGACAGCTGCTGGTTATAATCCGCTTTGCCGTAGTTATCGGTGTGGCCGTCAACGCGCAGATGTTCAATGCCGGTGGCGGCCAGGCTTTTCGCCATCTGCGCAATGCTGGCTTTGCTGGCGGGCGTCAGGTCAGATTCATTGATGCCAAACAGGATTTTATCGGACAGGCCCAGTCCCCAGCCTTCGGTGTTTTCGCTGAAGCCGGCGTCGCGCATCGCTTTAATCTGCGCGTCGCTAAAACGCCCGGTTGACTGACAGCCGACACAGGCCAGCACCATAACCAGCAAACATGATTTCAGTTTCATACGCTTACCTTACTCATTCCTTTGTTTTTATACATGTGCATATCGGCGCGCTCCAGAATCGACGCCACCGAATCGCCATGCTGCGACCAGGCGTAGCCGATGGTCACCGATGTGGTGATCTGCGTGCCTTCCGAAATCACAATCGATTGCGCGATTGCGGTACGAATATCTTCCGTCAGCTGCTGCAGATCGGCTTCTGAGGTGCGGCTGGTGATCAGCATGGCAAACTCGTCACCGCCCAGCCGCGCCACCAGATCGTCCTGATACGCCAGCGCGCTGAGGCGCGCCGCGATGGCCTTCAACACTTCATCACCGGCGGCATGGCCCCAGTTGTCGTTAATGCTCTTGAAGCGATCGCCGTCGAGAAACAGCAGCACAAAATTCTCATGCGCCAGCTGCTGATCCAGCAGCTGCGACAGGCGGCCAACAAACGCCGAGCGGTTGGCCAGTCCGGTTAACGGATCCTCCAGCGCTTTGGCCGCCAGTGAACGGTTATCGCGCAGCAGCGAGGCTTTTAGCGTCTGCATTTCACTCAGCAGCGAGTTGAGATCTTCAGAAAACAGCTGAAACTCTTTGGTCGGATTTTGCGGTACGCGCGTCGAGAAATCGCCAGAGCGAATCACGTAATGGATGGCGCTGGTGATATTGCGCAGCGAGCGCAAAATACCGCGATGCAGAAATTCACTCAGCAGGCAGGAAATCACCAGCACGCACAGCATACCGATGGATAAAATCATCACCGAATAGCGAATAAAATCGGCCGCACCGCTGACGGTGCCGGCCAGCATTAAATGGCCGACCTGGGTTTCGGCGTGATTAATTTCCACCGCCAGCGGCTGCTGATAGATCCAGCGACGCAGTAGCGTTTCATACCAGCCGCTCTCTTGCTGGCGATCGTGCCAGTCCACCAGTACGGTATTGCCCGCCGTGACCAGCTTCGCGGAGGCAAACATCCCTTCATTGCCGAGCAGGGCTATTTTGTTGCGGGCATCATAGCTGTCTTCAAATACCGTCGCGGCGGTCAGGCTGGTGCTGAGTGTGGCGGCAATGAGTTCGAGGTTTCTTTTCTCATAGCGTTTAATAAACAGTAAAGACGTCGATGTCAGCAGCAGCCAGCACAGCAGTAATATCACGGCGGCATTGACGGTGCTGATACGACGCAACTTATTGCGAATCGATGATTTATCTTTTTTTATGCTATCAAACTTCATCTTATTTGCTTCCTTTGCGGGACAGCAACAACACGTCCGGGCTCACTCTGACACCGCTGCGCGCCAGCGAGTCAAGGTTGACGGAAAATGCAGTGTGATCGCGGTTAAAGATCAGACAAAAGGCCGCGCCAACCGCACAGTCCGGGTTGTTTTCCGCGATGGACAGGACGGATTTACCCTGTAGCATCGCCAGCAGTTCAGTTTGCTGCTGCGGCGTCTGATCGCCGAAGTAAATGGCATCGCAGCGCTGGCGGCTGAGTTCGCTGGTCTGGTTAATCCACACCACGCTGAACGGCGTCGGGCCCTTAGGCTGCGCAAGGTGCTGTGCTGACGCGAATACGCACAGCTGTGGCGGCTGTGTTAACTGTGGCCAGTGGCTAAAACTGATGATGCCGCTGACGATGCGGTTAGCCTGATCGTCACGCTGAACCGCACTGTTTGCCGCCTGAGCAGCAGGAAAACAGAGGAGATAAATGAGAGAAAATACGGGAAGAAATGCGCGCAGGCCCTGCAATAAATAGAGCAGCTGGCTGTCGCCCTTCACCTTTAATTGTAGTTGTAACATAGCGCTATCTCTGAACAGCAACCGGGAAATAGTACCATCGCGCTGTACAAAAGAGTACCGCCGTACAGGCGCTGATACCGCGATCGGGCAGGGTAGAATAAATTCGTCAGGACCGGATTTAAATAGAGAGTTAAAAGAGGAATGAATAAAAACGCAGCAGAATAAGCGTATTAAGGCTGACTTCTGCCGGATATTCCCGCAGCAAAATTAGCAACGGCGCGATTTTTCGCAAAATGATTTGCCCGGCGCCGCCGGATATTGCCTTGGTGGCGTAATGGCCCTGAATTGAACAATCATTCAGCGCCATTCACCGCATTTTTTTAATTAAAAATCCAAATCCCGGCCGTTGCTGGCAATGACCCGCTGATACCACCAGAAGGATTTTTTGCGCAGCCGGTTGAGCGTGCCGTTGCCGTGGTCGTCGCGATCGACATAGACAAATCCGTAGCGTTTACTCATTTCACCGGTCGACGCCGCGACCAGATCGATGCAGCCCCAGGTGGTGTAGCCCATCACCGGCACGCCGTCAGCAATTGCTTCACCCATGGCGCGAATGTGCTGTTGCAGGTAGCTGATGCGGTAATCGTCTGCAATTTCCCCGCTGGCATTGATTTCATCGTGCGCGCCGAGACCGTTTTCCACCAGAAACAGCGGCTTCTGATAGCGGTCGTACATCATATTCATGGTGATGCGCAGGCCAAGGGGATCAATGCCCCAGCCCCAGGCGCTGCGCGCCAGATGCGGATTGGTCAGTGACTTCACCACGTTGGCGGCGCTGCTGTTCTGTTCATTCATCTCTGCCGATGCGCAGCGTGAGGCGTAATAGCTGAAGGAGATGAAATCGACGGTATGGCGCAGCAGTTCGCTATCGCCTTCCGCCATGACAATCTCCACGCCTTTCTCGCGGAATACCCGGGCGGCATAAGCGGGATAAGCGCCGCGCGCCTGAACGTCGATAAAGAATAAGTTCTCGCGATCTTTCTGTAACGCGGCCCACACATCTTCCGGCTTGCAGGACCACGGATAAAAGTTGCCGCCGGCCAGCATGCAGCCAATCTGATTCCGCGGATTGATCTCATGGGCGATTTTGGTTACCAGCGCGCTGGCGACCAGTTCATGATGCGCTGCCTGATATTTCACCTGTTCGTGATGTTCATCCGGCGCGAACACCAGACCGGCACCGGAGAACGGGCTGTGCAACAGGATATTGATCTCATTGAAGGTCAGCCAGTATTTCACCAGACCATCAAACGCTTCGAAGCAGGTACGGGCGTAGCGGGCGA